>JAJDDW010000070.1 GCA_029260115.1 Phycisphaerae bacterium | reverse complement strand
CGATGGAACCGTTACGCTATTAGACTATCAACTATGGTTGACCTGTTACCGAGTCAACATCACAGAACCCTCCGCAGCTGCGCCCCAGCCGGGCATCCCAGGCGATCTCGACGCGGACTGGGACGTAGACCTAGCTGACCTTGCCAATTTTGAGTTCTGCCAAAGCGAACCACCCGGGTTTGGGTTCCCATGTTTGATGAAGTTCGACTTCGACGGTAATGGCCAGATCGACCTCAATGACTACGCGGAGTTTCAGGGTTTAATGTTGGGACCGTGAACGCCGGGTGGAATGCCTAAGCCGCCAGGCGCGGGCATGTTGGAACGATGATGACACCGGCGTAGCACTTGAGCATGATATGCGTAATCGAGGCGCATTCCATGCCCGCGCTTTCAGCTTGGGCATGCCACCCCTTGAAATTCCCCGGCCACCTAGCCCACGAATTAGACTATCCGCAGAAGTCAGGCAATAGCCTGACCTACTTAGGATGGATACCCGCCTGCGCGGGTATGACGGAGCTTTGGATCGCGACACGAATCTACTTTATCACGACACTGCTTTATAAAGATATTTGCAATAACTGTTTGATACGTTTGTTGCACACGCGCTTACCTCGCGTGGGTTGGTCACGGTCTGTCCATTGTATGGGTTTCATCTCGGCGCTCGCTAGCACAGTGTCATATAGCTGTCGCCTAGTTTGCGGGTCATCATTGGTTACATTGAGCAGGCCATGAAAGTTGATTTCGAGAAGTTTCGTCATGGCAGATACGATGTCGTCCAGATGAATTAGATTGATGTAAGCTTGGCCATCATCGCGCACTAAGCCGGGCTGAGTTAAGATACGCGGAGATAATTCTCTTTGCGGGCCATGTATGCCGCCTAGGCGCAGGACTGAAACGGCAGCGGGGTGCGGTTGCGCTTCAGGGATACCATCCAGCAGTATGCGCTCGGCCTCGACTAATGCCTGCCCCTTCTCGTCGCTCGTATTCGTCGGAGAATTTTCATCAACCCAAGCGCCGTCGTCTTGGCCATATACCCGTGTTGAGGATGTGTAGATGATTCTACGAACCGCAGAGCCTGAAACGGCTTCGACCATGCTGCGGGCACCTTGTATGTAGACGCCTTCATAATCCCCGCGCTGGCCTGCACCGTAGGTTAGCAATACGGCGTCTCTATCAGCAAGTAGGCTGCGAAGTTTGGCTACGTCTTTTAGTTCGAGTTGGTGAGCGGTCATGCCAGCTTTGTTGATTTCACCCATGCGAGAAGGGGTAGTCGTGGTAGCTAGAACATCGTGCCCCAATGCGGCGAGTTTGCGACCCACGGCGGAGCCAACGTATCCGCAGCCGAGGATGGCGATGCGTTGTTGATCGGAAGGCGTCATGGGCTACTAGACTATCGCATTTTAGCGTTTTGTGTAGTGAAACATGCACTGATATGGCCAAAGCGTCCTGGCGATGGCGAAAATGGTAGCATTGAATGTTGTTTCTGGATGGGCCAATTCCCCTGCATTTCATTGACGATCTGGCGTAGGAAACGTATATTGCCGCGTTGGAGTGCGAGGGCATTGCACTATGCTAAGTATTATGCGTAGGGGTGTCGTTTTTCGCCGAAGATTATAGACAAGGACTACGCGCAACTTTTCACTAGCTAGGACAAGGACCATCTGACTATGTTTGATAACCTCACGCCACCTACCGCGGGCACGACCATTACCATGAACCAAGGGAAGCTAAGCGTTCCCAATGATCCGATCGTACCTTTTATCGAGGGTGATGGCATCGGTCGCGACATCTGGCAGTCTGCGGTGAAGGTTTTCGACGCCGTGGTGGCCAAAGCCTATGGGGCAGATCGAAAACTCAACTGGTTTGAGGTTTATGCTGGTCAGAAGTCTTACGACAAATATGGTACGTGGTTGCCAGACGATACCATCAAAGCTTTCAAGGAATACCTCGTGGGTATTAAAGGCCCGTTGACCACACCCATCGGTGGTGGCATACGCTCTCTCAATGTCGCCCTTCGTCAACAGCTTGATTTGTATTGTTGCATTCGACCAGTGAGACATTTCACCGGCGTACCTACACCCGTGAAGCGTCCTGAAAATGTTGATATGGTCATCTTCCGCGAAAACACCGAAGACATTTACGCGGGTATCGAATGGGAAGCTGGCTCACCTGAGGTCAAAAAGGTTATCGCGTTTTTGCAAGATGCGATGGGCGTTAAGAACATTCGCTTCCCGGAGACTTCTGCGATTGGCGTGAAGCCAGTGAGTCGCGAAGGTAGTCAGCGACTCGTGCGGGCGGCTATTGAATATGCGATTCAAGTTGGCCGAAAAAGCGTGACGCTGGTACATAAAGGCAACATCATGAAGTACACCGAGGGTGGCTTCCGTGATTGGGGCTATGAGCTTGCGGAAAAGGAATTTGGCGACAAGACCTACACGTGGTCACAGTGGGAACGCACCAAGAAGGACAAGGGCGAAGAAGCCGCGAACGCTGAACAAGAGACGGCGCTGAGTGGCGGCAGGATTCTTGTTAAGGATGCCATCGCGGACATTACCTTGCAACAGGTGCTTACTCGGCCTCGTGAATTTGATGTCATTGCGACCTTAAACCTCAATGGTGATTATCTGTCTGACGCTCTAGCTGCTCAAGTCGGTGGCATTGGTATCGCGCCTGGTGGCAACATTAATTATGCAACTGGCCATGCTATTTTTGAAGCGACACACGGCACGGCTCCCAAGTACGCCGATCAGGACAAAGTGAACCCGGGTAGCGTGCTGCTCTCTGGCGAGATGATGCTGCGTTATATGGGTTGGACCGAGGCGGCTGATCTTATCATTAAGGGCATAGACGGCGCGATCGGTGCCAAGGAAGTGACCTACGACTTCGAGCGACTAATGCGGGCTGAAGGTGAAACGGTTAAGCTTCTCAAATGCAGCGAGTTTGGGCAGGCTGTGATTCGACATATGAGTTAGGGCTTGCGGCTGCGCATGAGAAATAATTAGCTCCACCGTTAGTCAGATTATGGATATTTGCGCCTGGAGTTTATCTTGTTAGCGATCGCGCCGTTTACACCCATCTTGTTAGCCGTACTCATATGCTGGGTATTCTCAGTATGTGTTCACGAGTATGCGCACGCGATCGTGGCGTACGTTGGCGGCGATAAAGACGTTAAGGCGCGAGGCTATCTATCTTTTAATCCGCTCGCCTACCTGGACCCCATCACATCGGTTCTGTTGCCGTTGGTCATCCTTACTATGGGTGGTATTCCGCTACCTGGAGGGGCGGTTCGTATTGATACGCATGCGTTGCCAAGTCGCCATTGGCGGGCGATGGTGAGCGCGGCTGGGCCGCTGTCCAATTTTCTGTTATTTTTGGTCTTGGCCTTCCTTGTTCATCCAACGACTGGACTGGTTGGCCCCCCTTCTTTTGATCGGCCAATGTGGGAGATATTGCTAGGTGCGATGGTGGTATTGGAATTGCTGGCCGTGCTGTTCAATCTGATTCCGATTCCGCCACTAGATGGCTACGGTATCATCGAACCTTACTTACCTCCTGCGATTCGAGAATTTGGTAATAATCTTGGTTTTTGGGGGTTTGCCATTATTTTTGTGCTGTTCTTTCAATTTGACGCCCCACTGCATTGGCTCATGGAAGTTGAACGTAGTGTACTAAATTTCTTGGGGCTGCCCTTTGAGAGTACTTGGCGATGTTATAACATTGCGTTTTTCGGCTCATCTCAATAGCGACAATCAACCTTCGGTTTTTTTGAACATCACACACCGTATACTATGGTCCACCTCATTCAATGAGACTAAGCCCCCTCATCGAACATGAGTAGAATCGCTTTGCATGGCACCTACTTCGAAGTGCCTACCTCGAAGTGAAAGTCAGCTTGTCGTTTTCTCTTTTCTGGATGTCATAACTGATCCGTCCCCCACCCTTTGCCAGTAGGCAATGAATGGGGCACCACCGCCCTACCGAAGATTGTAGGCTTTTGGCGAATGCCTGTGCGAATTGATGTTTACTGATGTTGCGTGAGCACTTGAATAGCTCGCGCGATTTGACGGTCTCGAATCACGGCTTTAGGTTGATCGTCTTGCATATTGAAACCACCAGCCATCTTTTCGGCTTCGACCCATGATAGTTGGATCGCCCTTGATTCCGCGTCGGATAGTTTAACAACAATATTGGGCATTACGCCCCAATCGCCGCTGTTTTCCGAGCCTGGATGGCGATGCACGATTCGGCCTTTGGGTAGTCGATAATACGCGGTGGTGAGTTTTATCGCGGCGTCCATGCTTTGTAGATGGATGAGGTGTTGCACACTACCTTTTCCGAAGCTTTGCGTACCAACAATTGTCGCCCGCTCATGATCTTGTAACGCGCCGGCTAGCACCTCGGCGGCGCTGGCGGAGCCTTGGTTGACGAGGACGACCAACGGCAACATCGGGGCTAGAGTCTCGGTCGTGGCATGAAAGTCATGGGTGGCTAGTCTTCTTGTGACGGTTGAAACAATCACACCTTCGCTTAGAAAATAGTCGGCTATGTGAATCGCTTGCGTAAATAATCCACCCGGGTTGAAGCGCATATCAATTATCAAGCCCTCAGCATCAGCGGCTAACACTTCTCGCAAAGCTGCAGCGAAGTTTGTGCCGGTTGTTCGTACAAAATTACTTATGCGGATGTAGCCTACAGGCGCTGGCGTATCCATCATAAACGACCATTGGCCATCATCTGTTCGATGTGATCCGCGAACGGTTTCGATATTGATAGATTCAGGCGTTACCTGGGCCGTGCGTTTTTCGCCATTGTCGAGTTCACGGATTGTGATTGTAACGGGCTTTCCCTTTTCGCCTCGCAACAATGCCTGCAATTCCAATACGGATTTGTTATGAACACGTGTACAATTTATTGACAAGATGGTGTCACCGGCGAGTATGCCGGCGCGGGCGGCTGGACCGTCTGATGAGGCGGCGATTACTGTGGGCTTGTCGTGAACGAAGCCGACATCGATACCGATACCCATATAGGCACCTTCGTTGTGATGTTGCAACTGGGCTAGCTCAGCCTTATTGAGAAAACCGCTGTACGGATCAAGCCGATACATCATGCCGCGTAATGCACCCTCTACGAAATGGTTATCTTTAATGGGTTCGACAAACTGTTGGCGGGCGATGGCATCCACTTCGACGAGTGCTCGAAATGCCCCAAAGACGGTATCTTGTTCAGCGGCCATAGGTGGTAGGCGCATGAGCATCACCGCGATTAGGCCGAACATGACCACCCACGCCCAGCTTTGTTTACTTCTTGGTTTTTGTGTCTCTAGCATGGGCCTACAATCGTACTTCATATTATTGGCGACTTGGGCGCACCATCACCCCAGTCTTCATCGACACGCCGGCATAGCGTAAAGAGTGATGATAGCCCTTATCTCCCTTAGCCCGATAAGAAAAGCTTGGACTCGACGGCGGTGCTCATTCCGATACACTGCCTCGTCAACATAACGACTAAGGGTATCGGTCGTTACGCGGATTGTTGAATTGAGTAACACAGATTCGCACAAAAGGTGAGTCGATGGCTAAAGAAAAGTGGTATGTCGCGGGGCTTAGTTTTGAATGTACGCAGTGCGGCAATTGTTGCAGCGGTGAGCCTGGGTATGTCTGGGCAACTAAGGAGGAGATCGCTGGCATCGCGAAATTTTTAGGCCGAACCGACGGTACGCTCGATAAGAAATATCTGCGCCGCGTTGGTCTGCGGTACAGTTTGACAGAAAAACCCGGCGGCGACTGCATATTCCTCAAACGCGCGGATGGCAAATCGATGTGCGGCATTTATCCCGTTCGTCCGCTGCAATGTCGCACTTGGCCATTTTGGAAAGAGAACCTTAAATCGGCCGATGCTTGGAACGAAGCGAATCAGAACTGTCCGGGACTCAATCGTGGCGAAAAACGCGATTTTGTACAAATAGAAACTATTCGCACCCAAAAGAAGTGGTAAGCATGAGATTCGGCCTTGGGGGTAGCGTCAGTGTGGGTAGCGTCAAGGGGCAACGCAGTTGACAGTCGTTAGTCCAATGCTACCATTGGGTGTGAGAATGGCTGGTGTTATCGCTGGCATGGGCACAGATTTGGGGTTCGTTTAGTTGAGGAGAATCGATATGAAGTCAGCACGCGTTGTGCTTCATACTGTAGCGTTGGCAGGATTGCTCCTAGCGGGAGTGGGCTGCGCCAAGGGTACTGAAGGTATTTGGTATCCCCATCATCGCCAGGAGACGATGACCCAATCAAGCGAGGATCATGCCAACTATATCTCCGATATAGCGGAGCATGACCGACGCGCCCTCGCTGATGATCTCGATCTACTTTTCATGACGGATCGACCCACGCGACTATCCCGCTGGCACAATCGTTGATTGTTGCAGCAAACTTCCCGATGTAGCCAGGATTGCTTATCTGCGGGTGGAATCTCCGCGCGGGCGTTCAAAGACTCATCCCCTTATCACTGCGAATCCATACTGCGTCATTATTGGTTAATCGCCTGTAATCACATTTGCCTCCGAATGTCTGAGCCTTTACGCTTAGGATTGTGTGATGACTGTCGGCTACTCACGAAGTAGCCATTGTTTCAACCTTCGGAGTTTGTCTTGTGAATACGACCCCACTGCATCTTCGCCTGCGTACTATTCGTCCCATGCTCTTGGCCTGTTTGCTGTTCGTCCTGACTGGATGTACTACTGGTCTTGAAGAGCGATTTCAATCGCATATCGATTACTTAGCCAGTGATGAACTTGAAGGTCGCGGTGTTGGCACCAAAGGGCTAGAGTTAGCCGCCGATTACATTGAGGCGCAGTTCAAGGAAATTGGTTTGCAGCCTCCGGGTGATGATGGTTCCTATTTTCAATCTTTTCCAATTACACTCGCGAGAAAATTGACCGAGAACAGTTACCTCACAGTCGCTGCAGATAGCGCGCCGCGTCAATTGAAAAAGGATTTCACCCCCTTCCCCTTTTCGTCGAATCAATCTATGGAAGGAGATGTCATTTTCTGTGGATATGGCATCACCGCTGAAGATAAAAAGCACGATGATTTTCTGCATATGGATGCCAAAGGCAAGGTTGTGCTAATGCTTCGTGGTAAACCTGCGGACTGGGAGGACGACGGCGGATTCATGCGTGATTTTGGTAGCTTCCGCAACAAGATTTATAACGCTAAAGATCGCGGCGCGGTAGCGGTTTTGATTGTGAATCAGACACCCCAAGCCGGGGAAACGGATAAGCTATTTGATTTCGATCAGCACGGGGCAGCCGACTATGGCATACCGGCTTTTCATGTCTCGCGCGAATACGCCCAGGCTATGCTTGATCTTGGCGGGACAGATTCGCTTGAAGAATTACAACGTCGCAATGATGCTGGCAGTTACGTCTCGATCGCGCTGGCGCATGTGAAAGTCAGTGGGCACGCCGCCATTGAAAAGAATAAAGCCCCGACCCAAAACGTCGTCGGTCTTCTACCGGGACGCGGACCGCTCAAAGACGAATACGTTGTTATCGGCGCACATTACGACCATCTAGGCCTTACTCGACCCATGATGCGCAAATTCAAAGATGGCAAAATCGTCAAAGAAAAATCATCCCCGCAGATACACAACGGCGCTGACGACAACGCTTCCGGGGTCAGTGGCCTTATCGAAATCGCTCGCGCCTTGTCTGCTCAAAAGGGTCCACGACGGGGCGTGTTATTCGTAGCATTTTCCGCAGAGGAAACAGGTTTACACGGTAGCAACTATTACGTGAAACACCCGCTCGTGCCCCAGCCAGACACCGTCGCCATGTTAAATTTAGACATGATTGGCCGCATGCCCACGACAGGGAACATACTCGAAGTTTTCGGCGCGAATTCTGGTGACACGTTTGAGTCATATCTTACTAAGGCCGCGAAACCTTTGGGGATTAAAATAGCGCCATCGCCAGATACGGGCGGCAGAAGCGATCATGCACCGTTCGTGCGAGAACAAGTACCCTCCATGCATTTTTTCACGGGGCAACACAGCGACTATCACAAGCCAACCGACGATGCGCATAAAATAAATGCTAAAGCCGGAGCGAAAGTGATTCGTTTGGTGAGTCAGGTTGCCAGTGACCTTGCCTCGTCGCCAGCTAGACCAAAGTTTCAAGAGGTCGCACAAGACAAGCTGCCAACACCGGGTGGCACGCCAACCTATCGCGTGGTCATGGGCTTAGCGCCGGGCTATGGCGACGATGGCACTGCCGGCATGAAAGTCGAAGCCGTCAACCCCCAAGGCCCTGCTGACGTCGCGGGCATTAAAGCTGGCGACCGGATTATAAGTATTAGTGGAAAAAAGGTATCAAACGTTTACGACTACATGGCCTCAACACGCAGCAACAATCCCGGCGACACCGTAGTCGTTGTCGTCGTCCGCGATGGCCGGGAAATATCGCTCAAGGTGACGTTGTCCGGAGCTGGATAGGCGCTAATCTACTCGACCAACGCTGGATGAATCGAGGTCATCGAAAATACTTGCTCTACGAGACTTTCGTCCACATGAATGCTTGTATCTCCGGGCATCGTAAGCGTATCAGCCATGATCGTGCCATACAGATCGCTGGTCCCGATGAGCGTCACGGCGGCATCTGGTGCAACGATAGCACCATAAAAACCTGCCCCCCCCGTTAGCTTCATGGTTGTGCCTGTCGAATAAATGATCAGATCATGTGGGTCCACCGAGGGGTTGACGATACCGCCACCAGAAAAATCCGCAGTACCAGAAACATATATCTCAACCTGACCGTTAACCGTTAATGTAGCTTGACCGGCCATTCTTACTGAGCTGAAGTAATAGCGCCCAGCGTTCAGCGTTAGATTATCCGTCGAAGTTAAGAATAATCGGTATGCACTTGGAGCGCCTTGGAATGGGCTATTCCCCTCGTCAGTTAACCCAATCGAGTTGTTGTTGTTAAAAGAAATTGCGTCAGCCATGTCTATGGTAGGTGGCGTAACAGAACAACAATGCTGGTCCACTGCGCCGTAGACCTTGTAAGAATTTCCATGCGTGATGAAATCGTAGCCTTCACCGTTCATCGCGTCGCCGTAAATATCTACGGAGCCACCAATGTCGATGTCCTGATTGCTACACACATCACCGTTGGCGTAGATGTTACCAGCCCCGTATACACCTTCTTGGGAATTATAGCTGTCAGTCTTAAGACTACCCGTACCCCTAACTCCTTGCAGTCCCCACACGCCAGCGCACTGGCCAGATCCACCAGCAGCGATGGCGTCTTTCTGGATTCTGGCATCTGAAATACCCATGACATTGGCGAAAAAGAGAGGTAGGTTTTGACGAACGCCGTAGGATCGCACCGCGTTTGGCAATGTGAGTTCGACACCAGTCGGTAGCGAAAAAGTCTTGGTTGTGCCTTCCCAGTAACCAATTTCAATCGTGACTTCGGAAGCATCGACAGGCAGTGTGTAAACGTGATTGCGGCTGGCGTAATCAAGGGCACGCGAAATGATCTCTGTGTTACCTTTCTCAACGGCAGACGCCCCCGCCATAGCTGAGGAGTCCATCGCTTGTTGCATTTCCGCCGTGGCGACATACATATGGCCAACATCAATGGTTAAGGTGCTGAATCCTACCAACATGGCTAGCATGATGATGACCAATGGCGCAACCACGCCTCGTTTCGAGTGGTGAGCTTGAGAATCTTGCGGCATAATGCGTCTCCTGGTGGCAGGTGTTGCTTTGCGTCGCTATAGGATACAACCTATGCCCTACGCCAACCTGCACACACTCCAGTGAACGACATGACGCGTCTTTGGTAAAGAGCGTTGCACCCTTGTTTGGTCATGCACTGACCGAACGCCTAGACACGGTAGACCTCCTGCGGCTCGTCGCATTACAGATAGTACAATACACATTGAAAGATGGGTAAGAAAATCTAGATTTACCGCGTCCGATATTCATGAGTGCCGTCAAAACGACACGAGACAATAACTAATCCGATAAATACGGCATTACAGCATGGACTGTTTTGCTGTATTGAACGATGCTATTGTCGAATAGTGATTGCGCTAGTGGCATCGCGTTCGTCGCGAAAAGGTAACGCTTCCAACAGATAACATCATCAAAACAAGAACTATCAATCCCCATTGCGAAATGGTTGGTATTGGTGCACCAGAAACATTTAGCGTGGCAGAGCCGTAGGCTACTTGAGCGGGTAGCAAATCTCCAACGCCGCAAATAGCTGTACCGAGCGCTGGCATTCCTGTATCTGCTGATTGGACGAAAAGTGAACCAGTACTCTCCGTTAGCATGTTAAGGATAGCCACGCGTGCCCAAGCAGGCGTGACACCAACCTGATCGACGCAGCTGCTTAAGTGTGATCCGCTTAAACCCGCCACGGTTCCCAATATGTTGTCCTCAGTGCCACTTGATAATTCCGAGAATAGCGTCGTGTGGATCACGCCAGTCACTGTCGCGATAGCTGGGTCGTACTGAATAGTCGTCGAGACCGATGATAGGCCTTGCGTGTCGCTTGTCTGCGCCCACACCTCAACGACGAAAGCCTGGCCTAAGTCCAGTTGTTTCAACGCCGTGGGTAGCGTGGTCGTGGTATCGCTGGCACTGGCTGCTTGAAGAGGAATCAACTCAACGAAGGCGACCTGTCCGATCGCCGGAGTAAGCGGCGTGACGAATAACGCCAGCAGTACGGCACTGAAAGCATGCGACCACGCTCTTTTGCGAACTAACATAATCTCAGACATCTCGTCATCTCCGTCTATGGTTATCGGCTAAGCAATCCCGCGTCTTCGTCGCCGTCAGTTTACTACACCTTAGCGAAGTCGACGCGTGGCTTTATCAATGCCAGTCTTGGGTATTATCTTTACGGCTGACATCCCGAAATCGACGCGGAACGGATCGATATTGCCAAGATCGTTCACAATAGCTACGCCGTGGTTTAGATCACTCGGAGAAGCTGTCATTGTCACGTAACCAGTTCCCACCGCCCGGACAGCCAGCGTGGTTACCCTGACCCAGTTGCCATCAGCACCGAGATTAGTGGCATCAAGCTTGGAGCAACCACCTAGTTGCGAGACTAGGCCCAACCCCGGATGAAATTCGCCACCCGCGAAGGTAGACATGGAGTTACTATAAATAACCTTGTCCGCTACTATTTTATTCGCATCGAAACTCAAATCGACAAACGCAGCCGCAATCCCGTCGCGGTCAAGTGCATTAGGTCGAGTCGCCCACACTTCGACGAAGAAGGGTTGATCAACGGCGATTGAATTTTCAGACGCCGGCAATATCGCAACGGAATCATCGACCGTTGGCGAACTAACGATAACTAAGCTTATATTAGCATCCGCACCGCGCGCGAAACTCCGGCTAGAGACACCGGCGGGTGGCGGACCAGCACAGTTCGCACACGCGCTACACGTCTGACCAAAACAACCGACGAATCCCGAATAGTCACCCGTACCAACGCAAATGCCGCTGTCACCGTCAAAGTTGGACGCCGCGCACGGGTCGGACGCGAGATAACAGCCGTCAAAACATGCAGCGAAGAGAGCGAAGTCGCCGGTCCCCATCACGCCATTAACATCCAGGTCTAGTATGCAAAGCTCACACGTACCACCAGCTTCGTCACAATGCTCGCAAGATGCAGTACACACAGCCGCTCCAACCTGACAGTCAAGCGTCAGGTCGCAAGTCTCGGCCCCGTCGCAGAACAAACCATTGACGCAGTTCGCGTTATTAGGCGTATGCACAACCACATCGTTGATTTCATCACAACTATCATCCGTACATACAACGCCATCAGAAAGCGTTGGCGCGGTACCAGCTTGACAGTCAAGCGTCAGATCGCAGGTCTCGGCCCCGTCGCAGAACAAGCCATTGTCACAGTTCGCATTATTAGGCGTGTGTACAACTACGTCGTTGACTTCATCACAACCATCGTCCGTACATATAACGCCATCAGAAAGCGTTGGCGCGGTACCAGCTTGACAGTCAAGCGTCAGATCGCAGGTCTCGGCCCCGTCGCAGAACAAGCCATTGTCGCAGTTCGCGTTATTAGGCGTATGTACAACCACGTCGTTGATTTCATCACAACTATCATCCGTACAAGCAACGCCATCGGATATCGCCGGAGGCGTGCCAGGCTGACACACATTTAATACGCACGTTTCGGGTCCGTTACAGAAAGCTGCGTCGTCGCAGTCTGCGTTATTGAAACATTCCATCACAGTAACTGTCACCTGCCCAAAGTCGACGTCAACTGGTAGTACATTGCCAAACTCATTGCACATAGCAATACCTAGAATCATCGAAGCGGTGTCAGCCGATTGAATCAGCGATGTGCCATTGGCCAACGCCTGCATGTTGACCGTGGCCACCCTTACCCAATTCGTTAGTCCAACCTGATCGCTACACGGCGGGCTGGCGGCGGGATGTGATCCACCGATGTCATCTATTAAACCTGCCGGGTTATTGATCGAACCAGTAGACAAGCCAGCCGCATTGAACAACGTATTGTGCGTAATCGTTTGTGCAGTGACAACGGTGTTCACGAAGCTCATATCCACCGTGACAGAGGAAAGCCCGTTCGTCTCAGTTGTTTGTGCCCATAATTCAAGGACGAACGACTGCCCGGGTGTAAACTGTGTTTGTGAGGTCGGTAGCGTCGCCGAGGTGTCACCGGCGCTCGCCGCTTGAAGTGTTACCGGCCTAACCGTCACTCTGATCACAGCCATCGCCTCAGTTGATATGGCTGCGGCGAGGGTAAAGGCTACGATAGTCATCGAAATTCTATTAGGTTTCATTATTCCCGCTCCAAAAAGGCACGTCGATCTCGCACTATCCCGTGTGATGCCTATTTCGCAATGTTGCTTGCCACAACAGTATCGAGCCACAAATCGATCAGGCTCGTTTGATCAAATTTCTATTCAACCCATGCAACCGACTAAGGCCGGGTACAGTTCGCACACTGCCCACAGGTCTGACTCATGCATCCCACAAGCGCTGAGTAATCTCCGGTGCCCACACACCCGCCCACATCTCCGTCCACATTGGCGACGGCACATGGGTCCATCGGGGCGTAACACGCTCCGAAACAGACGGTCAAGAAATTTACATCGCTCGCCCCCATTAGTCCGTCCCCGTCCAAATCTACATCGCACAAAGCACACGCCCCGCTCGGCTCATCGCAGTGTTCACAGTTCAACGTACAAACGGCTGATCCTGCTTGGCACGCCCCAGCGGTACAGATTTCTGCGCCATTGCAGAAAACGCCATCGTCACAATCGGCGTCAATCAAGCACATCGCGTCACAAGGATTCGTGCCGAGTCCATCAATGTGCAACGACCAGGTGTTAAGCGTACCGGGGTCAGGGGTGGCTGAGTCGAAGGCGGTAATAGTCCAAACACCGGCTGCGTCCATACCGTCAAATACGGTAAGCGGGCTGTTCGGTGTGTAGCTCGGCGGAGATGTCAGATTCGCGGCACACTGCGCCTCGATAGTTCCACCTGCACCTTCATCATCGAGGATGATACCGGAAAAATTATTCATATCGCATCCAAACTGAGACGCTGGAACGCCCACACGATCCAACACCGTGACCGTCGTGCCAAGGTGAGAAACAGTCACGGTAATATCACCCACCCATGTATGGGTAATGGTGAGGCCTACATTGACGTCGCCTATCGGAAATGAGTCCGGTACGATAATCGTACTGGTAGCGGGATTCCCAGCCCCTCCGCCGTCTGGAATCGTCACGTTCGGGGTATTCTGATAAATGGTCGGCGCTCCGGCTGTCCCACCGCCGCATACCGTCGCATCGCCCAGATAAGTGCCACCGCTCGCCGCGCAGCCAGCCGAGGTGTCGATGCTGCAAAATACACCAGCACAACACGCGCCTTGTGCCTGGCAAACGCCGCTAACACAAACCTGATCGGGCGGACAACCGATCGGCGTGTTAGCGCATGCCCCAGCCGTACAAACATCAACCGTACAACTGTCGGTATCGTCGCAATCGATATTATCGACGCAGGGAGTTAACAAGGAGAGCGTATTGATAGCGTCTATCCGGCCATAGCCGTATCCAATATCAAAACCAACCGGTCCGAGGTCGATCGCACCATCTCGGATAAACTGACGAACCTGAGCTGGCGTGAGACTAGGGTCAACGCTAAGCAGTAGCGCAGCTAGACCAGCTACGTGAGGCGATGCTTGGCTGGTCCCACATTGCCCTGCAAATGTCATCCCCCCGGCAGTGATGCCAGCCGAGGTAGCCATGCAGCCTGGTGCGGTCACGTCCAATTGGTCGCTTCGATTACTAAAGCACACCAGCGAATCGACGGTGATGTTTGTGTCCGTGCACAGGGTCACTGTGCATGCTGCATTTCCACACCAAGCAAAGCTGGATTCGGGATTCTCGCAATTTGGAAAATCATTATCAAAGACTGCGCCCACAGCTATAGCGCCAGACGCACACGCCGGCGAACCCATCGCATTGGCGTTCGCTTCGTTACCGGCCGCAGCCACAACTACCACGCCAGCAGCCACTGCGTTATTCACTGCAATAGCTGAGCTGTCACTATCGCACACGCCGGTAAACACACCGCCACCGAGACTCAAATTAATCACATCACAACGACCACCGGAGGCAGTCTGGTCCGCAGCATAATTTATTCCTGCGAGTACATCAGAATTAAGCCCGCTCCCAGTAGCATCCAACACCTTAATGCCAATCAGCGTCGCTGCGGGGGCGACTCCCTGCAAAGGGGTTGAAACGCTGCAGCGCGTAGTCGACACACTCGTTCCACCGACTGCAATACCAGCGACGTTGGACCCATGCCCGTGGTCGTCTTCGGGGTTGTTGTCGTTGTTAGCGAAGTCGCGACCTGCGGCGGTATCAATTCGGTTGGCGTACATAATATGATCGGAATCGATGCCGGTATCGATAATACACACCCGCGTACCACTACCATCAGCCGATAGACCCGCACCGTTGATTTGACTTTGCAGCGCACGAATCAACGGCGTGCTGACTGTAAGGAGCGCGTGCATCTTCCGGTCCTCTTCAACCTTTAAGACGCCCGGCATAGCGCTCAGCGCCTCAAGCTGCGACCGCGGAATGTTGCGGATGTTAATGGTATCCGGAAGAACGATTTTGTATTCATACTTCACAATTCCGCCAACATTGGCAGTCCAAGCGCGGACGCCAGCTCTCCGCTCTGCCGACATAAATGGTGTCACAGCGCCTGCTGATTTAGCAAAGTGAACGAAAACGCTGACCAAATCCTCCGCTGCAGGCTGCGCGGGATCAAAGTTGACATTCGCTACGTTCGAAGCGGTCGTCACTGTGCGCATTGGCGTATTCGGACTAGCGGTCGCCATAACTCTGCCGACCTTGCCTGAGCGCGCATCAGGATCGACGTTAACTGCTTGGTCGGTCATAGGCCGAACGGATTGCTTTGCTTGTGGGCCATCGTCATTTCCGACAGCCACACAGGCGACACTGACTGACGCGAAAATGATCAGCAGTTGTCGATTCCTAATTAGACGCTTGCGTGTTTTCATATGCTCCCCCGCCATCCATGGCCCGCCGCCCGTAAAAGGACGCAGTCCTGAGAACTAGTTAACTGTAGAAAACCAAGCAGTTATCGTACTAATTCACCTCTTCAGAATCAAGAAAAAAACGGTTTTATGCGCGTGATTCGAGCATACTTATAGCACGCGAAACCTAGTTCTGCACGAGAGGGTTCTTTTATAGGGTCGAACGCCCTGCCGACTATCGTAAAGACTGAATGTAAATTTCGCATGGTGCGTCCTCGGTTGCGAGGCTACAACCGATTTGTGTTTAACTATGACAGTGTTCAGCCAGAATGGTGAACATAAAAGCTCAAGGCATCTGCAACTGGTCGATATACAAACTCAGCGCAACCGCATTGTTATGATTCTCATCTTTCGCGGCATAAAGCAATGTCACGTTGGATCGAGATGCTTCTTTTAATACAAGTTCAACGATACCATTCATTTCGTGGAGTTCCGAAAAGTATCGCCGTGTAAATTCGTCCCATTTATTAGGATCATGATTATACCAACGACGCAATTCATTGGACGGTGCGATGTCACGAAGCCAAAGGTCGATCTTAGCCCGATCCTTGGACAGACCACGAGGCCATAGCCTATCTACGAGTATCCGAACGCCGTCATCATCTGATACCGCATCATAAATTCGCTTGAGCGATAGATGCATAATAAATACTACTCCAACGTTAGGCCGCGTTGCGAACCATGCTCGTGACCAAGAGGCATACCACCCTTAGACTATCGCCAAAAACGTCATGATGCACTCGTCCGCATTTTCAAATCTCGCCAACAAATTCACGATCGCCAGTAATCGTTGCTGTAAATCCGAATTACGATTAGTGGGCGTCTTTTGCGTAGCGGACAACTAAGTTTGAAGCTGATCGCACCTACAATATGAGTCTGACGTAGTGGCCAGATCATCGAATCCATAGGCCAATCTGAAACTACAAATTGCATAGGCCAAGACTACTGCAGCTAGATGTCTGCTATATACAGAAATCCATATCTAACGAGGAGGATAGATCATGACGGCAAAATCGACAGCGACAAGTCCGACTCATGTAGCCGATTCGTCGAAAGCACAGCCGTCGCCGCTAGTGCCGACGACACCTGTGTGCCCGTCTCTGTACTTGCCTGTGGGATGTACTCAGTTGGCCGGTTCTGTATCGCCCATTGTATTTCGCATTTGGTGTGCGCATCTATCATCGGAATACGCGCTGGTAGCAAACCATGCCAAGGTTGAATGGGGCCACGTTTGAGTTTGCGCGACCAGAGCCACAGCTTGGGCGCAGTCATGGCTATACCAATCTGACCGATGATCTGGAATAGGAGCTTTTTGGCCGACATCGAACTCTTGCGCCAGTTCCAAATCACGCGCATCGTGTTAATCGGATTGTAAAAAGTCGAATAAGCGCGCAGAACGTGCATCTGGTGGGCCCACGGCGCTATAGTTTTGGATGCGACCACGTGGTTGCCATCTAAGAACGCCTGAGGAACGGACTCACCGCCCACCTCTAAGTAAATCAAACCTTCCTCAGCCATTTCCTCGAACGATCGCGTACCAACAGCCGGCGAAAGATTGGTACACTGATAAGAAACTGCGCCGTTATCGAAGAGGAACCGTGCCTGGTTCAACAGACCGCGCAAGTCACCCTTGGGCGCGTGAAGCGGTTGATCGTCGCTGTGCATCATCATGGCCATCGGCTCGATACCAATTTCGTTGAGCCTAGCAAACAACGCCTCGGTCTTAAGCCCGCTTTGCCCTTTGTTAATCAGCTCTGCAGATAAATCTTCGATGCCGAACCAGATCGCGCTCATTCCGCCGCTTTTGCACAATGGTAGAATGTCGATGTTTTTACATACGTCAAACTCGGTAGCTTCGGTATAAAATCGCACGCGCTCGCCTAGTGGCGTCCCATCAGAGAGCTTAGTCTCAGACATCGCAGTCATTAATGCTACTACTGTGTCACGGCTATTGAAAAAGTTATCATCGGTGCTAAAAAATTCGACGATGCCAAAATTTTCGTGAATGTGTTTTATCTCATCGGCTAATCGCTTCGGGCTTTTGTGTCGCCATGTGCGCTGGTTGACTGCTGGAATGGGGCAATACCCACAGTTGAATTTACAGCCATGCGTCGATATGACGGAAGAAATCAACGAAATCTTCCCGACTTTTTCGGCTGGGCATGGTTGCGCCGCCAATGTAGATCGGCGGTGAGGCGCCTCCAATAAACGATAACCTGCATCCGGCATGGGCAGTTCGTCGAGGTCTTGCAGCAGTCGTTGCACGCCCGTATTGATGGCCCGCGGCTGCTGTCGGGTGCATTTCGGGTCCATGTAAACGAGACCAGGAACGTTATCAAGGTCGCCACAATCACGGGCGATATTAAATGCCGTTCGTGCACTGCCTGGTTCTGGATGAGCCTCCTCCAAACCATGCTTGGCTATGGTCTTGAGTAAATCTAGCAGGACATAGGCTTCGCCCGTCACAACACAATCTGCACCGATACCTGGCTGATCGCCCAACTCAAGAAAATCGGTCGGCTCATAGATGGCTTTAGGTCCACCCGCCAGAATGAGCGGTCGCCTTTCGCCAAGGCGGTGTGCGTTACGAATTAGATTATATGCGGGTTCCGCGTGAACCTGCATAGCTGATACCATCAGCACATCGATGGGCTGGCCTTCGAGGATAGCTTGGCTAGGTTGAAATCGTGGATTCCATTGTTGCAAAATGATACGTATGTGCTTGAAACCGCTAGCATGCAATGTATCGCCGATAGTCCGCACCGAGCACGGAGCCATGCGCTTGTCGCAGTACCAATACGGGAGCATCCGCGTTCTAAAGTCGAACGCATACACGATCGCAACACGAAGCGACCCCAGACCTGGACAATTACGTAAATCGGATAGCGCTTGCGTGAACGCACCGTCAGGAAGAAACGTTTCCGGCCCGTCGCGTTTGGGAAGTTCCATACGGCCTCCGTTCCGTTAACCAATCATATATCTAAATACAGCAGCCCTGCATACGGTTCATAGCATTCTAACGCAAACCCGTCAAGCGTCGGCGATTCAGCGCAGAATCAGCCCAAGATGAGAATAACGAAGATTAATCTCAATCAAATATGCCCCTCATACGGGAAAACATGACGCCGAAATTGGGAAACGACAAGAAACTCAATCTCCGAGTCGACTCTTCTAAATCACAACGTCAAAGATTTACTTAACGGGAACATTGACCGGAATCGAAACATACAATGACTTGGCACCGCTCGGCAAGGCGTCGCTCTGAACATCAGTATATTCACTCACTGGCATCACCTCATGCTGGAATTGGAAAACCTCAAAACGCTGCAAGTCACGTTATCTGAGAATCAATCTGCGCCGCAACCTAAAGCCCAGCCATGAGTTCTGAAACCTGCAGGCCTAGCGAGTTACTAATACGCGCAAGCGCCCAAATCGAGGCCGCGTTCTTACCTAACTCAACCTGAGATAGTTGCGAGGTGGTTAAGTCTGTACGATCCGAAAGCTGTCGCAAGGTGAGGTTTTGATTGAGGCGATGGCTACGGATACGCTGTCCAATAAGCCGATTCAGTTCATGCTCATCAGTATAAATAATACCCATACGCTGACATGCACGATCCACGGCTTCGACCAAGTCATCCTGCTTAAACGGCTTAGCAATATAATCACACGTACCGCGTCGCATCGTTTCCGTCGCGCTATCCAAATCAGGATATGCCGTCATCACTATACAACTCATCCGCTCGTCAATAGCCTTCAGCCGCTCCACGACCTCGACACCGTCCATCGTTGGCATACGCAGATCGATCAACGCAACTTGGAACGATTCCTCCTCAGCCGAAGCCAGAGCGTCAGCGGGGTTTGAAAAAGAAGAGGGGTTATAGCCATGATCCTCCAGCAGCAGCCCAACGGTCTTGCAGATGGACGGATCGTCGTCTATCACTAACACTTTAATGTGATGTCGAACGCCCATGCCAATATCCCTCGCTATCTATGCCCTGAACGTCACCATGCAACGCTCGCTCCCATTACAGTGTAATCATAAGGCGTGTGAAATATATGCACACTGCCAGTGTCGTCAGTACAGCGACACACGATAATAGTCACTGAAATAGTGAGATTCAAGTATGAATATAATTTCGTTAAAATAGGCAGGAAACACCGATTTCAAGGTAATTAGCGGACTATTTGTAAGTAATGCAGACTATTTTACAGTACAGTTTTAATATCGCGACACACGGGTAATCCACTAAGTCCGCATTTTCTATGACGAATACTACTCTAATTCGTCAAGCGACACTGTCATGCGGTCGGCCTCAGCCGGCTTGATGAGGAAGATTTCATCACCGTCGTCGATCCGCGCAAACAGCCCTTTATCCGGATCGCCTTGGCAGGCCACATCGGCGATTGACAGTGTCACGGACTTACCGTCGCCCAACTGCACTTGCACTAACTTCGAAGCCTTAATCAAACCATAAGCAGCTAAATCCGTAACGCCATGAGCCACGAAGCGCTCCGTCCGTAAATCGCGGACCTTGAGCAATAAATTTTTCACCTTAGCCTCATCAAGCGGCAGATCAGGCTCCCAGCGATATGTCCACCGATCCCCCGCGCGAATAAATTCGTGAACCGTCTCCCCGGTCGAAATCGAAAACTGAGTCACATCGTCCTCTGAAAAATCGAATACCTTCTCCAGGCGATATTCCAGCATCGCCTGTTTATAGATCGCATCAGCTACCTGATAGATCACCTCTCCATCCTCACGCTTGGCATAGTATTGCCCGTCATGATTGCTAATTAGCAAAGTGAACGATTCATCCGGCGACGCACAGGTAATCTCCATACGAATAGCAGGCGTTTGCAGTCCGTAAGCGGTGCGCTGCGTAGCATCCGCAACCAACGCCAAAGCCTTCAAATTTCCGATAATGTCCAACAAGCTGGTGAACTGACTTTGACGAATCGACCGCTTCGCAGGCATGGTCATCGCCCACTGCCCATAGTTTTTTTCATACGAGAATACGATAGGCTGATCGGCGTAAACCGTTCGCGTAGTCATCTTCAAGCCAGTCATGCGCTGGCTATCAATACTAAAAATCGTTCGATCACGGTAGGCTCGCGGTGATCGCAACAACTTCTGAACATCGGCAATTTTCACCTTAGCCACTGACGTGGACTCGTTGCGCTTGGCATAAACTAAACGCTTCGCTCGACTATCCGTAAATGATCCGATAGTGACACGCTCTAGCTGATCTGAGCCAGGAATCGTCAATAGAATTTGGGCCTGCGGTGCATCAAAACCAAACGAAGCTGAATCGTTACCGGCTACATCTACATAAGATATAGCTTCAAGCTCACTCAATGCCATCAACATTTCCGACACGGTATCGCCCTCAGCCTGACCGTCGCTATCAAACCGCCAGCCCTCTGCATCGGTATTGCGAAGTAACGTCGCGGCCCCTTGCGGTGTGCTAATTTCTACCCGCGTCGCGGCCATAATATTGGCATCGGTAAAATTCATATCGCGCCACTGCGACATCACAGGGACGCACTTATCAGCCACGCTTTTCATAACCGTACCGACAGCGGAGCCTTGATTGGTACGAGCATATACCAGCGAATCCTCACCAATGGGAGACTGCTGCGAAAGATGCAATACATATTCTGTTGTTTTTACTTCTACCTTTTTCGCTTCAGGAGAATCCGCACTGTCCGCGCCATCGGCTTGCGCATCAGCAGGCAAACTAATTTGTTTTTCTTCAGTCAATCGGACGGTGTACGCCGCATTGCCAACGCCATAAGCAATAAACGCCTGCGGATCATCATCAACCCATCTCTTGACGCGAAGCCGGGCCAGGGCAGCGACCAAATCATTAACTCGTTTCGTCGCTTTAGCTACCGCAGGACGTTGCATCATCCATTGCCCGCCGTTAAGCGTAAAAACATATTGAATCGGCTGGTCGGCAGACGCGCGATCCGTAATTTCGATGCGCGTCACTTCTTGGTTGCTAATCGTCCAGAGTTGGGTACTACGATAGTCGACCGGACGCCTTTTAACCAAGTCTCTGAGCGATGTTTTACCCACCACAATTTCGTCTTGGCCTACTAAGCGTAAATAATGGGTATCATCAGATTCGGGCTTACCGATCTCCACAGTTTCCGTGCGACCTTGATCGTCAGTCAGCGCAATCACCAAGGCGGTCGACCCCAAACCGGCCTCGTCCGCTGTCATGCCGCCGTCACTTCCTGGCTTAAAACTAACATCGTATTGCAGCTGGCTTAACGCTTTTTCAATGCGATCTATCTGGTACTTATCAACGGCCAAGTCCTGCGGCGCGGTCATCTTCCAACTATACAGCTTGGCATTGCCCTCATCGACCTGTTTTTCAAATACCCAATCACTTTGACCTGACCGTGTGACGACTAGCTTTACCACCTCACCTAATGCAGGATCAAACAAATCCCGCGTAACGACAGACGCTTCCGCGCGCGAAGGCGATGAAGAATCACCAGATGGCGCAAGCTGAGGCTGAGGCCGCCATAGATACGCGATGCCCAAGATTGCAAATGATACAGCAAGAAGTAATGTTGTTTTGACGTTCATGTTACTTTACCTACGTCGTACCCACCAAACCACACCGCCACAACACAGGACCATAAAAGGCCAAACGAAGATGGTCAGCACCTGCACCATCGTTTCCGTCGATTTACTGGCTATTTGCAATACGCCCGACTCGATCGGTTGTCCCAGCGACATATACTCTTCGTTATCGTTTAGCCAATGCATGGCGTTCACAAACAATGACACGTTGCCAGGATTCACTGACCGAAGCACAAAACCCTGAGGGCCAAGACTCATTTGTCGGGCGAAAGCTACGCTATCGAGTGCAAAATGGATGGCACTAACAATCACAACTTTCGCTTCGCCATTCACCCCACAAACCGCTAAATCAAAAGGCCCTTCTAGATCAGTATCCACTTTGCTCAAGAACTCCTGATCGCGCATTTGATCCGCGTAAGCCTGAATGTTCTTGATACCCCAAACGCCATCACGGGCCGGCTGAGTGATAAGCTTGTCGATGGTAACGCCCTCTGGCAGAGACGCTGAAACTTCCAACGGAGCACACGACGGTAAAGTCAAATTTCTTGCAGACGCCCCGCTCATGATCGCATGCTCGTGGACGTCAAGATCGGACATGGCATTAAAGTCTTGTCGTGTCACCGCATAGCGACCTGGCGCAATGCTAGTCGTTTCGATTATGAGCGAAGACGTATCAACACTTACGCCCCACGTTTCATTGAGATAATCGTTATACTCATATGTTGAAGGGACCGGACCAAAAGGTCCAGGCGCCCAACCCGTGACGAACAGCGCTCGCCCGTTATCGCCAATGGCGCCGAGTACCGCTTGCTTTTCCGGATCGCCAAACGGTGGTTCTTGACTAGGCTGACCGAACTGCCCCTGCTGAGGGGGCGTCGGTTTGAAAACCACATAGATCGTTCGCGTCGGCGAGGGATCGATCGTGGGCGGCGTCTTACTAGCCTTAACATCCCACTCGCTCACCGCGAAGTTGATGTCTTCCAGATGTTCCTTCATTTGAGCATAAGGCGCACCAGGCTGCCCGCGCATCATGCCACCAACCAACAACGGCGGGCCGCCGAAGCGAACAAAAACAATGGCTGTCTGCTCTTTGTTGGTCGCACGAACAATCGCGGCGGTTAGTTCCTGTTCACCTTTGAACGCCCGCTCCTGAAACCGAGCCTTCGCGCCCAGTTGCGGATTCATCGAAGGCCAAATGTCTCCGAAATCCAACACCAAGGCCTCATCATCTGTTTCGATCACTAACGAATTACTCGTGGGCACCAGCTTTCGCAATAATGCGTCAATCTCCAGCGGTTCAAGCGCCTCCATCGCAGATTGCTCAGCCTCTAGGCTGGCGACGATAGCGGCGTATCGGTTGCCCGCACCCAATAAAATTTCTGACTCTTCTGGCGTTAGCGAGGTAAGTGCTGCGCTTTGACCAGCCGCGAAGCCAGCTACATCCTTCAAGCTTTTGCTCAGTGAAGTATATAAATTTTCCAACTCAAGCTTTACGGAAGCGAGCAGCGGACTATCGGCCGAGGTTGCCACGTCGATGCGCTGCCCGGTAGCTTCGAGCTCTTGTTGCAACTGCTGGAAAAAAGATGCGACGCGGCGAAGAATCTGCTGTGAGTCAGTCGCTGTCGCCCCCGCAGCCAAGCCGACTTGGGTCGCCTGAATGCGATTCGCTTCATCTTGAACCAAAGTCACCAGTTGGGGTAAAATGTCACGCTTAAATTTATCGATGCGTTCGTTATACTTTTCGATCGTAGCTTTGAACTCGCTTTTGTCGCGCAGGCGTTCGATTAACTTGCGAACCTTCTCCTGATCCTTAATCGGATTAATCCACTCCGCCACGATCTTCCCGCGATTAGACGCCTGGTAAATTTCAATTAAATCTTGGACGGCCCGACGGTAACGGGGTTGGTCCTCTTCCTCTAACTCCGTCTCAAAATAAAGCGATGTCAATCTGACGTTAGAGGTTAAACCTTTCAATAACTTCTCGCTGCCCTCGCTCAGGCTATTCACGCCTGATGTAGACATATCCATACGCAGTGTCGTAGAAAAAAACAGCATCTGCATGACCACGACAATACCGGCTACTAACGCGACCGAAATTACGACGTTACTGCCGACCTTAAATCGACGACCCGTAGCCGATGACGATTGGGGTTGATCTACTGCCATCGCCTCACCTCCAACAGCTTCACGCTAAGAAACAAAAAGAAGCCTGTCGTCGTAATAAAGAAAACGCAATGATTCATATCGAGCATACCTCGCACAAAGTCATGGTAATGCGTTCGGATGGAAATCTGCTGCAACACTACGCGAGGCCAGCCTTCTAGCTGGGTAGCTAAAGCATGAGAAGCAAACGTCATTAACGCGAGCAAGGCGAAACTAAACAATACGGCGATCACTTGATGCCTGGTGAGCGTACTAAAAAACAAGCTCACGGCTATATATAGCGCCCCTACTAAAATCATGCCAATATAGTGGCACAACAACAGCTTCAAATCGATGGGGCCAAAGGACGCCAGGATGATTGGAAACACCAGCACCGTGGCGAGTAGGACGAAATAAAAGCCCAACGCACCGAAAAACTTTCCGAATATGACTTCGGACTCGGTGACCGGCGCGGTCATTAATGTTTCGATCGTGCCACTACGAAATTCCTCGCTCATTAGCCTCATGCATAGCATGGGGAGAACAAACACCAGAATTAATATCATCCAGAAATCCAACGTATCGCGAAGCGAAGCCTCTGCGCCAGACTTAAACGTGCCCAAAGCGAAGGCTAAACCTATCGTGAATAAAAAGATGGCATTCACGGCGTATGCGATGGGCGAAAGAAAAAACGCCCCCAGTTCACGCCGGGCCATCGTCGCTATATTTTGCATCGGTGATGCCCTCTACTAATACCTAACTCAAACGTCAAGAAACCTGTCGCCCATACCATCGATAGAAAAATTAGACACTTTTCAATCGCTGCTGGGCGGTTACTTTGATAAAGAAATCTTCCAGCGTCGCCCCGTCGCGCCGTATCTCCCTCAGAGACCACCCTTTAGCTGACGCCAGTTTGAAAATATCTTCGCGGACATCGGTTTCGGGCTGAGAATCGATCGAGACTTTCACCCAGCCATTATCTGAAGAAACTTCCACGTCATGCACGCCGCTTATCGCCCGAACGCTTTTTTCCACATCGTCTTTCGGGGCTTGCACCTCAGCCACGATTTTCCCCTGACCGCTAAACTTGTCACGCAACTCTTTTGGTGAGCCACTCGCGACAATCTGCCCGCCAGCAATAATAATGGTACGCGTGCAAACCTGTTCTACTTCATGAAGAATATGAGAACTCAACAAGACCGTGTGCTCTTGCCCTAGCTCCTCGATAAGATTTCTTGTTTCGCGAATCTGCGTCGGGTCCAGACCCACCGTAGGCTCATCGAGAATGAGCACGTCCGGGTTGTGCATAATGGCGTCGGCTAAACCCACACGCTGCTTCATGCCCTTGGACAGTTGGCCGATAGGCCGATTGATAAACTCACCCAACCAACACCTTTCAGACGCACGTTTGATCGCAGCGGCCCGCTCACTGAAAGTCAGCCCCCGCAACTTGCCGCGAAATTGCAAATACTCTCGCACACGCATCTCAGGATAAAGCGGCGTCGACTCAGGAAGATAGCCAATCCGCCTACGCACCTCGATAGATTCCTTGAACACATCCAAACCAGCAATATGAACGGAACCGCTGGTCGCAGGATGGTAGCACGTCAAAATGCGAATGGTTGAAGTCTTGCCCGCGCCGTTTGGACCAAGAATGCCGACAATGCCGCCCTTCTCGATTTCAAACGAAATATTATCAACCGCAAGTACGGCACCATAACGTTTAGTCAGCTGGCTTACACGAATCATCGTTGTTTTCGCCCCGATCTATCTCCGCCAAACCACCTCTAAACCAAAACTTCTTAAGTCAAGCAGAGACGGACACATACAAAAAACATCCCGAGCCAAGAAACTTATCACCTAGTATGTTAATGTCAAGAAATGAAACAAAACAAACCTGTAACAACTTTAAAGCGTGGTACTATATACCGCCGCCTGCGATCAGCCGAAAATATACGGACGATCCGCGCGACTTCGTCCTGTCAAGAATTTGCAAAAATATTGGGACTGTCTGCCTGCGACCAAATTATTCACCCCGCGAACAGCCAATTCAGGCTCCCAGCTAGATTGTTACCGCACCGCAGTACTTTCCCCATCTTTCATCTTGCCCGACGAACATTGATATCTGATTCTTCACACATGATAACGCCCGTGACCAATGTAGCGAGCCTCATGGCTCAACGACACCTGGGGAATAGCCAGAAGGGATTGAACACGGCCCTCACCCGCCTGTCTACCGGAAGTCGGATCAACTCTGGCAAGGACGATCCTGCCGGCTTGATCTCCTCCGAAAGGCTCGCGGCCGCTATTCGGACTTTGGAGGCGGAGTCGAAGGGCTATCAACGACAATATTCCAATGCCAATATCTCCGATGGCCAAATATCTCAATTGTCATCTTTATATGGTGAATTACAAGGGTTGGTCGTGGCCAGCGCCAATACAGGCGCATTGAGTTCCGATGAAATCGCCGCGAACCAAACACAGGTAGATAGTATCGTGGCTAGCATCCAACGTTTTTCGGGTGACGCCATCACGTCGCTCGACGGCGTTTCACTACCCGGCACAGGCAATACGGATGTCACCGATGCCATCAATCAAGCCTCCGCATCGGTGGCGGCTATCGCTTCTGGCGGGGCAAATTCATTATCCAGCGGTAATCTCGACGCGGATCAGACGGCATTAAACACTGCCATCGACGGCATTTCTTCAGCCCGAGGCACCATCGGTGCATACCAGAAATACGACATCGCGCCACGGATCAACAGCGGAAAAGTTGCCTACGAAAACCTTACCGAAAGTCGTAGCCGAATTGCAGATGCCGATTTCGCGGTCGAAACCAGCAACCTCACCCGCTATCAAATTCTTACCGAATACGGTATCAACCTGCTAAAAATCGCGCAACAACAAGGGAAAAGCGTACTTGATCTTATCAGCAAATAGACAATTGCTAGAGCCAAAGTGATGTTGCATCCTTAGAACATTGACAGCCTGGGCCTCCGTCATACCCGCGCAGGCGGGTACCCGGTCCTCAGTTGCAGACAGGCCGATGATCGTTGCGCTAAGTGTTGTTTCAGGGTTCCCGCCTGCGCGTGAATGACGAGGGATTTGATCCCATATTCGCCCGCAGTTCATAGGCCTAGTTGCCAAGCTTCAAACCGTTATCGTTGGAGGGGTTGATCGATGCATTCAATTAATCCTGCAATACCGCGATCCAAATAGCTCGATATCACCGGAAGTGTACGAGACGCAATCCGAATATGCTGCGCTGACATAACTTGGGCTCGAACGTCCGCACCGCAAACCACCTCATCACCACCGCCAAAACCCGTCCGGACTAGCCAGCGCGACACCATAACCGCGTCTACAGCCTTATAAATTATGGCTGTCACATGCGATAGCTGATAGTCGTATACACGGGTCAATACTAACTCTGCACGACACGGCAACGGCTCACTTTCTGCTTTTGAAACTATGGATTGATAGTCTAACTGGGCTTTCTCTGAATCGCTCCGCAGAAAGGCCATGGCTTCCTCGGCTTGACTGGCGAAAGTTGTAGCGCCCTGCAGGTAAAGTGATCCATCTTCATCAACACGGCAAATCTCATAAGCCTGACCATCACAATAATCTGCGTGTGCAAGTAGCATCGCAATCTCGCTAGCAGTATAGCCTACATTCGCATACTCACCAAAATCGAAAACGTACAAGCCGGGGTATCGATCAGGCTGATGGACCCTAGGTAATTTCATGAGTAAACCAGATAATCAGTCGCGCTTTGCGACGATGTGCGACTACGAAATGACCAGCCGAATGAAGCGACGCTTTCCGCGCTGCAACACATCACCATTATTAATTGCGATAGGCTGAGTCGCTTCTTCAATGACCTCACCATTCAACCGAATACCGCGTTCCCAAACAATGCGTCGGGCCCCGCCGCGCGTTTTTTCAAAACCGCATGAGATCAGTATGTCTATGGGCGTAGCACCGCCATCGCCCAATAGGTCCGCCGGCACCTGCCAATCCTCAATATCATCAGGCAGACCTTGACCACCCCCGCCATGTACCCGGCTAAACTCTTCCGCGGCCTTATCCGCAGCCTCCGCCGAGTGGTATTGCCGGATAATCTCCTTGGCTAACCGCTCCTTGCTTTCACGCGGATTACTTTTGCTCACATCTACCAAAGTAGCGACTTCATCATCTGCTAGGTCAGTAAGCAATCCAAAGTAGTTGCTCATCAGCTCATCAGAAATACGCATAGTCTTGCCGAACATATCAGTAGGCGAATCAGCGATGCCAATATAATTCCCCAGCGATTTGCTCATCTTTTGTACGCCGTCAGTCCCCACCAGTATCGGCATGACCATGACAATCTGCGGCGGCTGACCTGCGTTGCGCTGCAAATCACGCCCACACAAGTTATTAAACGTCTGGTCTGTGCCCCCCAGTTCCACATCTGACTCGATCATGACACTGTCATAGGCCTGCATGAGCGGATACAGCAACTCGTGCATATGTATCTCTTTGCCCTCAGCTTGTCGCTTAGCAAATGTATCTCGCTCTAACATGCGGGCCACTGTCATCTGGGCCATGAGTGCTAAAATATCTTTAAGTTGCAATGGTCTTAACCATTCACTGTTGCGACGCACCTCTAGCTTACTGTCGTCCATGTCAATAATTTTTCCGGCTTGGGCTAGATATGTCTTGGCGTTGGCATCAACTTCATCTTCGGTGAGAATCGGTCGAGATTTAGTTCGGCCCGTCGGGTCGCCAATCATCGCGGTATAGTCGCCAATAATTAGCACGGCCTTGTGTCCGCAATCCTGAAACTGCCGCAATTTTCGCAACACCACAGCATGACCAAGCGTAAGATCAGGGGCCGTTGGGTCCATGCCAAGCTTAACGCGAAGCGGCTTCTTCTTTCCCAATCGCTGGGCCAGCTCCTCAGCTGAGTAGACAGTGTCCGTGCCGCGAATAAGTAATTCCAAAGAAGCGGAAGGCGTTGTATCATTCATCGCAGTTACGCCCCCTCAGGAAGATCCATTCGAATCCGTTCTACATGTTTCGCCATTCCATTGGCACTATCCACCGTTACGAGTACGCCACACATTCTCGCATCATCAGTGGCTACATCAAACTTACTCGGCACACCGCTCACCATCGTACCCACCACCCGCGATTTATCGCGTCCAAGCACTGAATCATACGGGCCGGTCATCCCAACATCTGTAATATACGCGGTCCCTTTCGGCAACACGCGCTCATCTGCAGTAGGTATATGGGTGTGCGTGCCAAACACCAAACTCACGCGACCATCGAGATACCAGCCTAAAGCGATCTTCTCACTCGTGGCTTCCGCATGCATATCAACAACTATAATTTTAACATCGGGTGGCATGGCGGATAGTAATCGGTCAGCTGTGGCGTAGGGACAGTTCGATTGAATGCGCATAAACAATCGCCCGAGCAATGAAATCACCGCGACACGACCACCACCAGCCAGTTCATGAAATGCGACATCTTTACCCGGAGCAGTCGTCGGCAAATTCGCCGGCTTAACCATTTTATTAGATGTTTCCAACACGGGAATAAGATCGCGCCGCTTGTATATGTGGTCGCCTAGCGTGATCAGATCAACGCCGTAATTCAAGATTTTCTCGTACAAGTTAGCCGTCAGGCCACTACCCGCTGCCGTGTTTTCGCTGTTTACAATCACGCAGTCGATCTGCCGCGACGCCTTGATGCGCTCCAACCCGTCACGCAGCGCGTGGCGCCCAGGACTACCCACTACATCCCCGATACACAGCAGCGTTACGTCCATACAAAACACACATTTCTATAGCAAACGATAGCTAACTGTTTCGCCTTAAAGATTATAATTCCGACGCGTTCATAGATGACAACCCCTTGGCGTTAACGCGCGTGAGAAACTGCACGAACTTCTCTCAAGACGGTAATTCTAATCTCACCAGGATAGGTCATATTTTCTTCGATTTCCTTAGCGACATCGCGAGAAATCTTAGCGGCGGTCGCATCGTCCACGCTTCTGGCATCCACAATGACCCGAACCTCACGCCCAGCCTGAATCGCATACGCCTCCTTAACACCCGCAGGCGTCTTGGCTATAGTTTCTAGTTGCTGTAAACGCTGTACATAGCGATCCAGCGACTCACGACGACCACCAGGCCGTGAAGCACTAATCGTATCGGCAGCCATCACAATCGGGGTGTATGGACTAGTCGAAGGAATGTCGGCATGATGACCCTCGATAGCATTAAGCACTTCCGGCCGCTCGTTAAATCGCTTACAGAAATCGGCCCCAATTTTCGGGTGACCGCCCTCCATATCGTGGTCAATCGCTTTACCAATATCGTGAAGCAGTCCGCATCGTCTAGCCAATCGCCCGTCGAAACCCAATTCATCAGCTATAATCTGGCATAGAAAAGCGACTTCCAAACTGTGCTGCAGAATATTTTGTCCGTAGCTCGTGCGATATTTCAAGCGACCCAGAAGATCAAGCTGCTTGCGATGCAATCCACCTACATTCGCTTCTAATGCAGCCTTCTTCCCAGTCTCCATACATTCAAGCTCAACATCTTTCCTGACTTGAACGACTAACTCTTCGATACGGCCAGGATGAATACGTCCATCTTGGATTAGCGTTTCCAATGATCGCCGCGCAACCTCGCGCCGCACAGGGTCGAACGCGCTTACCAAAACTAAGCCAGGCGTATCGTCAACGATGACGTCTACCCCAGTGGCCTTTTCGAAGGCACGGATATTGCGACCTTCACGACCGATGACCCGTCCCTTCATATCATCGGAGGGTATCTCCACACTAGATACCACGCTGTCACATGTGTGATCTGAGGCATATCGCTGGATCGCGGTGAGAACAATTTCCCGCGAGCGAGACATCGCCTCATCCTTGGCGGCTGTCACGCTTTTATCAATTAATTCAGCAGCTTCAAGATCCAACTCGGACTGCAATTCATTTAGAACGGTAGTCCTAGCTTCATCCATCGACATGTGGCTAACATTCAACAGCGATTCACGACGTTCTTTGATCATCGTTTCTACTTCAGCTTCACGTACCGTAATAGCCCTGCCGCGGTCATCAAGCTTCTCTTGCGATTGCTCCAGATTGCGTTCTTTGGTAACAAGCGTATCCAGCTTGCCTTCGAGATTATCCTCGCGTTTAGCCAGTCGCGTCTCGGCCTTTTTAATATCCGCTCGGGCCTCGTCGTTTTGGGTGCGAAGCTCTTCTTGGCGTTTAATAAACTCCGCTTTGGCATCAACCTCAGCCGTCTTGCGCGTTACATCCGCTTCTGATCGCGCTTCGCCTAGGAGTCGGTCAGCGTCTTTCTGGACAGTTTCAAGCCGCGATCGGCCAAGCCAACGCACAAACAGGAAACCAACCAATACGCCAACAGCCGCGCCAAATACTGTGGAATAGGTGAAAATGCCAGCAGCATTTCCTTCAGCTAAAATAAATGGGATCAGGAATGTTTGCATGATGATCTATATCCGTATTAATCGGACAAACACCGCCGTCGTAAAAGGCAATCCGCAACGCTCATCCTTTGATGAGACGGATCACAACCGGACGCTTAGCACAGCGCACAGCCGACCGCACGATGACTCTTTAACTACGTTCTCACGAGAGTAAGGAATGGAATACGACCGGATGGAAAATCGACCAGCTAAGCCCACACAAACACGACATCCGACACACATAGTAATCGTCGGCGCGGCGCTACAGCTTATACGTTGCGGCTAAGGTCAACTTGGTGTTTCTCTTTAGGCAATCGCTCGCTATAGCATAACGCACTTCGCGGCGCTCAATCGGTTACAAGAGAAGCCGTAGCAGTGACTTCAATAGTCACTACCTCACGAACAGGGCAAACGGCAGGCACCCTGAAACCAACCAAGCCACTGCGCCGCTTCCCCGATCAGCGCCCTGGGCTGGGCCAAAACAAGTCAATCAATTTCCAAAGCCAATGCCGGCAATTACAGTACTAAACTTAGTATCTGACGGCCTAATTCAAGCCGCCACAACACCATTTTATACCGATCCAAGGCCAATTCCAGCGGATTCCGTAGCCAAAAACGCCACAGATTCCAAAACTCAATTACCACTCTCGGTTGCATAACCTGGCCAAAACCGCCAAGCACGCAAAGTGCCACAGTACAAATTACATTAAAAACTTATCGTGGCGAACCTCATGCCGCCTTCTCGGGAGAGAATATAGCTGACTCGCTTTTCTGTCAAGAAAACGCCCCTGTAGCAAGCATCCCGGAATCGCGTATCGAGCATGTCACAACGATACTCGATAGTAAAGGACTAATTTGTACAATATAGTAAGATGACGAATCGATACCCGGCTTAGACGTATATACTTGCAGCGGGACGATTGATATTAGAACCTTGCAAACGGACGCAACTACCCATGACGCGATCTCTCTATATTGCCATAATTTTTCTCATGCAAGCAGCCTATGTGCCAACGCTCTTGGCCCAGACTGTGCCGACTAAAGCCAAGATTCAACTACTAGCCGATGTCGCCAGCGTCGTGCCCGGTCAGGCATTTGAGGTGGGGCTTGAATTCGTCATTGACGACCACTGGCACATCTATTGGAAAAATGGCGGCGACGCAGGTATTCCGCCCAAAGTTACCTGGGACGTACCCGCTGGATTTTCCGTTGGCGAACTACAATTTCCCGCCCCGACAAAATACGTCGACAAAGCTGGGCTGGTCAGCTTTATTCATGATGGCCAGGTGATGCTGCTAGCGAAGGTAACACCTCCGGCTACGCTAACTGAGGCGAACGTCGCGTTAAAAGCCCACATTAAATATCTGGTGTGTGATGAGGTTTGTCTACGTCCTGATGCCGACGTCAAATTATCGCTCCCCGTGGCTAAGTCCGGCAGCCAAGCGACACCGGCTAATGCTGAGTCGTTCACGCGGGCACGACGCGCGCTCCCCCAGACGGAAAGTAAATACGTCACCGCTAAGCTCAGCACAACAGCCACGCAGTTTCCCGTCGATGCAAAATTCGATCTCATGCTCGACGTAGCCATTGCCAAGGGCCATCACATTCAATCGAACACGCCGTTCAACGAGGCGTTTGTGAAATGTGAAATCTTCATGGCGCCAGCCGGGGAAATTTTCTTTGATCCGCCGTCTTTTCCGACTCCCAAAATTCACACAGTTCCCACGCTCGGAAAAATTAGCGAGTTCGAGGGTAACATTCGGATACGTATTCCGGGTGAGGTGTACGAAACGCCTAAATCTTATCCGGTTCGCTTCGGCGGGGTTATCAAGTTTCAAGCCTGCAACAGCAAGGGCCGATGCTATCCGCCAGAAGCGTTGGCGTTTTCTGTCGATGTGGGCAAATCATCTGATAATAAAGTCGGTACATCTATATCTGATCCATCGCCAACTGGTGCGTCCCCCGTCAGCGTTTCGCCAGCTTTAGGAGGTTCGGACGTCGCAGACGACAGTGACACGCCCAAGACATTCTTCGGCTTACTCGCCTTTGCATTTCTCGGCGGTCTGATCCTTAACATTATGCCCTGCGTGTTACCAGTTATTTCGATTAAAATTCTTAGTTTCGTTCAGCAATCCAAAGAATCGCCGGGACGCGTTGTCGGATTAGGTTTATCATTTGCGGCTGGCATGATTATGTCATTCTGGGCATTAGCCGGTCTTATTATCGCGTTAAAAGCTACCGGCAATGAACTCGGTTGGGGCTTCCAATTCCAATCCCCTAGATTCGTACTCGTCATGATAGCCGTTATCTTTGCCTTCGGTTTAAGCCTGCTCGGCGTGTTCGAAATCACACTACCCGGCGCTACGACTACTAAACTCTCCGCGGCTCAAGAACGCGAAGGATTTACCGGCGCATTCATGAAGGGCGTGCTGGGCACTATCTTAGCAACGCCTTGTACCGCCCCGTTCCTCGGTCCGGCCTTGGGCGTAGCGTTCAAAAGTTCGAACTCGGAACTATTTGCCATATTCACTTCCATCGGCTTTGGCATGGCTAGTCCGTTCATCGTACTCAGTGCGTTCCCCTCTTGGTTAAGGTTTATGCCCAAGCCTGGCGCGTGGATGGAACACTTCAAGCAGGCGATGGGCTTCATGCTGATGGGCACGGTGGTTTGGCTGATGTTTACACTAGGTGACCAAGTCGGTGCTCCGGGCTTAGTTTGGACCGCGATGTTCCTTATCGCCCTAGCTATCGCTTGTTGGATTCTCGGTAAGCAAACCCCAATGACACCGGTTGGCCGACGTCTGATCGCTTGGACGTTTGCTATTGGCTTCGCGGTTGGCGGATGGTGGCTATCGTTTGAAGGTGGTTGGAATAAGAAAACAACGGTTGATGTATTCGTTCAAAATGTCCGCGATGCGTGCGACGGGGTCTGCTCAGATGGCCCGCCAGTCATTCCTCAAGCCGCGTGGGAAGATGGCATTCCTTGGCAGAAGTGGAACAAAGGTTGGCCTGAGCGATTAGCCGCGCAGGGTTATACGGTTTACGTTGATTACACCGCGACGTGGTGCGCAACTTGCCTAGCGAATAAGAAAGCTACGCTGGAGACAAAACGGGTACGCGATATGATGCGCGATAATTGCGTGATTCCTATTAAAGCAGATTTCACCCTTGAGAACCCAGACATACTTACAGACTTGAATTCGTTCGACCGTTCCGGCGTACCGTTAAATGTGATATACCCAGCTAATCGGCCAGGGAAACCAATTGTCATGCCAGAACAACTAGTAGGCCGAACGACTTTGGTTGTTGATAAGCTTAGCGAAGCAGGCCCATCGGAATCCTGCACGCAGACGGCGTTGGCTACGCCAAGCGTTCAGTGAGTAGACGAATAGATTGGAGTGTCAAGCTGTCGTTATTGAATTCCTCATGCCCCAAAAGAAGGGCATGGGCCGCCCGGTCCTAAAGTAAAATTATGCTTACGATTTTTCGAGATAATGGATTAGCAGTCTATACAAAATGCGGTTCCAAGAAAACTGCTCTGACGGAATATCGCGACTTACCAAATACTTTTATTATCATGAAACCCTACAGGACGTGCCTGACTTGCGGCGAACATTTCGAGCAAGGAGGAAGTGACAGACAACGAATTGCAGTAGGCTACATTTGCTTTAATATGTTATTCATGACGATCGCCTGTCTAGTTGGGCCATTTGGGTGGTTTGGACGTGTGATTTCTATCGTATTTATAATTGGGGCGTTCATTTTGAAGAATATTCTTTTGCGTACACAGCGTGAAGATGCAAGTCAACTGCCTCCGCCATAGAGCACAGCATACAGCGCAAGCATTGACTTCAAAGCTTTATAGGCATCCCAGTGAGAACATTAATGCAAATGTTTTGGGGAAGAACAATACCTTTAGATTAGTCGATTCTTGAATGATTTTCGTCGTTGGTAATTATATCGAGGCAGCACTTTGGGCAACGATCAGTATACTATTTCTTATATTTTCGTTCCCTGCGAAACCAAAATTTAAGCGGAGGATGTATGTGGCTTCTGTAGCATTTATTGCATTTGGATTGTCCGATATCGTCGAACTCAAAACTGGTGCTTGGTGGCGCCCATGGTGGCTGCTTGTTTGGAAAACTTCTTGCGTTCTTATTTTATTGACGGTTTTATACCACCACCGATACAAACGCCCTTGAGCCCTGTAGCCCTGTAGGTCGTGCATTGCACGACAAATTATCATTGACCGCATAGACGTCGTGCGATGCACGACCTACACGATCCCCCGTGTTCCAAACGAAACATATGGGGAGTCGATTATGCGTTCAATACCATGCTCGGAAAACTGACTAATCAACTCTTAACCTGAAGCCGTCTCTAACCCCCTTCCGAACGCAATCCCCATGCATCGCAATTTTATAAGCGTAATTTACTTGACTTGAACCGCAATTTCGCGCAGCATAGCGATTTGACCGGTAGCCCCGGCGGACGCGACGGCTATAGGGCCGGTGACTGCCGCACACCTCGACCGTGACTACCCTTACTGACAGAAGGTGCAGATGTTATCTGTACGTGACTAGGCCACTGACTCGGCGGACCACCACGGGTTTCGTGGGGACAGTCTATGGGGTTGAATTAGGTGTCAAAAGTGTGGCACTTTCTAATAATCAGGGAACCAGTTCGGCGTCGAGTGCGTTTAGTACGTTGGCTACGCCATGGACGTCGGGCAATTTTCAAGGGAGATCAGTCATGAACCCGGCAGTGAAATCTTTTCTAGTCCGTTGCCCTATGTTCAGCATATCGCTCGCGATCACATGCCTCTCATCGACGGCGCTGGCCGTCAATCTACCACCCGGTGGCAGTACGCCATTGGCCGGCACGACCGGTGGCGCGGGGCCGGGATTGGTGATACACGACAATTATATGCCCTTTCAAATCCACGGTGGTGGCGGCGCACTACTCTACGATGGGGAGCTACGCGATCGCGTCGTACGGCTTGATGCAACAGGCACATTGGTGTTCATACGACAAGTCAGAAGCATGAATGGATCACTCAATGGGGCAGTGGCTGAAATATCATGCGCGGATTACGCCTCGTTTCTTACCGATGTTGGTTACTCTACTACAAGCACCGGCACGGTCACACCGGATTTCGCATCGCGGACACCCAACGGCGCGTACGTCGCATTCCAATTCAATCGAACGCCAGTCTTCGGCAGTCAGGAATCCAAGATGGTTTTTATCAATACGGAGGCCCTCGATTATGCTGCCGGGGGAAAATGTATTGTTAGTCTTGTATCCGGTGAGCAGACATCGATGCCGGTTATGACACCGGTTCGACACATAGAGCCTGGGTGCCGCGATATAGATTTCGAAGACATTCCCAAGGACACACTTTTTCCAAGTGGTAGTAGCTTCACGTCCAACGGCGTGCTCATGCACCTGAGCGAATTTTACTCGAACGTGGGAAGCTGCACGAATCCCACGCCGGGCAACTCCGCGCGGGTGGAAGATGGCAACATGGCCTGCGGCGTCAGTCATGAACTTGCGATCAACAATGTGAATGTCGAATTCGACTACGGAGTGTCGCTGCTGGGCATGGTCATCGACTTCGGGGAATATGGCGGTAACATAAACCTCTCGATCAACGGCCAATGCGTCAGCGAACAGTTCTTCAGTGACGTACCACCCCTGGTAGGCGGGGTGATGGTGACGGTGGTCGAACCCAACCTTGGACAGGGCTGCGGCCGAATTACGCTACAGGGCAACATCCAAGACGTGAGCATCGGCGGTCAGGAACTCTGGATAGACAATATACGGTGCGAACCGGATGTCTGTTTCGACGACCAAACACCGCCCGTCGCCGAAATCGATAAGCCCGGTTCAGAGGTATGCGTGTGCGATCCACTAGAAATATACGGCACGGCTAACGATGACAACTTCGACCAATACACGCTAGAATATCGTCTTACGACAGATCCAATGTGGCATCCGATCACTTCATCGAATACCCCGGTCGTGACCGATCTGCTCGGCGTGTGGAATGCGGCTGGGCTGCCTCAAGGACGATACATTATCCGTCTCACATCACGCGATGTCTGCGGGCATAGCGAGACGGCCATCATTATGGTTTGGCTCGGAACAACTTTCGACAACTTAACCGTTCGTGAGCCGGACAACGGCGACGTGGTAGGCGGTGAGGTTTGTGTCGACGGAACGGTGTGGGATAACTACTGTTTTGACAAGTATTTCGTCGAGTACATGCCAATTGCTGGTGTCATGTGGCATCCTGTAGACCCGATGAACCCGGTCTATACAACGACGGTCATTAACGATCCCTTCGCCCATTGGGAAACGATCGACCTGGGACTTTCTGACGGTGACTACATGCTGCGTGTTCGAGCATACGATGATTGCGGTAATACGGCTACAGATGCACGAGAAGTTATCGTTGACAATACCTGGCCAGAAGCGGAGATCACCAATCCTGAGCCATGTGCATGCGTCGAGGGCGTCGTGGAGGTATTCGGTACCGCGTTCGACGACAACCTCGCGAGCTGGACGCTTCAATATACAGGTGGTGATGCTTCTAGTTGGGTCACGGTTAATTCGGGTAACGCGCCGGTGATTGGCAACTTGCTCAGCATGTGGGATACGACCGCGCTACGTCCCTGTGCGTATACACTCAGGCTGATCGTACGGGATAGCGCTGTGATCAACTGCAATAACGCGATCCACCACTGGAGTGAATACACGGTATCAATTAATGTCGGCGACTGTGGCAACTACGATTTCGACGCAGACGACGACGGCGATGTGGACCTGAGCGACTACTCTTGGTTCGAACAGGCTTTTACTGGCCCCATGGTGCCTTAAAAATTTGTTCGTCCGGATCATAATCGAGGCCAGGCAGGTGCAATAAGCAAGATTCGGATATGTCGATGGGTGGCGTGGGACGAATCGGCTTGCCCGAGAGTCTCACACATAAAACGACGCGGGAAACAAGTTTGCCCATGCCACCCTGCACCAATGGTTACATTTCCAACAGATTCTCAATGGGCCTGTCTGCGATTATAATAGCAGACAGGCCTGTGGACTAATGCGCCACATGACTTAGCTCGTTTGTATCATTCCGATTTTGGAAAATCCTGTAAAGACGTGTTGATGAAGATTAATAAACAGACAATAAGTAAACGAATTCTTGCCCATACGCTTGCCTTGTCGATGGCGATGGGTTCACTCGCATTAGCTGGCGACATTGAATCCAAGTGTACCGAAGTTGACGCGGGTAAGGTCCATTATCTACAAGCAGGCCCGACGACTGGTATACCGATTCTTCTGCTACATGGCGGTCGATTTCACGCGGGGACATGGCGCGAAACAGGTACACTACAAGCCTTGTCAGACGAGGGGTATTATGTAATCGCGATTGATCTACCGGGCTTTGGTCAGACGCCGGCCATAATCACGAAGCCGGGCGAATGGCTGGGGAAACTGATCGACGTACTGCAGCTTGATCGGCCAATCTTAGTCTCGCCGTCATTGAGCGGCCGATTCTCTTTGCCATTAGTTGTAGCCCATTCGGATCGCTTGCGCGGGTTTGTCGCTGTGGCTCCTGTTGGTATCCAACAGCACGAAAATGCGATGGCTAGTATTATGGTGCCGCTGTTGGCGATTTGGGGAGCCAACGACACGCTGATACCCATTAGCCATGCCGACCTTTTACTCAAATCCGTCTCGCATGGCCGCAAGGTGGTGGTCCCCAATGCTGGGCACGCGCTGTACATGGACGACGCCGCAACCTTCCACAAGGAATTGATCCGCTTTTTCAAGCCGATGGAATAGTCAAGCGCCGAGAAGCTATCGCAGTGGCTAATTGGACTTGACGGAGTCTTAGCGCGCTGATCCAATGCTCCTACGGGCACCGCTAGCTCAGTCGGTAGAGCAGCTGACTCTTAATCAGCGGGTCGTAGGTTCGAGCCCTACGCGGTGCAGTTCGCATACCTGAGAAATTGGCCTTTTTTAAGATGGGAGATTATTACGATGAAACGATTTACTACAACACTGGGTTCAGTCGTCGGAGTCATGGGGTTAGCCATGATGGGCGTTTGGGCAATTTCTACGCCACAAGCATCTGCCCACTGCCAGGTGCCATGCGGGATTTACGACGACGCAGCTCGGATTACTCGACTGAAAGAAGATACGGCTACCATTCGCAAGGCTGTCGATCAGATTAACAAACTTGGCGGTGCCCATGATGTGACCAGCATCAATCAAGCTACGCGATGGATTATGACCAAAGAAGAGCACGCATCACATATTATCGAAGTTGTATCGCAGTATTTTCTGACACAAAAAGTAAAGCCAGTTGCAGCCGGGGCGGATGGCTATGATGGCTATCTCAAGAAACTCGCGGATCATCATGCGGTTATGTCAGCGGCGATGAAGACAAAACAAACAGTTGATATGGGAAATGTGGACGCATTGGCCGCGGCGATTGACGCGTTGGCAAAGCACTATAGGTAATTGCTGCGAAATGTAAATCAAAATGAGCTGCGGGGTTCAGCCCGCGCGGAGTTGATGCGCACGATGCGTAGAAATGTTATGAAAGTCTAAGCGAGACCGTTTTCGCATTGTGTTGCTATTTAGTCGAGAGTATTAACTGATTATTGAGTCCGCGCAGGCCGAAGCCTGCGGCTCGTTTGACGAAAACGATTCATTGACCTCTTTATGATTGATCGACCTGATGGATGTACTACCCAACCAAGTTGATACCGCAAGCCAATCGTTCCAGGACAATAAGCGTCATATGCAGGCGGTGGTCGCGGAACTGAAGCAGCGCGTGGGGCTGATCAAGCAAGGCGGTGGACCAGCATCTGTCGAAAAACACACCAAACGCGGCAAGCTTTTTGTGAGCGAGCGGATCGAAAAGCTTCTCGATTCTAACAGCCCATTCTTGGAGTTCAGCCCGCTCGCCGCGTGGGAAATGTACGACCAAAGCGCCCCCCGCGCAGGCGTCGTTACCGGCATAGGCCGCGTGCACGGCCGAGCTTGTGTTATTATAGCCAATGATGCTACCGTAAAAGGTGGTTCCTATTTTCCCTTGACGGTAAAAAAACATCTTCGGGCACAAGAAATTGCCGAAGAAAATCATCTACCCTGCATCTATTTGGTAGACTCCGGCGGTGCGTATCTTCCGCTTCAAGATGAAGTTTTTCCAGACAAAGAGCATTTCGGAAGAATCTTTTTCAACCAAGCTAGGATGTCGGCTCAAGGCATTCCGCAGGTCGCGGTGGTCATGGGCTCTTGTACTGCTGGCGGGGCTTACGTGCCGGCCATGAGCGACGAAACGGTGATCGTCAAAGAGCAGGGAACCATTTTTCTCGCCGGCCCGCCGCTGGTCAAAGCTGCGACAGGGGAGGTAGTGACAGCCGAGGCGCTCGGCGGCGCGGATGTTCATTGTCGAATATCTGGTGTCACAGACCATTATGCCACTAACGATGAAGACGCCCTAGCTATTGCTCGCAATATCGTCGCCCACTTAAACCTCCCCTACCGCGCCCCCTTAGAGACGCGACCATTGGAAGAGCCATTGTACCCGGCTGAGGATATTTACGGGATTATCAATAAAGATATTCGCCAGCCTTACGATGTGCGTGATGTGATCACCAGGCTAGTCGACGGCAGTCGTTTTCACGAATTCAAAGCCTTATACGGGACCACGCTGGTCACGGGATTTGCTCATATTTGGGGGTACCCAGTCGGCATCGTAGCCAATAATGGCGTATTGTTTTCTGAGAGTGCCTCCAAAGCGGCACACTTTATTGAAATGTGTAGCCAGCGCGGTGTACCGCTGGTCTTCTTGCAAAACATCACGGGCTTTATGGTTGGTCAAAAGTACGAATCCGGCGGAATCGCTAAAGACGGAGCCAAAATGGTGGCTGCGGTGTCTAATGCGGCAGTACCCAAGTTCACGGTCATCATTGGCGGCTCTTATGGCGCGGGCAACTACGGGATGTGTGGCCGTGCGTATGCACCTCGACAACTTTGGATGTGGCCTAACGCCCGCATCTCCGTCATGGGCGGTGAGCAAGCGGCCGGTGTTCTCTTGACAGTCAAAAAAGACCAACTCGCAGCAAAAGGTGCCAAAGCGATGACGCCGGCAGAGGAGGCTGATTTTCAAAAGCCCACTTTGGACAAATACGAGACCGAAGGAAGCGCCTATTATAGTACGGCTAGGCTATGGGATGACGGCGTGATCGACCCATTGGATACGCGGATGGTATTAGGATTGGGAATAGCCGCGTCATTGAACGCCCCGTTCCCAGTGCGGCGAGCCAGCTTGTTCCGCATGTAGGCTTTTAGATTATTGAAAAGGTATATTGACTGATGTCGCAGTTTGTTTCCCAATCCATCGAAGGCAAGATAGCCATGGTAAATATCAATCGGCCCGAGCTTCATAACGCATTCAACGAAGTCGTCATCGCAGAACTGACCGAAGCTTTCGTCGCTTGTGGGCAATCAGATGACGTGCGTGTCGTCGTGCTCGCCTCCGAAGGAAAGTCTTTTTGTGCGGGCGCAGACATCAACTGGATGAAGCGGATGGTGGAATATTCATTTGAAGAAAACGTCACCGACGCCAACGCGATGGCCCTTATGCTACGTAAAATCCGCGAGTGCCCCAAACCCGTCATCGCCCGCGTCCACGGTGCATGTATCGGTGGCGGCGTCGGCCTAGCAGCAGCGTGCGATATTGCTGCCGCAGTGAAAAAAGCATTTTTCTGTTTGAGCGAAGTAAAACTCGGCATCTTACCCGCAGTGATTTCACCTTTCGTCATAGAAAAGATTGGCGCAGGACAAGCGCGGCGATATGGCCTAACTGCGGAACGATTCAGCGCAGAAACCGCCAAGCAACTTGGATTAGTCCAGGAAATTTTTGCCGACGATGCAGGGATGGACGCTTGGATTCAAGAAATCGCGCAGGTGTTGATCGGCAACGGACCAACAGCGCTCGCCCTATGTAAGCGAACGTTGAGTGATGTCGCGAACCTCCCGTGGGACAATGTGCAGGCACTAACCAGTCGGCGCATTTCCGCACAGCGCGTATCCGAAGAAGGCCAGGACGGATTGAAATCCTTTCTGGAAAAACGAAAACCTAACTGGGTAGACCCATCGTAATATCTTATGTTTCGTAGAGTACTCATAGCTAATCGCGGTGAAATCGCCGTTCGCGTTACGCAGACACTGCAACAAATGGGCATCACTGCCGTGAGCGTCTACGCCCAGCCCGACCGTAACGCCATGCACGTTCGACAGGCGGACGAAGCCTATCTGCTAGACGGCATGTCCGCTGCGGATACTTATCTGCGCAGCGACAAAATCATCGACATAGCCAAGACTCATAACATCGACGCAATTCATCCAGGTTATGGCTTTCTCTCGGAAAATGCGACGTTCGCCAAAATGTGCCAAGACGACGGCATCTCATTCATCGGCCCCAGTGCAGACGTCATCACCAATATGGGAGATAAACTCATCGCTAAAAAAGTCATGGGAGACGCGGGCATCCCTGTCGTACCCGGACTAACTGTCTCCGTGAAAGATGCGGCATCGATCAGCAAGGACGTAGCGAAGATTGGCTACCCCGTGCTGGTCAAAGCAGCTGCTGGTGGCGGCGGCAAAGGTATGCGATTGGTCGCATCCGAAACCGATCTTGCAGACGCGATGGCTGCGGCGCAGCGCGAAGCCAAGTCCGCCTTTGGTGATGACCGCGTCTTTATCGAAAAGTATATCGACAAACCCCGACACGTAGAGATTCAGATTTTCGGGGATACGCACGGGCATGTCGTGCATCTTTTTGAACGCGAATGCTCGATACAACGCCGCCATCAAAAAATCATCGAGGAGTCTCCGTCCACTGCGCTCACGCCAAAGCTGCGACAACAAATGGGTGAGGCAGCCGTCCAAGCAGCGAAGGCCATTGGCTATACGAATGCGGGAACGGTTGAATTTATTCTCGATCAAGCGGGTCAATTTTACTTCTTAGAAGTCAACACGCGTTTGCAGGTCGAGCATCCCGTCACCGAATTCATCACGCAGCAAGACTTGGTCCAGGCTCAGCTACTAGTCGCCGACGGTCAGCCCTTACCATTCAACCAGGACTCTCTAAAGCAAACTGGCCATGCCTTGGAAGCTCGCATTTATGCCGAAGACCCGCAACGAAATTTTCTTCCTTCTACCGGAACCATTATTCATTACGTCCCCCCCGCCGCACCATATATCCGCGTCGATAGCGGTGTTTCAACCGGGTCAGAGGTCACGGTTCATTACGACCCCATGCTAGCCAAGCTCATTGTCTGGGGCGCGACCCGCGAGGAGTCGCTACGAAGAATGACCTGGGCGCTACGCCATTTCGTCATTATGGGCGTAACGACGAATATTGAATTCTTACGCCACGTCATCGAGCACCCCGCTTTCATAAAAGGTGATCTACATACGCATTTTCTCGATGAGCATGAGGTAAGCCCGCCATCAGATGATGACACCCCAGACGCGGTATTAATAGCCGCCGCTTATTGCAGCAAGCAATCATCACACCAAGTGACAAACGTATCGGGTTCGCAAAATGCCGAATCAAACAGCCCTTGGCTATCCGGCGGATCATGGAGGGCGTTCTAGTGCATCTTTTCTTTCATCCATTCTTTCTTCCAAACGAGCCGCGGGATTCAGCCCGCACGGACGCTCAAACTATATATGTCGTCCGCAAGGCGTTTCCTTTAGAGCGAAATCCCCACTCATGATACGTGTCACACTAAAACCTACGCACCGCGACACTGCCCTTGACATCACCTTGGCACAAGACGACGCCTCCGACAATGGCCTATACGAATTCCAATGCGGAGACGCTCGACACGAAGTGCGCATTGATGCCGAGGGTAACGGCAAAGGATGCATTCATTTACACGGTAAAACGATCCCCTTCTACACCGTCAAGCAAGACAACGAATTAGCTGTGTGGATCGATGGGCAGATACACAAGCTCGAAGTCATTGACCAAACCGCGCAGCGCGGTAGCGCCGTCGCCCAGCAGCAATCGGGTAACGAGATCAAAGCGGCCATGCCCGGCACCATTTTGAAAATCAACGCACAGCCCGGAGATGCCATCGAGGCCGATCAATCTATTATTATTATGGAATCGATGAAAATGGAGATGTCTCTGACGTCGCCCAGAAAAGCAACGATCGCCACCATCACATGCCAAGCTGGCGACATGGTCAGCATGGGAGACGTTCTAGCTACGCTAACACCTCAGGATGACAGTCATGAATCTGCCTAGCCAGGTCACGGTCGTAGAAGTCGGCCCGCGCGACGGATTACAAAACGAATCCATGCCCATCGCCACCGAAACGAAGCTAGCCTTTATCGCCAAGCTCATCGACGCAGGCTTAACGCACATTGAAGCCACCTCGTTCGTAAATCCCAAAGCTATCCCCCAATTAGCCGACGCCGCCGATTTAGCCAGCCAGCTCCCGCAACTTCCAGATGTCACCTTTTCGGCACTCGTCCCTAACGAGCGAGGCTTAAATCGCGCCTTGGAAAATGGGATTAAACGCGTAGCCTTCTTCACCGCGGCCTCAGACACCTTCACCAAAAACAATATCAACATGAGCGTTGAAGAATCCATCGCAGCCTTCACCCCCCTTATAAAACGTGCAATGTCAGCCGGCGCAACAGCCAGAGGCTACGTATCAACCTCTTTCGTATGCCCCTTCGAAGGGCCAATCCGCCAGCAGCGTGTGCGTGAAGTTTCTCAGCAGCTTCTTGATATTGGCGTTGATGAAGTTGCGATCAGCGACACCATCGGCGCAGCGGTCCCCACCGACGTGATGCGAACCGTGGGCCATCTGCTCGACACTATCCCCATAGAAAAAATCGCCCTTCATTTTCACGACACCTACGGATGCGCGTTAGCCAATGTTTATGCAGGCCTACAACTCGGCGTCACCACCTACGACGCCTCAGCCGGAGGTCTTGGCGGATGTCCCTACGCACCTGGCGCTTCAGGAAATGTAGCCACAGAAGATTTAGTTTACATGCTCGATCAAATGGACATCCAGACGGGCGTAAATCTTAGTCGCGTCATCGACGCTGCCGACGTCATCGCCAATGTACTAAAAAAACCGCTGCACAGTAGCCAGTGGCTACGACTTCGCAATCAGTGCCAGACTTAAGACATCTTTTCATGTTAGCCTTTCACTACGACACCATCGATTCCACCAACGACGAAGCGAAACGGCTACTCGACCAAAACAAAATCACCGAAGATACGTTCATCGTAGCCCGCGAGCAGACCGCAGGCCGAGGCAGGCTAGGCCATCGTTGGTCATCTCCAATCGATGCGGGCATTTACCTGACCGTGATTCAACCAGGCGAGCGCGACGTACTACCAGAAACCACTACTCTAACCCTGGCGGCTGGCGTGGCCTGCGTAAACGCAATCAGCAAAGAGACTAGCCTCGCCGTCCAACTCAAACCCATTAACGACATCGTCATAGACAATAAAAAGCTAGGTGGCATCCTCACCGAGTCGATCATCCAGCAAGGAAAAATGCTAGCTGTGCTGACGGGGATTGGCATCAACGTGCATCCGGACGAACGACAAGTAGAAAGCGGCGCACTCCCGCCCACATGCCTAGCCGATCATGTATCAATTAATCAGATGAAACAGCTTGATGTCAACGCGATAGTCGCACGATTGGTCACAGAAATTTTAGCTTGGAATAAGCTAGTATACGCCGGACAAATAGATATAGTGAAAGAAGCCTGGGTAGCGCATTGCGTCGATATAGAAAGCTAATGCATGGCAACCATCCCGTAGGTCGGGTCATCGACCCGGCACTACAAGAGCCAAGAAACGTCGGGTCGATGACCCGACCTACGCCACTCACATAGGATTTCACTGATGACAAAAACTCAAGTCCTAACACTGTTGAAAGAGAATCGAGACGAACGTGGTATAGCTCATTGGAAAAAGAGAAGCGTCAAAAATAATAAACTCAAGAGTTTTGGTATCGGTTTAACTCAATTAAGAAAGCTAGCCAAACAGGTTGGTAGAGATCACAAGCTCGCGAAACAGCTTTGGAAGAGTGATTATTACGATGCGAAGGTAATTAGTCTGTTGATCGACGATCCTAAAATGTTATCGCGTGATCAAGCTGAAGCGCAAGTCGAAGAACTCCAAGGCGGCGAGTTAGCCCACGTCTTTGTCTCCTGCGGTGCAACGCTTGCTAAGACGCCATTCGTATTTGATCTTGCCTGCGATTGGATGGATAGTTCAGACGACATACGTCGCAGATGCGGCTACACGCTGCTGTATGAATTGTCCAAGAAAAATATCAAGGCCATGGACGATAATTATTACCTTCAGCGTATTAAGCATATCGATAACACCATACGCGATGAGGAGATGTGGGTCAGACTCGCGATGGGTGGCGCGTTGATGGGGATAGGAAAGCGAAATAAGAAACTGAACAAGGCCGCGGTACGCGTAGCCAAGGCGGTTGGCCCGATTGACTTTGATTATGGTAACAACAGCAGTTGTGAACCTTATGATGTTGTGAAGCATTTAACGAGCGATTATTTGAAGAAAAAGTTAAAGCTATAGATTTCGACGATTGGCGGATAGTCTATCAAATATTAGCGTAGGTCGGGTCATCGACGCGGCACATCACGAGTCAAGAAACGTCGGGTCGATGACCCGACTTACGACACTATAGACCACAACAAGACGCCACAAGTAAGTCCGAGACAAATCGACTCAATTCAGAAACGATGTGTCCAATGTCTACGGTCTTATCACTGAATTTTCCATAGTGAACTAATTGGCTCCGCAAAGAATAGCAGTCTCGGAAAAAGATGCATGGCGACTTGATGTTATATTTTTTTCCTTTGAGCAATCTTTCTGCAAGCAATTTACCCGTCCGTCCAATCGAATCTTGATAAAGCCAATTCAGACTTCTTACAATGGACTGTTTTTCATTTGTTGGTAGACAGGACTGTTCAATATGATCTACAAATGAATTGACATACCTCTTCACATCTTGAGGACGATCTTTGGGTTCCAGTAAAGCCTCAACAGCCATTACTAAAGTAAGAAAACGGTTGCGCACTGATAATTCAAATTGTGACGCACTATAGAGCTCAATTGCTAATTCTTGCTTGGGATTCGGTTGAAATTTGTCAGTGTTTGCAGGAAGAAACATTTCAAGAAAATTAGAAACTTGATTACCAAGTACGGCGGAGGCACTACAATTGACAAAACTAACATTTCCAGTTGATTCGTAAACCTGCAATCCGTGTACTTCATCTAGGACTCGTACACTAGTCTTATCATAAATTTTATCTTTGAAACCCTTGAACATGCCACCAGTTGACTTGTCTTTCCCCAGATCGATTCCGACATGAAACCGAATGGAGTATTGCATCAAGGAACGACGAGCCCGCTTTCCTGCCGTCTCCGCATCCTCTAACGTGTTGAAGGGGCCGCCTTCCAATACTAGCCAACGAGCAGATTTAATGGGGCCAGTACCGTGGTCCAGAGTAAGTCTTAAATGTTCGAGGTCGTCCCCAGTCGGAATTTCGAGCTCTGCATCGTCCCATCCAATGGTATGGTGTTCAGGCAAGTGAAATCGTAATCTATATTTGTATTCAGCCATGACTCAAATCCTATTGGTCGGGTGTTCAATGTCTTTCTTTTTGGACATGGGGGAGTCGATGATCGACGCAATCGCGTCACCAAATAATAAACCAACTTTGGAATCAGTCCAATTACAACAGCTTCCGGCTGTTTCATACGCCCAAAGCTCTAACGTTTTTTCAACTCAGCTAATCCTACCCACTCATCTCGCAGCTCTACATCGATATGTTTCTCGCGCATGGCCATAAACAAACGCAGATTTACTTCCCAGCGCGGGCCTTCCGGCGCACCCTGGGCTAATAACCACACGCGGCGACCTTGACTAATCGCTTCATCAATCCGTACCATCGTCTTGGCCACATCCTCGCTTAATTTCTCAGGTGCAGCCAACTCAACTTCGGCGTCATCCCAACATAGCTGACGATCGTGATTGCTTGGATATGAAACAACTTCCGCCCCAAACCCCATCTGCCGCCATTCGTAATCCATAAACCATTTGTACATGGACATGCTCACGATCAAATCATTATCATCCACCGCTGACGCAATGCGCTTCGCGCGATCATGCGTGTCACTCGATGGCTTAACCTGTTGCTGAGCCGCTAAGACGCTGGCGCTGCAAGCCGTCAGGACCACCAATAACATTGCACTTACCCATGATGAAGCCTTTACCGAAGCCGTGCAGCACCTGGCTAATGCGTCCATACCCAGCGCGAACAATACGATGATTGCCGGTAAAGCCATGAGGTCATATCGCCCTACGATATAAGCCGGAGACACCAACGCCGAATACCCGGCCATTATCACCAAACCAAAAACCATAAAACCACCCAGCCAAGCAGCAGCATGGATACTCAAATGACTCGCCTTCGCGCCGCCTACAGCACTAATTTTTTCCGGCTGCTTACAAAACACGATACAAACTAGCCCAGCCAACATGAACACTGCGGGCAGCAGCAAAATAGAATATGCCCACACTGCGCCCCACTGTAATTTCATCTGACCAATCGCAGCGCCCAGCGCGCCCAGATAATTCGGGTAGTCCGCAGTGGGCAGCATCGCGCCCAGCGATTTCAAAATCGCCAGCGATGGCGGAGTATGCAGCCATGTTTGCGCTAGCCATTGCCTTGGACCTTGATGACCAAGCGGGATCACATAGTTAATAACGATCGGAATCATCACCACAGCTAGGACGGCATAGGATATTAACCATTGCCGCAGCGCCTTACCTCGCTGCCCTGACATGCTAACGCAACAAACACTAGCCGGTAGAAAAAACAGTGTGTGATAGTGAACGAAAAAACACGCCGCCGCAGCGATGACACTGGCCAACCACCATCGCCAGCGCAGCGATCGCGCCGCCCGTTGCAGACAAAATAGCCATACTGTTGAAAAAAATATCCACCAGGCATAGACCCGGGCTTGTTGGCTATAGTGAATCAACAGCGGATTGACTGCCGCTAGCATCATCGCCATGAACGCCACCCGTGGCCCAGCCAACGATCCCCCCAGCAGCCCGATCGCAATGACAGCGAAACATCCCCCAATGACAGAAAAGCTTCGCAGCCCCCACGCATGATCCCCGAGTAATTGCGTCCAATGGGACAAGGCCCAGAAATACGGCTTATGCGCGACGCTCGTCTGCTGATCAGGTCCATCCCCCGGCCAATCTGCCCAATGCCCGACCACGTAAGACGTACACGATTCATCGATCCAGATTTCCCGCTCAGACAACCCCCAAAATCGGAGCATCCCAGCCAACAGGACAATGATCACAAACCATAGCCAATGTAGAGGCCATCTTGACGAAGAAACCGCGTTTTCAGACATCTCAGCCATGAACCAATACTCCCAAATACATTTCGGCTACCTGCGATCATACGGGAAGATATTGGAACCTGGGATAGCTCGTATCTTCAACTTCTGCCCCCACGACTCAATAGAGCTGAAAATCCGCCGATTTCGTCAAATAGCTATCGCATTCCAAAAACCTGGCAAGTAAGGTTTTGAAGGCAGTTGCAGAAACCGGCTTGATCTGTATAATACGCCGCTATTGTGAATTTCTGACTCCGTTAGGGAGATGTTTGTTGTTATGCCGAAAATGAAGACCCATAAAGGCCTTAGAAAACGCGTCCGCGTGACTGCGAGTGGTAAGATTCGTTACCGTAGTTCGTTCACCGGTCACTTAATGAGCGGAAAGTCCGGCAATCGGCGTCGCAGATTGCGTAAGCCTAACATCCTCAACAGTATTCTACAAAAGCGGATCAGAGAAGCGATCGGCAAGGCCTAAGATATTTATTGCACAGTAAGTCGGTAGCAAGCTTTTGCTCGCAGCCGATACGATCAAGGAGATTATCGAGATGGGAAGAGCGACCTATGGCGCTGCCAGACACCGCAAGAAAGTGCGTATTCTTAAAGAAGCGCGTGGACGCCGCGGTGCGCCAGGTAAACGTTGGCGATTAGCCAAGGAGGCGTTGGTTCGCTCTCGTGTTTTCGCCTATGTCGGACGTCGTCTGCGTAAGCGCGATTTCCGAGCTTTGTGGATTACGCGCATCACGGCCGCCTGCCGCATGCGTGGCATCAATTACAGCCGATTCATCTATGCCCTTAACGATATGGACCTGGAAATAAACCGAAAAATGCTCAGCGAAATCGCGATCCACAATCCTCAGGATTTTGACGCTATCGTCGAGCTAGCCAAGCAGCATAAGCCCAGAGCGGCCGCCGCCTAATTTTCGGCTACACTAATTCAAATACGATTAAACCGACCTTCGGGTCGGTTTTTTTATAGGCCCTTCGCGGCGCTGCCGCGCTATTTTGCAGTAGTTCTGTAATAATACCGGCTACCCACAATTCCTCCTTGTAAGAACCAGTCATTTAGGGTGCTTGTGTCGAAGAAAAGTCTTTCATTTAACAGATCATATCTGTAACATGGGTTATGCGGTCTCCCCCGTTATAAATTGCTTGATTTGGTTTCCGTTTTTTTTGTATTGTAAGGATGGGTATATGTCGCAGATGATGAAAAGTATGATGGTCGGATTAATGCTGTTCGCGTTATCAACTTCAACCTCGATGGCCATTCCACCGGGAATGAACGCTAAACGCCCTACCTCGAATGTTGTACCTACTGCGACTACTTCACCCAAGCGCGATGTCGGTACTGGTGGGTCTAACCTCAATGCCGCATTGGTAGATGACTGTTCACTACAGGTCTTTACCGGGAATGATACATGCTCAATGGCAGTGGATCATCCCATCACGCCTGGGCCAATCGGCTTTCCTACATTGGTCACTATCTCAGGCGATAGTTCAGCGATCAGTGGCCCCGACTCTTGCAATCTGGGTATGTGGTGGGAAGCGTTTACGCTAGATGCACCTGCTGACGTGATCATCGATTTCTGCTGTACAGGCGGAAGCGCAAACATGTTCAACGTCGTGTTTAGCGCTTGCCCCGTAGGCAATAATTGCACAGGTTTTATTTTCAATGGCATCTCGAGTTCAGGCGCACCAGTATGCGACGACAACGGTGGTTGGCGCACGTTTGATGGGCTAGCCGCAGGTACATATTACGTTCCGGTTAGCACCGCAGGCGCTTATCAGATGCATATATCCGCCGTTGAACCCACTGGCGCGTGTTGCAATCTCGATGACATGTCATGTGTCGATGACCAAACTCAATCTCAATGCACCGCGCTTTTTACTAACAGCAAATTTAGTGCTGGACTCACCTGCGAATTTGCGGACTGCAACGAGCCTGGCCCATCTGGATTCACTTCTAACAACGTGACCCTGCTCAGCCATGTGCAATTGAGCGATTTTGCAGACAACCCAGCAGAAGCTAACGATGTATGGGGTTATGTTTCTCCTTCTGGCCGGGAATATGCCATCATCGGCTTAGAATGCTCAGTCGGTGTCGTCGAAGTTACCGACCCGATCAACCCAGTTGTTGTCGGCACGGTAGCTGGTCCTTGCTCCACCTGGCGCGATATGAAAGTACACGGCGAATATGCGTACAATGTCATAGAACAAACCGGAAATGGCTTGCAAATCATAGACCTAACGTTGGTCGATAGCGGCAGTGTATCATTGGCCAATACGTCATTTTTAGACGGTTTCTTTTCAACGTCACACAATATCGCTTACAACCCAGACAGTGGTTTCTTATACCTTGCTTTATCTAATAGAAATGGTGGCGCGGGAATCACGGCTATCGATGCCAGTGACCCTATCAACCCGGCTATTGCGGGCGAGTGGATTCCTGCTTCTAATGATCGTTGCCACGACTTACACATCGTCACATACGACAGCGGCATTTACGCTGGTCGAGAGATAGCCTTTTGCTTCGCGGAAGGTACAGGCTTTTATGTCGTTGATGTCAGCGACAAGCTGAATATGTTTCAAATATCCAAGCGTACCTATCCTAACGTCACGTATTGCCATCAAGGTTGGACGACAGAAGATCGCAAGCACCTAATTTTTGGCGATGAGTTAGACGAGTTACAGAACCCCAACGTTTCTACTACGACGACTTATGTATTCAATATTGAAAACCTCAACAACCCGCAGCTAGTCGCGGCCCCCACAAACGGCAAACCCGCGATCGATCACAATCTAATCGTCCGCGGCGACCGTGCCTACCAAGCCAACTACAGCACTGGTATGCGCGTGACCGACATCACGAACCCATCGACCCCGGTCGAAATTGGCTTTTTTGACACCTTCCCTGAAGACAATAGGCAAGACTTCGTCGGGCTTTGGGGCGTTGACCCCAGCTTACCTAGCGGCATCATCCTTGGTTCTGACATTGAACGAGGCTTGTTCGTTCTACGCGATGACACCGCTGGCCCCGTAGCTCGCTATACACCATCGATAGGTGCCCCCTTCGTCGGACAATCCGTCATGTTTGACGGCTCTCTCTCTATGCACCCCACACCACCGCGAACCATTGTCAGTTACGATTGGGATTTCAGTTATGATGGCCTCAGCTTTAATGTTGATGACACGGGCATGGTCATTCCACATTCTTTTGCCAGCGCCGGAACATTTTCCGTCGCGCTTCGTGTGACCGATGACGACGGCGTAGCGAAGACAAACATAATCAATAAAGACATGATCGTAGAGTTAGGGCTTTTTGCTCCGGTAGCACTATCCGGCGAGCTTGGCTATACGAAAGATCGGTATATCTCATTCGACCCAAGCACGAATACTGAGAACGTAGCCTATCGCGTTACGCGAGTCGGCGATGCGACACCCTGGTATGTAGGCTGCACACTCAACGACCTCGGTGTCGAAGGCCTATTCTCAACACTGGTTCAAACGCCGGAGTTTTGCAATTGGTCAGCCGTTTCCGGTGTACACGTAAACGGCTGTATTTTAGTTCCTGGAAATGAATACGTCGTAGAAGCAACACTCGATGATACCACCTTCGGCGATCCATTGTCGATATTCACGACCGCGCCACAATTCGCTGCTGGGCGACAGTTTGGAGACATCAATGGCGGTTTTATTGCGGGAAAATGGATTGCTCCTGACGGCCTCGTAACTGGAAATGACCTTGTTTCAATAGTAAAAAAATTCGCGTCTAGCCCTGGCGCTCCCCATTTAGCCCGCGTTGATACTGATGGCGCGTTGCCTAACTTCATTATATCCGGCGGTGACTTACTGCGTGGCGTTAAAGCTTTCGAGGGTGCGCCTTTTGGGTTCGGCGTCACGGATTGCCTCACGGGAACTTGCGTGCCTAGCTGTCCGTAGTTGTTTTACGAATTCTAAAAACATCACGAAACGCCGCCATTTAAGGGCGGCGTTTTTTTATGGCTACCCCGTTATACGAATCGATGCAACCATCAAACTAGCCCCCATTCCGTTGCACGGTTACGATTGAGCTATGAATGGCGCTACGAACCCGCAAACCGATTCGCGCAACACGCGATGGATAACGTACGCGGGCCTCATAGGCACAGCTGCGATCTTATGGCTAATGCGCCGGCACGCATTTGATGTCCCCCTCGAAACCGACGAGTGCAACTACATCTACATCGCACAACGACTGCTCGCCGGCGATAAACTTTACGTTGACGTATGGGACCATCAGCCATTTGGCATTTATACTATATTCGCCGGAATCATTTCCATTTTCGGCCATTCTCCGCTCGTCTTTCGCAACTCAGCCGTCATCGCAAGTCTATGCTCACTAACGCTTATCTACATCATCGCACGTCGTAGTGGCGGAATTTATGCCGGCATCGTGGCAACCTTATGCTTTTCGCTGGCCTCAAGCGATCCAGGTACCGCTGGCGACGGCAGCAACCGCGAAATTTTCATGAACACACTCATCCTGTTGTCATGGTGTGTCGCAGGAAGTAACCACCGTCATCGACCTGGATATCTTTTTCTCGCAGGTCTTTCGCTGGGCCTGGCTTCGTGTTTGAAAACTGTAGTCGTTATCCATTGGCTACTGTTGGCTGCATGGATCGCTTGGGATTATGCGCAACAATCTAAAACGCCTCGAAAACGCGCAACTATTATTCGCTCGATCCTATGGTTCGCTGCAGGACCAACCCTCCTATGGCTCGCGACCACAGGCTACTTTTGGCTAACCGGTCGACTCTGGGAATTCGTCGATGCGGTATTTCTCTTTAATATGCAGTATAGTCAGGATAGTGGCAGCTTTGTCGCCCGCTTCTGGCAGTTTTTCTCCCCAACTGGGCACCCTTTCATTTTCGACAGCGCCCTCGCTTTATGGCTAGCCGCCATACCTGCGGCACTCTGGCTTATATATGTAAGTCTGAATCAACATGCTAAAAAACCTTTAGGTTCTTTACCGCTGCTACTCATAGCCAACTATATCGCCGTATGCTTGCCCGGCCGCGCCTGGCCTCACTATTATTATTTACTGATTCCGTCCCTGTGTATTGTGATACCGGTCGGCATCTCACACTTCACGGTATCGGTTTTCGAAACTCAAAATTTGTCACGTTCTAAGCCGACTATCCGCATGGGGCTGTTAGCGTTGTTGGTGATAACACTGCTATGGACCCAGTACACTAGCTACATCAGCCAGCCAACCTTCGGCATCACAGTTACACGATATAACTCACGAGATTTCTGGGGCCAGGCGATCGGCGAAAAAATTCGATCCGTAACCGATCCCGACGACAGCATTTTCGTCTATGGCAACGAAGCCGAAATGTATTATTACGCCAATCGAAAATGCGCTTCCCGATTCACCATGATAACAGGCATTCGCGCAGATGATCCCACCGCAGCCCATCGACGAAAACAGCTCATCGACGACCTTGAAAATAATCCGCCACGCGTGATCGTCGTCCTCTTCGACGAAAAACCCTTCCCCGAATGGTCAGCGTTCCTGCAACAGCATTACGCGACAGCCATCGGCTGGGATTGTCACGATCGCCACTCCCACGAATGCGACCAGCCCGACCCGTCTTGGGTCACCATGATCGTATACCAAGACCCCCAACGCCCCATCGCCCCCATCAGTTGGAATTGGGATCGTAAACAAGTTGGCGGGTGGCATCTTGGGCAGCGTCGTTCGGCAGCTCTTCAATCAATGACACCCCCTCTTCAAGACGCCCAGCCATGACCGCTGGCCACCTTAACATCGACCAGATTCGCACAGCGACTGGCCATAGCCACATTGGTCAGCGCATTGAATACAAGGCGGAGACTTCCAGTACTAACGATGAAGCTTGGCTTTATGCGGATACGGACTCATTCGACGGGCTTGTCGTTTTCGCCGACGCACAAACGGCAGGCCGAGGCCGCCGCGGACGCATTTGGCAATCTCACAGAGGCGCCAGCCTACTACTGAGCGTAGGTATTTCTGGGCATGAAAATCCCTTGGCTGGTGATTGGCTTAGTATTATCACCGTCATCGCCGTACACGAGACAATATCTAGGTTTTGCGACACTAGGCCAACGATCAAATGGCCCAACGATGTACTTGCCGACGGGCGCAAGCTTTCCGGCATTCTCATAGAATCTCGCCAAAACCAATCCGGCGCGCGCGTTCACGTCTTAGGAATCGGCATCAACTGCTTGCAACATCAAGGGCATTTTGACGGCCCACTCGCGACCTCTGCCACATCCCTGGAATTGTTGAGTCGCCACCCTATCGATCGAACAGCCGTCGCGATTCATTTACTTCACGCTTTAGATCAACGCCTGGCCTGCCCGGAATCGCTCAACCAACAGACACTGCGCAACGATTGGCTGGCCAAGGCGGACGCCCTAGGCGCACGGGTAACGTTGGAACACAACGGCCAGCAGCATTCCGGCACCATCGTCGATCTCGACCCAACGGCCGCCCTTGTTTTACAGCTTGACGAAGGCGGCATTCGGGCATTCAATGCAGCGGATACTTCACTTGTTTCGATGGAGTATGGTTCGTAAGCCGGACCATTGGATGGCGTATCTGCGTAAGCAGATCGGCTGGGCGGGAGGCCCAATATGGCGAAGGGAAAACGCAAACGAGCGCTAGGGCACACGGCGATCTTAAAGACGGCGTATGACCGACAACAAAATCGCAATAAGAAAAATCCCTCGCCCCAGCGCCGGGCAAAAACCCAAGCGAACGTCGTAGCTGCGCAGCAATCCACGCCCGCTACCGCGACCAGTCCAACACAAATACTACCATCATATCCTAGCCGATTCGCCGCAAGTGTATCCATACTCGTAGGCGTTTCGATAGCGATGCTGTCGGTCGGTTTATACACGCAGTACGCAAGCATTTTTAGAGGCACTGATGATGCGGCGCGCACCGTCCTGGGCGTGGCACTCATCGCTTTGGCTGCGGGCATCCGGCTGCCGCAGCGTTTCACCATGTGGCTCTGCGCCAAAGCGTGGCATCAATTTGTGAAACGTGGCGTACCATCCGCCCATGCAGAAATTTTTATCAATCCCACCAATGCCGATCGCCCGCTATATTGGACGGTCCTGGCTGCTGTTACGCTTATTAGCGGCTTGGTAGCTATCATGCTGCCTTGGGTGTTAGGCCAAAGCTTAGTATTGCATCGTTTTCTATTAGCGCATTTTGTCTGGTCTGACCCCATGATCGTGGTCCTACTCGCGGGTATTACTTCAATCTCCGTAATTATACCGTTCAGCATTCTCGGTATCGGCGTATCGTTCGTTCACCGACTTAGCTGCCCTTTTGGAAGATGGGACACTCGGGCCACGGCCTGGTTACTACTTGGTAGCGGGATTGGTACCGCCGTCGCCTTGTCACTGCGATCCGCGATCCCCCAACATCATATTATTCTTGTCGCAGGAGCTTTGCCTACGCTATTGGCCGCGGTCATTTCCGTGATGGCGAGTACAAAGGAACCGGCCACCCCAACATCGGATCCTGTACCTACGTCTCGATTACCGCTAACGTCTGACCGTCGCCCTCGGCTCCTGCGCGCCGCTATTGTGGGCGTAGCGGGCGTGGGCGTTTGCACGATGTCAATTATTTCTACCGGCTCATATATATTTTCTACAGGGTGGATGATTGCCTTGCTCTTGATAGTCATGGGCTTGGGGGTTTTGGCAGGATGCGCACTAAGACCAATCGACAAACGTACCATAGGAGGCTTTGGTACTGTTTGTATTGGCGCCGGCGTGGTCGTCGGCATCTGCGCAATCATGTGGTTACTAGGTTGGCTTAGTCAAAACATTTATACGCTTGCTTGGCTGTGCGTGTGCTTAACAGCCATCGGATTCGCTGAAGCCTACGGTAGGCAGACACTGCTCCATCGCGTGGCCGTTAGGACATCAACCGGCGCTACCATCCTGGCTCGCATTACCGTTTTCTCTGCGGTAATCATATGTGTCGTCGCGCCTCTCATGGTTCAAATCCTAAGCCAATCAACGGTAATTAGCGTGTTAGCCATTTGCCTGTTGTCTATAGGCACAGCCATGGTCTTCTATGAACAATCATTTAATGGCCGAGCGCGACATACAAGACTAGCGGCCGCGTGTATCATGACTGTACTTGTCGTAGCAAGTATTCGATTTGCACCTAGACAACTAATCAGTCAAGGCGCCGTCGCCACGGCCCTTTTCGATCGAGAATAGCCATCCATGACGCGACAGTACGAACTAACATTACGTTTTTTACCAAAGAAATTTTTAGAAGAGCTACATATTTCAGCTAGCTAATAGGCTTGATTTTGGACCAACGTTTGGAGACACCACAATATGAATCTGACACGAACGAACAAGATATCTTGGGGACGCACCGCCGTCGCCATTATGGGCATAGTAACACTGATAAAGGTATGGGTAGGACCGATAACCATACCCCAGGAAGCGATGGCCCAGATCCCAGATAGCGGCAAACAACGGATACTACTACTCGAACAAGCCAAGCGCACGAATCAACTACTCACGGAAATAAAGAAAATCCTATCTCAAGACACATTAAAAGTGCAGTGGGAAGGTGCCGATAAGCCAGGTACCGATAACTAGCCAGGCTTTTCGGACCATCGCTGCCTGGCTAGCTTCATTCGGATCGAGGAGCTGGCTTGGCATGTGCTTAGTAGTAGTTATTGCTGCACGATTTCGTCGATCGATTATCGCAAAGCTATCCGTGTGCGCATGGGTCTCATTACTAACCATCGCGTCAACAGTCTCGGCTCAATCACCATCGACTGATGCGACTGACAATGAAACCAATGAACCTGAGATGCCAAAAGGTATTTCGCCTGAAATTTCAATCTCCGATCGCGGCCAGGTAAACTTGCACGTGTCCGACGTGGAATTATCAACCGTGCTCACGCTACTATCAGTCCAGAGCCAGCGGAATATCATCGCCTCACCAAACGTATCCGGAAAAGTCACGGCTCATCTTTACGACGTTAGCTTCGACGAGGCATTGAAGGCCGTCCTGATTCCCAACGGCGCAGACTATCAACAATCTGGATCATTCATTTACGTATACACGAAAGATGAGCTGTCAAAATTCGCAACTGATGACGCAGCTAAACCGATCACAAAAATTTTCAGACTAAATTATATAACCTCTTCAGATGCAGTTACCTATGTCACCCCGCTGTTGAGTAGTACCGGACATATCGTAGCCTCGTCCAGCGCAGCCACCGGTGTAGAAAGTAGCCCCGGCGATGGCGGTGGCAATACCTACTCAGCGCAGGATTTTGTTATCGTCACCGACACACCAGCCTCAGTCGAGTCAGCCGAGAACATTATCAAAAACATCGACGTGCGACCACAACAAGTAGTCGTAGAAGCCACCATACTTCGCGCTCAGTTAAACGACGACAACGCACTAGGCATTGATTTTTCTCTCGTCGGCGGGGTAGACCTAGACGTACTTGGCGCGACATCACTCTCCGTGCCAGACGTGACATTAAGTACGTTACCGCCAGATCGCTTCGAGCGCTTTAACGCCGCCGGGCGCACCGGTTTCTCAGCCGACGTACCTAACGGTGGACTGTCGATCGGTATTCTTAAAGACAAGGTATCAATTTTTCTCCGCGCCCTCGAACAAGTGACGGACTCAACTGTTTTAGCCAATCCGAAAGTCCTCGCATTAAATAAACAGCGAGGCCAAGTGATCGTCGGACGACGTGATGGCTTTCTAACTACGACAGTCACAGATTCAACGGCCGTTCAGTCTGTAGAATTTCTAGAGACTGGCACGCAGTTGATTTTTCGTCCCTTCATCGCAGACGATGGCTACATCCGAGTCGAACTTCATCCGGAAGACAGCGTTGGTTTTGTAAACGCCCAGGGATTACCATCTGAGCAGACAACGGAAGTCACTACCAATATCGTTATACGCGATGGAGAAACGATTCTCATCGGTGGACTATTCCGTGAGGTCACCACCAATACACGTAACCAAGTTCCGTTTATGGGCAACATACCCGGCTTAGGCCCCTTGTTCCGCTCCACCAACGACATTACCGCCCGAGAAGAAGTCATCATCCTTTTAACGCTTCACGTAGTAAAAAATCACGCTGCTTATGCCGAGTCGTCTATGAACGTAAAAGAAGATATCGACAGGCTGCGCGTCGGTATGCGTCGCGGACTCATGTGGCATGGACGGGATAAATTGGCCCAATCCCATTACCACAAAGCGACCGATTTCTATGCGGCAGGCGACCTAGCGCAAGCGCAATGGCACTTGGATCTCGCCCTCCACAATAGCAGCCGCATGATACCTGCTATAAAATTAAAAGAACGCATCCTCAAGCAACGTGATTGGGACACCGACGCGACCAGTATTCGAACCTTCGTCTACCATCTCATCGAAGGACAAAAGGATGATCCGCAACCGCCATACGGCCAGCCATTATTAAAACCTATTGAAATACAACATGATGAAACCATTGACCAAGCCGGCGATGGCAGCGAGGAGCCATAAATGTTGACCACAACAAATTCACTTCACCATACCACACCGCGCCCCCAACTTGCCCTGACTGTAGGATTAATGATAATATCGCTGGCCCCATCAGGCTGTCAGCAAGGCACCATGACGCAACACAAGGCTCAAGCCGAACAGCAGTGGAAGCAGGTTCGCGGTCGAGTGCAATTCCAACTTGCCCAACAACAATTTGAAAATGGGCATTTCCTTGAAGCAACACGCACGGCTACTGAGTCATTGGCCCTGGACCCCAACGATGAAACTTCTTACGCGCTACTAGCTAAGGCGTTTCTTGAATTAGGCAAACTCGCGTCTGCTGAGCAGGCAATCAAAACGGCTGAAATCGTTGGTATTAATTCGGCTGAGCTAATCTACCTTCGTGGCGTGATACTCGAACAACGTAACGAGCTTACCCAAGCCTGCGAATTATTTGAGCAAGCCCGCCAATTGCAACCTGAACAAGCCGACTTCCTCATGGCTACCGCAGAATGTTTGGTATCCGTGGGAGAGGTCGAACAAGCCCTGGCGCTGCTCGAAAAAACAAATTCCCAAACAGATGATTCGCCAGCAGTCTGTGTCCTCACTGCTAGAATTGCCGGACTTTTAGGTGATACCAACCGTGCCATCCGTCAATACCGCGCCTGCGACACATCCGCTACCGACAACCCATTGGTCGCCGCATCCTTGGGACGATTGCTAGTCATAGCCAATCGTCATGAGGAAGCCGTCGCAGTATTAAAGCCGCTGCTCGGCACTGATAGTGCGACAGGTGATGTACTTAGAAACATCGCCTACAGCTACTTAGCCATTGGCCAGCCTGCCCTCGCAAAAAACGCACTCGCCACCCACGCAAATAAAACACCATCGGACGTGCAAGCTCAAATATTATTCGCGCAAGCTTCACTGGAAACCAACGACATGATGAATGCGCTACAATCACTCGACCGCGCGATGTCGCACGACCCGACAAATAAGCAAGTTCGCTTTCTTCTCGCGACGGTCGAATGGCAACGCAAACAATATCATCAAGCGATCGACATTTTAAAATCTTTCTTAAACGATTACCCCGAAGACGTGGAGGCCCATTGCATCATGGGCGAGGTGAATCTAGCGTTGGCTAATCCAACCCTAGCCAATCAGCACTTTCAAGCTGCTTTAGAACTCGACCCCAGCAACACCTGGGCACGACGCCAGCTTGGCTCTTAATATCTTTTCCCGTACGCAGCTTATCACATGATAAAATGACGCAGGCCGTCAACGAAGAAAATCTTTAGTCCCGCCAACGTCAAAGCCACGCGATACGCTATCGTAAAGTGTTGATCCGAAACACCTATTAACAATCGCTTCCCGATCAACGTTCCAGGAATGACCATAAGTATCATCAGTCCAGCTAGCATTCCAAGATGAGCGACATCTATCTGCCGCACAAAAATAAACGCCGGTATTTTGATAGCGTGCGTGACCAATTGACAAACCGCCTTCGTGGCGATCAACCGTTCTTTTACAAAACCGCATCGCGCAAACACTGGCGCGATCAACGGACCCACAGCCCCAACAGTCAGCGCCGCAGTCCCAGCCGCGAAACCCGTGAGCGGAAAATGCCACCATTTCCCATCCGGTGCATGCGATTTCGGCTTGCGAATAAACGTGGCGAGCATGATGTAAGCCCCGATGATCATTTTCAAATAAGGCTCACTAGAATCCGGCTGACCCAATAGCCAAAGCAGCAACGCC
>JAJDDW010000069.1 GCA_029260115.1 Phycisphaerae bacterium | reverse complement strand
GCATCCTCTGGATCAGGCTCGTTATCGTTCATCATATAAAGGAAATTCGCGGCTAACCCCAAGTGCTTGAGCGGCAAAGGCCATTCTTCACCGTGACGGAGTCGTTGAAACGCAGCGACCAAGCAAGGCGTCTTGGCCAATATACGCAGACACGCTACGCGACGCTGCGCCTCCGTGAGGTTGCTGCGCGGCTGATAAAACATGCCGATGGCAGCGACGGCCGCTTGGAGTGCGTCCATAGGGTGGCCTGTGTCTGGTAGACGTTTCATCAAGTCAACTACTTGATACTTGAGTCTGAAAACCCTTGATAAGTCGTCAGTAAATTCGCAAAACTCGCTATTCGTAGGCAGGTGCCCATACATGAGCAAGAACGCGGTTTCTTCAAAGGTGCTATGTTCCGCAAGGTCTTCCACGCTAATGCCGCGGTATTCCAATCGCCCTCGCTGACCGTCTACAAAGCTGACCTGGGACTCCGCAATGGGGATGCCTTCGAGACCGGGAATGAGTTCGTGGGTCATGATTCTAAACCTCGCAATTTCAGATACTCGTTTATCAGCGACGTTAACACAAAAAGTTGCCTAACGACGGTCACTATACGCTGTTTACAGCATAAATCGTGCCAATGCCGGCGTCTAGTAGTGCAAATGCAATAAAAATTAGGGTGATCTACGCATCCGGACTACGGGAAACGGATGGCGAGGTAGCTCTAGCGGGGATAGGTTGAGAAATCGCGGTATCAGCCCCGCTGGATTCTCCTATCCAGATTCGCATATCCAGGAATAATGTGTACATAGCCGGGACTACAATCAGTGTAAATAGCGTGGAAACCAGCAGTCCCCCCAATACGACACTGCCTAAACCTCGATATAGTTCACTGCCCGCGCCCGGCATGATGACAAGTGGGGCCATGCCAAAAATCGAAGTCATGGCACTCATAAAGATAGGTCGGGTGCGGGTTTGAACAGATAGCGCGATAGCCTCGCGCGGCTCGATGCCGTCGCGGCGCTCGTAAGTGAGCGCCTGGTGAACGATGAGAATGGCGTTGTTTACGACGATGCCAATCAATATAACAAATCCGAGCATGGTCAAGACGTCTAGCTGTTGGATGGGGGCGCTGACATCGTTCAAACTTAACCGGTGGACAGTGTACAATGCGGCGAAACCACCCACGGCGGCTAGGGGCACAGAAAACATAATGACGAAGGGATAGGAAAACGACTCGAAAAGGGCGGCCATCAATAGGTAAGTGAGAAACAGCGCGAGGATTGCCCGCGATGTCATGATCGTGACAGCTAACTGAGGATTAACAGTCAGGAAAGCGACGACTAAAGCTAGACCCAGCCAAAGGGAGACTAATGACGCTCGTCTACGCCCGGCTACGATTCTGACAGATAATACAATGCCGATGGCTGCGATAAGAATTGCGCCAATAGACTTTCCAATAGATAAGCCTGCAATCCTTGGCTGTTGAACCACACCATCGAAGTCGCCGAGCAAAGCTTTTTTCGTTTGGGTTAATTTACTGGCTGTGCCTGCTAGGCTGGTGAATACATGACCGGGGATTGCGCCACTTTGTCGCAACGGCGCGATGATTTCATTTTCAATCTCCTCCATCGTCGTCTGCAAAGGCACGCCGGTCTTTGGCCTGACACCTAAGGAAACCGATTTCATCTCTTCGATGTGGTTGATTTGCTGAGGCGCAGTGGTTCGATTAAATGAAACGGCTGATGCAATCGGAACCACATGGCCCGAAGGCGTGGCAATCGGAATCTGTCCGATTTGTTCCATCGTTGCTGAATCAGTCCCGGCCACCTTTATGACCATATCAACTTTATCGCCTTGATCGTTAAATTCACCAACGAATGCGCCGTCAACACACGCCTCAACAATAAAACCAACGTCGCGCGCATCCAGGCCCAGATCTGCGGCTTTGCTTCTATCGGGAATGAGCTGAATTTCTGGCTTGCCGAGGTCAAAATTAGCTGGCGATGGTCGCGGATAATCATAGCCTTTATTCATGATTTGTCGCTGAATCGTTTGGGCGACGGCCACCACTGCTTGCTGGTCATCACTTCTTATTTCTACGTCAACGCCGCCGCCGCCAGATAGCCCACCACCAAACAGCGAGGTCTGTTGGAAAACTGAAAAGACGCCGGGAATGCGTGAGCCAGCGTTTCGCATCACAGATACAAGTGGTTTGACGTTGGTAGGCTCTTTAGACGTACACCCCATGAACGCCCCGCCAGAAAAAGATACGAAGAAAAAATTGTCTATCGGTGGCGGTGTCACGGTCTTGACAATTTCACCTTGTTTTCCAAGGCGGATACTGATATTCGGTAGTTGGGATGCGGCCTGCGAGCCTAGCGCTGCTTCAATTGAAGGTCGAACGCCATCCGTCGGATCATTGGGATCGCCATCCTCGACGATCTTAGCCATGCGTCGAAACTCCTCAATGGAATATCCCGGCGGTGAAAGCAAAAAACCGAAGACGAGGTTTTTATTCCCCGAAGGCAAGTATTCAGCCGCAGGCATGAGGGCCCAGCTTCCTAGAATAGAAATCGTTGGCATACCCACAACAATCGCCAGTCGCAGCCACGCGCGACGATTAATAGCTGCGACCAAATTACCTGCGAACTGTGCGGGCCTCCAAGGCTTGTCAGCTGAAATCTCCTTGGCTTTGGAAGCACTAAAAAAGCGAGCAGCCAGCGGCGGAATCACCAGCACTGAAACGACCAGTGACAAACCCACGGCAGAGGAAATAGCAATGGCTATATCTTTGAACAGTTGCCCAGCTTCTTCTTCAATAAATACCACGGGAAGAAAAACGGCTACCGTTGTGAGCGTGCTAGCAAGGATAGCGCCCCACACTTCGTTCGCACCGTCATACGCAGCGACCACGCGAGACTTGCCCATCGCCCGGTGGCGATAGATATTTTCTAATACGACAATGGCATTATCAACCACCATCCCGACCGCAAAGGCCATGCCGGCTAATAGTACGACGTTTAGCGAACGCCCTAACATGCCGATCACTAAAAAAGTGCCAATAACAGAAATAGGAATTGCCACACTGATGATGCCCGTCGCGCTGCCGCTTCTTAAAAATAGCAGCAAAACGCCTACGGCTAGGGCGCCACCAATGACTAAGTTTTTGAGCACCAACCAAATAGCGCTCCAGATATAAGTCGTTTCGTCGTATACCTGACTCAATTCCAACCCTAATCCGCGTGGCTCGAGAATTTCTCGATTCACTAATGCGACACGTTCTTTAAGATTTTCCATCGCGCTAATGATGTTCGCGCCGGTCTCCCTACGAGCGGGAAGTGCTAATACGGGGCTACCTTTACTACGCACAAATGAGACTGGCTTTTTGTACCCATCTATCACCGTCGCGACGTCACGAATCCGAATCGGGCCACCCTCTTTGTAGGTGATGACGGTGTCTGAAATGTCATCAAGGCTTTGATATTCGCCTATGGTTCGGTAGGTGTAGTCTCGCTTTCCTTGTTCGATCAGCCCGGCTGAGATGTTTTTATTTTGACGGCGAAGGGCTGTTTCAACGTCGCGTAATGAAATATTACGGGCAGCCACTAAATGCGCATCAACCACCACCTGAATTTCTCGATCTCGCCCACCGTAGACATCAACACTACTGATGCCATCCGCTCTTTCTAACTGAGGTTTGACATTGTCGAAAACAAAAGTTTTTAACTCCGAAATATCTTTGCCTTTGTTGTCGTGCAGCATGAGCCAAGCGATAGTGTTAGCCATCTCGTCGTCCGTGGCTGACATGACTGGCTCGTCTACTTCTTCCGGGTATCCGCTTACTTGGCGGAGCTTGTCGGAGACGTCTCGATAGGCGATGTCTTTGTCCACCGAAACCGGAAACTCAAGTTTAATTTTTCCTGATCCTTGCGAGGACTCGGATGTCATTTTCAACAGATTGGAAACACTCTTGAGCTTGTCTTCCTGACGATCGATAATTTCGCTTTCGATTTCCTGCGGACTAGCGCCAGACCAGCGGGTCTGAACGGTGATGATTGGTTTATCCACATCGGGCGTGAGTTGTACGGGTACTTCGAGAATGCTTAGCAGGCCAAACATCACAACGAGGATCACGCCGACGGCAATCTTTACAGGCGAATTAATAGCAAAGCGAATGGGGTCCATGAGAGGTTCAACTCCTACGGCGCATGACTCTTTGGTGCATGCTCAGTGTGCTTTTCATCGGGCTTAGTCGCAAGGGGCGTGCCATTACGGTCCACTAGAATGATGTCGGTGGGGAATGGCATAATGCTTTCAGTGCCTCGTGTGACGACCTTCATGCCTGGTTTCACATTGCCCGACGTAATGGCTATCCAATCATTGACCTCAACACCGACCGTCACACCCATCAGAATGCCCATCATGCCATTCGGACCTGGGTGAACGATAGCTACATAGTCTATACCGCCGCGTTGAATAATGGCGTCGTCCGGGACCGCTATGATTGGTTGCTTCGGACCGGCGGGTACGACAGCCCGGGCAAACATGCCACTACCAAGAATTCCTGCACGATTATCGATTTCGATATCAACAGGAAACGTCCTGGCTGCCCGATCCGCTTGCGGCGTAATGCGTTTAATCGTGCCATCAAAAAATTGCTGCAGCGCGTCCACTTTCACGCGAACTTTATCGCCAATTTTTTGATAGGGGTAAGCTGATTCCGGCACGCTAACGCGCACATAAACAGAAGAGAGTTCTGCAAGTTCGATAACCGCATCGCCCGCAGATATCCATTCGCCAACCTCGGCTAATCGTTGTACGACATATCCGCCGAACGGTGCTATGATGGTTAATTTTTCTAGATCACTATCCAGGCGTTTCACGGCAGACTGATACATGTTGACTTCGTAGGCGGCCCGCGCGATGACTTCTTGGCGAGGTCCAGCGACCATCATGTTGTGATTGGCCTGGGCAGCTAACATGCGCCCTTTAGCCTGAAGCTGAGACGCGCGGGTTTCATGAAATTCTTTGACGTTGGATTCGCTTCCACTGTATAAAGCCGAGACCCGCGACCATTCCTGTTGCCAGCGCTCATAGTCCGCCTGGGCTTCTTCGAGCAAAGCTTGGCTGCGAGCGATTTCTTCCTTACGCGAGCCAGCAATTAACTCCGCGTGCATAGTTTGTTTGGATTGTAGGTTCGCCCGGGCCTCGTCCACTTGGTAGCGAAGTGATTCGTCTCTTAGCTTGCAAATCAGACCATCGGCTTCGATCCGGTCACCTTCGCGGGCGGGCATAGACTCAACCAACCCGGCGATTTCCGAACTCACTTGGCTACGGCGTATGGCATCTACCGTACCGACCAGAGTGATGGTCGCTGGAGCGTCGATTAACTTGGCCTCAGCGACAACGACATTTTTGGGGCCTGGCTGAGCGAAGGCGATCGACCCAAAACATAGCGCACATACGGCTAGCGAACGGTAATACAAAAGCTGGTTGCTTGGCTGTGACATGATGGCGGCTTTTCGTGGCACTCAATAGTGATGTCGGACAAAATCGTTATCAGCCGCGTATTATAATCATCGATCAACTAAATCGAAAGCAAATTTCACCTTGAATCTGTCACAACTTGTCACAATATGTGACTCCTTGAGCATACGGGGAGATATACTCGCCCCGCCCGGCGATGCGCTCACGCGGAACGATGTAGCTGCCTGTCCCGTGTGCGGCTAGGCAGTAATCCGCTGGTACACGACAGGCGCATCGTCGTGGTTAAAATTTATGATGGCGGAGCTGAACCAGATATTGACGGGTGGGTATGGCGACGGTTACTACTTATTAGGTCAATTGGATCCAGAAACCACGACCATGGCTATGTGTTGGTATGCGTGATAGGCCTGCGAGACATCTTACTAGGTGGTACGCCGCGATTATCGACACTCTTTTCCCGGTCCGCTGCTTGGTATGTGGATGTGATGATCCCGCGCTTAAACTTGGAATGTGCTCATCTTGCGATAAGGCTATTACAGCGTTGTGTCGGGAACCAGCTTGCCCAACCTGTGCGCGAGGGGTGGCCAATTATGAGGTGAGTAAAGGGTTATGTGGTGATTGTCGAGATAAAAAGCCGCGGGTGGATGGGACGGTGCGGGCGGGGCCTTATGTCGAGATGATGCAGCCATTGGTGCGGGCGTTTAAGTATCAAGGGCAGGAAGACTTGCTGCAGTTTTTTGGCCCGCGATTGGTGGATGAGATTTCTCGGGCGTCGTGGTCTAGTCGCGTGGAAGCTGTTGCTATGGTGCCGACGCATTGGCGACGCCGCATGCGCCGGCCATTTTATGCGCCAAGTGCCCTGGCTGAGTATGTGTCAAAGAGTTGTCACTTGCCTTTGGTGGGGATCCTGCAACGCACGCGATGTGGCCCGCATCAAATCGGCTTAAGCTATACGGCGCGTATTCAAAATGTGCATGGGGCGTTCGCAATGCGGAGTGGCGTAAAACTATCCAAGGCCCGTATTCTGTTGATTGACGATGTAAAAACGACCGGGGCTACGATCGATGAATGTGCCCGCGTACTGCGCCGCAGCGGCGCGACGGAAGTCTACGCAGCTGTGGCAGCAAGAGTACAGGCCTCACCGGGCGACGGAGCGAATTTATCTGCTATGTAGAGCTGTTTCATTCATTCCAGCCGGTGCGCTCAGGCAAGCTATCATAGAGTAATAGGCAAGTTTGCTCGTACCATTCTTGACCCCAATGGTGATAGCCATGCGCAAGTAAAGCGGCTTGGGCTATGGGGGTTAGTAGTGGCGAACGGCAGATGAAGGGGATGATCTCATCGGGGGCGTCAGCAACAAAGATGAGTTTTGTATGTTCCTGCGCCGTCGCGTTCCCGTCGAAACGGTCTTCGATGTCGCGCCGGGGCAATGAGAGTCGGGCACTTAAGAGCAATTCCGGTTGCATGATCGACGTATCGCACGCTAGCCCCAGCGTGAATAATGGCTGATATTCATGGCTATTCACGACAAGCTCTTCGTTTAATTCTCGCGCTGCACAACTGAATATGTCTACATGGTGATGCTTTCGGTCTATGCCTTCGAGCATCCCGCCGATGGTGTGAATCCAATCTGCATGAAACGTAACCGAATGGTTACGTAAACCTAGGACGATGAAGCCGTCTATCGTTGATGGGACCACGCTAATGCCTAGCGCATTGGCGAAAACTTTTTGCTCGATCAGCAATTCGTGGAACGCAGGGCTAAGATTCGTACCCACAAAATCGCGATAACTTGTGGGGCTAAGCGTCAGGCGCAGCGCGTCGTTATGAGCCTTCATCGCGATCAGTCGGATCAAGTCGCCATTGAATAGTTGTCGCTGGTTTTGCTGCGCCTGCAGTTGTGCGATATCCCATGCTTGAGATATGTGATCGATGGCTGGGCGTGGGAAAATCTGTGGAGTGTCTTGCCATTGGCAATGAATTTGCGATGCAATGAAAGGTTTTAGCATCGTTATGGTAAAAGGCGATCTGGTCATCGTCGGGGTATCTTTGAGTGTAGTCGATTTCTTGATCTGGCGATGTTTAGGGCGATAGGCCATGAGCCTTAGGAGTAAAAGGGTCCAGGCGGGCATGGTGCAAATGGTAGCGATCATTACAAATTCTAGCGGGCCGTTGACTTGATAACCCTCGTCGTTGACTAGCGGGGTTGGTGCATAGCTTAGGCCTTGCGTAGCGCCGGCAATGCCAAGCGTGATGGAAACACTGGCCATGAATGTAATGATGGCGCTCACTTCGCCTTGTTTCATGGGCCAGTGTGAACCGTGAGCGACGGCGGCAATCCCCAGCCAAAGATGTCCAGCGGTAGCGATGATAATTGAAAGTAAAATGCAGGCGTCGAGTAGTGACAGAGATTTGCCAGCTGAGAGCATGGCGTTTGTACCAAGCAGTGTAGCGACAATGCAGACGGCGTTGCCAGTGATGAGCATCCAGCGTGAAGCAGACCTGGCACTTGATGATGCGTAAAACTCGGCTAATTCGTCAACATCAATAGCCCAGCCACATGCGGGGCATCTGTCGCTGGTCGTGCCAAACAAATTATAATGACAATCGGGGCAGGGAAGATCGATCTCTTCGTTAGCTATATGATGATTAAGCGCATCGCCGCCGTGTTCCGGCAAATCCTTGGGTGGCTGTGGTGTAGCGTCTAGCATGGCAAGCATCCTTTCTTGCACTCGGCTGACTGCTGGGCGAAATTATGCGAACCGCCAGTCTATCGCACGCGACCTATTTCGCCGGTCGTTAGGATTGTCCCTGCACACAATAACAGTAAGGTAAAACAAATCAGACTCCACGTCGAGGCTGCGTGCGTTTGAACTAAAATACCACGAACATAAACATGCTCGCGATAATAAGCATAGCAGCGATGGCCCAAATTATTTTCTGCGTGCGCTGGCGTGGGTCCACGGGAATGATCCAGTCCCCGCAAGAGGGGCACTGCTGCGTATCTTCGTGTACGTCTTCGTGACAAAAAGGGCAGGACAAATAGACGTCGTCCTCATCGCCTTCGTCTTCGATCCATTCATCATCTTCAAAATCTAAGTCTATACTCATCATCGTAGCTACTTATAAGCCCTATGGAACGAATCGCACTGACGCGCGGGCCGGTAGGGTTCACGCTAATAAGCTGGCGGCATCGCTTTGATTACCTTCAACATATTTTTGAATTCGTCATTGTCACAGCGGTTGCACATCTCAAAAAGAACACTCTCCACCGTGGTGACAATAGCCCCTTCCTGTCGCATACGGGCTAGGGAGATTTTGTAGTCAGTATTTCCTCTGGAGCTGATGGCGTCGGCGCAAACGAAAACATCGAAATCTTGGGCACATAAATCCAGCGTAGATTGTTGTACGCAAACATGCGCCTCAATGCCGATCACAATCACTTGCGGTTTATCTAGTTTATTGATGGCTGAGCGTACTGTAGGTTCGTCGCAGACACTAAACGTCGCTTTCTCTAAAGTTTGCGCGATACATTTCTCTAGACAAGAGACAATCCTCGCATCAGTTTTGCCCAGTCCTTGCGGATATTGTTCAGTAACGATCACCGGTAGCTTGAACACACTGACCGCATTGAGAAGTTTGCAGCTCGCTGACACGACGAATTCATGGTGCAGGATCGCGGGTAGTAACTTTTCCTGAATGTCTACGACCAGCACAAAGGCTCGGTCAGCTTGTAGTTGGTTTGCACGTAACATGAGGCATCAGTCTCCAGCTATTTGCGTCGCAGTGTAAATTGCTATGCTAGCATGGTCAACGATGCTCGGCGTGATCGTCGCCGCTTGGCCAATCTTCGGTAGTTTTACGAAGACTTATGGAAGGTCGAGTCGCCGCTGGTTTTCACGAAGCAGCTTGTCGAATTGTTTGGTTAATGCCTCATCTCCCGCACCAGGGTGAAGATATTGGTGTTGCCGAATCACTTTGATTATGTCCTTGGGCGGTTCATCCAAGGCCGTGCGACATTCGAGATCGCGTAGTAGAGCAGGCCATTTGAGGGGATGGTCGTTCGGTAATGCCGTGGCTAATCGATTGAAGTAGTGTAGTGCGTCGTCGAACGACTTCAACCCGAATAGCGCCTGGCTATATCCCATCGCGGCCCGGGCGCTTATGGATTCAGCGGTGCCGACCATTTCCAACGAAGGTACATGAGGCTTAAATAATAGTAGGGCTTGCTTATATTGCTGGGCTTGGAGGTTCGCTTCCCCGAGCTGTAATTGAATTGTTAGCTGCTGGTCAGTTGAAACATCTGTTTGGTATTGTTTTGACCATTGGGAAATCTGTTGGGCGAGCATTAGCGCGGTCTCTGCTTTAGTTTGCGCTTTTTCATGTTCGCCAGAATTGCGCAGGCTGGAAACAGCTTCGCTCATGGCCTGATACAACGATTGGAGGACAGGCCCTGCGCCGACGGGATCAGCTTTGATAAAGGCAGGGATCACAGCCGCAGCTTCATCGAGTCGGCCTAGCTGTTCAAAAGCTGTGAGTCTAAGTCGCCACACCCGGCTGGATAAGCTAGGCATTTCATCGAAGTTTTTTTCGATATTCGTTAACGACTCTATAGCGAGCGCGGGACGTTTGATCGAATCGAACATCTGCACCTCAGCCGTGAGGAGCTTACTTTCAGCTAGATATTGTCGAAGTAGTTGTGACCGAATAGCCGTCGCTGCGTTGCTAATGGCGCCATTGATCCAGGTGACAAAGGCCCGCTGCGATTCAAAAAACTCGTTAGCAAGTAAGCTGGAGCTGACGGTAGCCGGTGCCGTAGAAATTTTCTCTAGCGCCTTAGCTAAACATCGTAATTGAAAAAAACGAGCCTCCGCATAGTTGGCGTGGTCATGTAGAACTCTGGCGTATTCGTTGGCTGCGTTGCGAAATTCTTGCTGCGTTTCGAGCAACTGGGCATATTGAAACTGCCAGTAACGCGATTCCTTGGTGTTGGCAAAAGTCGTAACGAGCAGTCGCAGCGCGTCCAAGTATAATGTTTGTACCGCAGGCTGATCTCTCCACTCAGGGTCTTCGTATAGCCCGGCTGACAACTGCACGGCATAGACCGCTGCTTGTGGGCTTTGTTCAAAAGTAGCATATTGCCTGGCTACTCGAATAAAATAAGTCGCGGCGTCGGCCGCTTGGTGTAGTCGGTAATGGGCGACGCCGATGTTGTACATCACTTCAGGAATTAACATCGATGCCTGTTTGGAATTAATCAGAAAGTATTCGCCGACACGAATCGCTTGACGCAATCGGTCGTCGTTACCATTTTCTGACGCGCTCGTCAGCGACCCCGCCACGAGGGCAGCTTGCTCGATAGGGTCCAACTGCGCAGGATTGGCGTCCTTATCGAGGCGGCTATATAGCAGGGCGTAGATTTCTTCCCGGCGTTGCGGTCGCTGACTAACCAATTGGGCGAGTGATTGCCATGATTGACGACGTTGTTGTTGCGCCTGCTCTTTGTCGCCGGATAGGTCCAGCTTTTTCGCGGAGGCACGGTAGATAGATTGTTGTAATAGCCCGGCGACGAGGCGCAGGCCAAAATTTTCTGGTTGTTGATCGGCTGCTTGCCGATCTAGTTTCTGAGCGGACTTGATCGCTTCACCTAATCGCCCGGCGTCGCGCTCGTTGCGAATTTGTTCCACACGGGCAAGCGTGCTCGCCCAGGCAACTTGCTGTCGCATGTCGGGTTGACTAATTCGGTCGGCGATGGTCACTGCCTGCGTCAATAGGTCTCGCGCAATGACATGCCGGTGCAGTAGCCGATGCGTCATGCCGACCAGCAGCAACATCTGCACCTGGATGCCCGAAGCTTGATGCGGGGTGTCTAGCAGTCGCCGGTTTTTTGACACCGCCTCCGCAAGGTCGTGCAGACGTTTGAGTTTGATCCCATCATTCTCGGGTCGAGGTAAGGCATCATAAAACCACGCCCAAAGGAGTAGGTACTCAGTCTTGGGTTCAAGCTGATCGATGTTATCCACGTAGCCATTGCGTTCAAGACGATCGAACTCTTTGACTGGTAACTGGTCGAGTTGTGCATACTCGGTCTGGAGTTGCGATTGTAATGTCGTTAACACATCCACCGCGCGACGCGTAATTTCGACAAGTTCTTTTGCGTCAGTAGGACGCATTTGTTCGTATAGTATGCGCGTAAAATAAGGCTCCGCTTCATCGTAAATTAGCGAATGGGCCAGTGAAAATCGCCACTGAAATCGCCGTCGGTCCTGGGGCTGTTGCGTGAGTAATTGCGTCAAGAATTGATTGGCCTCTACACTGGCACTACGCCGCACTGACAATGAAAGAAAATCATCTGCAGCTTCTGCCAGTCGAAGCTCACGCGCCTGCAACAGTTTTTCTATAGGATCGCGCGACGGATATTCGTTGATATGGTGCTTGAGAAGTTCCGTTAGCCCGCGCTGTCGCAATGCTTGACGAAAAATCGGCGTGGAAAAACGCGACTGCTCTGCAGTGTCTGCCGTCGCTGTTTGCGCCCGCGCCGATGCGGGCCAACAGATCAAGCTGACTATCATATGAGTCATGAACCAACAACTGAGGACTAGACGTCGGCCAGAATGACTTTGCGTGAGTCTCATGCGCTTAGTCTCCAAAGGCCACGCGCTGGCAGTTGGCGTTCAGCGTCGCGTTCCAACAAGCTACGACATGGTCCCACGGCAACTCTTGATCGGCGACAATAACCACCGGCGTTTCATTATCAAAGCCCGGTTGCGCTTGGATGTTCAATAGCACAGCCGTGAGCGCGGTGAAGGTGGTTGGCTGGGCATCGAACCCGTCAAGGGAGATGTGGAACGCGTTATGATCACTGTCAACTTGTTGCACGCGGACCACAATGGGCACCAAAGGCAAGCTCGCAGTATGTCGGCCAGTATTCGTCGGTAATTTGGAAGCTAGGATACCTTCCGCCCGCTCGAAAGTTGTTGTGACGAGAAAGAAAATAAGCAGCAGGAACGTCATGTCTATCATCGGCGCGAAATTCATGGTGATCGCAGAGCCTTGATGATTTCGACTTCGGCTTAGTCGTCTCGCCCGCACCCTGGCGATGACACTATCATGACGCTGCGCGCTTGAGGAAAAGTTGGGACTATCGCGCAAAATCATTTCTCCTCGTTCACATGAGCCACGACATTTAGCATGTCTATATTGTTGTTCGCTAGCATGCGCATAACCTCGCGCACTTCCGCGTAGGGTAGCCGGCGGTCTGCACGAACGACGACTTTTAAGTTAGGAGATTGCTTTCGCATAGCTGCCAATCGTCGAGCGACGACGTCCAGCGATTCCGGTTGATTAGGCCCAACGCTATACACGGCCTGCATAGACCCCGAGGGCAACAAACTGTTTACGCGGCAATTGATGATGACCCGTTCGGGAATCTTAGCTACGCTCGCCTGAGAATGTTCGGGCTTGGGTAACTCCATGGGAATCTGTTCAGCAGACGAAAATCGGCTGACTAACATGAAGAAAATGGTGAGCATAAAAATCACGTCAACCATAGGCACCGCATTAAAACTGATACCGGAAGATGTTTCTCGCCTTCGTCTTTCGTGCCGCATGATTTACCTATGATGTAGTGGTTGGCTGACCCGCGGTTGCGGGCACTGGCACGTCCAGCGTTTCACTCGGCTTGAACACGCCAATAATCTGCTCAGCAGCCAGCGCGCATTCCGCAGTGAGTACGTCGATGCGATTGCGGAAAATAGCGTAGATACTCAACGCCGGAATAGCCACAGCCAAGCCCCAGAATGTTGTGATTAGCGCGATTGAGATGCGGTCCGCAACGATACGCGCTCCGGGAAACGCATCGGCTGCGTGAATTTCTGCAAAGAGAAGGATCATACCCATGACTGTTCCGAGCAGACCAATCATCGGCGACACGTTGCCAATGATGCTGACGTATTCGATTTTACGAAATAGTCGCGCCGATCGATCGTCGAGCGACTCTTCCATCGCCCGCTCCATCGCGGAGAAACCGTTGCGAGATTCAAGCAGTGCGGCATTAAGCACGCAGCCCATCATGCTTGGGTCTTCAGAGGTGTATCGCACGGCGTCGACGTATTTGTGTTGGTCGATGAGTTTTTTTGTTTCCTGGGCGGAGTCTGGAGAGACGATAGTCGCCCGTCGAATCGATACACCGTAGTCAATGGCTAAGGCGATCGTAACGATGGATAACGCGATTAAACCAAAGGCAATGTAGCCTCCTTTGACAACGAAAAAGTCGAAGTATTTGATCGAGACACTGCCATGTGCAGTTGCGCTAGCGTCGACGACTACATCTGTCTGGGCCATAGCTGGCCCGACCAAGATCATGCCTACCAAAGCTGCGAGCAGCGCGGTCATTAGTAAAATCCGTACCACCAAGTCAACATCCTCCTTCGCTATCGAGCGTTAATCGATTGCGTCCTATGTTCATCCAGCCGCATGCTTAGCGGATTGTAATCGCCCCAGCATTTTTGTCGCGAGCGTCTGAGTCGCTGCAGTGGCAAATTTATGGTCTCGACACTCTTGTAGCAACGATATTGATTTATCCACCCGTCCAATCTTTTCCATAGCCAGCGCCGCTCCGTACAGCCCCTCTGCCGCGTCCGGAGAATCTGGCATATGAGCCACCACCCGCATAAACGCCCACCCCGCAGCGATGCCGCTAGCCTGTTCATTTTTGAGCCGTAGCAGTGCATGACCTTTTAATAGCAGTAACTGAGAGAGCTTCGCCGTCGGGGCGTCCGCGATAGCTTCGTCGAGCCTGGTAAGTGATTCTAACGTCACTTCACGCAGCATCTTTCGATCTAGCACGTCGATTAGTATGTCATAGATTTCCGTGTGCGCAAGATTTTTCGACCAACCAGACGCCAAAATCGTATGTGCCGCCTCGTCGGCCTGATCATCGCCAATCGCGTCTAGCAAGCGGTATCGTAGTAATTGAAATAGTACCGCGAGGTCTGGCTTACGTTGTTTCGTAGCCGCCTTCGTAAGATGTACTATAGCGCGATCAATTTCTTGACGCTGGCTATCATTAATATTGCCGGGCAGTAGTTGTACGGCTGCTTCCACGCCTGACTGATCTAACTCCGCCAGGTTAATCCAGTATTGAATGGCTTGATCGATTCGGCCCGCGCGATCGCAAGCGGTGATTGCTCGTGCAAGACTTAGGCCTTGCCAGAAGGAATCTGCCGTGCGAAAAGCCCTTTGATATCGTGGTATCGCCCGGGCAGGTTCACCTTCGTGCAGATATTGCTCAGCCTCGTTAAAATCAGCAAAACGTCGGCCCCGCGATACCATGATAAAATCCACATCGCGGATCAACGACGCAACGTCCTGATCTCTAGGCGTGCGAAAAATTAGCTTACCATGCTCAAATGAAACAATCGTCACATTGGGATAATCATCAGCGCCGATCGTTACTTGATCTCCCCACGCAGGAACGGTCATGGCAAAGACATAGGCTAAGAGTGTGCCATATTTAGCCTTAGACATAGTCATTTTATGCCTAAGTGATGGCCGCCTGCCTGGTTGGATAAGATGATTCGACTTCACGTTAGCGTCCACGAGTAAAGCGTCCTTAGTAAACCACACATACTGCAGCAGTAAATTCAATCTTAGCCCCAATTGCAATTCGCCAAGCCTCAGCGCCGTTGGGCACACTGTCTATGCTAAGGCAAATCAAGCTCGCTGATAAACTTAAATGCCCCTTGATGTTCCCGCGCGATGAGCTCAAGCAATTTGGCGCCAGCTGGATCAAAGTAGGCGATGGTAAATATCTGAACTTTTCGATCGCTGTTCCATTGGTCTAACTTCGTCACCAAGCTGGGATCAAACTCGCCGTCGGTCAAAAAGTAGATCATATCAGGCTTTAGTTCCAGCGCCTGCCTCATGGCGATTTCCGGATGCGTACTGCCGTCCGGCGTAACCCCTTGCAGAAAATCGAAGAAGGCTTTTTTTTGTGCTTTAATGGCGCTGACCAGCTTGTGTGGCGGGTTCGCTAGTGGCGGGCCTGCGTTAAAAAATATGACGTGAAATTTTTGGCTTCGCCGTAGCGAGGATATAGATCGCGTCAATTCCGCCCGCACATGCTGGAAGGTGTCGGTCATCGAACCGCTGCGGTCTACCACATAGACGACGCGCTTCGCAGCTTTCGCACTGCTGCCTAAACCAAAAAAGTCCGGCGCTTTAGCCCCGCCCGATAGCCCATAGCCCTCCATGTCCGACTTGCCCGTGCCAATGCCGATGATGGGTACGTCCACATTTTTAGTGATACCCAAATCGGCCAGGGTGGTCGGAATTTCAGGTGCGACATGCTGCGCGGCCGTCGGGGTTGGCTGCGAGGTGTCTGCCTTATTTGGCATTGGCGAAGGTTGAAACGTGGCCTTGTTGACGGTTCCGATGTATTCCGTCAGCGCGACCGGTAGCGCTTCTTCCGTGGGCGACGAAAAGGGAAACACGACCCACAACATGATGCCCAGTAGCATAATGTGCAAAATGATAGACGCAGCCCACGTGAGAATGACTTCAGTGCCGCTTAACTGCGTAGATGCGGTCGCTCGGGTAGATGGCGTTACAGCTTGGTTAGATGAAGGTATAGATGTCACTTGTCCCATCTGTTCGGTCCCCAGCAGCGTAGCACGTATAAGCCGTCGATATTGCGGATAAGAAAAGCGCGCACGCTTCGTCTTTTAGCCCCCAAGATCGCGACACGTACCCCAAGTAAGTGTAGGCCCCGGCCTTTGTCACGTCAACGTAATACGGTCCTGTCTGGGATAGCGTTACATAAGTAGTGATAGATTGGAAATTGTGTCGCGTACCCATTTCGCCATGGTCGATGTAGAATTACACTAGAGCAAGCTCTATTTTTGTATAGCGGTCAAAACTCGGTTGTTCCCGCAAGATTGTCGCGACAGCGTGATACACGATAACGTAGGATGCCGAGAGGCGCAGTAGCTTATATGATTATCATAGTGCCATAACTTGGCCACTCGAACGCTACTTGCGATATGGAATTGTAACAACATTGGGGATGTCTACACAGGGTGACTATCATGATGGAATTTCGCACCTCGCTATCACGTTTTCTTTTGATCACATCACTCCAGATTACCATCATCAGCCCGGCAACCCTAGCCTGGGCATCTTATCATTCGAGCGAAGAGCCAGCCGTGAATCAAGAGGCTCAGAAAACGCCAGACGATGTTGATACAGATGCCTTACCACCTATCAATCTTTCTGACATAGACCTAGCCCCGATCGAGGGTTTTACGGATGAAGCCGCCTATCAAGAGTCGCAGACGAACTATACAGAAGAACTGGTTGAGCAAGCCCGGCAATCAAGCGATCTGACTAAGCAGGCGGAACTTTGGCTCGTCGCGGCTAATCTCACCCTCGCGCATAATCTGGAGCCAGCTTGTACGCGCGTACTGCTTCGCCTTCCCGCGAAACGCCATATCGACAAGTCGGCGTCGCAGATGCTCGATGCGGTGGATGAATATCTTGGTCACACGTCAGAAATTGTATCTCAGATAAAAGATGCACAGCCCGCTGGCGACGCCGCTTGGCTAGCTCAAACCACCATGAAAGTGCGCGTACTGAAAGCATTTTCCGACGCGATGCGGGCTATCATTCTGTTTGACCAAATTGAAGATGTGACGCGAACCATGCGTTCCGCAGCTTCGGAACTAGCCGTTTGGATGGAAGACGACGATGAGCAAATAGCCGCAGCAGCGGTCCTATGGTACGCCGTACTGCGCGGTCATGAATTCCGACTAGCCCCTGCCATGCTGGTGTTACCACTGGCCACCGAAGAACTCTCACGCCGCGCTTTGCCGTTCGCTTTTTTCTCTCGAATGCAGCGATGTCTCATCATGGCGGACCATGGCCGATATGCTACTTCTTTGGCACTACTAACCAAGATAGAAGATCGCTGTGAAGGTTGGTTCACCAGCGACATCGATCGCGCAGACGCCTTGCGGGCGGTGAGCGTAGCGGAGACAGAAGTATTACGCCTTTGGCGCGATAGCCTGATAGAGCCGTCGCAAAATCAATCCCGCCTATGGTGCGATCAGAAGCTGGCAGAGATTCTCAAAGATCGCTTCCAAGCGCCTTCGCACACCGTACTGCGCCTGCGCCCCGCTGTGCCACTCGTGGCCTCAGCTACCCAATTGCAGCATCGCCAGCCGGAAGAAACGCCATAGCCACCTGTACTGTCGCACGCTTCGAAATCTCTGCTTGATCTGTATGAGCGGCTGAAACGCTTTATTTCGATCTGTGGATCTCTCGCCACAACCCGAAAAGCTCTTTAAATGCTCGTATGATGACGCCCAGGTTGGCTCCGGTTTGTTCTCCAGCGGTGCGTTGATAATGATGTACCCCGACTTGGCCAACGCTATAGCCTCGGCGCTTGGCGCGTGCCAGAATCTCGGCATCAATCAATGCCCCGGAGGACTTCATTTCTATCTCATTGAACAATTGACGGGGAAATATCTTGAAGGCACAGTCTATGTCTCGTAATCGCTGCCAAAAGAGAATATTCACCAACGTCGTCCAGCAAAAACCGTTAATTTTTCGCATCAGCGGATCTTTGCGGTCGATGCGATACGCACTAATAATGTCGTTTTGGTCCAAGAGAGGAATGAGTTTGTCAATTTCCTCAAAGTCGAATTGCCCGTCACCATCGGTATAGAACACCCAGGTCTTGGTCGCCTCGCGAAAGCCCCGCTGTAGCGCCCCACCGTATCCCAGATTGGGTTGATTATGCACCGCTCGTACTTCGACATGTTCCTGCATTAAGCGATCGGCTATCTCACCTGTTCGGTCTTTACTCCCGTCATCAATGATAATAATCTCGAAGTCGTCGCTGATACGTCGCAGTGTCTTCAAAGCGGCCTGTGTCGTATTTTCGACGTTGGCCTCTTCGTTATAGCATGGATAAAACACGCTGATCGATAACGGAGCTACGGGCGGTCGCCGAATCAAAAGGAAGGCTCCTTCATTCAATTAATGCTGCGAATAAACATCTTAATAACCCAGCTACGCTACGGGGCGCGTCAGGACAGACGCCAACGTAACATGCTATGGACGTTCATTCAACAGGAAGGGACAAGTGGTGTAGCTTTGGGCAGTGGTAGAGTCAAGCAGCAGTGGAGACCATATTCTTGCCATTTTTCTTGGCCTCGTACATCGCCTGATCAGCACGAGTGAGCAGTTCTGAGCCTAATGTCGCGCGTGAATTCACCAGCGACGCTACGCCAGCACTAAGCGATAGCGGTGGGGCGGTAGGCCCCTTTTTCGTGGCTGCAAATTGAGCAAACAATTTAATGATGCGATCAGCAACAGCGGACGCACTCTGCTCATCAGCATCCGGAAGCAGCAGCACGAACTCATCGCCCCCATACCGAATGGCGTGGTCCGTAGGCCGAATCGCACCACGCAACAGCTCACCCACAAAGACTAAGATCGAGTCGCCGCTCGTATGGCCTTGGGTATCATTGTGTTCCTTAAAATGGTCCACATCGATCATGACAATGGAAAGGTCTTCACTTCTAGCCTGCTGCGCGGCAAATAGCTGCTCCAATTCGATATCGAGAAATCGACGATTACGTAGCTTGGTCAACGGATCATTCGTCGCCTGCTCCTCTGCCCGCCGAAGCATACGACCAAGTCCTAACTCTCGATCTCGCAGCTTCCATTCCGACTCACGTTTAATACGCCGCACATTCGTATAATGGCTCGCTAGCTCACGGTTTACACGCCAAAGCGCGTCATATAGCAACGCGAACTCTTCCCAGCGGTCTGACCGCAGATTAGCCGGAAGGTCCGTACCATCCTTACAAGTCGTCGCCACACCAACTAACTCTCTAACAGGATAGCCCACTTTTCGCGTAAACCAACTGGCCAACGATATCCCAAAGGCAATATTGACGCTGGCAACAATAGCCATGAAATAGAGGTTCATCTTGATCCATCTAACCCAGTCGAAGTTATGCTCTAGCACCACGACTACGCGGCGTACGAACGAGGTGTGTGAATACTGCAAAGGCACGACCACTGCGAGAATTTGCTCATGGGCGTCATCTTTGCGGGTGGACATCTCGGACCAATTTTTCCCAGAGTCCACAGCCTGTTGGGCTACTTTACGAAATGCCGGATCGCTCGGTAAGACGGTCATCACGCGATTGCCAGCATCAAGCGTAGCCACCGCCCGGATTCGATCCCAATCTTGCAGCAAACGTAGAACAGAATCGCTAAGATCGCCATTCGCGCTTGGCGTCAAACTGATAGCCGTCACAGCCGCGAGGGATTGCGCCTGCTGTCGTTGTTCATAGCCATGAAAAAAATAGCTACAGATGCCGAATATAGCTATGGTCCACAAGGTCGTCCGACAGGCCTGGCTATAGGCGCGTCGTTGAAGCGTGCGAATCAATGATATGCTATGTGTTGCTTTCGACACGTTTCTGCCTGCCTCTTACCATGTCCTCGATACGGACCCACGCCCAGTCAGCCTGTTATTCCGAGCATACAGACTACGGGGTCGTAGCTAGTCATACCGCGACAACAGTGGTCAATCTGCCGTACCAGCGGCACAACGCCGGGACACCTACCAAATAACTCTACAATACAAGGCCTGATGGGCTTAGCAGAAGCCATATTAATAGTTTTAGTGGCCGAGATTATCGGTCGAGGAAAGAATCGCCGATCAATAGGGTATGGGCGCGTGACCACCGAAATTGCCAATAGGGTTAGTACCGATACCGATAGGAACTTTTCTAGCTTGGTGACATAGCCACGGCGCGGAGACGCAATGGGAATGGGACTCTATATCCTGGCGACATCCATCCTACTTCAACTCGCGGCGGTTGTCGTAGTTGGTATGATTGCATGGATTACTGTACGGCGCTCATGGATATTAATCGCGACCGCCATTCTGTTCATGGTTATTCGCCGAACAATAAGTTTTTATCAAGTCACGGCATTAGGGAAAGCAGTTGATCCCGTTACCGAGACCGTGGCACTATTGATATCATTTCTCATGCTTCTCGGATTCTTGACGCTACTTCTAAAAGAACGATCGATCACTGCCCCATCGCCAGGTAGGGCTAAATCAGTCATAAAAGTCTCCGGACATGGCACCACCGCAGTACTACTTGGCATTCTTATTGCCGTTGCAATTTCCGTCGTTTCCTATTTATCTTACTCGCTAAGTCGAAACGCGATCATTGAACATGTCTTTGCCGCTAACCTAAGCTTGGCTCAATCGCTCTCCACACTCGCAGACTCCCAAAAAATCTCTCTGTCACTAACTGACCGAGTCGAAATCATCGACGAAGTATGGGCGGCACACAAAAGTCAGTATGAAGGTAGCTATGTCTGCATCACCAATGCTCAAGGTGATTTGCTACTTCACTCGAAATACCCATCGACGCAGGGTGAGTATGTTGGCCATAGGTCGATCGAGGATAAAGCGCATCGCTATTCACAATTGATAGATGTGCTGCATGCTAAATCGGATTGGCATGGCTGGTATAGATCCGGGACTGGTGAAAGCCAATTAGCATCATTCGTATACAACCCAACCCTATCGTCACTGATAGGCGTGCATGTACCGAGAAAAGCTGTGGAGCGGGAAATCATGCTCGGCATCCTACCTCTCGGTGTCGGTCTAGTCATCATCGTAGTTTTACTTCTGCCCGCCGCATTGGGCGTACTCTATCGAGCTTATAGCACGACGCTGCAAGAAGTTAAATCGAGCGAAGCACGCTACCGCGCGGTCGTAGAAGACCAGACAGAACTAATCTGCCGCAATTTGCCGGATGGTACAATCACCTTTGTCAATGATGCATTCTGCCGGTGCTTCGGCAAAAGTTTCGATGAATTGATTGGCCAGAAGTTCATGCCAACCATCCCCGAACAAGATCATCCTTTGGTACAAAAATACTTCGCATCATTGGGACCAGAGAATCCGGTCGCAGCGCACGAATATCGTGTCGTCGTTCACAATGGCGAAACAAGATGGCAGCGATGGACCAACAGAGCGATTCTCGATGAAAACGGAGAAGTAATTGAATTTCAAGGAACAGGCCGTGATATCACCGAGCGCAAGCAAGCCGAGCAAGCATTGCATGAGAGCGAGGACAAGTTCAGAACTATTTTCCAGAGCGCGCCAGATGCAGTGTTTCTCATCGGCATAGAAGGAGAGGAAGCCGGGCGCATCGTCGCGGCCAACGAATCCGCCGATAAGATGCATGGCTACCCACCAGGTGAACTGGTAGGTAAAAAGATCGCAGAAATCGATTCCGTTGAGTCATCAGATACCGTCCCCGATCGCTTGCGAGCATTGGCTGCTGGCGAACAGTTGCATTTCGAAATTGATCATCGGCACAAAAACGGAACGATTTTCCCGGTGGAAGTTACCGCCCAACGAATTTTCCTCGATGGCCGGGTACACATTATCGCATTTGACCGCGACATTACCGAGCGTAAACAGGCAGAGAATCAGCGGCTCGAACTGGAAACTCAGCTCCGCCAGTCGCAGAAAATGGAAGCCGTCGGTCAATTGGCTGGCGGCGTAGCCCACGATTTCAATAACCTCTTGCAAGTTATCCTTGGTTGTGGCGAGATGGCGCAAAACACGGTCAAGATTAACAACCCAGTCCACGAATTCCTCGAGCCGATGATGAAGGCCGGAGAACGGGCCAAATCGCTAGTTAGCCAATTGCTAGCTTTCAGCCGCCGGCAAGTACTGCTGATGGAAGACCTTGACCTCAACGATGTGATCGTGGATTTAATGAAAATGATCCGACGCCTTATCGGCGAACATGTCACGCTCGATTTCACGCCAGGTCTCGAACTCGGCACCGTTCGCGCCGACCGCGGACAAATTGAACAGATATTGACGAACTTATGCGTTAACGCCCGCGACGCCATGCCAGACGGTGGCACGATAACCATCAAGACAGTGAACGTCCGCATCGACGAATCCTATTGTCAATCGCGTGCATGGATTTCGCCAGGACGCTACGTGTTGCTAAGCGTGAATGACAATGGCTGCGGAATGGACGACAAGACGCTGAGCCAAATCTTCGAACCGTTCTTCACCACCAAGGAGGTTGGCAAGGGAACAGGCCTGGGCCTTGCCACTGCGTATGGTCTAATCATGCAGCACCATGGCCAAGTTGATGTCGACAGCGAAGTCGGCATAGGCTCAACATTTAAGGTCTACCTACCACTAGTCGAGCGCGATGCAGAAGTTATGCCTGATAAAACCGAATGCGCGGTAAAGGGCGGAACCGAAACGATCTTATTTGCCGAGGACGACGACATGGTTCTCGCACTATGTAAAACCACCCTAGAAGACGCAGGGTACACGGTACTACCCGCCAAAGATGGCGAAGAAGCCATGCACGTATTCGACGATCATCATAACGTGCTAGACTTGGTACTATTGGATGTGGTCATGCCCAAACTTGGAGGCCGAGCCGTCTATGGAAAAATCCGAGAGAAGTGCCCAGATATGCCCGTCATCTTCAGCAGTGGATACAGCATGGACAGCGAAATCCACAACAACTTCATCCTCAAAGAGGGCCTAACGCTCATCCAAAAACCCTATAAAAGTGCCGATCTACTAAGCCTAGTCCGCTCGACACTGGATCAAGCATAACGAGCCGCACGCTTTAGATTACGCGGTGGTAAGAATGTGTTAATACCCCAAACTTTAATATCAACCTCGCAAAATCCCACATCACCTTGGCTGTAACGCTAACTCATGAGCCACGCGGCGCATCTCCATCAGCGGATCGACAAACATAGACGCGTGCACCTCATCAGTAGCTTGAATATCTTCAAGATGCGAGAAAAATCGATAGCGTAATTCAACATCGCCAGGCCTCTCTCGCGCTCGCCAAATCTCAACGATACGCCCCGTCTGCGGCGCATCTATCGTCGAGGAAGTAACCATTTCCACATACCCCCCCCGATCAATCACCACGTCGCGATGCCAATGGCCCGCTAGGTGCAACGCCACGCACGGATGGCGATTCAACATCTCGACAAACTCAACACCAGTGACAGCCGTCCCTGCTGAAATCCGCAACGATTCGGCTGGATGATGGGTAGCCACCACAACCATTTCCCCAGCCGCACACGCAGTTGAGAGCGATTCTTCTAAAATCGCCCCCTGCGTGAAAGACAGTGCCCCTTCGGAATGATTGCCCGCCCGCTGTTCAATCAGCGGCGAAGCCGAGTTCAAGCCAATGAGCCGTAACCCCGGCATCGGCGATACGCTATACCAGCCGCACGTCGAGCAGTCCGCCGAAAACCCATGACCCGCTGGTAGTGTCGGGCTAGCTACATGCATCGCGATGATTTCCGCATTAGTGACAAATCGCCTCGCTCGATTCGCTTGCACCATGACCGGAAAATTCAATTCCGCAGGCGGGCCAGGATTCGCCGGCGTAATCGGTGCCCATGCTGTCGAGCCTGTCGGGTTTAATCTCACCGGAAAGAACAAACCTATCCGCACGTCAAATGGCAACGGACTGGTCCGCAGCCCAAACACGTCTGTCACAATCGGAAACACGCCTGACGCAAAATGATCATGATTACCAATAATGTTGTACCAAGGGATCGACGCCAGCGGGCCCTGCTCACCTTGCTTATACAGTCCCTGAGCCAGAAAAGGTTGATGCGGATCGAGCAGCATATCAGGCAAACGACCCACCTCCCGATCATCCGGGCCACTACTCGGTTCGACTACCCCTCCATCAAGCACCGATACAAACCACGACAGCTCGTTCATCTGCGCATTATCAATCCCATCGCCAGTGTGAATCAGGAAGTCGATAGGCGAGCCGGAAGCGTGAATCTTATTCACCGTACGGACAAAACCATCCAAAATCTGCGTAGAATACGCCTCCTGAGGCCGCCAAGCGCTGGTATTCAAGCTGGCCGCAGCCGTCAGACGCCCTGGCGATTCTTCGTCCGTGATCTGGGCATCCGAAATATGGGCAATCCTAGCCACTAGCTCAAACTCATCTGCATCCAGCGGCTCCGTGGATTCATTCGGTAGCGAGGTTCCCGGAATCGCGCCGCAACCGGCTACAATCATCCCCATCGCGATTGGCAGGGCGATACCCGCAAGCCAAGACCACTTGATTTGTACAGACTTTTTCATGCCAATACGCTCTACGGAACAGTAATCCCACATTTTCTTATCGGCCTATCCTCTTTCCGCTTGTGGTCGGGAGTTTCAAACCCTATACTCGCCCCCAAAATTCACAACGTTGAAGACTAAGGAATCCATCAGTTATCAAGAACCTAAAAGGAGCATGGCGTGACCGAAATTAAAGCAACCAACATTACCTGGCACGAGGGGCATGTCGACCGATCAGTGCGTGAAGACATGCTCAAGCAAAAAGGTGCCCTCATCTGGATGACAGGCCTCAGCGGCTCCGGAAAAAGCACCATAGCCTACACCCTAGAGCATGCCTTAGTCCAGCAAGGGCGATTGGCCTACGTGCTAGACGGCGACAATATCCGTTTCGGCCTGAACAAAAACCTCGGATTCTCACCTGAAGATCGCACGGAAAACATCCGCCGTATCGGCGAAGTCGGCAAGTTGTTCGTAGACGCCGGCATTATCACCATCACAGCCTTCATCAGCCCCTACGAAGCCGACCGCCACATCGCCCGCGAGACCGTTGGCGAAGGAAACTTCTTCGAGGTCTTCTGTGACACACCACTAGCCGTCTGCGAAGAGCGCGACCCCAAAGGCTTGTACAAAAAAGCCCGCGCGGGAGAAATCAAAGGCTTCACCGGCATCGATGCCCCTTACGAAACCCCGGCCAAGGCTGAGCATATTATCGATACCTCCAAGCTATCGCCACAAGACGCCACGGTTGAGTTGATGGCTATGCTAACCAAAGCCGGCAAGATATCTGCCTAATTCAGCCAGGCCAATAGAGCGGTAAATAACAAGTAGGTTGGCATGGGTAAGTCCCGAGTATTTTTTCGGAACTTACCCGTGCCTTTTTTTATAATTAGGAAGGGCATTGTCGCTGATTCGCTTACTAGCGGAAGGTTGACCTGCCTGTACCATTTGAACGCACACGACCATCAAACGCCAATTTACTGTCGAAAGCCATAGTTAAGGCAGGTCTACGACGCTGCCCTACAAGAAATTGCCAAACAGTAGGGTATGCCTCTTGCCTGCCGTCTTCGAAAATCAATTACTCTCCAGTCATGCCGCCCGACAATCATGCAACTCGCAGAAACTAAAGCCATTAACTCTTCTTAGAATTAGCCCGCAACCATTCAGCTAAATCTTTCTCGTCGAGGCTTCCCTCCGCGAGTTTTATAAATGTCGCATACTTCTCATCCAGAGCGACGTCTAAAACCAGGCCATTAAGTTTCAAGAATGTCATGCACACGACATAAGCGACGCGTTTGTTTCCATCAATAAATGCATGGTTCTTAGCAATGCCATGGCCATAAGCGGCGGCTAACTCAGCTAAGTCGGGAGTATCTTCGGCATAAGCGACAAGATTTTTGGGCCTAGCCATCGCGGACTCGAGTAACCCAAGATCTCGTACGCCATCTTCCCCGCCATGCTCAGAGATTTGCCGTTTATGGATAGCCAATGCGACATCCAGACGTATCCAGATCGGATCACTCATCAGTATTACTCAGCAAGCTTTTTCAGCACATCACGATCATCGCGCATGATCTTCTCCGCCGCGTCCATTTGCGCACTAAACTCCGGATTGTAAGGCGTTAGTTCGATGCCGTTGGGCGTCTCGATAGCATACAAAACGTCCCCCTTGCTGATACGAAGATGCTGGAGAATCTCCTTAGGAAGCACCACCCCTGTAGAGTTGCCAACCGTTGTCACCTTTATCGTTGTCATAAAGATTTAGCCTCCTAGCTGCACAACTATATTATAACATATGTTATAATATAGTCAAGCAGCACGACGGAGATTAGTTTGACCAGAGCCGGTGGCGCAAGCGCTCGGTCACTTAGAGATGGCATATAGCTACAAACATATCGCATGATTGCGGCGTGTGTATATTTGAAGGCACGGGTCGCTCGCGCTCGCCGCTCTGTTTTTCGTGGTAGACCTGATTAGCATGGCGGACCGCGATAAACGAATCACCTGGTTGGCTATATCAGGACTTTGTGGCCATTTTATTATAGAGTATCATCACTCCGCCAGGTTCAAAAAGAAGAACCCGGGCCACCCAGCCGGGTAGGCCCGCCTCACCGATACAAAGGCCCGACGTAATACCCGGCGTGCATAAGCATCCAAGAAAAGTTTTCGACGGCGATAAGTGACCAACGTGAAAAAGTAGGACGCACCATGTTCACGCCAGCGAATATAATTCGGCATATCAAAATGCTAACAACATAATCCGAAAAATCCAACCGTAGGTCGGGCATCGCCCGTCGAGTTATTGTTTTGTTTGGGGGGGAAAAGATTGAGCATCGCACGGCATGACACCGTCGGGATGAAGACGTCGTGCTGTGCACGACCTACTTGGCTCGCTTCTCCCGAAGCAATCATCGAACTCGGCCAAGAAATTAATTAACTCCGATTCCAATCCAGCAATCTCCGTAGCATCCATGCCGTAAGTCCTCCAATATAGACATTTAGAGAACTTCATCGACTCAAGTCACCGCCAAGCTTGAGCCTATCCGGCGCTGTAGTATTAGGCAATAGCCTGAATGCGCTGGCTCATTCATCGCAATTCATGCATTGATCACATCCAAATAATTCATCCTGACAACTTTTCTTCGCCCTTACGTGCTTGTTAATACTCCTAATCTTTATCGTCCTTAGGAAGTTCATATCCATATTGTGCAAGAACAGCGTTGACTCTAGTTCGACACGCTTTCCAATCGGGATTTACGTTCTGGTAGTAGCTAATGAATTGCCCATCTTCAATGGCATCTTGAATCTCGCATTCCAACTTCATAAGTTCATTGGTTTCCAGATTTCGTAGCTTCTTTAATAAGTCCGCTGGAATTAAAATTAGTAATATTTCATCTGCGGGAAGCACCTGCAGACAGCACCCAATCGAACTTCTAGTCGTATACAGTTCATGCTTGTGTCGCACCCAATCATCCACCTTCGATTCCGGCCAACCAAGCAGTTCGCGTAAGGCGCGGCCCCACTAAAGCTTGTATTCATTGAATGCAACTAATTCTTCAGGGGTTGCCTGATAATTCATATCTGGAACCTCGCAGGTAAAGGAATAAGCATTACAGGCTGCAAACCGTTCGTCGCCCTAGGAGTCGGGTGTCCCATGTCCTTCCTTTTGGACATGGGGGAGTCGATGATCTCGGTATGGCCAGGTAAATGACATAGAGAAATTTTGGGGAATTAAAAAATGAATAATGGGAGAAGCTGTCCGATTGATTGATGCAGCATTTTGCATTCGATCATCGACTCCCCCACCTCGAAACGAGGTGGGCCACCCGGCCTCTTGCCTGCCGTCTTCGAAAACCAGCGGCGTAGGCGTAGGTCGGGTCATCGACCCGGCACGCACAAATCAAGAAACGTCGGGTCGATGACCCGACCTAATGTCATGAAGAGGCTGTCCCCGGTACGCTTTCGCGTACGTGTATGACGGCGTTGTTTCGCGCCAACGTTTACTTTTTCGGAGGACAGCCATGATTACTATAGGAATGGATGTGCACGTTC
>JAJDDW010000068.1 GCA_029260115.1 Phycisphaerae bacterium | reverse complement strand
AGCCTCATGCTGATATTGGCCTCCAAAACGCTATTTTCATAGGTAATCAAGCGAATTAACCTCCAGTATTTTTCACGATTTTCCTGCCCCCATAGTCCGAATAGTCGAGGCTTAAATATCAAAATGTCCCCGATGAAACTCCATCCCTCAGCTTAGCCGCCCGTTTACCGCGCCAATGGGTGGACAGATATGCACAGATCAATAAGCCCTGTTTGACTATGCTGAAAGTAACCCAATATAAGGGGCACATTTTGGCCACGGTGTCGACTACGATGATTTTCAATATAGGCCTGTTTTGCCGGTGAGCCATACCACGTCCATCGCATACGTTCCAGCATGCTCGTCGCCCGCCGATATTCCCACCTCAACCCATCAGCCACAATACTGCCCTCTGCTTTGTGACGGCTTGTTAATTTAGGCAAAATTTTGCCTAATATCGTGGACCAATCCTGTTTGCTGCGATCTTCGATGGCCAATTCCGGGAATATATGACGGCGCTCCAAAACGAGCGCTACCCCCCCCCGCCAGCCGTCTCGACATCGATATTGTGCGAAATATTTCCCGTTGCGATGCAATCGCCGATCGCGCTGCCGTGACAAAGAGGCTGCTATTCTCTCCGAATGGATCGATATGGAGACTACCCAGCCCCGACGCAAACCCCGGCTAACATCGCCCTCCACGACTTGGCCCCGATGCGACAAATATGTTCGCAAAAAGCGTAACCGAGTCGTCTTGGAAGATACCCGCCCAAAAAACTGGTGCAATTGCGATATTGATCGTACCGCCGCAGACCGCCCAACTTCACCCTGACTCAGTCGGCTACCTAACAAATCGACGAAGCGGAATTCAAAACCATCGCCGGGGCTTCTACGAACTAATATGTTAGCTGGATGCAAGTCGCGATGGATAAATCCTTTTTTATGGCCAGTGGCAATGAACTCTGCCAGTCCATCTACCAGCTCGCGCATTTCGCTGGCTGATGCCCGGACCGATTGGCGGTTCTGTATTTCCAGCCAATACTGCTTCAGGTCGATGGCCGATTCGAATTCATGCGAGATGAGTACCGATCGCTTAGCGCCCGCAACCTCATCCCCTAAAGCAAGGGCATCAACTACGGACACTCCGCTGGCCCTCGCATTAGATATCGCGCGCCATTCTCTATGTGACGTCGAGCCAGTAAGGATCATTTTGATCCGATCGTGCCATCGCGTCGGGCGCGCGACTTTGGCAAACACCGTTTCGTCACCCAACTTGACGCGCCAAACCTCACGACCTTGGCCCCGCTTGACGCGACTGGCCGTGTCCGACTCGCTCAGACTGAGCCAATGCGGAGCCATCGGCCCGGCTATACGATCGCCCCAGTGTGATTGGACACGCCAGCTCACACTTCGACCGCCCGTCTCAGATTGCGACGTGACGACTATTACTGATGATGGGTCCGTTGATATGGCGGGCGTAATTTTAGACATCTCAATCACACCTCACGTACTATGGGAGAGGAATCACGTCCAAATCGTTGGCAGAGATCACGCGACCATCATAGCCTGCTTGTACCTCAGCCAAGAGAGATTCGTTACTCGCTCCCCAAAAAAGTTGGTGATACAACACCAAAATCTTCGGCTTAATCTCCCTGGCAATCGCTGCGAGCTGCGTCGTGGATGTATGAAAACTGGCATGATACCGCTTCCATTTCGGTGGCCGATTGGCGAATTGCTTGGCAGAATAGACCTCATGCACCAAAACGTCACAGCCCTTGGCAAATTCAAGTAATGAAGGCGAAGGTCCAGTGTCACCAGAAATCACTATCACGCCATCGGGGGTGTGAAATTTGTACGCGAGCGCATGCTTCCACGAACCATGATGGACCTTAGCCGCATGGACCGTCACGCGATGATTTTTGTATATTTCTCCGCCATGAATTTCATGAACGTCTACGCGATATCCTACGGAATTCGCTTGCTCTAATCCTTTCACCCGCATTTCGATATCTTCAACGTAGGCCGCATGAAGGTGATCGACCATATGCTTTAAGCCAGGCGGGCCGTAGGCTTGAATAGCCTGCGAACGCCCTAAAACCCAAGGTGTGAAGATGAAATCAGCCAAGCCGGTCGTATGGTCTGAATGTAAATGCGTGACGAAAAGATGATTTAGCTTCGTGACATCCAGTGGCGGCGACATATCTCCGAACGCCGCGGCTGCCCGCCGGACGACGCCTGGCCCACAATCAACTAGATAGGGCGTATCACCAACAAGCACCGCGACGGCTGGGCCTGAGCGTTGGGGGTTAGCATTGGGTGTCCCCGTGCCAAGCAGAACAATTCGCGAGCGCGACTCAATATCTTGCTGTCCGCAGGCATTACTAACTACGAGCAACAGCGGCCATAGAAAAAGACGTCTTCTCATATTACACGCCCTCGGCATCGCATCATAAATGTAGCGGGGACTAGCACATTCTTGCCACTCGAAACTCGTCGGCAATACATTGGAATCAAAATTGGGCCTGGAGGGATTCGAACCCCCGACCAAGCGATTATGAGTCGCCGGCTCTAACCGCTGAGCTACAGGCCCGTTTCGTGCCGCGTACCATACAACAACATCAGAAAAAAATCGAACGCCGACAATGCATGATAGCGCCGCAATATCCCTTTATCGTTGCACTAGCCATGATTTCAGCAATTAGTTTCAGTATATCACTAAAAATTCGATCGTGTTAGACCGGCCAATCTCCGGTAAAAACCTCCACGGCTGGCCCTTCCATATAAACGTGATCGTCTGAGGCCCATTCCACGTCCAAGCCCCCGCCGGGAAGGGTGACCTGAACGGATCGGCCACATCGTTCAGTCAGCACACCAGCGACGCAAACCGCGCAAGCCCCGGTACCACAGGCCTGGGTCGCACCGCTCCCTCGTTCCCATGTTTTCATCGTTAGATGAGCGGCATTGTCCACTTGTACAAAATGGACATTGATCCGCTGCTGGAACACAGGCGCAGTCTCGATTTTTGGTCCCAATCGGGTTAGCAGTATAGCTGATATGTCTGGTACGATTATTACGGCGTGTGGGTTGCCCATCGATACGCAGGTGACGAAAAAATCTTGACCATCAAAAGTCATGGGATAATTTAACACCGGGGATGCGTCGATTGATATATGCATCGCCTTGGCGTCCAAAATAGGAACACCCATGTTCACGCGTACGATTGTCAATGTCGCATCGGATCGTAAGCACTCGACATGACGAAGGCCTGCATCCGTTTCAATGGTCATAGTCATGCTCGAAACAAGCTGGCGATCGACTGCATATTTAGCGACACATCGCAATCCATTACCGCACATCTGTGCCCGTGAGCCATCGGCGTTGTAAATCGTCATTCGCAAATCGGCTAATGATGACGGTTCGATAATTATTAGACCATCGCCACCAATGCCAGTGTGCCGATTGGAAACCGCTCGCGCAAGCTCCGAAGCAACGGCTACGCTGCTAAGCGGCCCGTCAATATAAATATAATCGTTGCCCAGCCCGTGCATCTTGGTGAATCGCATGAGCGCTATTGTACAAAAAATGTGGCGATCCGCTAAATCCCTGCCGAGATTTATCTCATTCAATGAGAAAAATCTCATTTGAAGGCTGGGAAAATGAAGTACAAGCAAGCAAAAAATTGGATACGTCAGCAGAGAGAGGCAGCTTCACAAGAGAGGAGGTGGATTCAAGCTTCCAGATCAAGATGTAAATGACCGTCATCATCTTCGGTCACGCCCGGAGGCGTTTCTTGGGTTTCAGACGATTCGTCCTTGGGCAATTCTTGTTCGGATGTCCTTCCTTGGCTACCAGCGCCTTCAGAATCCGACGTGACGCGCGTATCTGAATCTGTGGTTTCGACAGTATCCGATGCTTCTTCAACTGATTTGATCTGCCGTTGGGCGATAGCCGCTTGGCCCGCACGCTGTGCATCACGGTCTCGCCCGACCTCACGCGATTGGAAACCTGCCTGCGCCGCAGAAGAAGCAATATGTGAAGGAATCTCTGCCATCAGAGCCGCCCAAAATGTTGGACCCGCTGACCTCACTCACCGCGCTCGCCAATCAATTGCGAGACTAATTCTACTATCGACCGATAGGCTGGAATAAATTACTCCGTTGGACTAGTCATGGCCTCATTTTCACCCAACGGCCTAAATTGTTGCAATAAGCACTTTATCAAGGCCGACTGATTGCAACGATGCCACTGCCGTGAGGCTATAGCACCTGCGTTGTGGTGTTTCGCTTTATTGCGACAGCCTATCCGAATATATTGGCTTTGGGCCGAAGCGCGTAAATATAGCTTGCTCTAGACAAACTCCTTACGCCTCTCCGTCAGATGCTCTCTGAGCCGTAACAATATGGAAGAGTGCATTTGAGACACCCGACTCTCCGAAAGATCGAGCGTCATCCCAATCTCCTTCATCGTCATCTCTTCATAATAATATAACACGAGTATCAAACGCTCTGCTCTTGATAAACCACGTGTGATCAGTTCCTTCACATCACGACGTTGTAAATCCTTGAGTGGATTTCGTCCTCGTTTATCTCGTATCACATCAATCTCACACACCTCTTTGTGAGAATCCGTTTCACTGTATTTGCGAGATAGAGAAATCTGCGTAACGGCTGTCGCGTCTCGAGCGAATTTCTCGAAATCCTCACGAGGTAATTGCATTTTTTCAGACAATTCCATAGCCGATGGCGTACGGCCTAGGGTCGCTTCCAATTCCTTGGTCAGCTTGTCCAACTTATTAGCGCGACTACGCACCAGACGAGGTACCCAGTCCATACTACGCAATTCGTCGAGAATGGCCCCACGGATTCTTGGGGCACAATAGGTCTCAAACTTGACCCCACGTTCTAGATCAAAGGCATCGATTGCGTCCATCAGGCCAAATAGTCCTGCAGAATTCAAATCGTCTCGATCAACCTCGTCAGGCAATTTCGCGCCGATACGGTCAGCGTTATATTTTACAAGCGGCAGATATGTCTCCATTAAAACATTGCGCCATCGGCGCGTTCCGCATGCTTTGTATTTCTTCCACACCTTCAACATATCAGTACTGGTCTTGATCGTCGGCATAAAACCACTCCTTACGCTTCCCTGCGACACTGAACTACCGACAAGTCACTCAAACAGACAATGACCAGTCCCTCTTATTAACAAAATCCGACACACATCACAGGCCATCCGTAGCCATACCTGCGTCGGTGGATTCATGGGCGACATACATCTCTTCTTCAGCCGAGGCTTTGGCGGCGTTCTTTTTATCTAACAAGTCATTTATTTCAGCAGTTTTGCTGCGCTCGTGTTCGCTTAGAACTTTGTCAGCAGCAGCGCCGAGAACCAAGCCGATCAAACAAAATGTGAATAATGCGATGATACCACGAGATAGCGTTACGGCGAACGGGTTCTGCACAACCAAACCCGCAATGAGTGTGATGGAAAAAGCAAACAAGCCTAGACTGGCACCGGTAAACCGTGCAACCATAGCTGCAACATCCTTGTCGCAATCTTACTCAGAGGCGTGAAGTGAACCACGAAACGGTTAGTGCCTATAAAAAATGCGAGGCAACCATCCTTGGCGCTACACACCTCTTTTCTGCCTCTGATCGTCCAGTTGATCAGCAAGCAAAGAGGACGATTATCGATTGCGTTGTGCATCCTACACAAACAATCCGACAACCCGTCGAAAAAATCCGCCACCATTCCGTTGGCCTCTACACTGCTTGACCAAATCGTCGGCTACTGCGGCGATGCAGGCGCTGGCATTTGAATCCGGATGGCGTATCACAAAAGGCACACGCTGCCGAACCGCCTGCTCGACAGCAGTATCATGCAGCATATAGCCAGCATATGCAACGGAATAATTCAAAAAATTTTCAGCTACGCCAGAAAGACGCTCAAAGGTCGCCCTCGCTTCTGCTCGACTATGGGCCATATTAATAAAAGCCGAGACCTTGCCGGCGAAACCTTGGGCATGCAATGTCTTGATTGTCGCGTAGGCATCTGTCAGTGCAGTCGGCTCGGGGGTCGTAACAACCATGGCTTGGTCTGCGGCTAAAGCAAACCCGACCACGTTGCGCGAGATGCCCGCGCCGCAGTCAAGAATGACGATATCAGCACTGGTTTCCAATTGGTGCAATTGCGAAATTACGCCTTGCCTATCAAATTCAGACAGATTGGCTAATTCCTCAATGCCCGAAGCCCCTGGTACAAACCGAATACCGCCCGGACCGACCTGGCAAACGTCATCTAGGGTATGCGAACCTGCGAGAACATCCGCCAGCGTGTTTGTGACTGACATATTCATTAACAAATCAGCATTGGCAAGGCCCATATCCAGGTCAACAAGTACGACACGGATTCCCTTAGCCGCGAGACAGATCGACAAGTTCACAGCCGTATTGGATTTACCTACGCCGCCCTTGCCACTTGTTACTGCCACTGTGAATGCACTGGTCCGCGAACCTTCCACCAATGCACGAAGCCTGGATGCTTGATCGACTCTGACGCCGGGTCGAATGCGCGTTGTTGGTTTTCCGGCCATGAAACACTCCCCTTACCCGACTCTTGCATGCACTCCCGTTGACGCTCCTGCTGCGGGGGACACATCAATTCGCGTGCCAGCAGTTGGCAGCGGCGCATCAGTGCTACTCAATATCATCCGTGCCACAAGATTCCCTTCTCCAACCGTGATATCATCTGGCACGTCCTGCCCCGTTGTTAAGTACGAAAGCTTAGTCTTCGCTTTAGCCAAACAAGCGAGAATGACGCCAAAACCAACAGCTTCGTCCAGCTTCGTCAATATCAATCGATCATACCCTGTCGACTTAAATCGCTCGATGGATTGCTTCAACACCTGCGGGCTGGAGGTCGTCGAAAGCACCAGATGTATTTCGTCCGGCTTTTGAATGTCGAAAAAAGCCTTCAATTCATCATTTTTTGCCTTGTCGCGCTGACTACGCCCCGCCGTATCAATCAATATAATGTCGCAATCTTTTAGCCGACTGAGCGCGCCGCGAAATTGCATCGGAGTCGCGGCGACTTCAATCGGTACATCGATAATTTGGGCATAGGTTTGCAACTGCTGCACCGCAGCAATGCGGTACGTATCGATCGTAATCAAGCCAACTCGTTTGTGCTGGCGTAGTCGATAATTCGCTGCAATCTTAGCGATAGTGGTCGTTTTTCCCACACCGGTTGGGCCTACCAACGCGATGACACGTTGCCCAGCCGACGAAGACAATTCGCCAGGTATTACAGACGGAACCATCTTGGCGATAGAAGCCGCTAAATGACGGCGAATGGCCCGTGGATCCTCTTGCGCCTGCTTGGGTAATGAACGTTTGAGGTCTTCAATTAATTCGGAGGCTAACTGATCGGCTACATCGTTGGCAATTAGTTGCTGGTGCGCGTCAAACAGTGCCTTAGGCGCGTCGCTCATCCCGGCCTGTCGATGATGTTGAACTAGTTCACCAACTAAAGATTTGAGGCTGGACAACTCCGCAGCCAAGGAGCTTGGCTCGCCAGACATTCCTGATTGACCCGCTCCTGTCATCACCGTGGCAGCTCCATCTGCTTGTGATTGTTGTCCCCGGTCTAAACTAGTGGGAATCGTACCAGCGCGGAGTTCCCCTGGCAAATCGCTTTTCTGCCGAGCGGCGGTCAACTCAACCAATTGACGACTAGAACCTAGCCGCCTGGGTAGACTGCGGGTATTTAGAATCACCGCATCAGCGCCGAATTCCTTTTTTACCTGCGACAGAGCCTCAGCCATTGTTTGTGCGCGAAACGTCTTCAGTATCATCCCTTAATGTTACCATTCCATGAGATTCGACTTCAAAACCACGAACGACTTCGTTATATGACAGCACGACGACAGCGGGGAGCTTAATCTCGATCATTTTTCGCACCCACGCCCTAATTTGCGGCGGGCACAAAATGACAGGTGGTCGCCCCTTCATCGCCAATGCGGCCTTTTCTACAGTTTCACTGATCGCCTGGGCAATCCTGGTTTGCATTTGCCCGGACATGGTCAAGATAGTGCCACGATCAGTGCGATCTATACTCTTACTGATCGCCTCTTCAACTGAGGGATCAAACGTAATGCAATGTATGCGGCCATCCTCGCTCTTGTGCTGATGACACAAGCCACGCGCCAGTGAATTTCGCGCATACTCCGTTAGAATCTCAGTATCCTTGGTGCGCGATGCCCAATCACCGATGGTCTCCAAAATGCTCTCTAAATCACGTATACCTACGCGCTCACGCAGCAATGCCTGCAATACCCGCTGCACCTCACCGGGCTTGAGCACATCTGGTATGACTTCCTCAACAAGCTTGGGAGATCGTTCACGAAGATTATCTAGCAATCGATTTACTTCTTTTCGTGTCAGAAGCTCGTCAGCGTGTCGTTTGATCAACTCTGTAAGGTACGTCGTCACCACGCTAGTTGGCTCTACCACGGTATAATTGCGATGCTCAGCCTCATGTCGCTGAGTCTCTTCAATCCAAAGCGATGGCAATCCGAACGCTGGCTCCTTCGTATCCATTCCATTGATGCGTTCTGTGACCGCGCCGGAATCAATAGCCATTAGATGGTTGGGAAGTAATTCTCCACGGCCAATCTCGAAACCTTTGAGGTTAATCTGGAACGCATTAGGCTCAAGTTGGATATCGTCCCTGATACGAATGGGCGGCACGACGATGCCCAATTCCATAGCTATCTGCTTGCGCAAGTTTGTAATTCGATCGAGCAGGTCGCCGCCTTGCTTGCGATCGACCAATTTAATCAAACCATAGCCCACATTCATTTCCATAGGGTCTGGCGATAAATGATTTTCAACACGGTCAGGCTCAGCAGGCTTAATCTTGGCTGCGGCAGTCTTCGCTACCGCAAGTTTTGTTTTCTGTTGTAGAAAATACGCCATCGTTCCGCTGGACAAAGCAAGCACAAAAAGCGGCACTTTGGGCAACGGGGTTAAGGCCAATACACCCAAGAAACCGGCAACCATAGCGAGCGCAATGGGCTGACTTGTTACTTGGTCGATCATTTCATCGCCCAAATTTTGCTTGGAAGCAGAACGTGTTACAATCATCGCCGCCGCGACAGACACAATGAACGCAGGAATTTGAGATACTAAACCATCGCCGATTGTTAGAATTGTAAACGTCCTCAAGGTTTCTGCTATATCAAAATCCTTCTCCACCAACCCCACATACACGCCGCCTACAATATTGATGAGCGTGATAATGAGACCGGCGATCGCATCGCCACGCACAAACTTACTGGCACCATCCATAGCACCATAAAAGTCCGCTTCGCGGGTGATCTCGGATCGACGGTTTTTTGCGTCTTCATCGGTGATAATCCCAGCATTAAGATCGGCATCAATAGCCATCTGCTTACCGGGCATACCGTCCAAAGTAAACCTAGCAGCCACTTCAGCAATTCTTGTAGCACCTTTAGTAATCACGACGAACTGAATAACAACAATGATTGCAAAAATAATCACCGCCACGGCCAGCGAGCCTTGGGCCACGAAACCGCCAAAAGTTTCTATGACATATCCGGCATCCGCATTAGTTAATATCAACCGCGTCGTGGCGGTATTCAAAACCAAACGAAGCAATGTCAAACCTAAAAGTAGCGACGGGAATGATGAAAATTCTAACGGTCTTTTCATATACATGACCGTCAGCAACACGATACCTGACAACGCGATATTGATTAGCAGCAAGAAATCCATCACCGTGGTTGGCAAGGGTATTAAGATTACAAGTATAAGAGATAGCGCTGCAGCTGGCAGGGCCATACCCTGATACCGCAATACGTTCTGCAAGATACTCGAGTTGGAAATCTCAAACTTAGCCATTTACTTACTGCTCACGCCTTCCCAATTCACTCCCATACTTCTCATCATATAAAGACCGTCATGCTCACTACACCTTACACCGCAGCCATCGACGATTCTCTTGTCGATGATTTACCCTTCGATTTTGCAGGGGCGCTGCCGGTGAGTTCATATACAAACGCGAGAATTTCAGCGATCGCTAGGTAGAATCGCTCAGGGATATACTCCCCCGGTTCCACCGTTTCATAAATCGCCCGGGCCAATGGCTTACGCTCTACAATCGGTATGCCCGCTTCCGTAGCAATTTGCCGTATACGCAGCGCGATATAGTCCGCCCCCTTAGCCACAACTTTCGGTGAGGGCATGCGCTCTGCATCATAAGCGATGGCCACCGCTAAGTGAGTTGGGTTTGTGATGATCACATCCGCTTGCGGCACGTCTTTATGCAAGCGTTGCATAGCAAGCTGCATTTGTACGCGCCGCCTGCGTTCTTTTAATTTTGGATCGCCATCCATACTCCGCATTTCATCTTTGACTTCTTCTTTGGTCATTTTAAGATCTTGTTCATGGCGATATTTTTGCCAGGCGAAGTCGAGCAGCGCAAGTATTAACATAGCCGCGGACATTTGCATGGCTAAGCTAAAAGCCAAACTCGCACCAAGCTGAAAAGCGGCGTAAAATTCCAGCGTAAACGCAAACATAATAGCTGGCATATTATTCATGATAAAAATAAGGGCAATCGTAACAACAATCAGCAGCTTTCCAAAATTAATGATGCCCGTCATTAATGAGCGAACGGACATCAAACGCTTAAAACCCTTTAGCGGACTCACTTTGCTCAAACTTGGTACCAACGGTTTTCCAGTAATCAACCACCCAACCTGGGCATACAAAACGATGAGCAACGAGACTAAAATCAGAAGAAGAAACGGGGCTGTCCGAGTTAAAGATTCTCGTACCATAGCCACTGCAAGCGGAAGTATATTAGAAACATTAGTCGGATACTCTGGCGAAAGCGCGGTCCGAAGTATCAACACTAAACTTTTCCATAGCGCAGGACCAAACCAATTGAGTGCTAGAAAACTAACAAACAATAGCACAGCTGACGATAAATCCTGGCTTCGAGCCACTTGGCCACCGTTGCGCGACTCTTCACGCTTACGCGGCGTTGGCGCTTCCGTTTTTTCATCTATGTCAAAAATACCCATTAGTTCACAAGCCTCATCCGCGAAACATCCAGGCCAAAGGTACCACGTACTAATTCAAAACCAGACCAAATGCCGTCAAGTAACAAATCATGACAACTGGCCAGCGCGATACTGGCCGCGCCTAACGCGATCATCACACGTAACGTAAAACCGACACTCAAGATATTCATCTGTGGCATAGTACGTGACAAAAAACCAAGCATCACACTAGCCAAGAATAGCGCGATCAACACCGGAGCAGCCAATCGTATGCCCAGAATAAGCGCAGCCATCAACATTTCGATAAGCAAAAGAAGTACCGACTCGTCGTAATTATATGACAACACAGGTATCACGGCGTAGGTATCCAACAACGCCGCTATAGTCGCCCGATGACCGCCCGCAACGAGAAACATCGTCAGTAGTGTTAAGCCATACATCTGGCCAACCACCGTCGTCTGTTCTTGTCGCGACGGGTCAAACACTTGCCCTAAGGCAATGCCCGCCTGCTGAGCAACCAATTGTCCGGTGATATCCGCGCAAGTTAGTATGACGGTAATAGCTAAGCCAATCGATAGTCCGACCAACATTTCTCCTGCGCCAGAGACAAGCACGTTGATTAGAGAAATTTCTGCAGGCACTTGCGACCGAACAAAAGGGAACATCATCGCTGACAAGGTCAAAGCCAGTCCTACACGCATGCGAATCGGTACAATACTACTCGCATAGATTGGCGCAGTAGCCATCAATCCGCCAAGGCGAAATAGTACCAACGCAAAAGTTGGCAAGGCTGACAGAATTTCAAACAACGACCAAGGCACTCACGCACCCTCCGAATATTCGGCACCCATACTTAAAACGGAAGCGTGCTTAACAACGTCCGCGTGTAAGCAACCATCTGATTGGCTATCCAAGGAATAAAGATCGCCCCCGCCACAACCATCGCAGCGATTTTAGGAACAAACGTCAGCGTTTGTTCTTGCAACTGAGTGACTGCTTGAAATAATGAAATCATCAAACCGACCACAAGCCCGATGATCAAAATAGGCGAGGAAGTCATCAACGCCATCCAAAACGCATGGCGTCCGAGTTCTAACGCGGTGTTAAAGTCCATTCAGCCCTCTCCTTAATCAAGCAAAATACGAGCCACGCTATGAAAAACTGTTTAACAACGTCTGCACGACCAGATACCAACCGTCGGCTAACACAAACAAGAGCAATTTAAACGGCAGCGAAATCAACACCGGAGGCAGCATCATCATGCCCATCGAAATCAATATCGTTGCAATAACCATATCAATCACCAGGAACGGCAAGTAAATCCGAAACCCCATAATAAATGCGGTCTTCAGCTCGCTCAGTAGAAAGGCTGGAATCATGACCGTCATAGGAACGGTGGCCACTTCGATGGGTTGATTCGCAGGCATTTCTCGACCTTGGGCATACTCCAAGAAGAGATATATGTCCTCAAAATTTTCCGCACGTTCGATCTGGCGATACATAAAATCTTTTAGATGCCCAGCCGTAATATCCATAGCCTGCTCTTGCCCCATGCGACTCTCGAAATAAGGCTCTGCAGCTTGCGCCTGAATCTTATGCCATACAGGCGACATAATGAGTATGGTCATAAAAAGCGATAATCCCAACAGCACCTGACCAGGCGGCAACTGCGGCGTGCCAATAGCCTGACGCAGTAACGCCAGGACGATAATAATGCGGGGAAAAGCCGTCATCATCACGAGAATCGACGGGACGAGTGTCAACACGGTGAGCAAGACTAGAATCTGCAGCGAGGAACTAACCCCTTCAGAATCGGTAGCTTTGGGCACTAATTTGCTTAAATCAGGTATGTTGTGCGGATTGTTGAAAGACGGTAATGAGGGCGCAGACGTAGCGGACTGCCCCCAGGCCATGCTGGCCTGGCAGACTACAACCACCATTACAAAATATATGAGTCTGATTCTCAACGAGCCTCCATGCCCGATCAAAACAGCGCATCTCCGATGCGCTTTCGAAATCACCCAGACGACGTAAATCCTTTACGGCGACGACTGAAGCTGTCGCAAGCGGCGCAGCAATTTCGACAAGGGTTCGCGGCGACGACCTTGCGTCGATTGAGACGATTCGTCATCAGCCTCATCATCGTCGACAAAGCGCTCTTGTTGTTGCCCTAACATTGTTTCAAACTGTGCCCTATGCTCCCTTTTAGCCGTGCTAGACGAAGCCAATACCTCGCCCAATTCATCATCGTCGGTCAACTCGGTTAGCGTAGTCATATTTTCAGCGGTCATACCCACTAGCAACATTCGCTTTCCCACCTTCACCAATACCGCTTGGTGCTTGGGTGACAACGATGTTCGACTCAAGACCTTGATAATGTTTCCGTCAACCGCCCTCATGGTCGGCACCCATTTTCGTATAGCAAAATAACCGCCACCGATCACGGTTAAGACGATCAAAAGAGCGCCGATACCACTACGATACCACGGAACTTCTGCAAGCTCTGAAGTACGAAACTGGCGAGAGGAACTTGCTTCGATACCAGAAATTTCACCACGTGGGGGCACCATTAACCCAGTCTTCGATGGCGAATCATCCACCTGACCCATTTCCTCAGCGGCTGCCAAGTTATCAACTTTCTCAGACTTTTCTCCAGACTCAGTTTTAGAAATCTCGCCGTCTAATGTTACGCTCTGATTCGTCGATGTAGCCGTCGTCACGTTCGCTTCCCCAGGAGGTGCCGCTGTGGTTGTCGCTCCCCATGCGCTTATGATTATCGCCTGCACCATAACAACCCATAGCAGAGAATCTATTTTCCTAGGTCGCTGAATGGAGAACACGAAATCGCCTCGCGCAGGCAAGCAGATTGGACCTCCGCGATTACACCCCTCACCCGAGCGATTAGACTCGCTGAGAGAATTCGAGAATCGTCGTTTATGAAAACGGTTGGTTTGATTAGTCATCCATGACTCACTATGCGCGACTGCCATCCTGGCCATCGACTATAGGGCTATACTGTAACGCGATGCGGATCAGTCGCTACGATCTCACTTATTCGAACGCAAAAATTATCATTTAGCACAAGCACTTCACCGCGGGCGATCAATCGTTCGTTCACGATAATATCGACTGGATCACCAGCAGCTTTTTGTAACTCAACGACACTTCCCTCTCCCAATTGCAATACATCTTCTACTAACATACGAGACCGGCCAAGCTCGACGCGAACGCGTAGCTTGACATCGCTCAACATCGTCACCCGCCGAGGATCAATCGAACCATAGCCATTGTCGCCGAAGTCTTCCAAGCTTACCGCTGCCGTGTGTACCGGCGGTAGGGGCGGAGATGTCGCAGTCTCGCCTGCTTCCGCTTCCGCTTTTTCTTCGGATATGGCCGCAGTCATTTCCGCAACAGCTGCATCACCTTCAGAATCATCGCCACCGAACATAGCATTAATATCAGATTGATTGACTGCAGCCGCCCCAGCTTCTTCCGCTACTTCTGGAGTAGGCTCAACAGCCGATTCCGCGACAGATTCAGCAGACTCAACGGGTTCAGCCGCCCCATCTCTACTAATCATGGCGTCAATAGATGACTGATCAATAGGCGGCGGGTCATCCGCTAACTCCCCGGTTACGGGCAACTTGCTTTGCGCAGATTCTGCGCCTGGTTCGCCAGAGTTTTCCGCCGAGACATCCGATCCGAACATCGAATCGATGTCTCCTTGGTCAATAGCGCCATCAGCAGCCGCTTCTGACTCGGGAGTAAGATTGTCGTTTTCTTGCGCTGTCATGCAAAAAAGTCCTATGCGCGCACGGACCACCCGTGTACCCACATCCTATCGACGATCCGCTACGGATCACCACACCTAATTGCCAGCGTTCGATTGAAGCAATTCTGGGATCAGTACTTCTTTGATGAGCCGCTCATCACCCAAAAGACCATCTAGCTCGTGTTTGATACGACGCTTGATTGTTTCCAGCCCTGGTTCGTTCAAATGTTTAGGATCAGCACTGCGAATCACGAAATTGACGCGATCGCTGATGCGCCCGCCCTTCGATTCTAATAAAGTGGTCACTTTCTCCAGATCAGACCGAGCTATCAGTGCTGATGTGCGCATCTGGAAAAGAACCAACTTTCCAGACATCTTGTTGCTGGGCTTGCAGCTCACAATGTCAATCTCTACCAGCTCATCCATAGGGTTGGCATCCTCGCCCACACCCTTATCAGCCTCTACAGCGAACCCCTGAATAGGACGAGGGCTCATGGCATTAGCCACGAAGTACACCACCGCACCTTCTCCCAACATTAAGAGAGCAATGACGATCAATTGCATTTTTTTGCTCCCAGTTGGAGCAGGTAAGACTTTTTTTTCTGTATCTTCAGCCATTAGGGGGACTCCTTCAAATCGTCTGCCAGTGACGAACCGGCATATTCTTCAATGAGGTCCTCCGTAACCATAATCTCAACTCTACGGTTCAAGGCACGCCGCTCTTCCGTGTAAGCCTGCCTGACCAATGGTTCCATTTCACCTACCGCAACAATTGTCATCCTCACCCTCCTCACGCCATACTCTTCTAGCGCCCGAGCTACTGACCGGGCACGTGCATAGGACAGATCGCGTGTATCGGCGTAGATCGATGTTTCCGGTAACGGCTCCCGTGTCGTATGCCCACGTATGATAATTTTCGTATTGTATCCTCGGAGGCGCTGAGCCGTTTCCTCGATTAACTCTCTAGCCTCCTGTTTCAAGGTCGCACTAAATTTGTCAAAAGTAATCTTGCCACCAATGACAACTTCTAGGCCATCACGCACGTTGGTCACTCTGAATTTTTTACCGTGTATACCCTCTTCGTCCGAGTCGCCCAACTCCTTTGATGACTGTACAACTTCAATTTCCATCAATCGTTTAATCAGCCCGGTGATGGGTATATCTTCAACAGGCGCATCGCCAACCGCGCCTACATAACCACCAAATGCTTTTCGTAGAGAATCCATAACCTGTTGAAATCGCTGATCCTTTTTAATCTCGCTCATGGACACCAGAATGACGAAGAAACACAGCAACAGCGTCATGGTGTCGCCATAGGTGACCATCCATTCAGGTGCGCCAACCATAGGCTGTTCTTTTTTCTTCGCCATGATCGATACTCAAATCAGGCCGCAGCCTCTGCATCTCCTGCTGCCACGCGAAGCCGAGCCGGCAAGAAGGTCTTCAACTTTTGCTCTACAATACGTGGATTGTCCCCAGACTGAATAGCCATGACGCCGCGCACGACAATCATCTTCATCATGATCTCTTCCCGGCTACGAATCGCTAACTTATCCGCCATAGGCAACGCCACCAAGTTAGCCACGACAGCACCGTAGAGCGTAGTTAAAAGTGCAACCGCCATCGCCGGGCCGATAGAAGCAGGATCCTCCATATTTCCAAGCATGATGACCAACCCTACAAGCGTTCCGATCATACCAAAGGCCGGAGCGTATCTTCCTATATTGTCGAACAAGGCCTTACCGTCACTATGACGCCCCTCAATAACTTCGACATCGTTCATCATGATATTTTCAATTAACTCAGGATCCGTACCATCGACAGCCATCTGAATGCCGGAAACCAAGAACTCATCTTTAACATCCGCTATCGCATTCTCCAACGCGAGGATACCATCCCGCCGCGCCACTTCCGCATACTTGACGAGTTCCGTGATAACCTCATTCGGATCATTAGAAGTCGTAAAAAAGCAGTTCTTTACAACCTTCGCAACGCCAAGAAGATTTTTCAACGGGAAGCTAATCATCGCAGCGCTAACCGCCCCACCAAGAACAATAGCTACAGACCCCGCATCAGCGAAAGAGTTAAGGTCGGTCTTGGTAAGAATCGCCCAAAGCAGCAGGGCGACGCCCATGACCAGACCGATAACGGTTGCAATATCCATCGCTGTTATCCTAATGTCGCACAAAATCGCGCGACAGTTCCTTCTGCCATATCGACGTTAGAATCACGGTGCGTTAGTGAACAAGCTCATGCCTAGTAATTCCTAGCACTAACGTTCACCCGTCATGGGTTAGCCCGATAAATTCGTGCTAACTGGTGCTGTATCGCCACCATTCACACTACATTAAACGCACGTATCTGACGTTGATAATCGATGGCCCGGCGCACCACTTCGTCCACCGTTTCTGTTACCATCATCGTATCGCCGTTAACTAAGGTAACGAGCGTGTCCGGCGTCGATTCCAACATTTTTATTAAATCGGCATTGACCACGACAACACGTTTATTCAATCGAGTCAGTGTAATCATAGTCATCTCCCCACTTGCCCAGCCGCACAACGACCCGATAAACCATCTGCCTTATCGCGCTAATAACAATAACTCTTGCAATAGTTCGTCAGCCACTCTTACAACCCGACTGGCGGAGGTGATACCAGTTTGCGATTGGATTAACCCAATAAATTCTCTCGCAATTTCAACATTAGCCTGCTCCAGTGCCCCCTCCAGCACAGCGCCCGATAATCCCGTCAAAGGCTCTACCAGTTGGACGTTGCCAGAGTCAGGCCCTTCTACATACGTGTTGTTAGATAATGCGACCAGTCCTTCGTTATTACGAAATGTTGCTAAGGCAACTTGGCCTAACACTTGCGTTTCCTGATTGGAAAAAGCGGCAGTCACGACGCCGTTTCTATCAACTGAAAATCCATTCATGACCCCAGTCGGCGAGCCATCTTGGCTGGCCATAATAAGATCGGAATCTCCACTTGTGCTAGCCAATCCAGTCAGCCCGCTAAAATCAAGCGAAAACGTGGCCGGGGTGCCTGCACCAATGCCAGCTCGATCAATGGTTAAGTCGGTACCCGTTGAACCGACGAATTGTCCGTTGGGATCGAAAGTAATCGTTCCCGTGCCAAGAGAAGGAGACACATCGGAATCGTCTACCGACTCGGCAAAAAATCGCCAGGTAATTCCGGTATCCGACTTTGATTCAACCGTAGCCCTAACGCGCACGTTGACCAAATTACCCAATGAATCAAAAACGCCAAAGCTTGTAGTTACCCCTTCGCCAACCGCAGGCTCGACAGTACTGAAACTAAACGGAGAGACATTAGCCCCAGTCTGATTCACTATAGAAGAGGCGTCCAGCGAAATCGCGTTTACGTCACCAACATTAGAACGCACAACCAACGATCCCGCAGGAAAATCGCTACCATCGCCAATCGTAACACCTGACGTAGCCCCAGCTGATGTGTCTGCGTTGATACCATACATCGCTTGCATACGTCCCGCTAAATCGCCAAGCGTTGATCCATCCTGCCCCACGACAAAATTCGTCGGCGAGATAGAGACCCCACCTTTTTGACCGCCAAACGATAGCGAATCACCTGCCGCGAACAATGGCACACCATTACGATCGACAAGCGCAGTCAGCGCAGTCCCCGCCGTCGCAGCTACCCCACCCGCCGTGGTAAGCGTCTGTGAAGTCACCACCGAACCAGCCGACGAAACAGTCGTCGCGCTATCCAATTGCCCGTCCATAATTACATTGTCAGTAGCTACCGCAGCACTATCGCTACCTAATGGGATCACAAGATTACTCAATGTTCCCGTGTCGATCGTGCCGTCGGGGTTAGCCGCAAAAACCTGCAGCG
>JAJDDW010000067.1 GCA_029260115.1 Phycisphaerae bacterium | reverse complement strand
ACGGCTGATGGCCCAAAACGATTCATCGCATGGCGTGGGTCTTGCGGTGTTTTGGGTGGGTTTTGTTGGGGTCGCGGTGCTCGACTATTGGGCGATGACGCGCTTTCTTCGTCGATAAAAAAAGCGACTGTCAGGTAAGCTTTAATGAGTAAGCGATCAATCAAAACGAATACCATGCCGAAGCTAAGGCATACGACGTAACGAGGTAACCGGCTGTGTTAACCGTTCTGGATCGATATCTTATTCGCTCGCTGATCGTCAATTATCTGATTGGCCTGGGCGTGATGCTTAGCCTGTATATCGTGCTCGATATGTTCGTGAATATGGACGAGTTCACGGAGCAAGGCTATCCCGTGTGGCAGATCGTTTGGAACATGGCTACCTACTATTGGCCTAACATGTTCCTGTATTTCTCTCAACTTTCTGGCATCATTACGCTGGTAGCTTGCATGGCGACGCTCGCGCGTGCCCGACAGCAAAACGAATTGACGGCGGTGCTTGCGTCGGGGGTGAGTTTGTATCGCCTGGCCGCGCCCATCTTGGCCTTTGGTATAGCCACGACGACGTTACTGGTCTTGGATACTGAAGTGATTGTTCCTTCGATCGCGCATTTACTAGCTAGGGACCACGACGATGCGGATGGCAACCAAGCCTATGAAGTTCTGTTTATGCCGGATCGAAACAACGTACTGTTATCAGCGAGGCAGTATCACCCTATTCGTAATGACCTCACAAGATTACTGGCGCTAGTTAGGGATGAGTCTGGGCAAGTTGTGCAGACTATCGAGGCAGACCATGCCGATTGGGAGCCGCCTGATAATACAAACCCCATTGGACATTGGCGATTGGAGCGCGGCGTAGAGCGCACGCGAAGTGCCGCACAAGCGCAAGGGCTTGGGCCAACGGGCGGCGTGGAAGTAAGGTTGGTCGACCTGTTGGAAAGCGATCTTAGTCCGGCGGCGATTGAATTACGTCAGGCAAAGGGATGGATTCGATACCTGAGCCTGGCGGAATTAAGGGCATTGCAAGATAGCGGGTCTGCGGATCGCGCGGAGATCATTCAGATTCGGCATGGACGCATCGCAGCCCCACTGGTAGGCATGGTGCTATTGCTCCTTGGATTGCCATTTTTCTTGGATAGGTCACCAACGAATCTACTTAACGATACTGGCAAGTGCATGATCGTGTGTAGCTTATGTTATATCGTTACGTTCGTCGCGCAAAATGTAAAAACGGAAACGCTGTCTGCGCTACCGGCATGGATTCCTATCTTCGTCTTTTCCACCATCGCGATGGTGCTCATCGACCGCATTCGTACTTAATAAATCGCCCGTGCTCATGCCCTAGATGAAATTACTACACGGGTTCACTTCGTCGAGCTACTTTTCCTGATCGCATATGAGCTCGCTGTAGCTCGCGGCGGAGGATGCGTTGACGCCGTTTTTCACGATAGCGAACGACACCCCACAATGCGAGGAAATAAGAAATAATGGCGAAGATGATGCCCACGATAGCGCAGCCAACCCATAGCTCAACGCCAAAACTGAGTAGTTGATCAAGTAATCCCTTCCAGTAGGCCATCTCGAAGAAACTCGCACTGGTTGCATCCACGGCTTGTAGATGGGCGAGCACTTCCTGTTGACCGGCTGCGCTAGGATCAGCCACCGCCCAGTGACCGATGACCCAGCAAGCGCCGTATATTGGCCAGATAGTGAATGGGTTGGTAATCCATACAACTGGAATACACACGGCTTTGTTGGCCCGGAAAAGTGCTGCGATGCCCACGGCGACGAAGGTCTGAATCCCGACGATGGGAAGGAATGTGATGAACATAGCCACAGCGACGCCTAGGGCGATTTGGTGTGGCGTATCGTTGGCGTGAAGCACGTTGCTGATTACGAATTTACGTGTGCGTAATACGATCCGGGACACAGCCAACGACCTCGATTGCTTTCAAAACTATAATGATAGACGCTAAACACTACGTTGCATCAGGCTACACTGTAGCCTAGATAGCCGATTACGTCTGCGCCGCGGCATGTGAATCGTGTTTCTGTATCGCACTAGCTGCGGCTGAGACTACTGAGTCGACGGTTAATTCTTCCATGCAGCGGTGATGATGTTTACATTTTGCGAGGTCTCTTAGGTAGCAAGGTGAGCAGGGTAGGTCTAGGCGGACGACCGATTGGGGTCGTCGATACGGTCCTGTGCGGGCAGGATTGGTGGGGCCTAGCATGGCGACTAGTGGACGATGATAGGCGACGGCGAGGTGCATGGCTGCGGAATCGTGACATATGACTAGCGAAGATTTTTCCAGCAAGGTTGCGAATTGCCGGACGCTGGTTCGACCGGCTAGGTTGACCGGCTTTTGCTGACACATATCTGCAATAGCCTGACAGCGCGTTTTGTCCTCTGGACCACCGATTAAAATGATGGGGACGTCCCACGTCGTAGCCAACACATCAATGGCCTGGGCAAAATATTTCGAGGGCCAAATTTTGGTCTCCCAGCGGGCACCGGGCACCACAGCTACGAAGTCTTGATTAATATCGACTTTCGATTCGCTCAAGATAGCTGTTGCGGAGTTCGTATCGGAAGCGTCTAACGATAACGGAAATTCGACTTCTTCATCCAAGCCTGTCAGTGCATGCAGAAGTTGCATATTCCGATCGACGGCGTGATTGTCGGCGCTCACACGCACGCGGCGATTGTAAAATAGCCAAGCGCCTTCTCTCGCCTGGGCGAAACCTAGTCGAACGGAAGCGCCGGTGGACCATGCGAGAAAGCCCGAACGAAACAACCCTTGCAAATCTACCGCGCAGTCATAACGTGAAGCGCGCAATTGCCGGATGAACTGGTAGAAATCTTTGGTGGCCCTAGGACTTAGGCCAATGCCCGCATAAGATTTTCGATCGAATGGAACGACGTTTGTAATATCCGGATGCCCTCTTAACAAATCTGCGAAACCAGTATTAACTAACCAGTCGATGCGGGCGTCTGGATATCTATTGCGAAGCCCACGTAGCACGGGCAGTGCATGGATAATGTCACCGAGTGAACTCGGCTTGATCAAGAGAATACGCTTGTATTGTGGACTATTCATAGGTGCCGTGGCGTGTGAGAACGACATCTTAAAGGATTATGACTCACGCAATGTGACCCAGCAGTTATTCCCGACGAGGATTTCATTGGGACGGAATCGTGATTTATAAGCCATCGTTTTGGCACCGGCCACAAAATATCCCAAGTAATAATAATCAAGCTCCGATCGCTTACAATGGTCGATTTCGCGTAAAATGGAAAGCGTTCCCATACTACGGCCTGCAAACTCCGGCTCAAAGTACATATAGACGCTACTCAGCCCGCCGGGCACTACGTCGGCAATACTTACGCCGATGAGCCTTTGGCCTAGGCGATACGAAAATTCCAGCGTCGACGTCGGTGAGCTATACAGAAACTCGCTGTAGGTCTGCATATCCCGGCTCATCGTACTGTCGTGCTGATGATCGAGGTAGCGGCTGAACATGGCAAACTTTTCGTCTGACATCTCCGGCAGATTGGCTTCCATCGAAACATCTTGGCTTTTTAGCCATACACGTTTCATAGAAGATGTAGCTGAGAAATCTTTCACGAGAATGCGCAGTTGTCGACATTCCTGACACCCCCGACACCTGGGACGATAGACCACATGACCACTACGGCGAAATCCTCTTCCCATGAGCTTGAGGTAATGATCGCCGTCCAACGTATCGGCCCAGTAGGCTTCGTTGCGCGACATTTTTCCCGGTAGATACGGGCATGCAGACTCCGGCGTCATGGATCGCAACTGATCGAGTGACGGGGTTTGTGCGTCGGCCATATGTTGGGCAGCATTAGTTTCGTTCATAAGATTAACGAAAATCCGACATATCAGGCCAACATCTCTACGGGGACAACGGCAACAACCATCCCGGTGATATGATACCACATACGCCGACAATTAGCGGGGCTAAAAATATGCCGGGAATGAAATTGGCTACCGGAAGCTGTTTAATGTCCAAAATCATCAGCGCGGTGGCTAACATGACGATACCACCTACCATGGTCATCAGGGCCAATGAAAGCTCGTCCAGCGGTTCCGCGACCACCGCCGCCAGCAGAGATAAACCCCCTTGAAGGCTAAATACGACCCCTGCGCTAGCAAAAACGCCCCATCCCAGCGACGAGGCTAACGCGATTGAGCAGCAGCCATCCAATAAGGACTTGATGTATAAATAGTCTGGATTGCCATCTGCGCCATTCCTGAGACATCCCAGCAAGGTCAGCGGGCCGACGCAAAAGATGATGCTAGCGGTAAGAAATCCTTCGGCGAAGCGATGGGCATCTTGACCCGCGAATCGTGCGTGAATCCATACGCCGACGGACTCGATGCGTTCATGCAGACGCAAGGCTGTGCCAAAAATCGAGCCAAGGATTAGTGAACTAATCATAGCCATCGCAACCCGTGCGCCGTAGGTGTGGGGGGAATCGGATAGCGGCGCGAAATGGCTGACTGTTTCGGATAATTTTAGCACACTGGCGTCGATGCCTAATGCGATGGTCACCAAGCCAAGCCCGTTGAGCACAATGTTACGGTATCTCTCTGGCAGGCGACCAGACAAGGCAATGCCCGCAAGACTACCAGCCATCACGGTAATTACGTTTACAACTGTACCGTTAATAATCGACCAAAGGGGCAAAGGCTGATCCTCCTGATTGACATGCGCTCGATCACGCCGGGACTGAACTTCCGGCGCTGACGGGTGTCTGTTTTTTCATTAAAAGGCTTCGCGCAACAATTAGTAAGCGCAGCGGCCAAGTGTGCTCACGCATCACTTGCGATTGAGCATCCGCATATCTTCGCGTCGCTAGCGGATTCGGGCAAATAGCGGTGCACGCTGCGGAAACGAGTTCGTCCATACCGCGATAAAAATCGACGAAGCCAGTTACGCTACTCAACTCCGGGTAGTCTTGAGAAAATGACGCGGCCGATCCGTGACAGATGACCGGCTTCGCCTGACTTAGGCATTCTATCAAAAACTGTAATTCAACATCATGCGCCAAAGGTATGACAACCGCTTTCGCACTAGCGCTGGCCCGCTCTCGCGTAGCTGTCAAACACGATGCCTGCACAGATTGAAAATGTCCATCAGATAACTCTGACCAACCCCAACCATACAGTGCGAACTTGATGCCCGCCTGTTGTAACGCCTCAGCCGTCGCAATCGCGCGCCGGGCAGGCAATATCTGATGCTCAAGCCAAATAGCAAACTGCTGACTGATAGCCTTTTCTTTGAGGTGAATACCGCTATGTTTGAGCGCAATAACGAGCATTTCTTCGGGTGATGCAAGCTCAACTTTCGTTTTGATCTGGTCACACGCTACGTCACGCATCGCTTGCCAAAGGCGCAGCTGACTTGGTAATGAGATGCCGAAAGACGCTGGTCGATCGTCCGGTAGGTCGGCTACGATCGCCACGTCAACAGAATCATCCGCCGCGATAGTCGGCGGGGTTGGTTGCTCAATTTCTGGCTCATCAATTGCTGCTGGACACACACGCAACGAATCGTATTTAATCGGCCAAGTTTCAATATGCCGTTTGAGTCGTGTCGTTGGCGCGACCACTAAATCAATTCGAGCAAGATCAGTCGCATCCACATTCGGCACTGCGCTGGATGAGGTTAACCAGCAAATGACTGACGCACTAGCCGGCAACAATTGCCCAAAGGTTTGACTCCATCCCCCTACCGCAATGACTATATTCGCATTGACCTGCTGCACGCATCGCAATCGCTGGATCGGATGCCGCTGCGATGGCACATCCCCGCGACAACTCACTACTGGCCAACTGAGTTGCTCGGCAGCTCGGACAATGTGATCCAATTCTTCTAGCACGCAGGGTCTGGAATCTACGGCAATCACCGCCATACGAGGCGTCTGCAGATTTGGCGGCGTAGCCGCGTCGAGCGAGGCCTTGATACGCATTAACTGCTGACTATGAAACGCGAAAATCGTTTGTCCCGCACGTTCGACCTGTTGCTGCACGAGCGCAAATTTATGACTTGTACACAGTGGCACGGTAATCATTTGCGTGGGAAATTCATAGCCAGGATGAGTTTCAAAAAATGCGCAAAATTGATCCACCCAACCGTCAGTCGTAACGACAATCAACCGGCCCGTCCGCATATGTGCGGTGTAGTCGTATAAATGGAAAGCGAGCTTGATGAGTAGTGGGTTAGGCTCGACAACAAACACAGCTGAGCTGAGGGGTAGTTTTTCGAGTAAAACGAGAGGTTCCAGCCCGGTGACGATGCCAGGGATAATCGCATTAACATCTGTTGTTTCGAGGTGGGATAGTATCTGGGGGGCGCTAACGCTGGGCATGGACGACGCGCCTAGCCATTCGATCGTTTGGTCGTTGCTTGAGAGTTGAAACGTTGGCTGACCATCGCGCCCGGTTAGGAGTAATACGGAATCCGGGATGGTTGCGTTTTCAATAAACGCCGCGACTTCGGGCTGGGAATCTTTGAGGCAGGTGAGATTCTCAGCAAATCGATCTCGAAGACTGGCTGGCCAAGGCGATTCCATTCGCAGCCCATTTCTAAGTGTGGGGACTTAAAGCGGTTGTCCGCTTCGTGTTCGTGTGACCATCATGAAAAATAGGAATCCTATCCAACCGACCCATAATAGCGACCACATAAATATGGGCCAACGCATGGGTGTATAGGGCACGGCCTTTGTCTCGGAACTCGGATACGATGCTTGCACCCCTGAGGCGGTAGTGCGTGAGTCGGGGTTGTCTGTTTTTTGTTCACTCGTCGTGGTCATAGTCAACTTTAAGGCTCCGGTTTCAACCTAAGGGCTTATCCATGGATCATTGGCCTATCAATACTGCGACATGGCATCACGACGAAGGAACAACAACTGTGACCGGAATTTCTAAACGCTCCGCGCCAGCGATGTTGGTTGTCACAATCAGCTTCGACTCATGTCGACCTGGCTTGAGTGTACCATGATATACCACATCTAGGTACCGTAAGTGATTATACTTGGCACTGGCGGCCTCATCGACGGAAATTGACATGCCTTCTATTTCGGATGAACTGCTGATAATGGTCAGTTCGTCCTGCGGTGAAGCTTGTAGCTTCAACCGCCTGCGAGGCCCGTTTTGTGAGCCATTCGCTGAAAGAAAAACCACTGGGGGATCAACTTCTACCGGCTGACGCACGATTCCAAAAACAGGGATGGAAATAATAGGCTGGTCTGGTGCGCTGGTCTTAATCCGAAGTGTAGTGCCAAATGGGCCTGACGGCGCATCTTCGCCAATGACTATCTCAACGGTGTATTCGGTACGGGCTTTCGCACGTTCTACGGGAGTAAATGACACCTTTAGCCAATCAACGGACTCTGCACTTAGAATATCAAAAGGTATTTTATTCTGGGTACGCACCTTAATAGGTACCAGCTTTTTGCCTCGGTTAGATGTCTGCCGCGTCGCGTTCACGTTCAATGGCGACCAGACCAAGTCGCCCACGACCTCGCCAACCACCACCAAATCATGCTCTCTCGTGATCCCATCTACGTCCAAGATCAGCATGCCCGTCTCGTGAAGTCGGCCTACAGGGGCATCTTTGACAACCGAAAAGTTGATTAAGATGCCGTCTTGGTCGTGGCGTTTCGCAATCTTAGACGTCGCGGTAAGGGGAGAACGTTCTGGGAATTTGATGTCGACAACTGACATTTTCTTGCGGCCTGGACCGAGATAAAGATCAAGCCCCTGGGAGGCCGTCTCACCCCGTTGAAGCAGCCGCAAGTTGATGACACCGCCCGGATTCGCGTCAAATAACACTTCAATCTTGGCTACGAATTCAAGCGTCAGCTCAGGCTCCGCTGGGTCGTTGCTGCGTACTGTAACTTTCTTGATTTGATCGCCGCGTCGCATTTTTGTGTTAAAGTCGGCACGTAGCTCATACGTCCCGCCTGGGGCAATGGTTCTATCCTCTTTATCTAATTTAACGACCGTACATCCGCAGCTTGACCCAATTTGATCGAGGACCAAATCTTCATTCCCACGGTTTTCCAGTAGCCAAGTCACGGGATAGACTTCTCCGTCAATGATCGTGCCTAGGTCTTTATGCCGCTGGGAAACGAACATGCGCGGGCCACGCACTTCCTTGCCAGTGTTCGTGGGTACGGGCGGTAATTGGGCGAGCGCCGGCGAGATGGCCAACGACAGCGCCACGGTTAGAAGCATCCAAGTGAATACGCACTTTACCTTGTTCACCTCAAACCTACGCTTTCCGTTTATTTTCGTATGTGGTGATACCCATGGACAACCCCCTAAAATCCCAAGTTCAGCTTGAACGAAGAGATCGCAAACGTTCCCGACACCGAGGATTCTATTTGCAAACACAGGCTAAATGAGCCACCGTTCAACAAGTCGATAGTATTCTGCGTAAGCGTAATCGAAGATGGCGATACGCTGGTAATTTGAAAATTTTCATCCAACACGACGGTATACGGGCCATACTGATCTCCGACTTCCGTAGCTGTGTCCAGCAAAGCAGCCGAAGCAACGAACGCGGTTACTACGATCGTATTCTCTATCGCTTGCGCGGCTACTAACTTACCCGTACCCGCAGGTGTGGCTTCTAAAGCTACAAAACTTAGCGCCTCGGCGTCGAATTCGAAAGTGCCTCTCCCAATGGTGAACCCGTTATCAGTCGTAAAGTTTACCGTACCACAGGTAGTGGATGGTTCCCCTGCGACAAGCTCGATCTGAGAAAGGCTTCCAGTCAGGGTCACCGGTATCGCAATTAATGGGATCAAGCTTTGGCAACCAGTTATTTGCATGCCGCCTACCATAGCAAGTAATGCAGTCGAAACTTTCAAAGACATCTTCATCGGTCTATCTCCCTTTATAATGAATGTACGGACCCAAGCGCAAGGGGGTTCGAACACGCCTCCCCTATCAAGCCAACATGGCTGATATGGCGTTAGGCTACCATCGATAAGACCACTGAGCCAGTGGTAATTATTACGCGAAAGTATTGTGTTGCGATAGTTTAGGTTTAGGGGACGCGCAGCTCTAGGACGTGGGTTCTTGGTCCGTCGTTAAGCTCTCGCATTTCCAGCCGTAGTGTAGAATTGATGAGTGACTTTCCGTTACTGAAACGATACGTAGTAACTTGTGTATCGCCGGGTTTGATGAGCGGTAGCGGTCGGTATTGCCTTTCGCGTCCGGCGACTACGGCTGAACCACGAAAATGAAGTTCTTCCTGCGTTCGATTCGTGACCACATGACGCAGCAATAAATCTGATCCTTCTACGACAGCCACGCCGGATATTTCTATCCCTTCCAAGCCCACCTCTGTGGTAAGCGGGGCTTCCATATAGACGCCGTCGGCCATGGTAATTTGGGCGGTAATGCGGCGGATTCCAGCCGGTTCGTTGTGGGGATACTTCACACGAAATTTTAATACCTGATTTCGCTGTGGAAGCAAACTGAATTCTGCACTGCGTGGCATGATTTTCCACGAATCTGGGACCATCAAGACCACTTTTCCGACCAAGGCTTTGTCCGTTCTATTTGACAGAGACAACGTGTGATCGACCAACTCAGTGCCAGATTCTATTTTTTCCGGCTTCCACGTTATGGCACTGCGAAAACGCAACAGTCCCGAATCAACCTGCGGAACAAACACCGGCACTTGGGATAGTTTGACAATGTGTCTACCTTGCGCGTCGCGGGTTAGTGGCGTCGACTGCCCCCATATGTCGATCTGCTCGGTGGCTTGCCCGAGCTGAATGGCTAGCGAAGACCCGCCTGGTTTAGCTTGAGGATCCCACATGGCCAAAGTCATTCCTGTCGAACCACGAAAGGCCAGGACTTGCTGTGCGTCCGCCATAGGGACGACGGCGTCTGGAGAGGCATCCGCGAGTGTGTCGGCAATCGTTCTCAGTACGAGATATTCCTCCGTCGGTTCAATCACACCGCCACGTATCGTATCCCTCATGTGCCATGGCTGCGTCACGAATACTGTAGCTGCCCCTGCAAAACGCGCCTGTATCACGCGTTGCGCGTAGTCGGCTAACCTGGGCAATCGCTGATACTTATCAGCCTCTGGGCTTTCCAAGAAAACAGCCACGCGATGGTAGCCTAATTGTTTCGTATCTTCGATCAACGACTGAAATGTTTCCTGAGAGATTTCAGGGCCTAGCTGAAGTGAAGCTTGCTCACTCTTCCATGCCTGCTTACTCAACTCAAACAGAGGAAAAACTGGTAATTCAATTTGAGGCAGGGCAATGTATGCCTTCATGGCGCCGCGTAAATTGCTTATGGCCAGTTGGAATTTTTCCTGATCGACCACCACGTCGCCACTATTTCCACCGACCTGCCACCGATCAAAAAAGCTGGCCGCTGACGCGACAGCCATCGCAAGGTGCGGCTCCCAAGAAGCGGTGTCGTCAGCTAATAAATCAATCAGCGATCGTTGATATGGACCGTCTTGTCTGACAATTTCTGAAGGTGGACCGACGAAAACACCAGTCAACGCGAAGCCATGCTTGAGTAGTAATTGGAGATGGCGATCTAAATCACGGGAGTGTACGGACATGGGCGAAGGCTCAGCAAGGCCAGTCCAAACTGGGATTTTCAGAGATCGAATGGAGAGCTGGCT
>JAJDDW010000066.1 GCA_029260115.1 Phycisphaerae bacterium | reverse complement strand
CAGCACCTGCCTCCATTCGAACGGCTCACCGCATTCCGGGCAGCGAGATTCAGACAGGCCATACAGATGGTATTCGCATTTACTGCAAGTGAGTTGTTCCAGTGGGACAACATGCGCCCAGTCAAATTCCAGTAAGCACTGAGGGCATATCGGGTCTTCCCGACCGTGCAAATCTTGGCCGCATCTTCCGCAGTGGACATCAAAATGTACCAAGTGCCAATCCGGCGTCTGCGACGACAGATGATCGGTAGCTTCAATGGCTTTTCTTTTTGACATGACAATCCCTACCAGATTGTCATCGCAGGATAACTGCGGTCAAATCGGTGAATATCGCATCAGCCTGCACGATAGCTACAAGCCGATATTCCACTGGGTCGCCATCACCAACTTGTACTGAAATTGTACCGTCGATGGGCGACTGGACGTCGAAGGCCATGAGAACTGTAATGGTTTCCGGGCCTGGCCTGTGACGCAAGCTCAGAAAATGAAAATTATCGCCTTTGGCGTCCGTATCGTCATTTTTCACATGAATTGTTTAGGCAAAGTAGATTCAACACGAATGGGCTGGTCGTAATCCATCAGCTTTAATACAGTATGGATTGCAAATGGCATATCATGCCCACGCAAATTCCAATCGCTTCAATAGACAACGCCACCCCTACGGCATGCGGCATTTTTATATAATTGCGATAGGCGAACGTCATGGAATAGATTGAAATCAAGATAACTAAGCTGAACGAAACCATAGTTAGCAGTTCCCACATATACAAAAACTCGAACGAATTACTTACAAGGGCGGCTAAGTGAAAAGCAAAGGCAAGAACGCTGTTGCATGGGCCAACTATCATCACAGGCAATAGTGCGTACACCCACGCGCGAAATACATGATGGTTTCTAACTTTGCACTTTCGCATGGATTGACGAAAAATCATCTGCGCACCATACAAAGCGGCGAACCACATAACCAGGAAAATCTTCAAACTTATTGGTGCCCTGCTTTGTATCGTAGTGAACGGCGACCATCCCCTCCATCGAGCAACCGTTAGATGAAATCGCTGGTCTAACGCCTCCAATGTATCTGTTCCTATATAATCAATCCCCCAAGGCACAAGCACAAAAAACAACACTGCCAAGAGCGCAAGCAGCGCGAGATTGCCGGTGGCCGGTGGGTCATGCACGTCCGCCAAGCGCCACAGTTTCCGAGGTCTAAGCGATAGCCATAAGCTACTCATGAACGATTTGAACGGTTTCTTGCGCCAGTGATATTCAAAAAACGGTTTCTGACGACGACGGAATTCATCCAGCACGTCGTCCCACACAAATGGTGTACCACACTCCGGACAGCGGGATTCGATCAAACCATACAAATGATAATCGCAGGTCGCGCAGGTGAGTTGTTCCAACGGGACCAAATGCGCCCAGTCAAACACCAGCGAACATTGCGGACATACCGGCTCTTCCCGCCCGTGCAAATCGCAACCACAACGCCCACAACGGACCAAGAAATGAACCAATGACCAATCCGGCGATTGCGAAGCCGCATGCTCACCCGAGTTAATAACTACGCTTTTTGACATGATGCGCTCGTCGGATTGTTCACTCTATTATTCTCATGGTCAAATTGAATAGCTGATAATTTGAAAAAAACAAAAATTAGCACGACATACCTCCACCTTCCCAGCGTCATCCTCCTAGGTTATCATACCCTGCCGCTGACAGACCGTCTGCGAAGCCGGGGGTTTTCAAATCGGCTGCGATCTGATGAAAACCCAGCTTGACACAATTTACACGAGGATCGAACCGTTGATTAAAAAAGTCATTGCCTACATCGAAGCCAACCAGGATCAATACATTCAAAGGCTCTGCCATTTCCTTCGCATGGAGAGCATCTCCACCGACTCTTCGAAAAGAGACGAAATTCGCAAATGCGCCGATTGGGTGCAAGGCGTTTTCTCTGATAGCGGCTTCAAAACGCAAATCGTCGAGACGGACAAACATCCTTGCGTGCTCGCTGATACCGGCGAGACAGGCTCAGGCCCCGTTGCCTTAGTCTATGGTCATTACGACGTGCAGCCCGACGGCGACGCCTCGCTTTGGCTATCGCCCGCGTTCGAACCAACCATTCGTGATGGCGCCATTTTTGCCCGTGGCGCTGCTGACGATAAAGGCCAAGTTTTCACGCATATGCTCGCGGCAGAAGCCTGGAAAAAAGTCGCGGGAAAACTTCCTGTGCAACTAAAATTCATGGTCGAAGGCGAAGAGGAAATCGGCTCGCCCAACCTGGAAGGCGTCATCCGCGAACACGCACAACGCTTAGCCTGCGACTACATCGCTATTTCAGACACGGCTAAGTTCGATGACGATAGACCAGCGATCACCTACGGCACAAAAGGCATGGTGTACAAAGAGATCATCGTCACAGGCCCTAAACAAAATCTACACAGCGGATCATATGGCGGGAGTTTGCTCAACCCGGGTAATGTGCTCGCAAGCATCATCGCCTCACTAAAAGACAGCGACAACCGCGTGACTATTCCAGGCTTTTACGACGACGTGCAAGAAATTTCTGACGACGAACGAAACAAACTCAAAGCCCTACCATTCGACGAAAAAGCTTACCTAGAATCAATGGGCGCTCCCGTGCTTGAAGGCGAAAAAGGATACAGCACTATCGAGCGGCGCGGCGTTAGGCCAACACTTGATGTTAACGGTATGCTCGGCGGATTCGTCGGCGAAGGCGCATCCACAATCATCCCCGCCAAGGTCATGGCTAAGGTCTCCATGCGCATTGTGCCTAACCAAGACCCTGAGAAAATTTCGCTGGCCTTTGATGCTGCTGTTCGAGCGGCTACACCTGCTGGCGTGCGCGTTGAAATTATCACGCATGCCATATGCGGCGCGTATGTCACGCCGCTGGATTCACCTGGCATCCGCGCAGCTGCGGCAGCTGTCGAAGCGGGATTCGGAAAAAAGCCGCTCTTCATACGCGAAGGGGGTTCGCTGCCGATTTTGCCACTGTTCAAAGAAGTGCTCGGCGCGGATTCACTCATGATGGGCTTTAGCGTGCCAGGCTGTAATCTCCATGGACCAAACGAATTTTTCGGCATCGATGATTTCATGAAAGGCATTAAATCATCGGCTTACTTCATGCAGGAATTAGCTAACTGTAAATAATGCCTCGTTGATAGGACCGCCCGCGTTTCCGCCAAGACTATTATTGCGGTAGTGAAAAAAGCGGCTCAAACGTGCCATACATCTGACACACCGTCTCGGCTTGCGTGATATACAGGATAGTCCATCCCCACGGCTCGCTGCTGCGCCTGAATGGCTAATGCCGGGAGATTATTGTGCTGGCTTAGGTGAGCCACCGCAATCCATTTCGGACGTTTGCGCGAGCAAGAAACTAAGAGCGACGCAGCTTCATCGTTGCTGATATGCCCACCCTGCCCACTAATCCGCCGTTTTAGCGCATACGGATAATCGCTCCTCTCTAACATGTGTGGATCGTAATTCGCTTCAAGATACGCAGCGTCTACAGATTCCAACATCTCTTGCAAGCCAGCGAATGGGTGCCCCAGATCTGTCAGTATCCCCAGACGCCGCTTCCCACATTCGACAACAAAGGCCACCCCATCCACCGCATCATGAGCCGTGCGAATGGTGTGCACCGTAACACCGCTAAAGCACAAAGACCTTCCGGCGTCGAAATACTTCACGCCATCAATTGCGCCGAGCCGACGCGCTGAAGCACGAAACGTCGGCTTAGTCATATACACAGGCAGCCCATACTTCCGGTGATAAACGCCTGCGCAAGACACGTGGTCGCTATGTTCATGCGACACGATTAAGGCATCAACATCACGAATATCTCTACCATGCGCAGCCAAGCGACGCTCAGCCGTTACGCCACTGATCCCCGCATCAAAAAGTAACTTGACACCTTCCGCCTCGACGTAAATAGAATTGCCATTCGAACCTGATTGCAAAGAAAATGTTATCATGTTTTTACGAAGTAACCTCAGCGACAACCTAGTAAGGAACACGTCATACTCCCTATCATTCTTCACAAAGTACCCCACAAGGCCAATTCTCGCAATGAAACACGGCCATTGATGGTCGATGTGTATTATTACTCGCTAGGTTAGACGCGCGCATAAAAAAACCGGCACGAAGGCCGGTTCAATAATTAAATATTTTCAGCGAGTCAGGTAAGCACTTTTGCGATCCAACAAGATCACGGCCACCTGCCATTACAAAAAGGGTATTATGTGCCAGCGTATGGCACGAGTGCCATAAAACGAGCCTGCTTTACCGCTTGCTTGAGTGCGTTTTGCTCTTGGGCGCTGGTTCCCGCTCGCTTGCGAGACATCAACTTGCTGGAGGTAGTCAAAAACTTGCGCAGCAATTCAACTTCTTTGAAGTCGACCAATGGGCCATCCCAATCTTTGCGATTGCGATTAGGAAATCTACACTTGGAGCTAAATCCGGTTGTCTTTTGTTCTTTTGGTGGCATCTGTACTTTAATCCTTGCAATAACGCTTAGCCAACATCGGCCTAGCCTTGGGTCTGGTCAGCCTTCTGCATGACCTGTTCAAAATCTTCTTTGCTAACTTCTTCCGATTCGTCAATCAGCAAAATCGGAATGCCATCTCGGATCGGGTACCTGAACCGTGATTCCGGATCACAAGCATACAGCCAATCGCCAGACTGGACCAGCCGACACCTCGTCCTAGGGCATGCGAGCTTCTCAAGCCATATATTACCGATGTCAGCCATGTGAAACGGACACTATCCGACGTTTTCAGCCCAAAAAAAGCTAACGAACACTACGCAGCCGTTGGCCATGCCAGCCCCGCCATTATACCAACGGCTCAGCAAGTGGCAAGTTCGTCCATACACACCCGGACGCCCGATTGCCCTGTTCACGCCATTTCTAACCATTCGGATAGACGCTAATCCAAAAAAACTGACGATACAACTATAATATAAGTAGTTTCAACTTGATTTTTTGACGGGGCCAAATAGCACCCCTATATTGGTCCCAATCAGAGATGTTTAAGACTTCTAAAGCAGAAAAAGGTGAATCCGGCTATGACAACGCAGACTACCAACGACGCCCTAGGCGCTAAAAGCAAACTATCCACAGCTGGGGGCGACGTCACCGCCTATCGTCTATCAGCAATAACCGATCGAGGCCTGGGCGATATTTCGAGACTTCCCTTTAGCATCAAAGTGCTGCTCGAAAGTGTGCTCCGCAATATCGATGGGTTCACCATTACCGAAAAAGACGTAGCGACCCTAGCCAAGTGGAGCCCAGACACCGCCGGTAAGGTGGAAACGCCGTTTATCCCAGCCCGCGTTTTGCTACAAGATTTCACCGGCGTCCCAGCCGTGGTCGACCTAGCCGCCATGCGCGACGCGATGGCTAAGCTAGGCGGCGACCCCAAACTTATTAACCCCCTACTCCCCGTAGACCTCGTCATCGACCACTCCGTACAGGTGGACGCTTACGGAACCTCCGACTCCCTGGGCATCAACGCCAACAAAGAATTCGCACGTAATTTTGAACGCTATCAATTCCTACGTTGGGGCCGCAACGCCTTCGACAATTTTCGCGTCGTACCACCAGCCACCGGTATCGTTCACCAAGTTAATCTCGAATACCTAGCCAATGTCGTGGCCACTCGTAAACAAGGCGGTGAATCGATCGTCATGCCGGACAGCTTGGTCGGGACAGACAGTCACACGACCATGATTAACGGGCTAGGCGTCGTAGCTTGGGGCGTAGGCGGTATCGAAGCCGAAGCAGTTATTCTAGGTCAGCCGATTTACATGCTCATGCCGGAAGTCGTTGGCTTCAAACTCACCGGCGCTTTACGCGAAGGCGCAACAGCTACCGACCTCGTGCTCACCGTGGTTGAGCAACTTCGCGCAAAAGGCGTCGTCGGGAAATTCGTTGAGTTTTACGGTCCAGGCCTGGGCAGCATGCCCCTCGCTGATCGCGCTACTGTAGCAAACATGGCCCCGGAATATGGCGCTACGATGGGCTTTTTCCCAGTCGATCAGGAAACATTAACCTACTTAGAACGCACCGCACGAAGTAGCAACCTCATCGACCTCGTCGAGCGATACACGAAAGAACAAGGCCTATTCCGCACGGAAGACACGCCCGATCCCGTTTTCGTCGACACCCTCGAATTGGACATGGGCACCGTAGAGCCTAGCCTGGCCGGCCCCAAACGCCCGCAAGATCGCATCTTACTATCTCAAATGAAGCCAGCTTTTAAGAAATCCTTGCAAGCACCAATAGCTGAGCGAGGCTTCGCGCTAAGTGCCGATGACATGGCACGAACCGTCGAAGCCACCATTGACGGTAAGACCACTACGCTCACCCACGGCGCAACCGTCATCGCGGCTATCACAAGTTGTACCAACACCTCGAACCCCTTTGTCATGCTCGCGGCGGGTTTAGTCGCTAAAAAAGCCTGCGAAAAAGGTCTTACATCGAAACCTTGGGTTAAAACAAGCCTCGCACCAGGCTCGCGCGTCGTTACAGACTACCTCGAAGCTGCAGGGGTCGTTCCATTCCTAGAGCAACTAGGGTTTTATAACGTGGGTTATGGCTGCACGACCTGCATCGGCAATAGCGGCCCACTACCAGAAGCCGTAGCTAACGCGGTGACAGAAGGTGATCTCGTAGCCACATCCGTACTCAGCGGCAATCGCAATTTTGAAGGTCGTATTCATGCACACGTCAAAGCCAACTACCTTGCCTCCCCGCCCTTGGTTGTCGCTTACGCCATCGCTGGGACCACGGATATCGACCTAACCACCGAAGCGCTAGGCCAAGATAGTCAAGGCCATGATGTATTCCTCAAAGACATATGGCCCACGCATCAAGAAATCTCCGAAGCGGTGGCAAAATTTGTGACACCGGAAAAATACCGCAAGCAGTACGCAAACGTGTTCGACGGTAATGAGCAGTGGAACAAAATCGCTAGCCCAGATTCAGACACGTATCAGTGGAATCAAGACAGCACGTACATACAAAACCCGCCATTTTTCGATGGATTGACCAAAGAGGTCAGCCCCATTCAGCCCATCAGCGGCGCACGTGTTTTGGTCATGGTAGCTGATTCCGTAACTACGGATCATATATCCCCAGCTGGCGCAATCACCGCAGATTCACCAGCGGGGAAATTCCTTCAAGAAAATGGTGTTTCGCCCACAGATTTTAACAGTTACGGATCACGACGCGGCAATGACAGAGTCATGGCACGAGGAACTTTCGCCAATATCCGCCTGCGCAACTTACTCGCACCCGGAACCGAAGGTGGCCTAACAACATATTTGCCAGACGATGAGCAAATGTCGATCTTCGACGCCGCCCAGAAGTACAAAGCGACGGGAACGCCGCTCATGGTCTTAGCTGGCAAAGAATATGGCACAGGCTCATCACGAGACTGGGCTGCGAAGGGGCCACTGCTGCTTGGCATAAAGGCCGTCATTGCAGAAAGCTACGAACGCATCCACCGCAGTAACCTAGTAGGCATGGGCATCTTGCCACTGCAATACAAAAATGGCGAAACCGCGAAGTCCCTTGGCCTAACGGGTAAGGAAACTTTCGACATCGTAGGCATCGCCGACGACGCCCAACCGGGCCAGGACGTTGACATCAACATCACCAATCCAGATAACGGCCAATCGCGCATAATCACAGTCATCGCAAGATTAGATACGCCGGTGGAAGTCAACTACTACCGAAATGGCGGCATCTTGCAAACAGTATTGAGAAAGTTGGCGGAGTAAGAGAATAACTGGGACTGGTTCCAGTAGTGGACAAAAATCACCTCAATTCGGACGGCTGGTTGATGTACATGTTCGGAGATAACTCCTTACCACACAAGCACTTCCAAGAAAAGCCACCGGTCGGACTCGAACCGACGACCTGCGGTTTACAAAACCGTGGGTTGACCACGTAACGACTTACAAATAAATGGTTTATGGATGGCCGCTATGTCTTGGGTGCCTTGACGGGTGTTTTATCGAGATTTCATGCGCTGCTCAAACTAGGCCATGACCACACGATAGACAAAGCGTGTGGCCGCGGGCGTTGGCACCACCACACCTAACGCAATGAATTAGATTGGGATTAAACACACCCGCATCGCCCGCCACCGCCGGGGATGTATCGTCCTGACGCTGATTCGAAACGTGGCCCTCTTTTTTTGGTGATCCTGACAACTTGCTCGCTACCGTGCCAGCCGCCCTGCCGGTCTTGTTGGCTGCTAACTCGGCTAGTGATTTCATCGTTACTACCCGCTCTGGCTCAAGGCCCATCGAGGCCTTTTTAAGGGCCACCAACTCACGCATCTTGTCGTTGAGGTTGGATAGATTCAGCCAGACGATAACCATCCACACGAACGAAGCGAATGACACGATGCACGCGAAAGCGACATCATTGTTATTGTTTTGGTAATATCCCAACACGCTGAATCCTGAGCTGAACTGAAACACTTCACACGATCGGCGGGAGTATTATCTCATAATATGCGAGAGAAAATCAAGCCCTAAATGTATGTGAAAAAACTTTCAAAATTTGTGCGTGATGTGATGGGTAATGGCATCATTACCCGCTAATGGCCCCTGCGAAGGTCGCCGAGGGCCGATTTGTATACCCCTAACAATATGAGGAGCCTTGTTATGCGTTACCTACTTGTCCTTGTCTCGATTGCTACCGCCCTACTGGCCAGCACCGCCCTGGCTAAATCGCCCAACCCTGATACCTCGATGATCTATTTTGTCCACGCGGATCCCAACGACAACACCACGCCGCTTATCTTGACCGTCACGCTGGAGCTTAAAACGGAAATCGTGGGTAACGGATACACCGACTATACGATCGAACGGGTGACCTACACCGAGTGGATCGATGGCACGACCGTCGGTCGCGTGTGGCAGCGTGATTGGCCTAATCTAGCACCAGGCAACGTGTATTTTCGGCACTATGACAATCAAACGGATGCCCCGCCGATTAGTGACATTGCGGTGTCATCCGCCCCGCTGGTGGATAACCTCATTATGGACACCGCCGGCGTGGACTATGAAGATAGTTCGGAGCAGGCCATGTTGATCGATCTGAACTGGTTAGCTGTTGAGCCGGTCGAGGTGGAACCCGTTGTGCCTGATGAGCCTTTGGACGGATGATCCACCTATTTGATAAGCGTCATATTATAATTTAAAGCTGCCTCAAGATTATCGATGTCGCGTATACGCATACGTCTGAATTTTTTCGGTATACCTTCAAGCAATGCGATAGCGTTACGTATGTTTGTTGTCGCCCTATGGTGATACTTGTCACTGTTTGCTTTAATACAACTGGAGGCTAAGCCGTTCATTGCATAAGCAAGGCTGATTATTCTGCCATAATCAGTTGGATCGTCGTCGATCAGGTTTGAGCGAATACTACATAGATCACTATAGGCATTAATTGCGTCGATAGGCTTATTTAATAACATGAAACATCGTGCGCGATTACTAAGGATTTGCGCGGCGGTGTTTTGTACGCCATAACCGTTATGTTTATCTTGAGGGAGCTGGGCATGCAAATCACCTGCTTTTTCTAGCAGCGCGATGGCATTACCGAAATTGCCCTCGGACATTTGCAACTTGCCTTGCAAATAATGAGCATGAACATCCAGGCGGATCCACTCTGGATTATTGGGATCGGATTCACGCAAATGAACCACGATGTCGCTAGCTGTGCCCACGTGAGGTATCGCTCGCTGGAAGTCGCCTTGCGACAAATATATTTGTGCCAAACTGCTGGCGGCCCGAAAACTTGACCGCGAGACCTCCGGTAAGCCGCTAACACTATCACCCAAATCAAGTACTTGCCCCAGCAACTCGATAGCTGAATCGACGCGACCACTATCTCGCTGCATGTTGGCAAAAGCGTTTACACCGGCCATGGTAAGCGCGGTTTGAAAATTGTCTCGCTGTGCTGCTGTGCGGCGCCACAGTACTGAGGTTGAAATAATGCCTGCTGTGGCAACCAGGACGAAAGCAGCGGCGACGGCGATGGAGCGCCGGTATTTGGTTAGCTGCTTGCCCAACACGTATATCATGCGATCGGATTTGGCCCTGATGGGGTCGCCGCGTAGCCAGCGGCTTAGATCTTCTGCCAACTCGCTGGCACTGCTGTAGCGATCTGACGGAACGTGGGCCATGGCCCGCGATAAGATCGACTGCAAGTCACTGTCAAACTCGTTTGCCCGGTCCTGCAACAGGTCGTCGGTTAAACAAGCCCGCAATGTTTTGCGATGGGGAGATAGTACGGCTTGTTGCAATTGCTCGGCAGTTTCGCCTGGATCAAAAGGATAATCGCCGCACAAACACTCATGCAGGACGACGCCCAGCGAATATACGTCTGACTGGATCGAGGCTAGCCAACTTTCGCCCCGGGCTAGTTCAGGGGCCATGTACATCAACGTGCCGATAACCATACCTACTGAAGCGTGGGATGAGTCGGCCAATAAATCTTTGGCTAAGCCAAAATCAACCACCCGGGGTACGTCGTAAGTATCGAGCAAGATGTTGGTGGGTTTCAAATCGCGATGCAATACGCCCATATTGTGGGCGTGGGCCACGGCCTCACACACGCCCACGAAAATTTCTACGCAGCGACGGGCCGAATAGCCATCCTTTGTTAACGAGCTGTCGATAGGGGCACCGGCGACGAACTCCATGATAATGCACGCCGAACCCTCGACCACCAATCGTTGGTACAAGCGGACAATGTTGGGGTGGTTGAGACGAGCTGTAAGATTCACTTCGCTTTCGAAGCGCTGGGCGGCGGCTTTGGAAAAATACGCTTGGTCAAAAATCTTCACGGCCACTTGCCGGCCACCATATTTTTTCTCGGTGGCTTCGTAGACCGTGGCCTGTGCCCCGCGGTTGATGACTCTGGTAATGGTTAGGTCGTCGAAGATTTTGTTGACCCGCTCAACCTCTTCGTCGCTGCGCTGGCGGCGGGTTACTAGCTCGCTGTCCATGTGCGGAAAATTGCTCAAGAGCAATACTAACGGTGAGCGCAAATCAGCTGCACAATCTGGATGGTTGGCGAGGACGTCGTCTATCGATACATTGACACCCGCGCGAATTTTATCGCTCACATCAAGTAAGATGCGGTTAATGCGTTGCGGGCTGTTTTTTTCCACGGCGGCGTTCCAAGCTCTCGCAGCGAGAGGTTAAGGAGTTGTTTTTTAGTAGTGACTCACGCACGCGGGCACGGGCGCGGCTCAATACACTGTCGACGGCCCGGTCGGTTTCACCCAGCAATGCCGCCACGTCGGCTACCGGCCAACTATGTAACTCGAAGAGGCATAGTATCTGACGATAGCGCGGGGGCAAATCATCGATGGCTTTTTGCATGGCCTCTGAGATTGCTTCACGCGAGAGTGGATCTGTCACGCGGTCGCAAGCAATGCGGGACCACAAATGGTAGTAGGAGCCGGATTGCAAGCCTGCTACACGGTTAAGCGCGCCGCCACGTTTGAGACTGCGATGGTTGCGAACCATCATGCTGATCGTCCAATCGGCCATGGTGCGTATCCACAAATATAAGGCCTCGTTGGATAAATCTTCACGCGGGGGAGACTGGGACAAGATATTGACGGCGACCGTTTGAAAAACATCTTCGGGGGAAGCGATGCTACGCCGGGATCGTGCCCCCATTTTTGAACGAATGAAGGCCAACAGGCTATCGCTACGCTCAAACAGTACGCGGCGCAACCGGCTCATCTTGTCTTTTTCGGGTGATTTGGTGTCCATGCGTTTAGCTTAGCAAAATCAGTGATTCCTTGTAAATGATAATCACTCAAAAAATCTCAGAAATATAGTGAGCGCGGCGAAAGCACACGGTGTTTAGGTACTTATGGGCAATGGGTCGCGGTAATTCAAGCCGTTTTGGAGAATTAATGGTCATGGTCGCAATGACAACGTCAGATAGCATCAAAAACAAGCGGAAACGGGTGCGTAAGAATAAAATCAAACATATGAGCAGCATTGAGATTGCACAGGCATTAAACCGCCTTACAGACTACGAAAAGCAGTTTTTGGCACAGGCTATCAACTGGATCACGCGGAACAGAAGCAGCTAATATTACCCACCAAAGCATGGAAAGGGCCGGGGTTATGGGCCAAGCCACAACAAAAACGGAAGCGATAGTTAGAATTTCTGCGGCGTTGATGCTGTTCCCGGAGTCGCGGGTTATCGATCTGGCTACTTCTTTGGAAGAAGCTTTGCACGAAATAGCTTCATCAAATCGACTGGAGGTGGGTTTTTCTCAATCTCCCGCTCCAGAATCGACATGATCAGATGCGGGGAATTACTTGCCTTAGCTAGACCTAGGATGACCAGCTTTATTTCGTGATCCTGCTCACAGAACCAGTCTACCAGCCTGCCCAGGATTTCTCCCTTACTGGTGCCTAATTCCACTTTGATGCTAGTGAGTTGCGATTCTGTGCCCTTCTTTACGGGCACTGTCATGCTCACAAACTTACTTTTTACAGCGTCATCACTCATATTTCCACTAAGAATCCTTCCCGTCACAAAATGCTCAGGATAAATATTTAATTATCCTTGACAATGATTTCGCATTTATTAGTATTTGTTCGTTAAAGTTGTTTTTCGGAGCTGGGGAATGACTAAGTCTGTTCAAATTGCACGTGTATTAAGCGATGAGCAATCACAAATACTCGACGCTTGTGATCATTACAAAAAAAAGCACGGCAGCGCCAAAAACGCACTTGTGCAGATGGTCATGCTCTCGCCCATGTACATGGACTACCACGAAAACGTAAAAAACAAAGGGGTGAGCGATGACCCAGCAGCGTAACGGTAACCCGCCCGCTACCAACCATAACGAGAACTGGCAGCGTCGACACATGCAAACGCCCGCCCAGGTGTGCGAGATTTTGCAACTCTCCATACCCACGCTACGCAAAATGGACGTCAGCGGGGAACTTAAACGAGATTACCAATATCCCAATGGGAAAGTTTTCTACCTAACCACCACCATCGAGATATTTTTGCGGAAATGCCAGATTAGCAAACAACACGCCCGACTCAGTCGGCATCCGGGGCATTGCAAACAGCCTGGGCACTGCAAGCAGCCAGTGCTTCGAGCTACGGGTTGATAGGGAGAAGAGGCCAGACATGCCCGCGTCTGATGGCTTGGGCATGCCACCCGGGAAGAAAGAACGTCATGCAATGCAAATGATTGCCGCATGACTTACTCATGGAGGAAACTACACATGCACGGACGCAAAGAACACGACCAGGTGCCGCTTGTAAGCGTCGGGCAAGGGGGGAGCCAGACCAACATATGGGTAGACAAACCATGTGTGCCTGATCCGACACCCGAGCTGCGGATGCTTTCGGTTGTGCTCATGGCTACCGCCGCGCTGGTACTGGCCGCCCTAGCTGTCTACTGCCCGCCACTATGCCTGCTGCTGGTGGTTATCGCCTGGTCGTTTTACTGCGCTATTAGCACGATTACCCATACCCCCAGCGGGACCGACGACGCCCCTGGGATGCTACCACCCTGTCCGACGGCGCGACCATACCAACGCGCAGCCTGTGATGCGGCGATCACAACTGACCCCATCAGAACATCGCCAAAGACGCAGGCCAGGGAGGTTTTTTCGTCATCACAACACAGGGAGGCGCCATGCTGATCTACACCGCCGGGCCATATCGCTCGAAAAACTGCGACCAGATATGTCGCCATATTGCGGCTGCCAAGATCGTGGCACTGCAAATATTTGACCTGGGACATTACGCGGTCTGCCCACACCTTAACACCGCCCACTTTGACGATTGCGGTGTGCGCGAAGAGCTGATCCTAGCTGGATGCAAAGACTTGGTATCACGCTGTGATGCGGTGCTGATGTTCGGGGACTGGGAAATCAGCGAAGGGGCGCTCATGGAAAAAGATGCGGCACGGGCCAGTGGCAAACCGGTGTTCGAATCGCTCGAAACTTTAGCGGCCTGGCTGGCTGGCCAAGACACCACCAAGTTGGAGCTACGCTGTGCTTAACAAGACCGCCAACAATTATCACATCAGCCCCGCGCGGGCGTTGGAAATTGTCGATAAAGCCCGCGGCGAAATTATGAAGCAATGCCCGCGATGCTGCGCACCCACAGATGTAGGTTTTGTAGATGAATCGTTCGCCGGACGCGGGGTGTGCAATGATCAAAGCCCGTGCGTATGGCGCAAGCAAATTACCGAGGACATGCTTGACCACGATGACTTAGTCCTGGTGGCGGACCGTATCCAAGCAGCCACGGCCAGACTCGAGCGGATGGACTATCGGCTATTCAAGGGCGTATCCGCCCCACCGCCGCGCTGGCGGTTCCACGTCACCGTGCCGTGTGATCCCAAAATTGCTACTAGCCAAGCGATCAACGTCATTAACGAAGCCCACAAACGGATCCACATGGCCATCATAAAATTGATGTCCGGTGGAAAAAGGATACCCCCGCGCCGCGATGAGCTGCTTGCCAAATTTGAAGATCAAATGGGCGACGATGCACCCGCTAACGACAATTTGTGACGGACCAGGCATGAATAATTTCAAATTGATATGCGTCAATGACAAAGACATGGCAGTGGCCTTTATGCTGATGCTGGGCGGTGAACGACTTGTGAATATGCCCTATGCAGCGCTGACCCATGACGTCAAGGTGATTAACATTCGTCACGATTTTTACTGCGGGTGTTTTTTGTTTCTGCTGCAACACTTGAGCTTCGAAGAGGTGCCGTTTGGCAGTAAATATCCGGAAGTAATTTTTAACCCGCGAACGTAAGACAAAGAGGCCGCTTCTTAACAGGCGCGGTTCTGAAATACAAAAAAGGCGACGCCTTGAACGCACACGGATGGCACAATACATTACCCGAATGGATTCTGGCTGACGCTGGGTATCGACGCCTCAAGTGTGGACCTCGGGCTACATTGCAAGCGATCGCTGATATGTGCGATGCCCCCGACGCTAACGGTGATCTTATGGTTGCGTTCGGTGGGCAATACCTGGCCGACCAAGCCGGCGTGTCCATGCCCACGCTCTGGCGACACATTAAAAAGCTGGAAAACTGCGGATACATCGCCACGCTGGGACGTGGTGGCACGATCGGCGGTCGCAACTACGGTAATCAATACGCAATTCCCCACGCACTGGGGGCCCTTACACATCGTCGACGGGCCCGCGAACTACGCACCATGCGCCGCGGCGATGATCATAAATATAGGCCAGAGACCATTGCCCCTGGGGCACAGGCCACGCTGTGGCCAGACACACAGCGTCAAACCACACATGCCGCACCGACGGCACAAGACGCACGGCGTCAAGCTGCACCGACAGCACACACGCAGAAGACTGCCGTACCGACGGCAAATGTAACAGGTAACTCACAGCGTCAGGGGTTTACCCCCGTATCAAAACGATACAGGGGGCGTATCAAAATGACACGGGGGCCGTGTCAAAATGATACACTACCATCCCCTATACCATCCCCTATACCAAAAACACAGTCTGTGCAGACTAAGTCTGTGATTTTGAAAAATAGAATACCCGATGTGCAGGAAAAGATTTTCTCTGACACCGGCTATCTGATCGAATACTACGAGCTGTGCGCTGATCAGGGGCTCGCGACGCGATCCGAGCATGGGCTGCATACATTCGCAGCCTTGGTCGAAAACGCACGCGCCAACGGCATCTATCCGCTTAGGCTGCTAGCCGCCAACTTGCGCGATCAGCGATGGTCGGTGATTGGTCACGATCACGAGAACGCAGCCAGCCGGCGACTTAAAAATTATCAATTCGAGATGGCGAAATATATCAACCAACAACATCAACATGCAACGGGTGCGCCTGCTGCTATCGATCCCGATGCTCGAGCTGTTGATCTGGCCCTGGCTGCGGCGCGGCAACAAAACCCACGGGCACGGGGTGATGATTTGGATCGGCTCGCGCTGCTACTGCTGCACAAAGCCAACAATACATGGGACAGGGATAGATTTGAGCGGGCTAATCGGAGAGTAGGATAAGGAACTTAACCAATGAGCACACGCATACAATGGACCGACGAGACGTTTAACCCGTGGGTCGGGTGCCAGAAAATTAGCCCGGGATGCCTGCACTGCTACGCGGAAACGATGGATAATCGATTCAACGGCGGGGCTTGGGGCAAAGATGCGCCACGACGCACGCTCAGCGAAAGCAATTGGAAGCGACCCATCGGCTGGAATAGAATAGCCGAGCGTACCGGGCAACGTATGCGCGTATTCTGCGGATCTATGTGTGATGTGTTCGATCCCGCCGCCCCGCCGGGACTACTCGATCGACTATTCGCGACCATCGAACAAACGCCCTGCCTCAACTGGCAACTACTAACCAAACGGCCAGAGCTGGCGCCCCAAATACAATACCCCAGCAATGTGTGGCTTGGGGTTAGCGCGGAAACGGCCACCTGGTGGAGCAAGCGGGTCAAGGTGCTGCAACAAGCGAAAGCCTCATGCAAATTCATTAGCTATGAACCTGCACTGGGGCCGCCGCCTGTTAGTGCATGGCTATACGACAACATCGACTGGGTGATTGTTGGCGGCGAAAGCGGGCCTGAGGCTAGACCGTTTCACGCCGAATGGGCACTAGAAGCTATCACTAAGTGCCAACTATACGGCATTAACGTATTCGTCAAACAACTTGGCGCTAACCCCCACGTATCTGGACATCCTATCAAGCTCAAAGCCCGCAAAGGCGATGAGATAGACGAATGGCCAAAGTCGCTGCGGGTTAGAGAATTTCCGGGGGTGACGGTTTGAGGGGATTTGATATGGATGACCAACACGAAGATCGATGCCCCATGTGCGAGTGTGTATATGACAATGACAACCGCTGTCGTTGTGAGGTTGGGGGTGAGGCGTGACGCACGAAATTCGGCATGGTGATTGCCTGGAGTTGATGATATCGAAATAGATTGATTGAGGATTTTACGGATATGGCATATGCCAAAGGTACAACAGTCACCGTGTCGAAGACAAGGCACGAAATTGAAGCCATGATCGCAAAGCAAGGCGCAGACGAAATTACTGTATCCACCAGTCAGACTACAGGGCTGTGCCGTATCGGATTTTGCATCAAAGGACGTAACGTCACATTTGAAATGAAGATCCCATTTAAGAACACAAAGGCCCAAACAGAAAAGGAAGAACGGCGCATGTGGCGGGCGTTGCTGTTGTGTATCAAAGCAAAGTTTGAGTGCGTTGAATCAGGCATAGCGACGTTCGATGAAGAATTTCTTGCTTACGTTGTCGCCGATAACGGTTTGCGATTCGGAGACGCAATAATTCATAGATTGCCAGATATTTTGTCGGGCAAGCTAAAAGGCTTGTTGCCAGCGGGCGTGAGTGAGGGGTAAACCATGGCTACGACTGAGGGCAGTCTGCTCAACGTGATCATGCAGTGGCTACGGCTCAACTACATACCGGCGTGGCGCTACAACGCCGGATCATACAAGACAGGCGGTAGGTAAGTACGGTTCGGGCTACTTGCGTCGGCTGACATTCTCGGCTTGCTGCCCATCGAGTGTAAGACTAGGCGTAACCATGCGACGTAGAGCAAGCAGTGTTCATGGACATCGACAACGAAGCTGGTGGCCTTGCGTTTGTTGCGCGTACTGTTGAGGACGTGGCGTCAGCCCTGGTTGGGGCGGGATACGAGCTTAGAGTTTAACCGCGATAGGAGGCTATGAATGATGATTCCAAGTTCTTGCAAAACCGCTCTAACAGGCCAAAAACGATGGTTGCGAACGAGACAAAACCGCACTCACGGCCTGCAAACGGCGTTTGGTGCGAGCACGAAACCGCGTTTCCAGCCTGTCATGGCATGTTTTTTTTGGGTCCTTCTGGATGTAAAAGAGCACGCGGGTCAGGGCATCGCGCTGGGATGGAAAATTAAATGCGATTTTTTTAGGTAGGCCACCCCGGCCAGGTAGGCCACCCCGTCAGGTATGCCATTTTGACCCAGGTAGGCCGCTTGGGCGTGGTAGGCCACCCAATGCCGCTAGGCCACCTCGGCCCGGTAGGCCACCTGGGGGCGGTACCACTGGCACCAAAGGGCGGCTGGGCATGACGGATGAGGTTGGTGTTGTTGTGAGTTTAGGGTGCAAGCTGGGGCCGGCGGGGATCAAGGTTGATGCCGAGCGGAGCGAGGTGCGGGTGGCCTGTTTGGAGCTGCACCACGACGTGGATCCGGGGCGGATCTACTGCATGCCGTGCGGCTCGTTGCCTGATGCCCTGGAGCTGGCGGAAGCATTGCGGGCCTACGTGGTGGTGGTGGATGTGCCGCCGGTGCGGTTGGAGATTAAGCACATGCTGGATGTGGTTTTGGATCGGCTGCAAAAAAAGAACGGCGGGCCATAGCGCCGCCCTACTTGGGTAACTGTTATGCGCGGCTATTTTTATGGCGAAAACGGCGGAGGAGATTTTTTGCCCTAGTTTGCGGGCGTTGGCCAAGGGCTGCGGGGTAGCGCGGCGGACGCTGGATAATTGGCGGGCCCACCACAAATGGCGCTGGCATGATCCGCCCTACCCAGTGCATGAGATACTGGCCTGGCGCGGGAGTACGTTTGCGATTGATAACGCCGCGGCGATGCGGACCGGGGCGGGGAACACGGCGAAGGCCGCGAAGCCTAAAGACAAGAAGCAAACGCCGAGGGCTAAGGCCAACAAGAAAGAACTGGATTCCCACCCCGCCACAGACGGCTTGAATTGCGGGAATGACGGAGTGGAGACGGCGGGAAAGACCGCAGCAAAAATACAGGGTGCACCTGCGGAAGCGGAGGCGCGACGAACCCCGCAAGGTGCAGCGGAGGATAAGCTTGCCCAGGATATTCTCTATAAGAAAGAGCAGGTTCGAAAACTTGAATTTGATAATGCCGTCAAAGAGGGTTTGTATGTGTTACGCACGGAATATGACAACGACATGGGCATGTTGTCCACGATTTTTGTTCAGTCGCTTAACGACTTGCAGCAGAGTTTACCGCTGCAATTGATCTCGCTGGAGGCCGCCGAAATTAGCCAGGTACTCATCGAAAAATTCGACAACATCCGCCGGCAAATTGTCGATCGGGTAGAAAATAATCGGGGACGGGTGAAGCAAGAAGCCAAAACCAAGGCTCGGGCCGGGAGACCACATGCCAACCGTGCTACTTAGCCATAAGCGGCCTAGTGGTCGCAAGCGGCCCGTTAAGAAATGCAGGCATGAAAAGCCAGGCGGTGTATCACCGCGCGTGAGCGGGCGGCTGCTCGAGGTGATCGATCCGATTGTGCGGCCTAAGCAGCGGCTGAGCGTGACCGAGTGGGCCGAGAAACATCGGGTCTTGAATATCAACTACTGCGCCGAACCTGGCCCCTACCGCGTATCACGCACCCCCTACCTACGCGAGATCATGGACTGCTACACCCAGCCCAACGTCTCACGCATTACGTTTGTTAAATCCAGTCGGGTAGGCGGCTCGGATATGATGAATAACTTTGTGCTCTACAACATCTGCGAAAACCCCGCACCCTCGCTGTATGTGTTACCCACCGAGCCGGACGCCAAAGATGAGGCTACCGGACGGCTCAAGAGCATGATCGAAGATTGCCCCGAAGCGGCCCAGTACATCCCCTACAAAGGATTCGCCACCGGCAAGCAAATTACCCTCAGAGGGGCACGCAATATCTACATGGGCTGGGCCGCAGCACCCCGCACGCTGATTCGCAAAACGGTGCGCGACGTTTATTTCGACGAACTCGATAACTGTGAGCAAGAGGTTGGCGCGCTTGGCAATCCCATGGACGTGGCCACCGAGCGTAACACCTCATATGGGTTTTCCGCGCGGGCGTTTAGTGACACCACCCCGACCGTGGCCAGCGCGGCTGCCTGGCAGGACTGGCAGCAATCCGATCAACGGGAACATCATGTGCCCTGCCCCCATTGCGGGCAGTATCAATTGCTCACTATGAAACAGATCAAGTGGGATAGCGACAAGCCCGCCGACGAAATCGAAACCCAGTCTCTGGCCTGGTACCAGTGTGCCCATTGCGAAGAAATAATCAGCGAGGGTCAGCGGTGGTGGATGGTGATGCGGGGCGTGTGGGTACCGAAAGCCTTGACCATTACCGAGCCGCTACCCCTCGAAGATGACGACGCTGTCAAGAAAGCGGCACTACACGGCCCGGATCGCTGGACCCCAGCGCTTACAGGCGAAAAGAAACCAACCAGGCGGGTGGGCTTTCATATCTGGAGCGCATACAGCCCCTTCCGCACGTTCTCGATGATTGCGGCCCAGTTTCAACGTGCCCATCAAGACCCGGCCAAGTTGCGGGTGTTTGTGAACCAATGGCTGGGGCAGCCGTGGCAGGAAGAAGAAGAAACCGCTAGCGCCACGGATTTGAAAATCCGTCGCCAAGGCGCCCCGCCCCGGGGCTTGGTGCCGGCTGGTGGTATTAAACTGGTCGGGGCCGCCGACGTGCAGAAAACCCATATTTGGTATGAGTTTCGGACCTGGGGCTACCAACGTCAAAGCTGGCTGGTGGCTGAGGGGGCGTGCGAAACGCTGGAAGATTTTTATGAGATCGGCGAAAACGGGTTTGACTGCCAAGTGGCAGGAGATGACACAAAAGTGACACCCGAGGGCATGTCGGCTGATGTGTACGTGATTGATAGCGGTAACTGGACGGACAAAATCTACGACTTTGTGCGTAGTCATGCGAAATGTCATGCGGTTAAGGGTGAGGGCCAGCACGGCTCGACGTCGTTGGACTGGTCGGTGAAACCCTCCAAGGTGGAATACACGCCCCGGGGTACGATCGCCAAGCGGTCGCTGCGGCTGCTGCGCATTAACGTGAGCTATTACAAGAGCATGTTGCATCGGTTGTGGCAGGTGCTGCCGGGTGAGCCGGGCTATTGGTCGGTGCATGCGGATACCAGCGAGGAATATTTTCAGCAGATAACCGCCGAGCATTCGGTGTGGATTACGAACAAGAGGCAAGGACGCAAAGTGAGGAAATTGATATGGGATCTAAAACCGGGAAGAAAACACAACCACTATCTGGACGCGGTGGTGTACGGGATGGCCATCGCAGACTTCAAGGGGTGGATGCGGCTGCGCGATCGAAGCCAGGTGAAAACGAGCAAGCCGCCGCGGACAGCCCCCAACCCGCAAGCGTTTCTGGAACAGGCGCGAAGCCGAGGTCGGGCGAGATGATCGTTAAGGTAAAACGTAGCCAGGTGGTTTTAGCTGATCGGATTAAGTGCCCCAACTGTGGCATGAGCCGGGTACACAAAAACGGCAAGAACGGTGAGGATGAGGTGTATTATAAATGCCTGAAATGCGAGGTGGTTAACGAGCGCGGGGAACGGAAGCCGTATACGTTTAAGGTGATTTTGACGGGGTAGGGATATTGGGGGGCGTAAATTGACTGTTGCAATCCAATTATGCCATAGCATGGCATTGTTGGGCATTGTCAAGTACTCGGTCACAGACGTTTTCAATTACACGAGACTCGACGTTTATCTCAGGCTGGACAATTGTCACGAGGATTGAGACATCGTGGTTAATACTGTTCAGGGCCTGAAAATGCTTCTGCATTTCAGTTAACTTTGGTTGCTGCGGTGGAGCTATGATTTCTGCTTTTGTAGATCGATACATCTTGCGCGCCATTTTGCTGCCTCTTCAATAATTTTCGGTTGGGCTGCTAGCCGGTATAAATACGGATCGGGTACATCTAGCTTGCCCGGTGCCAGCCCTTTAATCGCTATATCCCGTGCCGTATTCATTATTTCGGCCACTATGAAGACAAAAGTAAGTAACTCTGTCGTGAAATTATAGGCTATTTTCCCTGGGACGTCTATAGCTAGAACGCCCCAAACGCCCCACTCGTCGATAGACTCGTTATCGGCTCGTGTCGAATGGTTTTCTTTAAGTTTTATTCCTACACCTGATGGATTCTCTCTGTGAGATGTCAATGGGATGTACATCGTAGCACATTTAGGGGCTACGCTGGGTCTGCAATAAGTTCTAGGTATCAATTTCAATTCGGGTTTTTTACTTTTGTGCTCGCTATATATGAACATGTCACCTCGGGTCATAGCCAGTCCTGCAATGGATTTTTCTATCGCTATCGCACCTGTGACATTTGTTTGGCGGTTGTTCTTAGAAACGTGACCAATCGACAAAGTCTTTGGATCTGCCGCGCCTGGTTTTGCTCCCGTTTTCCTATAAAGCACAGCTCTATGATCAACATTGTATTCCCTATTAATCAATCCAATGGCGCTCTCTACAACGGTTGCACCAATTAAAGGGTAAATATCTCGCTCATGATCACATGGCTTTTTTAATATCTTCTTTAACGATTCTGGCCCCAATAAAGATAGTGCCAGTAGAATGCTATCTCTAGCAGCTAGCGAAACTCTCTTTTCCTCAGCAACATTCTTGGCATGATTTTTTTTAACAGCTTGTATATGATTATCTAAGCCGTCCCAACCATGTTTTATATATTCCATACCGGCGGCCATCGTGCTACCTGGCTCTGATGTATCACGTAATGCAACGTAACCATGAAACATTCCGAAAATTATTCCACAAGGTATCACGGCTAAAATAGTGACTAAATATGCGGCTAAGTAGCCGACTACGGCTGGCAACGTCAAACTTGGGCCTTCTGTCAAACCTGTAATTATGATAGTAGCAATTGAACCCGCAGCGCCTACGCATCCCATGGGAAGTAAAGCCTCTTTTATAAACGTGTTGTTATTGCTATTTCGTAGACGATCTGCATTCCATAGAATGTAGGCTAACAGCCTGTTGAAGAACTCCTTGACAATTGCGGTATGATGTTCGAGTCGTGTGAGTGAGGAGTAGGATTTAACTCAAGGATGAGGGCGTGTCATGGCGTTGGGTAAACGTAAACGAGAGCAGCAGGATCTTTGGGTGG
>JAJDDW010000065.1 GCA_029260115.1 Phycisphaerae bacterium | reverse complement strand
GCCGCGCGGGGAATCTAGCAGTGGCATTTAGCATGTCCACACTACAGGATTCGAGGTTAGTAAGTCGGAGTCGCATAAATTCTTCAACACCAACCTGCGCACTAAAATTAATATTTAGCATGTAGTGCGTTCGCACAAAATGGTCGCTTTCGGAGTGGCTTCTCGCCCGTGGGCTCCAGGCGGAACGAGCATTACGACGATTCCTGTATGTTCCCCAGCTTCGAGTGTCGCCCCACATCTATTGGGAGTACTCTAAGAATGGGGGACCCGCCGAGCTGCCATGCACTCAACTATCCTGTGCGCACATCTGGCGTATTGACAATGGGCAAGCTGGGCGGAATAATCTTTGTCGGCGGTTCGGAAGATTGGTCAGCCGATATATGGTTCAGTTTTTTTTGAGCCACCGGAAATTTCCGGTACAACGGATTCATACGTATTTCATACCTATCGGCATCCGAAAAGTTGGGGTCGCCACAGTAGCGCACGCGGGGGTATTAGTTTCAGACGCGGGTGCTTGGTTAACCTGTTGGCGTATTTAGGTGTTTTAGCTCAGTGTATACTTCGTTGTCGTGACCTAATACAGCGGTCACGCCTTCGATACTGCGCGGGCGATGTACATCTGCAAATGTGCCACAACTTACTGCGATGACTGACGAATGCTCCTGATGTGAAAGTAGGCGGATGGCCTGTTGGCTCTAGTAAGAGCGATTGGCTAATGACGGCCAGATGTTCACGATAGCGAAGTCTGCGATGCTGTGACAGGGGTAGATGGTAAGCCTAGCTATCGAAGTATGTCACGGATCAGTTGTGATTCGTACTGGTTCACTTTACAGTCGAGGGTGGTCAGTCGATACTTCCGGGCCGTAGTGATGGCTAACATCACGGCTACGATTGTTGGAAAAGCTGCAGCGATGTTGTGTGAGGCTTTCGTAATAACAGCAGCGCGTATGGCAGCAGGATGAATTTGAAGTCGACAATGACGATGTCGATTGGGTGAGATGTCAACCGTGGTGGGAGTAATATTCCATGGCTAATACACAAGCAGTGTGGGGAATCGATCTTGGTCGGTGTGCGTTAAAAGCGATCAAGCTCCGCGTTGGCGCGGATGACAAGGTCGAAATCGTCGCCTGCGACTACATAGAGCACGAGCAAGACCTATCGCATGCTGCGGACAAGCGGCATGAGTTAATCGCTGCGGCGCTTGAGAAGTTTCTGTCTCGCAACGACATCTCCAAAGATGCGGTGGCTATATCAGTTCCGGGCCAGCAAACGCTGGCGCGTTTTACGAAATTACCTCCAGTTGCGCCCAAGCGAATTCCGGATATCGTGCGGTACGAAGCGGATCAGCAAATTCCATTTGACATGGATGAAGTGATCTGGGACTACCAAACTTTTGAATCTGAGGGATTGCCGGACTTGGAAGTCGGGATATTCGCGATTAAGCGGGAACTACTTCGTGAGCATTTGCTCCATTTCGAGCAGGCATCCATTGAGCCAATAGCCGTGCAAACCGGGCCTTTGGGCGTTTATAATGCGGCCTATTTTGAGGATTTTATAGGTTCTGAAACGACCATTATGCTAGATGTCGGGGCGACCAACGCTGATCTTGTAATTGGAACGCCGCATAGCTTGTGGACACGTACTATTCAGATTGGCGGTAATCACTTTACCGAAGCGTTGGTCAAAGCTTTTAAGTTGTCGTTTGCCAAAGCCGAATCGCTCAAGCGGACGGCTGATACGAGCAAGTATAAGCGACAAATATTTCAGGCGATGCGGCCTGTTTTTGCTGACTTAGTTCAAGAGTTGCAGCGGTCTATCGGTTTTTACTCGTCCACGCATCGTGAAGCCCAAATTGATAAAATCGTTGGTTGCGGCAATGCATTCAAACTTCCCGGGCTAGAAAAATATCTTCATCAAAATCTAGACCTAGCTGTGCAGGTGATTTCTGCACCGAAAAAAGCAGTAATCGCACCGACTGCCCAAGGGGAGGTCATCAAGGATGAATTCTTGAGCTTTACAGTGGCGTATGGCATCGCGCTGCAATCGCTGGAAAGAGGTAAGATTCAGTGCAATTTGTTGCCCACCGAGATAGCTAAACAGCTCGTTTGGCGCAAGAAGAAGCCTGCTTTCGCAGCTTCGGCTGCTTGCTTATTGCTCGCAGGGGCCATGATTTGGTTTCGGCAGTCCGCTGATATGAGCACGCTGACTGCGGAGGCTAACGCGGCCTCGACGATGTCATTGGACCAGGCTTACAACACGATTCAAGACGGGGCGCCAAGCTCACTATCTAATCGGGCTCAAGCACAGGCGATATTGACGGCCGGTAAAGCACTCAAGTCCGAGCTAGGGCGTTTACGAGGGCAGGGGCAAAACGAACGAGAAGAGACAGCTGCGCTTGTTAGTTTAATGCGTAATAAGACTGTTGTGCTGAAAATCACAAAAATAATTCACGATGCCTTGCCAATCCCAAAAGGCGCGCTTGGGCAGGCAACAACAGTTGATCAGATTCAGTCTTTGGCCGATTCAGGTGCGTTACCACCGCGCAATCAGCGTCAACAAATACAAATAGAGTCGCTTGATACAGTATGGGAGCCAAATTTACATGCTTATGAGTGGCCAAGTGTGGTCTCCATGCCCCAACCTATCAATCCGATCGACGATGAGTTGCCGGGATTCTGGGTGAAAATTACATGTACTACCCCCAACAAAGACGCCGCTGATTTTGTCAATAATAACTACATTAGCAAGTTGCGAGAAATGGGGAGTAAGCCTGGTAAGGGGTTCTATTTTGACCGTATTGCGATTTATCGCGGCGAAAAAGTGGAAGTAAAACAAACCGAGGGTTCAGGCAGTCGGTCGAGGTTCACTGGCCGGGCAATTGGCAATGTCGGCAAGAGCGACTGGGAACCCGTTGACCCGCTTGATCCTGTTACCAATGAGCCGCGTAAAGACGATTGGCGGTTTGATATTTACGTCGATGTCATTTTGGAAGACTACCCTAAGGATCTATTAGAAACTAGCGGGGCTGAGGGTGATTGACCTAGATATTATGTCCAGACTTTGGGTTTTGGTATCATTCGTTTGTGTACCTGCAAATTTATAGGAGCAGGGGGTTATGGATTTTATTCGACGACAGGCATTCACTATTATTTGCTCCGTTGCGGCGCTTGGAGGCGTAGCCGCTGGGGTTACTGGTCTACAGGCGATGCCCAAAGTGATGCAGAAAATGAATGAAGCAGAGCGTGTTTTTAACGATTTAAGTTCGTTAGACAGCGGCGCTGCCAATCAGCGGGTGATTACCGCAGAGCAGAGGCGTATCGATTCTATTGTGCAAGATCGAGCTAGTGTGATAGCGCGTTGCAAGACCTTGTATCCTTATGAGCCATTGGTGGAAGGTGTCTTTCCAGTTGGCGACGATAATCATCGGAGAAAATTCAAAACCACGTATCAAACAGCTATGCAGGTTTTATACGATTCCATGCGTCCAGGTGAGATAGCCAATTCACAAGACGTGGAGAACATGCGAGACAAAATTGAAGCCGAAAAATATAAAGCCAAGGAACGCAATGTAGACGCCGGGTCTGTTGCTCCCACGCCATCGATTGCCGGTCCTCCACGTACCCCGGCTGACTTTCTCACAGTTGCTGGTGCTAAAGATAACGCGGCGGCTCGTGCCGAGATGGCTAAAGCGCAGCAATTTTACTTATACGCTAACCCGTTTGTGGTGAACAAAGAAACACAACAAGTTCGGTCCAAATCGCGCGGGACTTCCAGTTTGGATTTTTATGTCCCGATGATGAATGCTGGTACGGTCGATGCGCCCTACCCGGAGGAGTGCTGGGTGGCGCAGGTTGGGTATTGGATTCAAAAAGATGTGGTGGAGGCTATCATTGATGTCAATGCGCAGGCTTCTGCGGCGCTAAAAAAAGCTGGCGCGGCTCGTTGGGTGGGCACAATGGCGATCAAAGAACTTGTTTCTGTGCGTGTAGGCGAAAGATATGTGCCGCCGTTTGGTGAAGGAAATATGGTTAATGGTGCTTCGGCCGGCGGTCGAGCAGAAGCCTTGCCCCCCAACACAGCCGAGAATGTGTTCACCCGGAATGGACGGTCACGTACCTATGAGGTTGTTCAGTTTTCAGTCAAGATGATCATGGATCAGCGAGACCTTCCTGTTTTCGTTGATCGCTTAACTTCTGGCCGGTTCCACACGCTGTTGCGCGTGGCGTATACGCAGGAACCGCTTAATAAGAATATGATAGGGAAAATTTATGGGGCAGACCCAGTCGTCAGCGTGGTCATGGATTTCGAATCGGTCATGCTAGGCGACATTTTCCGCAAATGGATGCCTGCGGAAGTTTGTGAGCAATACGAGATCGCATGTCCAGCGCCTGAAGAGGCGGCCGCTGATAAAGAAGAGGGTACTTAGTGTTTATACGTGAAGAATCTGTACCAGCAATTACCAGTGGGCAAGGCCTTGCTGGTTGGTTATTTCTGTCGTAAGTGCGTTTTGATGCGATCGATTGATTAAGGAGTCAGGCATTATGGCTAAACAACTTGTAGGCCCTTTAGAAAGGCATTTAGAAAAGGCTGTAGTCGCGGTGGCAGGCTTGGTGCTTGTTGGCGCGGTTGGCATGTATCTGATCACTTCGCCTAATCAGGTGACGATCAATGGTGCGCTGGTCCCTCCATCAAAAATCGATAATGAGTTAGTGGCCGCTGCACGCGCGGTTCGAGACCGAGTCGTTGGCGTGAGTAGCGATGTCCAGCCTCCACCGCCGTTGTATGACGACTTTGTGTCTTTACTTGAACCTTTTAGCGAGGCGAAGTTAAACGATTTGTTTGTTGGAGCGGTTGCATTTGGTCCTACCATACCGATTATAGACCCGCCCACTGCCGTGGATGGCGATAAAGAGCTGGTCAAAGTTATTACGTTGGACCAACCCATCGTCACATCAGGTCGAAGCACGTTTAATCTTCGTAGCCAAGACGGCGATTACTATAGGGGAGTGCACAATTGGGCTGTCATTTCGCTGTTGTTCGACCGCGAAAAACAATCAAAACTTCAAGCATCAGCCTATGGGGGCAGTCGTAAAGAGATAACATTTGGTCCTGTTGAGCTTCAACGCAGGGCGCGGCGTCCGGGCGGGATTTGGAACGACGCGGATTGGGAAATCGTAAGTGCCTGGCCAGCGAAAGCTGTGCCATCACCTCCTGAATTCACGATTATTGAAGCGGATGGACAATTTGATGTGCCACGTGAGCAGTACGCGGCTTTGTCAGATTATTATCAAGCGTTAAATAAGCCTGAGATGCAACTTGGGATGCTGAGACCGCTCGGACTGGAAGTCTTTAATGGTAGTCCATGGAAATGGCCTGAGCTTGTGCCGCATAAAGACCTATTGTTGCAAGACTCGGATATGCTTAGACCTGGCGCAAAGCCGGATGCATCTCCTGACGATCGTTATGGGGAGTCGGAAGCAGTACAAGCGAAGGCTTTTGTTGCACGGGGAGAGGAAAAAACCTTCGACGAACTGGTCGCGGAGGGTTTCGAGCTTTTGGCAAAGGCGCGGCAATCCAGAGATGTCAATCAGGCGTTGACTGCTTATAATCTCTGCTTTGGCGTCAGCGTAGACATCAGGGCAGGTGGCCGGGCAAAGAATTTGGCGAAGCAATGCATGGCTAAAGCAGAGCTGCTGGAAGATGACCTGAAACGACAACGAGATCAGAAACAGCCAAGCAAGGGGAGGGTTGTAACTGACGATGAAGATGAAATAGTTTCCATTGATCGATATCCACGCCAGCAAATTTGGATCATTGATGCTAAAAAAGATAGCATAGTGCCTGGTCAATCTTATCAATATCGTATGCGCGTAAGCATATACAATCGCTTAGTGGCAGAACCCGCTAAATTTGCGAATCCGCAAGATGCGAAAGTGGTCTTTCTATCAAGCGAGTGGTCCGAGCCTTCGGACGTTGTAGAGTATGAGGCCGTGTCGCACATGTTCGCTAGAAGTTTTGATCAGCGGACGGAAAAAATATATATCGAGGTTTTTCAGTGGTTTGACGGCGAATGGGTCAAGGGAACAAACCGTTTTGGCGTAGGTGATCGTATGGCGTTTACGGACCGTGCATCGACCAGAGCGATCGACGACCCCACAAGAGAGGTTAAGGCGTTAGTTGATTTTGAAATTGACGGCACAGTGGTAGATATTGATTTTGCGCGTTCGTTCCGCGAGGAAAAGAAGGGACTCACTAAAGATGGCGTCAAAATGGGGCCGGTGAGTAAAGAATGCTCGGTAATCTATGTGGACAGCGCCGGCGAACTGCATGAGCGATTTGTCCCATTCGACAAGAAGCACCCGTTTAGGTCGGAGCTGAGCTCCCGTTTATGGAAACCGGGGCGCGATGTGCGTCCATGAGCCACTAAAATCGCGTAGATCGTCGTGAACTATGCCTGGAAAGTATGACTAGAGCCGTTATGTGCCATCGCACTGGCTGGAAACCTAGGTATTATGACTATGGCCTAGAGTGCCGTGATTTTGACTCGGATGGCTGGGGAGAGATAAGATGGCTGGACTTGCGATTTATCCATCGTTTCCTAGAATCCGTCTATACGCTACATTAGGTTGACGTATGGGGAGAGTGTAGCCTAGATGGAATGCTAACCAGTTTTGGCTGGATGGGACGCTAGGTGGTGAGTGCTAGAGGGGTATTATTTGACGGGCGCTGAATCGCCCACAGGGAGGATGTTGTTTTGGCTATAATGAGAAACTCGGCGATTGCGATAACTGTGATTGCTGTCTTCCTGTCGGCTACACCTTCGGTGTTTGCTGGTGATGAGTCTGTTCAACTGCAACATGCCATTAAGTTGTTTGATCAAGGTGACTATGCCGCCGCTCAGGAAGTGATCGTGGCTATCGATCGTGCGGGGCTTAGCGCGGACGAACAAACTCGCCGTGATGATTATCTCCAACGACTTCAAGAAGCGACTTTGATGCAAGAGAAGTCGCAGCGTGACTTGGAAGATGCAGAGGTGGCTATGGCCGCTGGCGAAAACAAGCAAGCGCAAATGTCGCTACAAGCGGTTGTTGATAACGAATACGCATCACCAGGTGTGCGCCAGGCTGCTGACATTCACTTACGTAATCTAAATCAAGCTGCGCAATCAGGCGCGCCATCGGCTTCACCTCAGGCGGGCGAGGCGGATCGAACGCGTGTGTTGGTTGGTGAGGCCGACGACTTGGTCCGGGCGGGGAGATATGAAGAAGCCCGACGACTATATGAACAAGCCATAGCCATTGTCCCTGGATATCCTGAAGCTGTGGAAGGGTTGCGCACGGTGCAAGAACATCAGCGTAATCTTGTTGGTTCTCGTACCGATTCGCTAGCTGAGCGTTTGCGTCGTCAAGATGCGATCAACTGGCAGCGCACCGTGGCTCAGTTTCGCGATGCGGAAAATCAGATTCGACGATTCGTCGGCCAGTCTCAATTTAATCAAGCGGATCAAATGCTGGTACGGGCAGAACAAATTGTCGAAGCTGGCAAACAGTTCGCTGATCCATCAAGTGATTACGATGCTTTGAAATCAGACTATGACTTGCTTTCCGACATGGTGCGCGACGAGTCCCGTCGACATAACGAAGAAGTGGTCGCTCGTACGCGTGAGGATATTGAGCGGCAACGTCAGGACCGTTTAGGGCAGGTCGAAGAAAACCGCGTTCGCCAAGTAGAGTCCTTGATGGAGCAGGCGTTGCAGCATCGTAAGGATGGCGACTTAGCTGCTGCGGTGAATGTGCTTATGCAGGTCACAGTGATCGATCCACAATATAAGCCAGCTCGCTGGCTGATGGATACGCTAGACGACCAACGACAACACTTAGATGCTCGCGAAACCCGCAAATTGTTTTACAAAAAAACGCGTGGTGCGTTAGAAGATGTCGAAAGGGCAAAAATTCCGTGGTATGAAGAAATTGAATATCCTGATGACTGGCTTGAACGGTTAGCCTTGCCTACTCGCAGTCGACCTGGTCAGTCCCGTCCTGATAGTTTGCTATTGGGCGCACTGGATCGAACCATGCCAGCCGATTTTAATCGCGTACCCTTCGGGGAGGTGATGGAGCGTTTGGTAGATGCTAATGACATCAATATTCAGGTTAATTGGCAAGATTTACAACTGGCTGGCGTCGATCGTAATGCGCCTATTGATTTGCAGCTCCCCCGTGAAATAGCACTTAAGAAGGTACTTTCTGAGGTATTGGAGCAGGCCGGGGCGGGTAAAGTCGATCTTGGCTTTGAAGTTTCCGAAGGCGTTGTAACAGTAGCTACACGCGAACGTCTCGATCGCGATGTGTTCATGCGCGTTTACGACATCTCAGACTTGTTGATGGAAGTACCAAACTTCACGAACGCACCGATGGTTGATCTTCGTGATGCGACTGCCAAGCCTGCGCCGGTGAATGCGGATGCTAAGCCTTGGGCGATGGGAGACGACGATGACGACGAATACGAATCTGATCCTGAGCGACAAAGTCGAGTGCGTAAAGTTATCCGTCTTATTCAAGATTCGATTCAGCCCGATGGATGGCGCCAAAACGGCGGCAGTGGTGGCTCGATTCGTGAAATCAATGGCCAGTTGGTTGTCACGCAGAATGCTGCAGCCCAGCGTCAAATTCGTGGATTATTAGACCGCCTGCGTCAAGAGCGGGCTATTCAGGTAGCTGTTGAGGCACTATTTATTACGGTATCTAGCCATTACCTCGAAGAAATGGGTATGGACCTCGACATTGTCTTAAATGCAGGTAATGCTGGGTTTGATTTCCTCAACGCCGGTGCTGGTCCAGCTACCGATCCTACCCTTGGTAGCAACCTGCTATTACCAAGGACATCATCCCGATTAGGCTTTACGCCCAATGTGCCGCCCTTGGGCACCGCTTTAGCCACACCGGGCGGCGTAGTGAATCAACCGTTTTCGCAGGCCTTCTTGGTGCCGCAGGCTGCAGGTGGTTCCGGTAGTCAATTGACACCCGTCCCAGTTCGCACTGGACTTTTGGGCATTACTGATCCTTCGGCATTGCCTAGTGATATTCCGGGTAGTTTTGGTGGACAGGCTATTGGCCCAGCACTGAGCATCTTTGGCAGTTTTCTCGACAACATTCAAGTTGACTTTTTAGTGCGGGCCACGCAGGCGGATTCCCGGTCAACGGTGTTGACTGCACCGCGGTTGGTAGTTTTCAATGGTGGTTCTGCGTGGGTGGCTGTGACTATCCAGCAGAATTTTATCTCTCAGTTGCAACCGGTCGTGAATCAGGGTGCCGTAGCTCAGGCACCGGTTACAGGGACCATCGATGCTGGTGCGAGTTTGTTTGTTCGAGCAACTGTCACGGCTGATAAACGCTATGTGATGATGTTATTGGCACCTGGCGTTACGCGATTGCTCGACCTGCAAACGTTCCAATTTAGTGGCGGTACTGGCGCGAACCAAGCGTTTATTCAGCTTCCCACTTTGTCCGCACAGCGTATGCAAACTGTCGTATCTGTTCCGGATGGTGGTACGTTGCTCATTGGTGGGCAAAAGCTTGCGAGTGAAACTGAGGTAGAAGCGGGTGTGCCGATACTTTCGAAAATTCCCGTGCTCAAGCGACTATATTCTGCCCGCTCGATGGTTAAGGACGAGCAGACGTTGCTGATTTTGATTAAGCCAAAGATTCTGATCCAAAGCGAACAAGAAGAGCAAGCGTTCCCCTCGTTCTCCCAGCGATAGGTGTCGCTGATCGCTATGGCTCGTTTTGAATGTTTAGTGAATGTCTTTGTCACACGCATTGAGCCGCATACTTTAGCTTGTGCGACGTCTCTTCGCTTGTGTCATGCCCCGCAAAATAGGAGACAATATTTGACTGTTCGTTGCGCGCTCGTACTGTCATTTTGGCCTTTGGCTGCGGTCTCATCTGCTGAAATTTCCACTGGTTCGTCCCCGCAAACCGAGGTCTCTCCTACTGCTCAATTTTCTCCAAAGCCATTCCAGGATGGGTTGCGCATCGATTGGTTGCATCATCGCGTGGAGATGGATGCCACGGTAGTCTTGCGACGGGGTGCGCTCGAACTTCTTGTCTGTAGTCCGGGCACCCGCGAGCACGAAAGTATTTTTGTCTCTCCAGCCAAGCCATCAGCCATCTACCAAGCCATGGGATTAATCGGTCTGTCGCCGGGGCATCCGGTTTCTTATGATCCTAAGACTCAGCAATTAATTCCCCCGTCCGGAGAGAGGCTTCGGTTGAGCGTTCGCTGGCTCGAAGGAAAGAACATTAAAACCGTTGCTGTTGAGCAATGGCTTCAATTACAAGACGAGAAAAAATCCCCGGCTACGATTGACTGGATGTTTACGGGATCCGTGCGAACCAGCGATGGTCGATTCGGTGCCGACCTAGAAGGGACCATTATAAGCGTCGTGGATTTTGCCTCGGCGCTGATTGGGGTCGGTGCGTTACATAGTGATAGCAACGAATTGTTGTGGCTGCAGGCCTTTGAATCGCGTATTCCACCGGCGCAGACCGATTGCACGATGATTATTGAAAGCGCGGACCGAGTCACGATCGGCCTGATCTTGCGAAAAGACGGGGCACTCAGTCGTGATGGGCAATTCGCTACCCCACAAGGATTGGCTAAGGATGTCATAGCGGGAGTGCGCGATCATCGGAAAGTAGCCATCAATCTAGGCATAGCTGAGGGCGTATCAGATAAACTCGTAGAGAAAACCCTTGGATCGTTGTTGGCCGTTGGTATTGACCGATCGTTAATTAGTCTACGGAAGCCTGGTCAATAATGGCTCATTGCATTCACGGACCCCTCTTGGACGCCTCTAGTTTCAACAGTTGAGTATCCGCTCTTTTTCGCGGATAATATCGTCCATGCCACAAGCTTCTATAAAATCGTCGCAGGCATCTGACCCATTGGCTGGGACTGACCTTTCAGATGAAGCCATTCTCGATCGAGGAAAATCTGTACTGGTCGCAGAGTCCGAGGCGATCTTAGATGCCCTCTCACGATTGGGTGGAGATTTTGTAGGGGCCGTGCGAGGGGTGGCAAACTGTCGCGGTCGCGTTTGCGTAACCGGCGTAGGCAAAGCTGGTTTGATTGGCGCGAAAATCCAGGCGACCTTGGCCAGTACGGGCACGCTGTCGTACAGCTTGCATCCCGTCGAAGCGCTTCACGGCGATCTTGGCATGGTGCATGGTGATGACGTTGTCATGGCACTAAGCAAGAGCGGCGGTTCGGAGTTGGTGCGTTTGCTGCCACTGCTTAAAAAATTAGGCTGTAAAATTATATTGTTGACGGCCAATGTGAAGTCGCCCGCTGCGGCGCATGCCGATTTTGTGCTAGACATCGGATCGACGGAGGAAGCGTGTCCTTTGCGTTTAGCGCCGAGTTCATCAGCCGCAGCTATGCTGGCGATTGGCGATGCCCTCACGTTGACAGTGATGCAGTGCAAGTCCGTTCAGCCGGAGCAATACGCCACTTACCATCCGGGGGGGGCGCTGGGCCGATTTCTGATGAAAAATGAAGAGGTCATGCGACAAGGGGCGGACTGTCCCTGCGTACAGGAACACATGACGATAGGTCAGTGTTATGAGGCGATTTTAGCCGCGCCTCATAGAGCGGGGGCGGCTGCGGTCGTGGATGATGACCACAAGTTGGTGGGGATTATCACGCATGGCGATTTTTTCCGCATGTTCAAAAATCATGAAAAAGTCGCTGATCGCCCGGTTTGCGAAGTAATGACCAAAGACCCCAAACGAATTAATCACCAGGGAAAAGTTGTGGATGCGCTGGAGCTGATGCACACGCACGCTATCGACGAATTGCCCGTGGTGAATGACGAGAATGTGCTGGTCGGGCTAATCGACATTCAAGACCTCATCGCGAAGGGATTTCTCGGGGTAGGCGGGTAATCGCCGCCATCTCGTATTGCTACAATTTTTTTGGCGTTGACCCTGTGCCCGCGACGTTCATAATGCCCGCATGCCTTCTGCCCCTCATACTCCTGACCAGCCCAGCGATGACTTTCTTATCCGCGCGATGGTAGGCGGAGACGCTGCAGCTTTAAGAAGTCTCATGCTGCGTTATGACCGGCTAGTGCGTTATAATGCGTACCGCGTCTCAAAGAGCCGCTGCCAGGCCGACCCGCATTGGCTTGACTCGCTTGCCTCGGAGGTGTGGTCGGGTTTTGTGTCGCGGTGCCGGGCCAAGTCGGATGAGGCGATCGATTCCGTGCCGGCTTTGCTATCACGGATGGCTAGGAATCGCAGCATCTCAGCCCTGCGCCTCGCGACTGGAGGTGAACCGACGCAATCCCTAGACGCCGAAACGAACACCCTCGATCAAACGCTATCAGATGACGAAGACCTTCAGCCTAGCGAAGTTGCTCAACGGCTGGAATGGCTTGAAATCTTGCATGATAGTTTATCGGACCTAGATGAAGCGGATCGAAACATATGTGCTGAGCTTGGTCTTATCATGGAACGCCGTTGGAAAGAGGCTGGTATGCGTCTGGATATGAGCGAATCGACGCTGCGGTCGCGTTGGAAAGGCATTTTGGACAAGCTACGACGGGCATTGGCGCGAAAAACTGGAGAAAACTTCGCGCCGTAGGCGATGCGCCGCGACATATAGACCGTTGGCTGAGTCTATGGATACGTGTAGCTGGGCCGAATACTGAAGAAAGTGATAATGACGGAATCTGGACATAAGTTTGACCATATTGAGCAGGCATTAGCAGAGCTTGCTGAAGCCGAGCAGGCGGGCGTGTTTCGTCCTACGCGATTGGACGAACGCGGGCTTCTAAGTAGTGGTCAATCCGTCGCACAACCCGCGTGGCTGAAGTGGGGTAAGCACTGGGCGGCGCTGGCGGCTATGCTGGGGATTTCTGCGGTTGTTTGGTCAAGCATGTTCAAAATGCAATTTGATAATATCGGCTCGGGCAGGGATCAGTCGCTCGTGACAGCCACGCTCGAGGGCGCTACGCCGAATAGCGGTTGTAGCGGCGATTTTCTTCACTGCTTCAATGGGCCTACGGCGCTCGCGATGACTACCTGCCGAACATTCGACTTTGATCTTGATGGCGACATCGACTTGCTCGATATGCAAACGTATCAGCAGGACTGCCAGGGACTGCGACGATTACGTTAGCCTGATTGTCTTTTTTCTCTACATATCCAATTGCAACCTATTTTATTGAATTACTTTACCGCTATGTGGTACGGTGATATCGGCGGCCTCGATTCAGGATTGGGGTGTCCGTTCTGCGCGTCACCGGGCCATGTAGTGTCCGGTATCGAAATCGGCTGGTGACGACTTGTGCTGTTGCATCCCTCACCCCTCGGGAGTACCCGAGCCTGGGGTCATCCGTTTTATTATTCTAGGCAAGATCAGCTATCGTTGGCGGGCTGGCGCGATACGGCCCGGGCGTTGGCGCGATAGGGGCCTGGGGCATGATCTTTTGTTTTCGCCCAACGACCAAAACCACCAGTAATAAAAATATGGCGCCAGCTCCCAGGCCTAGATACCAAGGCTGTTTGTAGATGCTGCACAGCACGTCGCTTATGCCCATCGCAGCGATGGCTGTTATCAAAGCGTAGGGGAGTTGGGTCCAAACATGTTCTTCATGGCGACATCCAGAGGCTATGGATGAGAGAACCGTAGTGTCCGAGATGGGGGAGCAATGGTCTCCGAAAACTGCGCCGGCTAGGACACTACTGACCGCGGCGTAGAAGTAGACTAGTGCTTGATCAGAGGAGAGGTTGGGCGTTTGTTGAATTAGGCCTGCGGCGATGACGACGGTTGTGGGGCATAGGATACCCATCGTTCCCCAGGAAGTTCCGGTGGAGAATGAAATAATGGCTGCCGCGAGAAAGACGGTTAGAGATAACCACTCGATTGGAAACTTCATGTTTGCCAATTGGTCGTTCATTACTTTATCTAATGACAAGTCCTGAAGCACCTGTGATAGTGACCATGCCAACACGAGGATAACGATGGCAGGGAACATGCGAGCCATGCCATCTAAACCGGCTTCGGCGGCGTCGCGAGCGCTGCACGAGCCAGCAAGGATGGTTAAGATAATGGCGAAAAACGCAGACAAAATCGCGCCGTAAAAAATCGAAAGGGACGAGTCTGCCCGGTTGATAACCTCGAAAACTTTTTTCCAAGCAGTCATGTCACTTGTGATAGCTTCTGCGCCGCCTCTGCTATACCCGGTGACCCACAGTACGGCTATGGTTGCTCCAACCAATACGAGGATAGGAAACACGCCGAGCCACCATTTTGGCACTGTTTTGTCGTCAGGTTTTGAGGCTTGTGTGTCGTACGGTAATTCTTGTGTGCCATCGGCAGCTTGCTGTTGGGCACGCTTCATGGGACCGAAATCTCGTCCTAGCAGTGCAACTAGGAATACCATGAAAAGCGCGAGGATGGGGTAGAAACGATATCGCAGGCTACCCATAAAAGCTTGCATGCCTTGCATGGCTTGCCCGTCTGCCAGGAGAAAGTCCGGCGTACCATCAACGGATAATTTTGATAAACCGACATCGATGAAACTAATTTCTGCGCCGACCCAAGTGCCAATGAGTGCTAACGAAGCCACAGGGGCGGCTGTGGAGTCTACGATGTAAGCGAGTTTGGCGCGGGAAATTTTTAGGCGATCAAAAACCCCACGCATGGTGGGGCCAACAATCATGGTGTTGGCGTAGTCGTCAAAAAATACGATTAGCCCGGCGAACCATGCAGTGAGTGCGCCGCGTCTCTGTGACGAGGTGTTGCCCGCTACGACGCTTACCATGCCGGCCGTGCCGCCGTTACGGCCTAGTACGCCGACCGTAAACCCGATGACCAGCGTGAAGATGATGATGTAAAGGTGGGCGTTACCATTTAAGGGATCGATTATAGCATTCATCACATAGGTCTCGCAGGCTAAGCGAAAACCGGCGACGATGGTATTTTGTCCGACGTAGGGGCTGGTGTTTGGCAAGCAGGGAATCATTAAATACGCGCCGGCAAATAGGCCTACGACGAGGGCAGGGACTACTTGGCGAAAAATGATGGCCAGTAAAATCGCGATCAAAGCTGGGGCGAGCACAAATAAGCCATAGAGTGATTGCGGTTGTTTCTGTTGACGCACTGCCGCAGGCGTGGCATCTATTGGTGTAAGCGAAGAAGTCGAACGTTCTGTCGTTGGTACTGGGGCCGGGATTGTTTGGGCAGGAGACTTGGTTGGTGCGGCCACGGGCGCGTCTTGGGTAACGGCTGGTTGGTCGATTGCTGTGGGGCTGGGGTCGTTAGGTGCCTGCGCGAAGGCGCTTATTGGGATGGTCGTGAATGCAATTAAGGTGAGCAGTAAGACTAGGACAGGCCAAGTTCGACCCGCAGATGTTCTTGGTATGCGTTGATGCACGGTGACTCCTTTACTCGCTCGCCTTAACTTCGATCTTTTGCTGCCTGCCAGCCTATGTCGTGAACTTATCCTTTGGTAAGGAATTCGTAGACTATCGCATCATATTTGTATCGGTTCAAGTCCCACGAATAGGCCTGCGTCATGATTGTTCGGCGTAAAATGTCGACTTGTGAGTATATGATGGGGCACTGGGCTACCCATTGCACAAGAATGACGTGGAATTGGAAATTCGGGTGTGCGGAGATTATTGATCAATGGTGTTTGATTCCGTGCTTATCTCCGCGCGGGATTAAAGCCTGCGGCTCGTTATTGGGAGGCTATTCAGTGGCCGCTGGCTCGCGGAAAT
>JAJDDW010000064.1 GCA_029260115.1 Phycisphaerae bacterium | reverse complement strand
CCATCTCCGATCGAATAGGGGCTACTCGCCCCAATCCCCTCGGCTTCAATCCCCCCCGGAAAGGGGCTGACGCCAGAAGGAGAGTACAAAATATGCGAAATTATTATTGACAACGTACAGCCTCTTCATGGATACATGGCTGTATCTATATGAAATCCGACCGACTTCGATTGTAGTGTTTCCTTTCTTTGAATGCCGCAGAAGTAAGCTTGGGTAACGATGTGAGTACTGACAAATCTCCATCTTCTACATTCGTAGATTCATAAAACAGGAATTGACAAAGGTTCACCAAAGGCTCTAAAGGTTTTAATGACTTTACATGTCCATTATTATTGAAATAGAATTTTTCTAATTTTAGTAATTTAGACGACAATGAAATATCATTAATGTTCTTGCATCCATGTATATCAAGTTCTCTTAAGTTTTGGAATAACTCAATTCCATCCAATGAATCAAGTTTTCGGCAGAGTGCAATTGACAAACGCTTTAGTTTTCGAAATGGCACATGCCCAATCTCTTCCAGCCTTGGAGTATACAAAGCTAAATCCTCTAAATCCTTCAGTTCTGAAAACAACTCTAGGCTTTTTCCAGGCCAGTGATTGATAAATACTTTTTTCAACGTACGGCATTGGTAGATTGATTTTGCCTTTGCACGCCACTCCAATGATACTTCTTCAAGATGAGGAAACACGGAAAAATCGATTTTAGACTTACAGTCCGTTGATACTTCAAGGCCCTTGAGATTATGAAGCGAATGGATCTTAGACACATCTTCTATCGCCCAGTGAGTAATCAAGAGTTCCTTCAAGTCCTGAAGGTTCTCCAAAAAAGACAAATCTGTATGTTTCCAGCCTTTAGCATAGTTCAATTCTAGTCCAACGATTGATTTACGTTTGAATTCCAGCAGTAACTCATTCGACCAATCGCTTTTTAGCACCATTGTAGTCCCATACGAACCTTCTACTAGTTCGTAATTTGCTTTGTAATTTACGTTCTGATTATTCACACAAAAGTTTCTTTCTTCTTTTTGGACCTAACGGATTTATTTTGTTTTCTAGATTCTTTAAGCCGCCTAGATTGTCGATGCGTCTTTGTTCGGCGATTTCTCTGGCAAGTCTCCCGCCCAACACTTCTTCTGTGTTAACGCCATTGCCTTCTGGAAGCTTACCATCCCTTCTATGTTGCCTAAGCCGTTCGGGTATATTCCCCGATTGTCCAACATACTCATCACCAGATGCGCCTGTGAACTGATATATACCTTCATCGGGCGTTGTTGAACCTCCTCCGTTGGGTCCATTCGGTCCATTTGGTTTTCTTGGCCCAGGCTTTTTCGGCAGTTTCTTGGTCTTTTTACCGATCTTAGCCGCATCGAGTAGATCATCTGCTTTACTTCCAATTCTACCTAGCCCAGCGGGGAGTCCAGGTATAAGCGTCGCAGCACCATCAATTGCTAAATTACCAGCTGCCCCTGCGAGCTCGCCTGCATCCTGCACTAATCCGTCGTAGGCACCCGCCATGCCATCATCGTTGCCCGTTATATCATGATAAACTATTTCTCCGACACCCCATACAACTTCTACGCCATTTTTAGCTGATGTTCCTACGTCTACGATAACGTTGATTGCATCCCAAACTGTTTCAATAAAAAGGCCGGGTGGCCCATGTCCTTCTGTTTGGACATGGGGGAGTCGATGATACGCACCGGAATGAGGGGCAGCCTCTCAAACAGAACCACGTCCGTGAGGAAGCGGCCTCTTCACGGATAGGGCACTACCCGCCATCAGCTACGCTAACATAATCAATATACCCAATCATCATTTCTTCCCAAGATTGCTCGCCGAATGTTACTTCTATGGATGGGTCGGGGTTGACGAGGTTCTTGTCGGAATTATCAAATATCGCGATGCATTCCAGCTTCGTATCTTTGGGCAGTGTGATTGGATTTTCTAGGATGTACGACTCCTGCCAGTTGTAATCGAAACGCGGCACGTCTAGCAGGGTCTTCGTCGTGCCGTCGGGATAGTGAGCCACGTACTTCCAAGACTTGCCGCGAAAGTGCATGTGAGGGTACAAGCTTAGAAGGTTGGTATCTTCCTCGAATGTGTGTTCCGATCGAACCTCAAAATTGGGATCGCCGGGCGGAATCTTAAAGTTCAGGTTGTAAATACCTCGCGTGCGCACTTCTTCTTCGACGGGGTCATCGCTGAATACCATCGCAAGTTTGCATTTGTCCTTACGCTTTTTTCCATTCGTCGTATAATGCACTTGTAATACTAGCGTATGACCAGCCGGCAACTTCTTGGCCCGCCCGTTGGGGAATATCGACGGCGTATCGCCGGGGACTGCGGCACATAAAAACCCGTCCTCCAGGCCGAGCTGACTGTTTTGTCGATTCGGCCCTTTGGGGTCAACCGTGAAGGCTAGGATATGATGCACGACATCAGCCGCGCCCGGCCTAGCTTCCATCGCCTGAATCCATTTGTCTTCTTTGAATTTCGTAGGAATGCTGAAATACTGATACTCCACCACGCCCTCTGTCGGTACGCTAAATCCCTTCTTCACCGTAAAAACTTTGTCCGGCTTACCAATGCGCCAGAGCCTGGAAAACTTCTTGTCGGGCGGGTCTTGAGACTCATCGCCGCGCGGCATGTCGTTGGCGATCCAACTTAGTATCGCCTGCTTATCCTTATCTGGTAAGCTTCGCTGGTTAGAAAACTTCCCATCAAACTCCGACGCAGCGTTCCACGGTGGCATGCGCCGATCCGTAATGACCGAGTGAATCATAGCCGACCATCCGCGTACCGATTCAAAGGATGTCAACGAAAACGGCCCGACTTGCTTGGGACGATGGCAGGCTACGCAATTATCCTGGATGATGCGTTTGATGTGTGACGCGTACGTGACCTTCTCCGAGGTGCTCTCGCCCTTGATCCTCGTGATAGTGCAACCAGGGGCAGCCGTTCGAGATATTTCAGGTTTCTTTGATTTTAACGTGGCCTTGATGGCTTTCTCAAGATAGTTTTTACTTGCTTTGTGACGCACCGCGCCGAGTACATATTGGTTATCAATCATGCCTCGGTATTGAATAACGCCAGCTTTATCGACAAGAAAGACTACGGTCGTAGTCTTGGCGTCGAGCTGTCGAGTGAGTTCTTGGTCATGGTCGAGCAAGACGGGAAACGTAATGCCCAGTTCTTTAATGTCGTCGCGAACTTTGTCTGCGGTGTCCTGCGGGTTGGCGTTGATCCCGACAATTTGCAGCCCATCATTACCGTAAGTTTTCATCAATGCCTCAAGCCGTGGTGCATACCGTCCAGCTATTGGGCAACCAACGCCGGTATAGGCTACGACAAACACCTTGCCCGTATGGTAATCGAGCAGGTTAACGGTTTTGCCATCCAGCGTGGTAAGCTTTACCGGCGCTAATTTTTCGCCGATTCGATCCAATGTCGATGGCCAAGCCTGTGCGGAGAAGGCTAGCGTGATGATAAGTGCCAAGCTATGGCTCATTCGTTTCATTGTTTTGTTTTGATGCGCATTCATGTATGGCCCTCGGATAAGATTTTGCTGCGAAGTAATTGACGCCCCCAAACGAACTCGGCTAAAAGTGAATCGACCTTGCCGTCGATCGATTGTACACCGTGCAGAATAACGTCACGCTCATATTCTGCCAAACGTGATAATATTCGGTAAATGGTGGATAATTGTACAACTGCTGACACAGGTAGCATCTACGGTTACAATATGCGGTACATGAATCTCGACGACCACATTTGTTATTGCTACCACGTGTCCATGCGTAAGCTGGTGAACTTCGCCAAACGCAATCGCCCGAAGCAGCCTTCTCGCATGACGGAATGTCTAAACGCCGGGACCGGGTGTGGCTGGTGCATTCCGTTTCTCGTAAAGATCGCTGAGAACCCGGACGCGATTGACCTGGGAGAAATCACCCCTGAAGAATACGCCGAGAAACGCAGTAAATACCGTTCGTCTGATACTGAAAAGAACAAGTTCGAGAAAAGCGAATAGCGCAGGTCAATTCTCTCATCGCCTAACGAGCCGCGGGTTTCAATCCGCTCGGACTTCGATTCGAAATCTGGTAGGGCAGCGTCGTAGACCTGCCTATACTATTTCTTCCTCAACGATTATGCGTTGCGCGACGACCTGTATACATGTTGAACAGTATCGATTATTAGCCAGCGAAGGTGGCAAGCGTGCCGATATTTCAGGCAGGTCAACCTTCCGCCAGTAGGCGAAAGAACGACCGTGCCCTACCCGACGGTCATGCCAGCGCAACACCGTCATGCCCGTGCAATGCTGTCATACCCGCGCAGGCGGGTATCCAGTCTTTCATCGCAAAGATAATAATCGCGCGCTGGATTCCCACCTGCGTGGGAATGACAAAGGGTTGTATCTCGCCTACCCCATAAATCCTTCGGCAATTTGCACTAGTTCTTTAACATGCGCGACGCTGGTATCGAGTAGTTGTCGTTCGTTCTCATCAAGCTCGACTTCTATGATTTTTTCTACGCCGCCCGCGCCCAACATAGCCGGCACGCCAACAAAGTGGCCGCCAATGCCGTACTCTTCTTTGCAAAACGCCGCGCAAGGTAAAATGCGTTTCTTATCTTTAATAATTGCTTCAGCCATTTGCACGCTGCCAGCAGCCGGTGCGTAATAAGCGCTGGTCCCCATAAGTTTTACAAGTTCGCCGCCACCCATCTTGGCCCGTTGAATAATGGCGTCGAGCTTGTCCGCAGGGATGAGCTGGGTAACGGGAATGCCGGAGACGCTGGTGTATCGTGGTAGCGGAACCATGTCGTCACCATGGCCACCCATGAGTAGTGCGGAAATGTCTTCCACGCTGCATCCCAGTTCCATGGCGATAAATGTGCGATAGCGAGCGATGTCTAAGCAGCCCGCTTGTCCCACGACGCGGTTGGTCGGGAACCCGCTTTTCTTCCACGCGGTGTGCACCATCGCGTCGAGTGGATTGGAGACGACGATTAGCACTGAATTTGGCGCGACCTTACTAATTTGCTCGGCCACCGAACCTACGATGCCCACGTTTTTCTGGATAAGGTCGTCCCGGCTCATGCCCGGCTTGCGTGGTAACCCAGCCGTGATAATCACCACGTCGCTATCTCGGGCTTGTTCGTAGTCTGATGTGCCGATGATGTTGCTGTCGAAACGTTCGATAGGCCCGCACTGGGCTAGGTCGAGCGCTTTGCCGGCGGTCTTGTCAGCAAAATCTGGGATGTCGATCAACACAATGTCGCCGAGTTCTTTGGTCGCGGCCCAGAATGCGCAGCTAGCGCCGACGTTGCCTGCGCCGATGACGGTAAGTTTTGCTCGTTTCATAGTATGATGCCTCTCGGTGCGAGTAGATACATTTGACTAAACCCCCATCCGCTGGGGACATCATGGCATCATACAATTCCCGTGCCTAACCGCCAAGACGACCGGCCAGATTTTCCAAGGATTTCGCATTGGTCGCCGAAATGTCCCCTACCGAAGCCTCCCCGTTGGGGAAAAACCATTTGTGATAATCACTCGTGGGGTAGATGATCGCTGTTATCATCGTACCTCCAATACGAACCGAATGGCTCTTTACGATTCTTGGATTCAGGAGGTCGGACTATGAGGTCAGAAAGGTTGGCTATTCGGTCTGGTGTAAAATAGAATAACTGTAGTAATACGTGTCGAATATATATAAGGAACGATGTATGCATAACCGGATAACCTCCAAGTTTGGCCTCTCGTCAAGCTGCCGTACAAGTTTCCCGCTCGTAGCTGGATCACTCTTGCTGGTATCAGCCATGATGGGTTGCACGGCGCATTCAAATCGTATTGCGGTACAAAGATGGGGTGCCATGCGGGAGACGCTGCGCGATGGACGGACAGAGGGTCGCGTCCGGTTGACCGACTTCGAGGGAGTTGACGGTGCCATGGCTGTTGGTGCGCTCGAGGGATTGTCTGGCGAAGTGCTCATCTTAGATGGCGATGTTTGGCTATCGCGTGTGAATGATCTCGGCGTAGCCAAGACGACGCGCGGCGCATTGCAACATGAACGCGCGACGTTACTCACGGCTGCCTGTGTCACGCAATGGCAAGAGATCCCCATTGATAAAGATGTGCCTGCGTCTGCTATAGAGAACTTCCTCGTAGATGCCGCGCGTGACGCCGGTTTTGACCCTAAAGACCCCGTCCCCTTTATGGTAACAGGTACACTCATGGACCTCGAATTGCATGTCATTGCCGGTGCCTGTCCGTTAGCCGCATCGCAAGGGCAAGCTGAGCGAACGCTTCGTCAACCGTTCCGTAAATCATTTGCGACATCTTCATCGAAGCTGGTTGGCTTTCTTGTTGAAGGCCAAGAAGGCGTATTAACACATCACGGATCGAAGATGCACACCCATGCACTTGTAGGAATTGACCCGCCCATCATGGGGCACGTCGACCGAGTCGGGATCGCTACCGGCTGCGTTCTATACCTCCCCGAACCCTAAGGAGATGATGTTCACTAAGGGCAATAGGCGCTACGGAAGAAAATATCGCGCAGCATGAATTGATATTTACTGTGCGATGATCTACTTAACTTCAAAAAGAAATTTCTATGGCATGGCTACGCCGAGCATCTCGTATCGGTCGCCCAGTGTTACGGTCGTTTTTCGCTTCACATTGTGGCGTATGTACGTAACGTCCACCTTCGTACCCACGGTGGAAAAGCTCACCAAGCGAACGAGATGGTCGGAATCTTCCACCGACTGCCCGTTAACCTCGATGATAACGTCGCGCGGTTTTAGCCCGGCCAAGGCCGCCGGACCATTGGCGGTGATGGTCCCTATCTCGGTGCCTTTATAGATATGAGATTTGATGACCTCTTTAGACACTGTTCTAGCCACGGTGTTATTTAGCGAGATACCCATAAATCCGTATCGCGGTATGACACCTTTTTTCAACGTCGAAATCACCCGGTGAATGTCTGCATTCGCGGGAATGGCAAAGCCAGCCCCTTCGCTCACCCCGGAACTGGTCTCAATCGCGGTGACTACGCCAATCATTTGACCGTCAATATTAAACAAAGGCCCGCCACTACTACCGGGATTAATCGTTGACGAAGTTTCGATGAGATTGCCGTAATATTGGATGCTTTGGTCTTTGGCCAAGCGAGCGGTCATATTTCGGCCAAGAGAACTTACCGTCCCAAATGTTACCGACGGTCGGCCAACTTTGTTAGCCAAACCGAACGGATTACCCACCGCTAACGTCCATTGTCCAACTTTCACCCCGTCATCCTCAACCCATGTGACAGGTGTCAAACCTTCCGCATCAATTTTCAACACGGCTAAATCGTTTCTCGGATCAGACTCTACAAGGTTCGCCGAATATTGAAGACCGTTATGTAGTGTAATTTTGAAGTGGTTCGCTTCCTCAAGCACATGGCGATTCGTGGCGATAAAGCCATCCTCGCTCACGACAAACCCGCTACCTTGGCTAATACTGATACCGGGAAAACGCATGTCGATATCTTTTGGGTCATTAACTAGAAAAGTTCTGATCGCGACCACTGACGGTCGGACCGTCTCCGCTACAGCTACGAAAGCATTTTCCAGCGCTTTGAGGTCTGCGATTCGATACTTTCCAGGCATCTGAGCGCGGGCATTCGGCGCGTGCCAGATGGCTAGTGCCGAAATAAGTATGAGCGACATCTGATAAATTCGTCGCGTGAATCGCTTCGGTGGCTTGTTCATCATCCGCATATCTCCACTACTTTTCACCTCATTAGCTACCTGCCAGGCTTAACTACCCATTCAGGCCGCCCGCCCAACTTCGTATTATAGCCACTTTGTCTGTACAATCATGGATAATCTTGTAATAGAATCGGACGATGTACCTACTGGAACTATTGTGAATTATTGCACTATTTGACATTTTTCGAGCATAATAGCCAAAACAGCTAGTCTGAGGCTATTTTGGGTGGTTTTTGTTTGTGGGGATTTTTGTGGATGAGTCGGTGCTATCTAAGCTTGAATTCGAGGCCGTACGCGAATTGTGCGCTGCCCATTGTGCGACGCGCCTCGGCAAACGACTCGCGCTCTCCCTCACACCGACGCACAAGATTGCCCTCATTCGTGAATGGCTGGGGCAGGTCGAGCAGATGATGTGCGTGGTCGACGACCGTGGCTATCCCCCAATGGGTGGCGTCCACGACGTGCGGGAATTTGTCCGCAGGTCTATGTCCCCCATTCCGTTAGAGGCTCACGAGTTAGCCGACATTGCAGAGACGCTCGTCGTCACCTCCGCCATTCGGCAATGGTTCGCACGCTTGGGGGAAGAATCAGATTTGCTCCATCGGGTAGGCCAACGGATCGAAGATTTGAGTGCCATCGCGGTTGTGATAAACGAATCCATCGACGCGCGAGGCCAGGTTCGGGATTACGCCAGCCCTAAACTCGCGTCCATCCGCCGTACGATCGAGCAAAACAAGGATCACGTAAAAAGAGTATTCGAGCGCCTGCTTAAGCAACCTTCGCTTACCAAGATGCTGCAATACGGCGGAGCCACCCTGCACGCAGACCGCACCGTGCTTCCTCTCAAAGCCCAATACCGTGGGCGCATCCCCGGCATCATTCACCGCACATCTGACACCGGTGCGACACTGTTCGTAGAGCCAGCCGAAGCGGTTCAACTCAACAACACGATCGTGCGGTTGCGTGACGAAGAGAGTAAGGAGATCACCAAAATCCTTCGTGTCCTCACGCAGCATGTGCAGGTTAACACCAAGGCTATCTTGGATACCCTGCGGGCGGTGGGCGTGATCGATGTAATTGGCGCCAAGTGTCGCTATGCGAAACAGCGTCATTGCATATGCCCAGAAATTGATGAGCAAGGCGTCATGGACCTACACGAAGCCCGGCATCCGCTACTCCTGGAATTGTTCGAGCAAAGGGCCGGGGAAAACGAAATGCCGCAAGAAGTTGTTCCCATCGACGTGCGGCTTGGCGACGATTTCGACGTACTCATGATTACAGGCCCCAACACGGGTGGCAAGACTGTGACATTAAAAACCGTAGGGTTGATGGCTGTTATGACCCAGTGTGGCATGCCCATTCCGGCGGGCGAGGGCTCGCGCATGCCGATATTTAGCCAGATATTTATCGATGTTGGTGACGAGCAGAGTTTACAATCTTCATTAAGTACGTTCAGTGGCCATCTGTCCAATATTTTGAAGATGTTAAATAGTTGTAACGATCAGTCATTGGTATTGATCGATGAAGTGGGAGCAGGAACCGACCCCGATGAAGGCGCGGCTATCGGCCGAGCGGTGGTGACGGAGTTGCTATCACGCGGGGTAAAGGGCTTAATCACGACTCACCTGTCGGCGCTAAAAGCGATAGCCTTTACAACGGAGCGGGTTGATAATGCGTCAGTCGAGTTCGATCCGCAGACGCTAAAGCCAACGTATCGCTTGCGACTTGGCGAGCCGGGTAATAGCAACGCGCTCATCATCGCCCAGCGATTGGGCATGTCCAAGCGGATGATTGCTCGGGCGAAAAGTTATTTAGACGACCAAGCCCATGCCTTAAGTCAAGCCATAGAAGGCACGTTGGAATCGCGCCGCAAAGCGGAATCAGCCAGGAAAGACGCTCGCGACGCAGTTGTAGAAGCAAAACGAGAGCGAGAAAAGTTCGAGGCCTCCGATCGCGATATGAAAGAATCGCAGGAAAAATTCAATAGCTGGACCAAATGGGTCAACGACTTAACACCAGGCGACGAAGTCTTCATTGCACCCCTCAAACGAAAAGGCAAGGTAGTTCGCATGCAATTACATAAGCAAAGCGCCCTAGTATCTTCGGGAGCTATGGACGTAGAAGTAAGCCTACGCAACCTCGAAATTCCAACGGAAGATTAGCCACACAAGAAATTCGCCCGACAACAGATTAGTTCGGCGGAAGTGTAGTTCGATGGCCTAGTGCGTATGATACATCCTTGTGCGCATCTATCACCCACCCCCGTCATTCCCGCGCAGGCGGGAATCCAGTTAACCGATAGCGCATGGCTATTGCCCGCCGCAATCCCCGGGTAAATACCCCATGTATACAGGCGCCAGGGCCAAGGTCGCGGCACTAAGATTTAAACGCTATTTGCAACTTCTTGTAGGGCATGGCCATAGACCTGCCTTTACTATTCCGCTTCGATGATTACCACCATGATGCGCATGTCGGACGGAGATTCGGTTGGACATGAGTGTCGTGTGTTCCATGGTGCAGGCAGGTCAACCTTCCGCCAGTAGGCGAAAGCACGACCGTACCCTACGAATATTGACTTCACGCACTATTATTTCAGGTATTCCAGGCAATTGATCTATGAAATCACCCAAGACGGACACCCATCAGAGATCAACGGCGACGTTCTTTAGGTGGCGGGTCATCAGTCGCCCTAGTGCATAGTACCCGCTGTTCTTTGACAACCGAATAGCATTAACCAAGGGTGTGCCCTTGAGTGCATCATCGATGGAGGTCTATCTTGAAAAAAAGACCACCCCGATTTTCATTGGGATGGCCTTGTAGACTGATTAAATTCGCACGAAGCCTAGCCCGCGGCTCGCTGAGTGATATTCGTTGAGCATGACTAGTTATGCAATGCCGAAACTGAACTAGTGTGCGCCAACCGGGCACTTGCCGGTGTCGGTTGGATTGTCGCCGCCGTAAACTTCGTGTGATGGTCGGCCTGATAGGATTTTTTCCTTGCCCCAGTTCGCTACGTTCTTGAATGTGTCCGAGGCGATGAAGCTGTCGAATGCGGGCTTGCTGCTCCATTCCGATACGATCAGATAATGTTGACGATTATTAATGTCGCAGAACATGTGCGTATTCGAGTGACCGTCAATGCCGCCCATAGCCTTAACCACTTTGTTGAACGCGTTCTCAAAAGTTTCTTCTTTGCCAGGCAACACGTTGTAATTCATTCCGATCGTAACCATCATGCATTCCTTTTGTGATGAGTCGTTGTTTCGAGTCAAATCGATCGCGGCAGCAAACCATGCCGTAGCCGCTCCCTCATATCGGATGCTATGGGGATGGTACCGAAATTGCGAGATCGCAGCGTTTACATCGCACCCATAGTCGGGCTGACCATCGCGTCAGGCTGCCCCATTTTTCGTAGCCAGCGGAAGTGCGAAGTCACCCCTGCAAGGAAACTGCCGTGGTCGTTATATTGTACACCGTGCTTCGCACAAGCTTTTTTCACCAGTCTGGCTAGGCGTGGGTAATGTTTGTGGCAGATACGTGGGAATAGGTGATGCTCCACCTGATAGTTTAGTCCGCCGAGATACCACGTTAATATCCGGCTATGACGTGAAAAGTTCACGGTTGTCTCAATTTGATGCACCGCCCATTCGTTTTCCATCCGTCCAGTGGCCAAGTCGGGCGCTGGGAATTGAGCAGGCTGTACGGCGTGGGCTAATTGAAACACGACGCTCAGCATGATGCCCACGAAGCAGGAGACGAGGGCATAGGTTATCAGGGCTGTTCCGATCGGATGAAATAACATCGGAACGACGAAGGCCAGAGATAAAAAGAAGATTTTTCCACATATGAAGATTGCGAGGGCGCGGCCTTTCGGGCGTTTGAATGGGTGCGTACCGACTCGGCCTGTGATCACATCGCGGAAGTCGTCGATTAGCTGCCATTTGATAGTAAGCATGGCGTATAATGCCCACATGTAAATGTGTTGCAGACGGTGGAAGCCCAGTCGTTTTTGTTGTGGTGAAAAGCGGCCTAGGATGCCCACGTCGATGTCGTCGTCATGTTCAGCTATGTTGGGGTACGTGTGATGTAGCGTATTGTGCTTATGATCCCAAATATATGAACTCCCGCCACCGAAGAAGTCGAGCGAACTAGCCATGAGTCGGTTGATCCATCTATGGCGCGAGTAGGCACGGTGTCCGCCGTCGTGCTGTATATTGAAACCGACGGCTGCGATGGATAACCCGAGTGAGATAGCCAGCGGGATGGTCTGCCACCAAGCATTAGACACGAACACGAGCAGGATGTATGAGGTCGCAACCCAGCACATAATGATTAGTGATTTGAAATACGTCTGCGGGCAATCTCGTGGTTTTAGCCCACTCATTTTGAAGTATCGTGAAACACGGGCTTTGACATCGTGGTAAAACGGATCATCGCTTTTGAACTTAATAGGCGGCGTATTAGCCGGGCTAATGTCTGTAGCGGTCGACGATGGTTTGAGAGCGACATTCTGCATGCGGCGAATTCTATACGAAGGCGGAAAGGTTGGCCATAAGTGAGGCTAGTAGTACGATATTGCGATCCGAAATCGCGTTTATCAGGTGTTGTACCCTCATTAAAGGCTCTCGAACGCAGCATGGTATTTTATTTTGCCTGATTTTCCATCGAGTGATCCCGGTTGTAGTTCCATAGCCATGAATACTTCTGGCGGGACTTCGTACTCGCAGTCGATACCGCATCGCGTTGAGGGGAAGAAGCCAAAGCCGGGGTAGAATTTGGGATGACCGAGGACAACCGCCGCGACAAATCCGAGTTGAGTTGCGTGTTCTAGGCCCGCTCGTACCAAGGCAGAGCCGATACCTTGGCGTTGTTGCCCGGGCAGAACAGCCATGGGCGCTAGGCCCGTTATTTTAAGGTCAGGATGCTCCGATAGCGTAACCGGCGAGAACATGATGTGTCCTACGATATGTTTATCTTGCACTGCGACTAACGATACTATCGGCTTGGCTTGTACTCGGAGTGCGTCTACTAGATCAGCCTCCGCCGAGGTTTCAAAGGCTGTGACATTAAGAGCATGTACGTCGGCCCAGTCGTTTTTTTGTTCTAATCGTATTTGCATGAGCCGCTTCGATTGTTTACATGGTTTTCTTGTAGAATTATAGGCTACTTAGCCATTCATTCTCAGATTCTCCTTTGGCTTCACCCCTAGTCTACATCATGAGGTATGCCGTTCCAAATAAATATTGGATAGGCTTTCTACCAGCGTGTATGATAGCCACTGGTAGAATCCCTGGTAATTGGGTTCGTGTCTCGCAGGCTTAGCGAAGATTATTGTGATAGACGCTGTTCTTTTTGATCTCGGTGATACGCTGCTTCATTTTCATGCGGGCAGCCCGACGGAGGTCGTATCTGTAGCTGGCACGCATGCGTATGATACGTTGTGTGCTGATGGTATCGCTGTGCCCCCGCTGGCGAAGTATCTGAAAATTTTGCGACGCACTTTTGTTTATGCATATATTCGCTCGCGTATTATTCGACGAGAAGTACAGATGGTTGAGACGGTCGCGCGTGCCCATCGCAAGCTGGGCATTCATCTCGACGACGAGCAGACGCAGGACATCGTGTACGGAACCCTGCCCGCCGTGGAAAAACTTTTCCATAAAGATGATCAAGCCAATAGTGTAGTCGCGGCGTTGCATGAATCGGGCTATAAGCTTGGTATAGTCTCAAACACTTGGCTACCCCGAATCGCGGTGGATAGCTGCCTGCGGGAGGAAGGGCTATTAGACTATTTCCCGACGCGTATTTACTCGTCAATGGTTAGGGTGATGAAGCCGAGCAGGCGCATTTACGAATTAGCGCTGGACCATATGGGGGTGAGTGCCAGCCGGGCGTTGTTTATAGGCGACCGCGTGGATAACGATGTCAAAGGGCCTGCCTCGCTCGGCATGGAAACGGTATTGGTGTTGCACCATCGACCTCAGCCTAGGCTTAACGTGCGGGGGAGTCACGTGATTACGGGGCTGGATGAGCTGCCACCTTTGCTACGCAGTTTAGGTTCGCGATGAATCTTGACCTATCACCAGAAAAGTTACTCGCGGCTTATTCCGTGGGCATTTTCCCAATGGCTGACGATGATGGTTCGATGCACTGGCTCGCGCCGGACCCTCGGGCGATTTTACCGTTGGATGGGTTGGTGATTTCGCGGTCGCTAAGAGCCGTAGTGAGGCGCGGTGAGTTTGACGTGCGCTTCGATGCCGATTTCGCCGGTGTGATGCGATGTTGTGCGGATCGAAGCGAGGGTACATGGATATCCAAAGATATTCTAATTGCTTACCAAAGGCTGCATGCTTTGGGGTTTGCCCATAGCGTCGAGACTTGGCAAGATGGCTGTCTCGTCGGCGGGCTGTATGGCGTGGTCATCGGCGGCGGATTTTTCGGCGAGTCCATGTTTCACACGGCCACGAACGCTTCCAAGGTCGCGCTGGTACATCTGGTGCAGCGATTGCAACAGCGAAATTTCGTGCTATTGGACATTCAATTTATGACCGAACACCTTAGCTCGTTGGGGGCGAAGGAGATTCCGCGCGACGAATATCTGGATCGTCTTAGCCTGGCGATTGAGCTGCCGCGATCGTTTGTAAGCGACGATTCGTCTCATGGGTAGCGATCAGGGCCGCCGATATTGGAATGTGCAGACTCAGTAGCAGAATGCAGAATGTGAAATGGGAAATCCTGCAGGCCATCATTCCCACCTGCGCGGGAATGACTGAGCGGTAACGTCGGCTAAAAATAATTACCGGATGGTCATAAGATGGCACTAGACCATGCCACTCATTAAATTGCATATATTGGCGCATTAACTTTATTCTTCAAGGGCGCATCCTGTGGTCGCAACAGTAACATCAACAACTTTGTCCAGCTCTACCAGCCAGGTGAATCATATTTTCTTGGGCAACATGCGTGCGATGTGGCAATGTGATCCTGAGCTAGCTATGCAGATTGACGCGGTGGCTGACCAAGCACGGATACCGGTTGAGTCTACGCGTTCGGGCGAGTTGACCGCCCGCATGGATACGCCGGATGGCAAGTCGATTTATTTACACAGCCGATACGATCCACAAGCTGAAGCGCGGAGCCTGATCGAAGGCGTAGAGATAGACGAAAAATATTGCTTCGTCGTGCGCGGTTTCGGGTTGGGGTATCACATCAAGGCACTATACGCGCGACTACGCAGCGATTTTATCATTGTCTGCTGTGAGCCATCGATTCCGCTGTTAGCTACGGCGTTAGCGCATATCGATGTGTCTGACATGCTGGCTTCAGGCAAACTTTTATTTTTAACAGACGACGACAAAGTGCGCGTGCACCAAGTGCTTCAGCCTCACCATACGCTGATGATGATTGGTGCCCAGTTCGTTGACCATGCGGCCTCGATGAAGATTGCTCAGGGTGCGCAGCATGCGATCACGAACGTCGTGTCGGAGTTTGTGACGTTTACCCACATGAGCCTCACGACGCTGATGGCTAACTCGCGTATTACTTGTCGTAACATCGCGATGAATCTGCGTACCTACGTTTCCACGCCGCCGATTGACATGCTCAAGGATCGTTTCGTGGGTGATCCTTGCATCATAGTTTCAGCAGGCCCATCGCTGTCGCGTAATATCGATCAGCTCAAAGCATTGAAAGGCCGAGCGGTGATCATTGCGGTGCAGACTTCGTTGAAGCCATTAATGCAGCGTGGCATCGTGCCAGATTTTGTAACCAGTCTCGATTTTCATGCTATGTCCCGAAAGTTTTATGAAATCGCTGGCGATCTAACTAACGTGCATCTTGTCGCAGAGCCTAAAGCATCCGAAGCGGTGATCGATCATTATCCAGGCCCAGTTTCCTTGTTGCATAATGCGTGGGCCGAGCTGTTGATTGGCGAGTCGCTCGCTGCCCGCGATGGGTTAACGGCTGGGGCAACTGTCGCGCACCTGGCCTTTTACCTGGCTAACTATTTAGGATGTGACCCGATCATTTTCGTGGGACAGGACTTAGCCTTTACGGGGCATGTGTTTTACGTGCCGGGTGTAGAGATTCACCAGGCCTGGCGGAGCGAAATCAATCGTTATAACTCGATCGAAATGAAAGAATGGGACCGTATCGCACGTAATGGGCCAATCCTCCGTAAGGTGCGCGGCGTCGATAGTTCTACGCTCTATACGGACGAGCTATTGTTTACCTATCTCGAACAATTTGAAAAAGATATAGCTGGCGTGTCGCGTACAGTGTTCAATGCCACGGAAGGTGGGGCTGCGATTCGCGGCGCGAATCCTATTTCGCTCGAAGACGCCGCGCAGCGTTATTGCCATGAGCCAATTGATCCGCAGCGGTTTGCTTATCGAGAATCTGTAAACTGGCGTGAGACGAGCGGGTTAGAGCCTACGCGGTGCGAGCTTTCTACACGGTTGGATGAATTGAAAGAGGTCCGGTCCACCTGCGAACAGTTATTGGTATTACTTCGACAGTTACAGGGCTTGTTAGATCAGCCCGACGTGTTTAATCGCAAGCTTGTCCGCATTGACGAGCTGCGTACAAAAGTGTCGCGCGAGAGTCGAGGCTATCTTATTGTCAACGCTGCCACGCAGACGGCTGAGCTGCAGCGATATTCCGCGGATAGGCGTATCGGGGCGGTTGAGCATGATGAAAAAGCTCGGGCTAAAAAACAGCTTGATCGGGACATTCGTTTTATGAAAGAAGTCGCTGAGGGTGCAAAGGAAATGTTCGATGTCATCAAACAGGCTCGCCATCGTGTCGAGGAAGCACAGAAAAAATCATGAAAGTTATTGCTGTCATGATCGCGAATCTTGACGAAACGCCTTTGGGCACGCGCAGCCGACTGTGCGATGAGCTTGACGGTGTGCCCGTTCTTCGACGCACGATTGATCGCGTAGCTAAAGCGATGCGGGTCGGGGAGATTCATGTAGTTTGTCCTGTTGAGCAACACGCGCGGTGCGCAGCGCTTTTGGCTGATGCGCCGATTACGCTGCACCCGGCACAGATAATAGCCACCCCTTGGCGTTCGTTGGTGCGCTCGGCTAGAAAATGGTCGCTTGACGGTTGGCGTGGCGGGTTGGGAGGCACGACGAGTTACGATGAGTTTATGGACGCCTCGCTGCTTGCGCAAGTGTTGGAAACCGTCACGGCTGACTATTGTCTTTGCGTGCCATCGGCGGCTGCGGCGTTCGATCCGGTCCTGGCTGACCGTATGATAGATCATCAAGATTGCGTCGCGGAAGAAGAAGAAATCACCATGACATTCACGCAGGCGCCGCCGGGTTTGTCTGGATTGCTTTTGCATCGAGATGCGGTGGATGAGTTAGCCAAGAAAAGTATTCCCATCGGCTGGGTGTTTGGTTACCAGCCTGATGTCCCACGTAAGGATCAGATTTTTTTGCCGGGTTGTTGCGAAATCCCTGTCGAACTTCGATACGCTGCAGGCCGATTGCAAGCGGATACCAGCCGGGGGGTGTCATCGCTCGAAGCGTTTTTAGCGGCTGACGATGTGCATGACGAAGCCAGCGTAGGTAGATGGTTGATGAAGCGGGCCAGCGAAACGGTGCAGGCATTACCGCGCGAAGTTGAGATTGAGTTGACTACGCAGGATAGCTATCCCAATGCGTTGCTCCGCCCACGCGGACAGTGCGTGCCGGCGCGCGGGCCTATTAAGTCTGAGATAGTACGAAACATTGCCGAAGAACTTAGCGCTTTCGATGATAGTTTGATGGTCCTCGGCGGGTTTGGGGATCCTTTGTTGCATCCGCACTTCCCCGCTATTCTCGCTGCCATTCGCACGGGTCAGCGTAGTGGGTCGCCGATATTTGGCATAGCCGTCCGAACGCACGCGGCTGTGATGACAGACGAGCATATCGACGCGATGATTGATAACCAAGTTGACATCCTAAACATTGTGCTCGATGCTTGGTCGCCGGACTTGTATGGGCAATTGATGTCGCCCAATAGTCCGTCATCGGCAAGCTTGGAACACGTCCGCCGAAACATGGACCGCGTGACTGAAAAATGTCAACAGCGTGGCAGTGCGATTCCGTTAGTCGTGCCAGAGATAACCAAAGCCAAAGAAAACGTGCAGGAGTTGGATGTTTTTTTTGATGGCTGGTATGGGAAGCTGGGTACGGTAGCTATTAGTGGCGCGAGTCACTACGCCCATCAGTTTGCTGATCACAGTGTCATGAACATGGCTCCCTCGCCCCGCACGGCTTGTTCGCGTGTTCGCAATCGCTGTGTGGTCTTGGCCAATGGCGATGTGGTATTGTGCGATCAGGATTTTCGCGGTCGATCAGCTATCGGTTCGTTAACGGATAATTCTCTCGCCCAGATTTGGCGCTCGAAAAATTATCAGCAGGTGCGCGACGCGCATAGCCGCGATGATTATTCGGATCACGATATGTGCGCGACGTGCAGCGAATGGCATCGCCCTTAGACCGGTATAAATCGAGCCACGGGCTTTAGCCCGCGCGAACGCCAAGTGTAAATAATTATTGCAAGGCAATTAAAACAAATAAAAAAAGAGATGGCGGCACAAACGCGGTCGGGGTAGGGTAATTCGCCTGCACCGCCACCTGTGTAAATCATATACCATAAAACGAGATTGGGAATCAGGTATCATCCTTAATGTGGTAATAAGTGACGCCATTGTGTCCGGTTGCGACACAGAAAGGCTGTCCTATAACCCGGCCCGCACGGATTTTCGAGTATTCTGCAGGGTGAATTCGAGAATTGATGTGATAATGATAACGAGATATATCACCCTGAACTTCTTGGTCTTTGGTAAGGCATTTTCCGGTCACCAACTCATTTATTGAGTGTGTTCAGCCGACATACGCAAAGATGGTTCCAATGTAGCACACTTGACTTTATCGGGCTGCACAGTAGAATCATTGAACAGATGTAATGTGGACTGGATGATGCGGGCATGCCTGCTCCTTTCCTCCTTTCCTCCTTTCCTCCTTTCCTCCTTTCCTTATAACTCGATGATTGGAGAAGTCTCATGCAGAAACTCTTGGTAAGTTTGGTGGCGTTTGGTGCGGTAGTTATTGCTGTAGAGGTTCAAAATGTTGTAGCTACGGAACAGCAAGACGCTCCAGTTGTGGCGAAGCAGAATCAAGACGTGAAGGCAGTTGACTATGATTACATCGTGCTGGACCGTCCCGTGAAGTTCGTTGGCTTTACGCGCGCCGCACGGCAAGCTGTCGACGGCTTTGATCAACTTGTATTGGGCGGTGATCATCCTGTACTGGTAGTTACAAAAGCAGTTAGATTGGTGGGGCTGCAACGATCGTTGGGTAAGGATTCCGTGATCTTTCTCGGTGACACGATCGAAAGCGGCATGCTGAAGAGTGTAGATGGCACCACACAATTAGTAGACTCTGCGGGCAATGTAACTAACCTCTTGAGTGGGCAGAGCGTTATTGTCGTTCCCGAATCCCCAGACGGGGAGGATCCCGCAGCATTTGCTGCCCTGACTTGCTCCGCGTGCGTAACCCTAGCTGTAGGAGCCTGTGATCATGGTGTTGCGGGTGTGAATTGCGGTACGAATGAGAGTTCGTGTTCGTTCTCTTGTCACCCTGCTCCCAAGCCAGTAACACCAACACCAACAGGGTAGACAACTTCAAGAGAATGGAGTTGCTCTTCTTAAATACAAAGGCCCCGAGTCGTTCCGCATGACGCCTCGGGGCTTTGGATTGCGCACTGCGCGCATTTGCGTTGGGCACGGTCGTTCTTTCGCCTACTGGCGAAAGGTTAACCTGCCTAGACTATTGAAGCACTCACATCTGCCATCTCTAAAAACATGTCAGCCTACTTCGCTACCAAGCGTCGCATGGCATAATAGTGGCCGAAGCGTAACAATAATTGTCGGCCCACGACTCGCCCAGCAGGCATTGCCACGCGATATATCGCAATTATGCATTCGGGCGGCTAGTTACTTATTGCGCCAAACATGCTATGATCCGCCCAGGCCGAGGGTCGTAGTCTTTGCGGCGGTAATCATTGACGGCCAGGTCCCATGCAGCGGGTGTTGCGGGCAACGGGTCAGGCTGGAAACAGAGCAGCCCACTTGTACCATTCGGGTGCCGTGGATCGCCTGGCCGTCAATGATTATCGCCCAATAGGGGCCAATATCGTCGGTGGCTACAGGATCGACCGACCATCTCGCCGGATGGGGATGGCGGCGAATCATCGGGTTTTTCCAGGGTAAGTGCAGGCATGGCGTATCGCGTCCTGGCTAGGGCATATCGAAGCAGCACATTCGACGAGGTCGTCGGGCAGGGGGCCATTGCAACTACGCTCAAAAATGCGATTTCATCAGGCCGTGTGCATCATGGATATCTGTTCACCGGCACACGCGGTGTCGGAAAAACTTCCATGGCTAGGATTCTCGCCAAAGCGATGAACTGTCTCTCCAGTGATACGGCTACCATCACGCCATGTTGTGTGTGTGATTCTTGCCGGTCGGTGTCCGAAGGTGAAGATGTTGACGTGGTCGAGATTGATGCTGCGAGCAATACCGGTGTTGATAACATCCGCGAGCTGAGAAACAACGCGGCCTTCCGTCCCACACGCTCTCGTTTCAAAATATATATTATCGACGAAGTGCATATGCTTAGCACGGGTGCGTTCAACGCGCTGTTGAAAACGCTGGAAGAGCCGCCTGAGCACGTCAAATTTGTCTTGGCTACGACGGACCCCGAAAAAGTCCCCGCGACCATTCAAAGCCGATGCCAACAGTTTGACTTCAAAGCCATCGACGCGAATTCGATTTCCGAACATCTTCGAGCCATCCTCGACGCCGAAAAAATTCAAGCTGAAGACGGGGTGCTCCGCCGCATCGCCCGCCTGGCCAATGGATCTATGCGTGATGCGTTGTCACTGCTCGATAAGGTGTTGTCGTTCGAGTCGAAAAATTTGACGTCTGATGTGGTGGATGAAATCATTCCGCCACCACACGACGAACTAGCCGCCAACGTCATGGCCTGCGTCGCTTTGGGTGATGCGGCTGGGGCGTTGCAAGCGTTTGATGTGGCGCTGCAAGGTGGGCGCACGGTTGATCGCTTTTGTGATAATCTCATCAATCATGCGCGGACTCTGATGATGCTGCGGGTGTGCGGCGCTCAGACCGAACTGGTCGATGTCGCTGCTCAACTACGCGAAAAACTTGCTCAGCAGGCCAGCGCTTTTGATGCTCCCACGTTTGTTTATATGGTGTCGATGCTTGAAGAGTTACGTCGCAATGTTCGCTACAGCGGTGCGTCTCGCGCCCTAGCCGATGCTGCGATTGTTCGGTTAGCTATGTGCCATCAATTCTCGGATATTAACGAGCTTGTAGCGCGTATCGAAGCTGGCGGCGAAGATGCCGTGATGGCAAAAAAAAAAGTAACGCCTAAGTTAGCATCGTCAACGATTAATAAAGATTCAGCGCCTCTCCCTAAAGCCGTCCCGATTAAGCATCCTGAGCCGATATCAACCAAAAGTAAGCCCGTAGCCGAGGTTCTGCCGTCAGCGGATTCATCAGCCAAGCCTACGCTACAGCCTACGGAGAAAGCGCCGCCGGCCGAGATGACCATGAAAGCGCCGGTACAAATATCGGCGGCCCAATGGGCGCAAGCGGCTAAAGACCCGTTGGTGATTCGCGTCACGGAGGAGGTTGCGGGCACATTGTTTGACGTGCGTCCCATGGACGATCAAGATCAAGTTCATACGTCGACGAAGGCCGAGCCTGGGACATGATAATCCTCGGATGGCCGTCTGATTTTAGCAGGACTACGAAGGAGTAAATGATGTTCGGTGGAATTTCTGACATAGCGGGAATGATGAAGGCAGCCAAGCAACTGCAGGGCAACATGTCGCAACTACAAGAAGAGTTAGCTAGCCGGCGCTATGATTCTGACGCTGGCGGCGGGGCAGTGCGGGCTACGGTTGATGGTAAGGGGACATTGATTGATATCAGAATCGAACCCACTGCGGCTCAAGACGTCGAGCTGTTAGAAGACCTCATCAAAGCAGCCGTAGGCTCCGCAGTAGCCAAGGCGCAAGAGGCAGGAAAAAACGAGATGGCTGCACTGACTGGCGGGATGAACATTCCTGGTCTAAGCGATATGCTTGGCGGCGGCGGCGGGCAGTCTTAATTTATTCGTTGATGTGAGTGTCATTCGTGAAGATGGAATCGATAGAATCTTTAGGTCGCTTGAAGGCGCATTTTCAAAAGCTTCCTGGTATTGGTCCGCGCAGCGCAGAGCGTTTAGCCTTTCACATCCTGCGAGAGTCGCGCGACTTAGCCGACGGATTAGCACGCGCTATTTTGGACGTCAAAGATAAAATTCTTCACTGCAACACTTGTTTCAACCTGACCGAAACTGACCCTTGTTCTATATGCGTTGACACGACTCGTGACGCGGGTGAGTTGTGGGTGGTTGAACAGCCCAAAGATGTTTTATCGTTAGAAGCGACTGGGCTGATTCATGGAAAGTATCATGTGCTCATGGGGCACATCGCGCCGTTGGAAGGTGTTGACCCGGAAGATTTAACGATCAACGCGCTGATCGAGCGCGTGCGTCAAGGTGGGATACGCGAGGTGATTTTGTCGTTAAATCCAACGATCGATGGTGATGGCACGGCGTTGCATATTCAAAGCTTGTTGAGCGAATACGACGTCGGCGTATCCAGGCCCGCGCGAGGCTTAGCCGTCGGTTCTCAGTTGGAGTATGCAAATCTCGGTATGCTCGAATCCGCGATTCGTGGGCGGACGAAAATGTAGCCCGCGATCAAAGACACTTCCCTGACGTTAATCAACTACGCTATAAAGACTTATCGAACCAAGGCATCGTCCGATAGCTGATTATTACAGTCAAGACGCGGATCATATTCGTAGGCTATAATGTGGCGGTTGAACCGTTAGATGCGTATATCTTTGGTATCGTGTATCATACGGCGATGAGCGTCGCAACTTTGGCGAAATAGGATTGATCGATGTCACATATGTTTTCGCAATCTTTAGGACAGCATCTTCGGATGGAGCAAAGGCTCACGCCGCAGCTCATTCAGTCGATGTCCATTTTGCAAAAGCATATTGCGGACCTCGAAACTTATATCAATGAGTCGTTAGAATCTAACGCCGCGCTGGAGATTAAAGATCCCGAGCCAAACCCGGACGCAATTACTGAAGGCACGCAGGGAGATCATCTTACTGATCACGACGGTGACCGCTTCGCTGAGTTAGCCAACATCACCAGAAATTATGGCTTGGATGACGATAGTCGATCACTTTTAGGCAGTCGTCGCGTCGCTGATTCTGATCGTGATCCAAAAATGGCGGCGCTGGCCAACACACCGGGCCGGGCGGAAAGTTTGCAAGAACATTTACACGCCCAGTGGTCGGTGCTCGAATGGGATGAAGCTATTTTGCGGGCTGGCGAAGCCATCATCGATCACATCGACTCTGATGGTTATTTGCACATGTCATTGGAGGCAGTAGCCGAGAACATGCAACGTCGTGAATCTGACGAGGTGATGGAAGCTGCGCTGACGGAAGTTCAAAAGCTTGAACCTTCCGGCGTGGGCGCGCGCGATTTGAAAGAGTGCTTGCTGCTTCAACTTGCTGTTTTACCTGGTGATAATCAGATCGAACGAACGCTGATTGAAAAACATTTAAGTGACATCGCCAACAACCGACTTCCCGCCATCGCCAAGGCGACTGGTTATGCAGTGGGTGAGATAAACGCAGCTATTACTGCGATGGGTTCGATGCTGAATATGCACCCTGGCAATTTGGTAGGAGGCCGTGTTGAGCCTCCCATACGCCCGGATGTCATTGTTGAATATGCAGAAACCGGCGGCGGGCTTACCGTTCGCTTGCCCAGAAGCAACGTGCCTGAGTTATGCGTCCGCGATGATGTGATGGAGATGGCTAAAACCAAAATCAATGGCCAAGAGACACGCGATTTTGCCCGTCAACAGGTTGAGTCGGCTCACGCCATTATTGACGCAGTGGCGTTTCGGCGAGGCCGTATCCTTGAGGTTACGGGTGCGATTATAGAAAAACAGCGTGATTTCTTCGATATGGGGCCTTCCGGCTTGAAAGTCCTTCGTATGAGCGACTTAGCCGAGGAACTAGAATGCGATCCGTCCACCATTAGCCGCACCGTGGCCCAGAAATATGTACAGACACCGCGCGGCATATTCCCCCTGCGTTATTTCTTTACCGGTGGGACCGAAACCGAAGACGGTGAAAGCGTTGGCTGGGACCGCGTGAAGACCCGCGTCAAAGAGCTTGTCGACGCGGAAGACAAAAAGAAACCGCTCAAAGATGATAAGATCGCCGCTCTGTTGAAAAGTGAGGGCGTAGAAATTTCGCGCCGTACGGTAGCTAAATATCGCCAGCAGCTAAGCATCCCCTCCGCCCGCCAGCGCCGCCAGTTTTAGTAATGATCCTTCCTACAACACGAGCCACGGGTTTCAGCCGTCGCGCGTCCTGCAAGCGTGAGGAAGCGATAGAATGCGTTATCCAGCCACACATATGATGGTAATGCTAGAAAAAATCGGCCTTTACGCAGATTTACTCAACCTAATCAAAATTACGGAATTTCAGCTATTTTCACATTACCGTTACGCGCATATCCTACCCATGTAAAGCTGGTATTCAGCCAATGACCCCGTGGGTAACTCAAACCATCATAGGGCATGGCTTTGGGAATTTAATAGTAACGGATCATAGCGGATCAACTTGTAACGCTCTTTTGGAGAGCAAAGAGAAAGGATGTCATGGACATTAGCATCGGAAGCGCAGCCCCGGATTTTACAGCGATGGCTGTCGTCGACAAGCAATTTAAGTCGGTCAGTCTCTCGGATTATCGCGGTCAATACGTCGTATTGTTCTTTTGGCCATTGGATTTCACCTTCGTTTGTCCTACGGAAATCGTTGCCTTCAGCGAAAGCGCCGCCGCTTTCAAAGAGCGTGGTTGTGCCGTACTCGGCGTGTCGGTCGATAGCCAATTCACCCATCTCGCATGGCAGAACACCCCTCGCGCTGATGGCGGACTAGGCGACATCGCCTTCCCGATGATCTCAGACCTCACCCACAATATCAGTAAATCTTACGGCGTGCTCTGTGAAGAAAAGGGCGTGGCGTTCCGTGGTTTGTATCTGATGGACAAAGAAGGCAACATCCGCCATATGCTCATCAACGACCTGCCACTAGGCCGGAGCGTGGACGAGGCCTTGCGCATGGTCGACGCCCTCAAATTCTTCGAAGAAAACGGCGAAGTATGCCCAGCTAACTGGCGTCCGGGTGAAGATACCATCAAAGCCGGGGTTGATAGCTCCAAGGCATTCTTCAAGAACTGGGCCGATAAAGATGCTGTCGCCAGCTAATTGCTGACGCTAGACAATTATTGGTAGAACAATACCGGCGTCCCAGCCGATCTTATGTGGTAGGGACGCCGGTTTTTTTTGTATAATGTCAGGCGGTAAGTAAAAAATTATCGTGTGGCATGGATAAGCTACTGCTTGCCCGTGTCTCATAAGCCATAATATTGCGTAGAATCCGCAAGTGGTCTGGCTATCCGTCATTCCCGCCTGCGTTGAAATGACGATACGCGAAGAAGAACCTATTGTGAAAACGTGCCTCGCCTCCAACAGATTCCAAGGAATAGAATCAGTATTAGCAAGGGGTTACCAGCCATGTTGAAGACATTTTTCTCAGCCATGCTCCTAGTCGTTTCCGTCGCTCATGCCGAGTACACCATTTCCATCGAAAACGCGGCTGACAATAGCGCGACAGCTGCTCTCGTGCAGGGTGAGATGGTCAGCTTAAACATCGTTTTATCCGGCGATTCGACGCATATTTCCAACGATTTTGTCATCAACTTCTCGCTGGGCGGGTTAGCGTACGTGGCCTACGAATGGTCCGGAAATTTCCCCACTGGCGCCGCCAATGGCGACGACCGTAGCATGCCCGACCTCGCGAATTTGCCCACCGTAATTGCCCGCGACACAACCGGCGCTGCCAACTCAGCCTTTGATATTCAGTTCACCAACTTCTTGTCTACGGGCAATTTTGGTGTGGGTACATTATTGCGGGTGGACCTCATGGTCCCGGCTGACTTTCCTGACAGCACGATTGATATTAACCCTTTCGATGGCGCTTTTTTAGATGGGTTTGTGACTATCGTGCCATCGTCCGGCGGGACATTCATCCTCACCGTCGGTACCGGCGGCGACAGTAACCCGGGTGGCGATACGGGTACGGGTGGGACGGCTGATACCGACGGCGATGGTGTGACAGATGACAACGATGCTTTTCCTACTGACCCGGCTGAAACCGTTGATACCGACAGCGACGGCGTGGGCGACAATTTGGATGCTTTTCCTACAGACCCGGCTGAAACCACCGACACTGACGCGGACGGTATAGGCAATGAGGCTGACGCCGATGACGATGGTGATAATGTCGCCGATATTGACGATGCCTTCCCGCTGAACCCGGCTGAGATTAGTGACACGGACGGAGACGGCGTCGGAGATTTCAGCGACGCATTCCCCAACGATCCGAATGAGTCTCTGGACACCGACGGTGACGGCATTGGCAACGAGGCTGATACGGACGACGACGGGGACGGCGTAGCTGACGTCGATGATGCGTTTCCTCTGGACCCATTGGAAACGATGGACAGTGACGGTGACGGGACGGGGGATAATGCCGATGTCGACTCTGGCAATGCCAACGCCGGTCCTCGGGTAAGCGGGCCATGCGGCGTGGGCATGCTGATCTCGTCTTGGCTAATCGCTATGGGGCTGACGGGTATGCGGTCCCACCGCCGACGCAGGTATCAGGTCTAGTAATGCCGTTGGCCGTGGTGGTCCGCAAAGCGTCAAATGCTGGCTTCACGTGAACGTCAACTAAAAATTCGCTTCATCTCATCGCCTCTGCGCATCGCGATCTCGGCTTGCCCAGACCTGTGAGTCCTATAGTTTTGTAGCTTTAATTTTCGTCTCCCAAGGGTGCAATAACGTGATAATGTTGGCAAAAAGTGACTCGATGATAGTCCGATAAAAGACTCGATTAGTGGTCTGATATGCCGTTTATTGCATGTTCTTGTCGATCGAGATTGCCGGTAATTTATTATCGCTCCTTGAACTAGAATTTTATCTAAAGTGGGAAGGAAAAAATGTAGGAAAATATGGGTTTAAGCTTGACTATTCACCTGTTCTCCGATTTAATAGGCGTGTTGTGATGTACTGATTTGTGAGCGCTCTTTGGGGCGTGATGGGTTGGTGGGAGGTTAAGGCCTCGGGGCATCGCGATGCAGGTAGCATTGGGGTTAGTCGCACTCATATATGGCGTGTGGTTAGCATGAAGACGTGAGCAGCAAAGGGGCGTCCGGGTTTTTGGACTGTCAATCCTGCATTGCTTCATTGCCGAACATTTTTGGGATTAGGGGAGGAAGAGGGTCATGTTGACACGAGGTATCGCGCTCATCGCAGTGCTTAGCTTTGCCACCGTTGTGCATGCGGGCGCAACTGTGCAGTTGGTCCCTACACCTAACCAGGCAACGTATAGCGCTGGCCAGGTCGTTCCAGTGGCCGTGAATATTTTACAAGATACGGCCGGGTCCGATCATCTGCTTCGTCAGGTGCAACTAAATCTCGATGACACCGATCCGGCACTAGCCGTGTCGGCTGCGTTTGATTTTACTGGATTAACTGGCTGCTTTGATGCCGGCAATCCTAGTAGCTGTTATTATGTGGACCCATCGCTCACGGCTGGTCCTGCTGGTGCTGCGTTCGCCTTTATCTCGGCGAGCGATTTGTCCATGCTTAGTCCAAACCTAGCTTCTAACGCATCGTTACAGCACAACATGGTCGGTGGCGCTACGCCAACGGCTGTGACAGTCGCGACGCTGTCTGTCACTATGCCTGTTTCGCCCGGCATGTATACGTTAGATGTACTCAACAGTGATGAATCAAAGGTCTGCATCAATCGATCGCGGACTGGCCTGTCCTCCGGTGCCATGTGTACTGGTACGGGGCAAGGTACTTGTGCTTCAGTTGACGAAACTTGTATGGCTCCAGGCAACGCGGCAACGCTTGCTTTTGGCTTTGGTTTATCAAGTGGCTCGGCTGACGATATAGAACCTGTCACCATTTGGCGAGCCATTAATGGTGAGCTGACCGGTGGTTCCATGGTATTCAATGTCAGTGCTTGTGCTCAACCTGTTCCGCAATCGTGGACCTCAATCGGTCAGCACGGTCCGGGTTGTTTGTTCGATCCCACATGTGGTGGTGCAGAATATGGCCAGGATATTTCAGCGGCTGGCGGCTTCTCGGAATCACGCTCAACAGGTATTAATAAGATCGTCGTTGCTTACGATGTTGCCGTTGACGTCACAAGTGCGACTGTATCGGCTGTGGGGTGTACGGCCTTAGGTGCTTCAGTCACCGATTTGACTGGCATTACTATGTCGGTCGTCGCTGGTGCGAATCCTAACGAAGCGGTGCTGTTGTTTAGCCCATCGCTTCCAGGTAACAACGCCGCAATCGGTGAGACTCCGGTTAAGTATGACATTACGATTTCAGGTGTTGATTGTGCCGCCGGTGGCGCGCCAATCGCAGATGAAACCCGCACGGCCTGGGCGATTTTCGGTGATGCCAATCCCTCCCCGATTACGGTCAACAATGGCGACCTTGGCTTTGTGCGTTCGGCTCGCGATATTATTCTAGCTCGACCAGCGGGTATGCAGGTTATTGATCCGCTCGGCGCTACTGGCGTGTTCGAGATTCGTGCTGATATTAATAATGACAACACGGTAAGTAACGGCGACCTTGGTTTGGTCCGTACGGCCCGTGACTCCGTGCCACAGCCAACTGGCTTGTGTCCATAAGAGTTTGATTTTTGTGTTTAAATGCACAGTCGATTGGTTTCGACTGAGGCTTGTGATTTTGAGTATAGATTGGTAGACAAAGCTCTCCGGATAAAAGGGCGTTTATTTTTCGTGAAAGGGTTGAAACAATGGGAAAGACAATGAGATTAAGTGGTTTATTGGTTCTTGGGGCTGTGTTTGCTTTTGCTAATACTGCGAATGCTAGCTATGTGGTTTCGGTGCAAAATGGCATGGGTGATTCAGGTGCCGATGTGAGAAACGATGGAACAGGCACAATGAATTTGAATGTTGTGCTAGACGGTAACAGCGCACATACGGCAAGTGAATTTGCTGTAACCTTTTCCAGTGCCGGTCTTGTTCTAACAAATTTCGCTTGGGGAGCCCCATATGTAACCGATGGTGGTGACGATGTTAGCGTTCCACAAGTTACCGATTTGCCTGTCGTGATTAGTGATAGCACCTTCGGTGTAGCTGGTGGCCCAGTGGATCTTAAATTCTCGAACTTCCTAGGTTCAGGCGATTTTGGCGCTGGTAGTGTTCTTTCGTTTGACGTCCAAGTGCCAGCTGGTTACCCGCTGGGACCTGTCGAAATTGGTGTTGGGAATACTGCTGGAACTGGTAATCCATCTTTCCTTGAAGGCTTTGGCGATGCAGCTATTGATGGTATCACCGGCTTTGAATTAAATGTCGTTGTTCCAGAGCCAGCTACGCTTGCTCTACTAGGTATTGGTGGTTTGGTTGCCGTAGCGCGACGTCGTCGTACTGCGTAGTCAGTGGTTAGTTTCCCTTTGGTTGCGTGCAGCAGCGCGTGACTTGTGGTAGCGGCCGCGCTACCGGCGATGGATTATCCTTGTGGGGTGTCGCGTCGTCTTGTGATGGAGTAAGGTTCCAGGATGGAAACTGATGTACTGGGGATAATGTTATGGCAAAATTAGGACTAATAGCCCTATTATTAGCGACAACGTCTGTCGCGCAAGCCACGGCTGATGTTCAGCTAGATTTTGTGGTAAACTCAAGCTCGCTGTTAGCGACTTCTGGCTCCGTGCCGGGATTCGCTGGTGGAGAAAACCTCAATATTGAGGTACGGGTATCTGAACCAACGGCGGCTTCGTCGTTGATAAGATTCGCCCAGCTTGATTTTGCAAATACCGACGCTGCGCTCAATGTAAGTAACTTTCAATGGGACTTCTCTGAAACTGCTTCAGGGACAGGTGGTTCCTCTTGGGTCACGTCGAACGCGACGCCTTTGCCCCAAGCGGTCTTCATGCCATTGACAGGCGATGCGAATGTTCAGTGGGAAATTGTTACTGGTCAACCAGGCGTATTACTGGCAACTTTTGATGTACAGTTGCCAGCCGTTCAAGGTTCTTATGATCTTGATGTGCTCTTGGCTGGTAATCCGAACAACAGTGCTGTTGGCGGGGTCATTACCACAGGATTTACCGCAGGTGAATTGCTTACTCGGACGTTAGGCAATGAAGGTTTAGCTGGCGGCGCATTGACGTTCATCGTCGTGCCAGAGCCTGCTACGCTCGTGTTGTTTGGTCTTGCGGGTTCAGTCACAGCGATTCGTCGTCGAAGACGACGTTCGCAATAAGTTAAAACTGGGGACAATCAACCCTTTTAATTCCGGATATATGAGCCGGGCGTGGAATCTTTCCATCGCCCGGCTCATTTTTTTTTCGGACTGTTTACGGCTGAAAATCGTCATTTGTGAATCGGATAGGCGCTAGGGTTTCGGTCCTGTAGCGCTGATTGGACTCGTTCAGCACTTTCATGTCTTCGATATACATGGTCATTCCCACTCTCCTGCGCGGGAATGACGGCACTTGGAAATTATCCTACAGTTCTATAGCCGATGTATGTTCTTCCAGTGGTACTTGCGGTGTTTCGTGACGGCTATGGCTGATGGCGTTAGGATTCAATGGCGATGAAGGCGGGCGATGAAGGCGATCGCATATGGGCATGATGGTGTTCGGCTTGGAAGGATGCTTTTTCTTATGGCAGATTCGATGGATCAAAAACAAACGGTGTTATTGGTGGACGATAATCCGCAGAATCTTGAGCTGCTCGCGGTGTATATGGAGGGCATTCCTGAGGTACGCGTGTTGACCGCGACGAATGGCCTAGAGGCGATCACGGTGGTGGAGCAGGAGTCGCCGGATTTGATTTTGCTGGATATTATGATGCCCAAAATATCTGGCTTTGAAGTGTGCAGTAGACTCAAAAGCGATCCCGCGACGCGCGAAATTGTCATTGTCATGGTCACGGCACTGAACGAACCGGGCGATGTGGAGCGGGCCGCAGAGTGCGGGGCGGATGATTATGTCGCTAAGCCGATTGATCGTGCAGCGCTGACAGAATTGGTGCGTAGTTTGCTAGCTACTAAGGCGCAGTCATAAGTGGTGAAGGTGCAGCAAGTAGGTCATGCTATTGCATGACGCGAACGTCTAAGAGTCATGCAATAGTATGCCGATACCGCTGGCGAGCGTTCATTGGTTCGTGTGTCCGCGCAAGCTGAAGCATGCGGCTCGCTGTGCATGTGGTATACTTTCTGCCCAATAATGACATAGTCTTGGCACATGCTAGGCCTACTAGCTACAATTGATCCCAACCCCAGATTGTCATTTGCGTAGTTTTATCAAGCGTGTGGCCGCTGACTTTGAGGGTGAGTAGAATCCGGCCTCGGTGGTGGGCTTCGTGGGTGACGAAATAGGAGAGGGTGGTGAATAGGCCCTTTTTGAAGCCGCGACGTTTAGGCTCATGGTTTAATATGCCGGTGAGCAGGGCTTGAATACCTTGGGTCGAGGCTTTCATGGCTTTGCGAAGTTGGGCCTTACTGGGTAGTGATTTCGTCTCGAAAATGGTTAGCCCCTCGGCTAAGTCCTTCGCGCGTTTTTGAAGCTGCCACACGCGGTTGTTGTGCATGTGCGCGAACTCGCCCGTAACGCCTCGGCCACCGCGCTTGGATAGTGTTTGTAGCATGCCCTCGTCAGTGATTTTGTCGATGAGTAGCATATTGATCCGGTGGTTGGTCTGCCAAGCTTCGATGAGTTCGAGCGTCGCTTCGCATTGTTGGGCTTTAGCCATCGTTGTTATTTTCTAAACAGAATTTTATGAATCCGCTTGTTTGACATCGCCTTCTCGTTTGCGCGTGGGCATGATCGAGCAGGCTTCTTTACAGCCGAAAAGTTTGCTGAGCAGGTGACGGTTACGACTAACAGCGTTGTAGACAATCTCTGCCACCCAGATGACGCCGGGCAGCCAAAGGAATAGGCCGACGGGGATAAGTAGCGGCATGCGCATGAAGAGAAAGCGTAACGCCCGCGCCCCACGAAGCACTCGGCCTGTGGGCATGACGCAGTGGACAGCTTCGAGTAATTGCTCACGCGAAAGCTGCGGGGCGATGAGCTTGGCATCGGGGTGTGACAGCGGGACTAGGCTCACGATGTTGAACCAATCTAGCCAGGTGATGATGCGCATTTGGAAGGTGCAAAGCGGACAACCGTCGTCGTATAGTAGCATGTTAGATGTATTTTGGTTCACGAGCAGGCTCCGCTTTTGTTTTGGTTATCACCGGACATGGTTAGCCTATGCGCGATGGGGGATGGTCGTCAAATGGGAGGGGAGACAATTTATGAGGCACACCTGTGGGTCGGTACGCTGATCTGCTTTTTATAGTCGCACTTCGGTTTTTTATGGTTATTATGCATTTGTCACGATAAGGATTGGGCGCCAGTGGCTACGGGTTTGATGATAAAGACTTGTCAACCTTCGGCTAGTAGGTGAAAGAACGACAAACGACATGGGCTACTTGGCTCATTTGAGTTAGGAGACTTCGTGTGATCATGCGACTGGCATTGGCACTGTTTTCCATGGTGGTGGGCACGGCTTTGGCTAACGGGCTTGAGACTGGGAAGATACAGGCAGAGGATGGCGTTAACATTTTCTATACCTCTGTGGGGCACGGCGAACCAGCCATTGTTTTCGTGCATGGATGGACCTGTGATCACACTCACTGGCGCATGCAAATCCCGGAGTTTCGTAAGTCGTTCCGCGTCATTACCATCGACCTGCCAGGGCACGGCGCTTCGGGAGCGAACCGTGACTCGTGGTCGATCGATGGGTTAGGTGCCGACGTTGCGTCTGTTGTTCGTGGTTTGTCACTTGAACAAGTTGTCCTTGTGGGTCACTCCATGGGCGGTCCTGTCGTACTCGCGGCTGCATCGAAGTTGCGTGGTATTGCTCGGGGCGTTGTCGCGGTGGATGCGTTGCAAAATGTGGAGTACATTTCGTCTCCCGATGCGACTAAACGATTCGTTAAGAAATTTGAAGACGATTTCGAAGGGGCACGGGCGCGATTTTTAAGCGGTTTTTTCGCAGATCGCAATAGCGCAATACTTAAATCAATGCTGCAAAATCCTGTTATGGCAGACCGAAAAGCAGCAACCTCATTGCTGATCGCTCACAACACATTCGACGGGAAGTCGGCGCTGGCAGCGGCGGGCGTTCCAGTCCGGGCCATAAACGCGGCGACTCCGTATAAAACCGAAGTCAAGATAAACCGTAAGTACGGCGATTTTGAAGCAGTGCTTATGCCAGATACTGGACACTTCATCATGCTAGAGAAGCCAGATGAATTCAATCGTCACTTGCGAAGCATGATTGACCAAATGCATAAGAAATAGGGTATTTCGGGTGGGCTGGGTCCATTTAGATGGACATGAAATGTTTCAATATCCAGCGGGCCTGCCACCTTTTCGAGGGTCGCTGGCACCGATCAATGCACCGTCGTGGATTTGGATGGCTTGAACCATGGCTTTTTTTTGTTTCTTAGCCAACGTGTGTCCGAGCGATCGCAATGCTGTCGCGATAGACTCGTCGGGTTTTTGATCGAACGCAACTTCGTTTGGCATCCATTGGTGGTGTACCCGCGTGTTTTCGATGGCCTTGGCTAAGGGTAAATTAAAATCGAGTACGTTGATCATTACGTTGAGTACTGCGGTGATGATTCTAGGCCCGCCCGAGGCGCCGAGTAACAGGACAGGCTTTTGCTCTTTCAAGACGATGGTTGGTGACATGCTCGATAATGGCCGCTTCCCGGGTTCGGGTGCGTTGCGGTCAGATTGTGTCAGGCCGAAGGCATTGGGGCGGCCATGCTCGGCTGCGAAGTCGTCCATCTCGTTGTTAAGAATTAATCCCCACTCACCCACGGCAGACAGCGAACCAAACTCTGTGTTAATCGTCTCGGTGCTAACGACACAATTGCCCCAGCGGTCAACGATCGAAAAATGACTCGTCCCTTTGTCCTCTGGTAATTGCGTTGTTCCATAAGCCGCTTTCGAAACGGCGTGATGATTGATCAGACTTGCCAGCCGTTTTGCGTAAGGCTTGGACGTGATGAGCTTTGTGGGGATGTCGGCAAAAGCCGGGTCAGCCATCCATCGTGCCCGATCTGCAAAGGCGTGTTTCATCGTCTCGATCATATAGTGACGGGCAAGTGGCGCGTTGGACTTGTCCACGGCGGCAAGATCAACATTTTCGAGAATGTTGAGTGATTCTATAATACAAGTACCACCTGACGAAGGCGGTGGTACGGTGATGATTTGAAATTCTCGATAGGATGACACCAGTGGCGCTCGCAGAGACACGCGATAGTTAGCCATGTCTGCCTGCGTCATGATGCCGTGGTGTCGCTTCATTTCTTGTTCAATGGCAGCGGCAACAGGGCCATGATAAAATACGTTTGGGCCTTGGTCTGCAATGGCTTGAAGTAGCTTAGCTAGTGCCGGTTGTCGTAGACGGTCTCCGATGCGTGGTAGCTTTCCCTTGCGAAGATGCACCTCGTATACATACGAACAACTTTGCCGCAAGGTGGGATGCGCTTCATAGGCCGATAGCACGTCATGGCAGGCTTTGACGTAATGATCGTCAACCTCGAAACCGTTCGTAGAGATCTCAATGGCCGGAGCGAGTAGCTCATCGAGTTTCATGGTGCCGAATTGTTGCAGGGCTTGGGTATTACCTGCTAGCAGGCCGGGCACGGCTACGGCAAGGTGAGCGTAACGACTTGGCGGGGCCATGGTAGGATCCGCTGCGACTGCTAGATCATACATATTTGATGAAGACGCAGCCGGGGCTGTTTCTCGTGAATCAATGACGGTGGTCTCACCGCTATTAGCCATCCGCACCATCATAAACCCGCCACCGCCCAGGCCCGTGCTTTGTGGTCTGGAGACAGCCAGTGCAAAGGAGACGGCGCAGGCCGCGTCTACAGCGTTGCCTCCGCGCTTAAGAATCCGAAGTCCGGCCATAGAGGCTAAGTGATGATCGCTAGCGACCATGCACTCTTTACCACGAACAATCCAAGTAGGGTCTTTAGTTTCAGCTTGTGTGATGGTTGAAAATAAAGATGTAAAAAATATCACGCCAGCTATGGCTAGCGTTGTGCGTTTTGTTGGTGATTGATGAGTAGACATGGTTTCTATGCTACTCGAAGAAAGGATATGTGGTAAATTGTGATGAGTCGAAGACAACAGGCAATCCCGATGCGCATCTGGATGCCCTACCCGCCTGTTGACCGCTCAACCATTGTTATGGCAATACGGATTCGAATCATTCCAGTCCCGCCGAAGTTCTTTGCGGGGAGCTCGAGGTTTAGGTGTTCGGCCGCGTCGATCGGGGGTTCGAAGATCAATACGTCGGTAATCGTCTTCTTTGGAAAGATCGACGACGATTGGGTTCGCCCTACTGGTGTGCTCATAATACCGAAATTCACTCGCTTGTAGCTGTTGCCGAAGTTATCCTGAAGCGTTCCAAAATCTCGGTCGAATGACATTCTCCCTCCAGCCCACGTGCGATAGTCGAGTTTCTTGGTAACACTGAGGTTGGTGAGTTTGATAGTAATCACGAGTTGTGGATTGTTCGACTGGCTGGGCTCATCACTCATCGATGTCGGATCGTTCACCGACACATAACCCACTTCCGCGGTCACTACCTGAATCTGCACACCATCTTGCTTGACCGGAGAGTCGGCCAGTGCCCACTCTGGCTCTGGTGGAGGTGACGGAGTACGCACAGAACGCTGGCTCGCAGACTCTACATCCCCGGTTTCGCTTCTTGGTGTTGCAGCTCTGTTGACCTGCTCTTGGTTGGTTGCGTCGCGCTGGGCGTGGGCTTCGCTTATCGCATCGCCCGCTGCTCCGATTCCGGCCACCATAGCCGATGTCATTGTGAACGCAATCACCAGAGCCAAGACAGACACCGCAGTGCCCGCAATCGGAAATCCGATTCCGACCCCTTTACGTGTCAATGCGATGACAATCCCGATGATGCCCAGAAGCGCACCTAAACCACTCAGCGGCAACGTGATAGCGCCCAATAACGGAACCCAACAGAATAAAAACGCCAAGATGCCCAACACCAGTGCTGCGATTCCTAGGCTAGACCCACGACGAGGTAGTAGGACATTAACGGTAGACAACCCAGGGGTGTGCACTAGCTCGGGCGTGCTTCCCCGACGAACTGCGTCAGAAAGCTCCTCTACTGGCGTTTGCGCTCGCGGCGGCACAGGGGCGACATCGGGGGCTGCAGGGCGATCTCCGGACGACGCCGAATTAGCGGTTGGGTCAGGAAAGAGTCCCTTCACAGTCCCAACTACGTACCATTTCTCCTCGCCGTCGGGCCTGATGTGATCCGCCTTATTCAGCGTGCCGTCGTTTGCCATCCGCCGGAGTTCTTGCACGCCGACTGGCCCGTGGATTTCATTGCCGCGACGGTAGTAGAACTTCCGTGACATCATAATCCATTTCTTTGAAAATCGGCGACCGCATTCACTTGTATCGAACGAGGCCCAACCTACTCCTTTTCATCGCGATTGTCGAACAGCCAAGTAGATCATGCTATGGCATAACGAAACGATTCGTTATCTTCCGCGCATAGCGCGTTCCATGTCGCGTTGGTGTTGTTTCTTGCGGGCGTCCTGTCGTTTGTCAGCATGTTTCTTACCGCTGGCTAATGCGATCGTGATTTTTGCGATGCCTCGTTCGTTATAGTATATGCGAAGTGGGACGAGCGTCTGGCCTCGTTGTTCGACTCTGGGCTTTAGTTTGCTCATCTGTTGTTTGTGTAATAGCAGCTTGCGACGTCGGCGGGGTTCGTGGTTGGTCGTGTGCCCGAACTTGTACGCGGGGATGTGGCAGTCGACTAGCCAGAGCTCGTCGCCGCGGATTTGGGCGTAAGATTCGTCGAGTGAGGCTCCTTGATCGCGTAAACTTTTTATTTCTGTGCCCAATAATACCATCCCGCATTCGATTTTTTCAAGAATCTCGTATCGAAAGCCAGCTTTTTTGTTCTGGCAGACGGATGATTCGGGCTTCTTTTTAGTCGTTTTCTTGGCCATTTTGCACTATTACTGTAAAATGTATGCTATAGCACGTATTTTTAGCGATCTTCTGATGCCTACGAGCTACCGAGCCGATTTTATAGGTGTTACACTATAGGGCAACTTATCCGCTCGGCGGGAGTTATAATATATGGAGGTAGGTGTATTGTGAAATTAGCTGCGGAAGAAAATATCCGAGAGCTGGAGCGGAAGCTGATCGCGCGCGCGCGTAGCGGGGATAAGCTGGCCCTGCGCGAATTGGTCGATCAGCACAAAGATCGTCTGTTCGCTTTTATCTGGCGTATGACCCGCAACCATCACGATGCAGAAGAAGTTTGTCAGGATGCGTTCCTGAAGGCTTTTGCCTCACTTGAATCATTTCGTGTTGAATTTCGGTTTAGTACCTGGCTATTTACCATTGGCTATCGGATGTGCCTGAATCGCATGCGTAAGAAGCAGGCGGTGAACGGTGATATAGATTTTGCTTCGATGCCACTACAAAGTCACGAATCACCTTCCGAGAATGTTGAGTCGGCTGAGGCGGCTCAATTGCGTAGCGATGTGTGGTCGGCGGTGGACCAATTGTCGCCGCAACAACGGGCTTCGGTGTTGTTGTTTTATCGGCAGAGTATGAGTTGCCAGGAAATTGCCCGCATTCTAGAACTGCCAGTTGCGACTGTGAAAAGCCATCTTCACAGGGCGCGTTTGCGATTGCGAAATATGCTGGAATCGACCAGCGAAAAAGATTTGCTACAATTTCGCAATCTTTCCGGCTTAGCTGGGTAGAAGGTATTGAACGCTAGGGCAGAGCGCCTTGGCTAACTGGTTTGGTCACTAACAAGGTTAGGTAATTATCATGCGTTGCGAAGCGGCGCAAAAATTGTTTGACGCTTATCTGGACGGCGAGCTGTCGGCCAGCCAACGGACGGAGCTGGGGGCGCATTGCGTAAAGTGTGCCGACTGTCGGCGGGCGCTGGCGCTGTTGGAAGTTAGCGGGCATATCGTGACGTCAGACCGTGAGCCAGTGTCTTTGGACGCTAATTTTACGGACAGGCTATTGGCGTGTGTTGATGAGCGAGAAGCTTCGTGGATGCGTCGTGGGCAGCGTTGGTTGTATGTCGCTGGTCCGCTGGCTGCGGCTGCGGCTGTAATCCTGATGGGATTTTTCGGCTTTTTCGATTCGAATAAAGGTCGCGTTGCCGGTAAGGCGGAGACGGGGCAAGTTGAGTCTGTCATTGACGATTCTGAAATTCCCGAGCCGTTCTTGGACGATGATTTAGAATCAACTAATGGCGATACCCCAGCCGGTGAGCTTCAACATCTGATTCGCCAGTCACAAAACAATTTTGACACGAAACGGCAGGATGTTGAATCTATGCTGGAAAAAGTTGACCTGACGATTTTGCAAAAAATCGATGTTCTCGAACAAATGAATGAACATGCCCCCGTTGAGACCGCTGAACCGCATAATGGCGCTGGGGCCGAGTCTGGCGCATCGGGCAATTAATCGGGCAAGCGGGCGTTTCTTTTTTTGCCCGGGCACAAATCCGTCATATTATCTTTGTAACACGCACACCGAGCCGATAAATTTTCTAGAGCAGGCTATACTCAGCACATGTTTCTGAGGGTAGTGTTTCTTTAGACGTTGGATGGTGGATTGGTGCCTACCATAATTTGGATTTTCTTAGGGCTGTGTTACGCATGATCGCTCGCTTACCCATGATAGCTATCTGTTGGCTGATGCTGGTTGGGCCATCATTTGCGCAGACCAAAGCTACGTCGGTCACGCAGCGGCGTATCCTGGAGATGTCCTGTTTTGTACCGGAGTCCGCCGGACTGTTCGTCACGATTCGTCAGCCGATCATACTCAACAAGGCGCTGGCCCGCACCCGCGCGGGTCGTTTACTTCCGGCTTTGACTGGGGACGTGGCCAGTTTGGATACGACGGTAGATTTACGCGAAAGTTTGAAAAAATATGTAAGTGTTAATAGCGCTATAGACGTGAACGAGTTGATGCACACGGATGTTGCGCTGATAGCGCCGTCCTGGAGCGAAGTTGGTCAAGCTCATTTTTTAATACGCTTGAAAGACTTATCTGTGTTGGATCGCTGGTTCCCTAAGAAAAAGCGTCGGCGTAGTAGCAAGCTTGGTGAGGCTACGTTTATCAATCTTAATGACGGGCTGTTTGTGTGTGTACGCGATCACTATATGGTGATCGCGCGGCGCAGTGCATCGCGGTCGCTGCTTCGTGAGACGCAGCGGTTAATGATTAGTGCCAAGCTGCGTAACAAGGCCGAGATTGCTGCGTTTCGTAATGTGCTACAGGATTTAGATGGCCTACCTTTAGCGACCATTTTTGTATCGTCGGATGTGCCAAAAAGGGGGGGGGATCCGACGCAGTCTCCTGTTCTATGGTCAGGCGCTGGGTATACGATGGTCGCTTTATACGAAGGCGACGACCAGTTGGATGTGGTGTTGCGGACTGCGGAGGCGAATAAGAAGGCTTCGCCGCCACTTTCGGTGCCGTCGATGCTGACATTTCGGCGTTTGCCGCATTCCACATTATTCGCCGCCGCTAGCACGGTTGATTTTGGTGCGCTATATGATTCGCTGCTAGCCAACGAAGGGAAGCAGTGGGGGCAACGTTATTTGTCATTGCTCTCGGGCGTAGCGGGTGAGCAGACGCCGAGTCGTTCGATCGTGGACCATCTTGGTCCTGATGTTGTTGTTGTGTGGGGACAGACGCTCACGGCTGAGGGGTCGCTGCCGCAGGTGGCGTTGATGATACGGACCAACAACCAGCAAAAGGCTCGTGCAGAGGTGACGCGCGTTTTTGCGAATATACTCAAGCTAGCCGCGCTTCTAGACCCGGTAGATCAGCGCCGCACGCCGTCGTTCAAATTGAAAACTCATTTGGGTTCGCACATTATTCACGTGCCACTGAGCGAATATGCTAGTCAATCGCGATTTTCATTTTTATCGCTATTGCGAAACGCGGATCCTGCGTGGTCGACGTATGACGATTGGCTTATCTTGGCTGTGACGTCGAGTCATATCGAGAGCATTTTAGATGCCCAGCACGGGTTAGCCCCGCGTTTGTCGTCGATCCCAGGCGTCGCCGATGCGCTCGCTGTGAGGCCCGGTCAACGTAGTTTGGCTATATCGCAATTGGAGTTGGCATCGCACGAGTTAGATAGTTGGCTGTTGGCGCTTGATGCCGGCGCGCCGTCACTACTCAGTCCTAGCTGGTGGAATATTCCAGTAGCGAAGCAGGGTTGGCCTAACGTCTTAGGTATTGATGTCGCAGCTGGTGATGAAGCTGGCGCGATTTTGGTGGCGGGCGTTCGTCCGGGAAGTGCGGCTGCCAAGGTTGTGTTGAGGGGCGATCGTATTTTGGCTGTCGATGACGAAGTGCTAGATTTGGCGCAGCCTCATGTTGATTTTCTAGATCGCTTGAGGCAGGATGAAGTGACCGAACCTTTTACGTTTCGCATCCTTCGTGGTAGTGCGATTGTGGAGGTTAAGGTCGAGGCGAATCGCGATGTAGATGGTGCGGGTAGTCGATCATTCGTTCCGGCGGACGCTGTTCGTGCTATCGCGGGTTTTGGTAAAACGCTACTCTCAGCAACGCTTTCGGTACAATCCAGTACAAATTCTCGACAAGTCGCGCGGGTGTCACTTCATTTTACGCCCGCACCCGCACCTTAGGTTTTGTTCTCGCATCTTTGTTAAATTATCGCTGCATGCGTCATGAACAAACACACGGGTAAACTAGTGTTTCACCTGGGCTATCCGACATCGTGAGTGCGTTATTTTCTTTTGAATGCGAAGTGATAGATGGGTCGGCCTTCTAGGGCGTATTTGATTTGAAAATTTGTCCCTGCCCATTCCGGGCCTGCGACGTCGGCGATGGATTGATCGTGTTGTTGTTCTAGATCAGTGCGTTGACAGAGAACTTCCTGCATTTGATCCGCGTAATCACGATGGTCAGTTTGTAGTAGCCAAGCTGCGCCGGGTTTTAATAGCTTTGATACGATGTCGGCAAAATCAGATTGGATGAGACGTCGTTTGTGGTGGCGTTTTTTGGGCCAAGGGTCTGGGTGATATACGTGAAGCGCATCCAGACATTGCGGCGGAAGATGTCGCATCACGAAAACGTTAGCATCTGTACGCATGACCCGGACGTTAGTCTGTTGCCAGCGGGCCATGCGGTCGACGGTATAGCGATAATATTTGTTTGCCCATTCGATGCCGAGCATGCGTATATGTGGATTGTCTTTTGCTCGGCTAAGTAAGAAACTGCCTTTTCCGCAGCCAATCTCCAGCTCCCACGGGCCTGGCGAGTCGTACCAGGACATAGGGTCGATGATAGTTCCCTCATCGGGCTGCTCGATTTCAAATTCTTTGTTCATCACATGTTTAGGTTCGTGGGACATAGTTTTGAGAGCGATTCGCTAAATTTCAGCGCCCACACCTGTCAGCTGGGGACGCGGTTTCATGATCCTTCGACAATGCGTTCATCGTAGCGGGCAAAGGCTCTTCTGGCGACGGTCTTGGATGAATCTCTGGGAAACTCACAGGTGTAGAATGATTACTTATCAAAAAATAGTGGAGGAAAACGCGTGCACGATTATACTAGCAGTCGTGTAGCGCGGGCGGAAAGTCCATTTTCGGCTATAATGGGGACGTCGAAGCGCTGGGCGATAGGCCGATGGGCAGGGTGGTCGCTAGCTAGATTTACAAAGGCATGCGCGGATAGGCCAAAGACTGTATGAAACGAAAGCTACAAGAAAATTGGAAACGTGTTAACCAGCGCATAGCCGACGCCTGCGAGAAGTATGGGCGAGACCCGTCACGGATAAAGCTTGTGACGGTGACTAAGAGCGCTAGCCTAGATGTCGTGCGCACGCTGGTCGATATGGGTTTGCAGGACCTTGGCGAGAACAAACCGCAAGACCTGATGCAACGTGCGGGTATGATCCACGAATGGCTAGGGCGACGGGCTAGGGATTTGAGCGCTGGCGCAAGACCTCGACCTAAGTGGCATATGATTGGTCACTTGCAGCGTAATAAGGTTAAGGCGCTATTGCCTTGGATTGACCTGATCCATTCTGTCGATAGTCTGCGGTTAGCGGAAGAAATTGATATTCAATCTGCAAAATTAGAACGTGTGACGCCCATCTTTCTTCAAATAAACGCGAGTGGTGAACGGCAGAAAGAGGGGATTGCGGTGGCCGCGGCTACGCACCTCGCTGAGCAGCTCATGACGCTGGAACATATCGAAGTGCGCGGGCTGATGGCTATGGCGCCTTTGACGGACGATACTTCGGCGATTCGACATACGTTTGGTCGGGTCAAAGAGTTGTTTGAAGAGTTTGAGCACGATCGTATTTGTGGCCCGGCGTTCAAAGAGCTTTCTTTGGGGATGAGCGGTGATTTTGAATACGGTATCGAAGCTGGCGCGACCTATCTTCGTATAGGAAGGGCGATCTTCGAAGGTGTCGATCTTGGTGCTGTGTCGGTGACAACGGAATAGCGCTGTATGCGCTTGATCAACTATGACACAGACTTTGTGCCACAAGCCCCGACGCGATGACACTTCCGGTAAGCGGGGTCTATTAACCATATATTGTGGTTGCATGTTTGCAGGAAAGACTACCGCACTGATAAAAGCGATAGAGCCTGTCGATAAGCGGCGTGTTGTCGTATTCAAGCCAGCGATGGACACGCGATATGCAACAGATGCGATTGTGTCTCATGGCGGTCGGGCCATGCCGGCGCAGGCGGTGACGCAGGCGCTGCAGATGATTGAGCTTGTGGGCGCGGATTGTGATGTGGTTGGCCTAGACGAGGCCCACTTTTTTGATGCGGCATTGTCGACGGTGATCGAGTTGTTGGTTGGTCGCGGCATGGATGTGCTGGCGACTTCGCTTGATCGCGATAGCTGGGGCAGGCCATTCCCACTTGTTGAACGGCTGATTGCGTCTGCGGACAACACGTCCCGACTCTACGCTACATGTGCCAAGTGCGATCAACAAGCTGATAGGACGCAACGATTAACACCGGTTATCAATGGTGCAATGGTTGGCGGCGCAGAGAGCTACGAACCTCGATGCGAAACCTGCTGGCAACCACCGCCAGAGTCGCCACCTTCGGTGAAGTAATAGGCGTTTTTCATGGCTGAGATTCTTAATGCTTTGTCCTTCTTACGCACGCGGGAATCCATACCGGTTGAGCTGTTACTACTACCGACCGATGCATATCGCCAATTTCTGTTACTGCAAACACGCTGACTATGTGATTAAAAACAGCTACTGTCATGATAAAAGTAGGCGATGAAATAAAAGGTGGTCCTCAACCTGCCTAGTTTACTGTGTTACCGGTCGCTTAGACGACGGACGAATTTTAGCCCAGACCAAACATCGTCGATTGCGCATATTTTCACATCAACCAACCCGTGCGTAAGGCCGATTTCTCTGATGATGTCACGAGTCAGGTCTGTGTCTTTTCCGGAAGTCAACTTTGGCCAGGATATCCATAGCATGCCGGAAGGCGTAAGTGCGGCACTCAGCTTGGCGAATCGAACGACCAATTTCGATCTGTTGGTCGCAAAGTACTGTATGAAGTGTACGGAAGAGCTGAGGCGGCTCAACAAGGTAACGTCTTTGGGAAGTTCTCCAAGTGTTTTCAGGTAGCCATCTGGCATTCCAAGTATTAGTAGCCTGTTTCCACTTTTGATCCCGAGCTTTGAGAGAAGCGGTTTCTTTGAGTATCCAGTAGTCATGATTGGCTCCGATATACAGTCTAAATCATAGTTCGGTAAGGCAGGTCTTTTTTTCGTTACTGTCGGAAGGTTGACATGCCTGAACTGTCGGTATTCATTGCTCATCCATTCACGAAACAGATTTACTGTGCACCTGGACTGCAGGATTTCGCAAACCAATTCAATATTGTTACGAAATCGGAGAGGCAGGTCCACGACCGCGCCCTACAACACAGTATCCCACACGACGGTCTTCGCATTAAAGACGGGGCCTTCTGCGCAGCATAGTTTGTATCGCCAGCCTTGTGAGTCTGTATCGTCGCGGATGGCGACGACACAGGACTGGCACGTGCCTGTCCCACAGGCCATCGCTCGTTCTACGCACACATAGCATTCGATGTTTCGGGCACTACAGAAATCCGCTACAAAACGCATCATACGTTCAGGCCCACAGGTGTACATGACTAAGTCGTCAGGGTCTGGCGCGACGCTGGCGAAGTGTGCCTCTATGGCGGCACCAATGTGGCCATGAAGCCCTACGGAGCCGTCGTCTGTGCTGATCACAACGGGTACGTTCGAGGCGGCTAGGGACGGGGAGGATAAGACCGCCTGCGAGGCGTCTGGGCTGCAATGTGTGTCGTGGTCCAAATCCAATGCGAGCAAATGGCTGGACTGCGCGCCGTAGAACAGGGTGGCCTGTTTCTCTTTGTTATTCATCGCTTGCGCTAGCCAAAGCATGGGAGGGAGTCCTACGCCGCCGGCGATTAGCCAGGCTTTTTTTCGTGTGCTCGATATTGGAAAGCTATTGCCCAGCGGTGCGAGTAAGCTGACCGGGTCGCCGGGGACAAGGGAGGCCATCCATCGCGTCGCTTTGCCGACGACGCGAAAGATTACGTCCACGAGTATGCCGTCAGGTGTTGTGACTATCCCGGCGATACTGAAAGCGCGGCGCAACATGGGCGTTCGACATTGGGTAGCCCAACCTTCGTGATGCGTATCATCTTTGTTCTCGACGATGCGGTATGGCGAGTCATCATTTGCAGGAGCGCATAAGTGGACGAATTGTCCAGGCAAGGCTTCGCGCAGGTTGGGAACTTGGATTGTGAGTCGGTAATGCTCTTCGCAAAGCTGAGTTAGCGAATGGACTTTGCCAACTTGTATTCTTGGGATAGATGAATTATTTGTTGTAATCATAAAGCTAGCCATGCGATGCTATAAAAAAAAACTTCCGGAACCGAAGAATAATCTCGATTCCGGAAGCCCGCCACGGCTATGGGAAGCCGTCATTCGTATGCCACGCCAGCAAAGCATTTTTTCGCTGGCAGGACAGCTATGTCATCGCCTCTAAGCACTATGTCTACGTCGAGGCGGGTCGGGCGTCAATGTGAGAAATAATGAGTGGCACTTTATATGGTATAAGTCGTTTCCTTGGAAAAGGTTACGGGATTAGCGATCGCTGTTAAATTTGAAAATGTCACATAATTTTGGCTCTTGACAGCGTTTTCTGGTTGAGGCGGATATTCTCCGGTTGTGCACCAAGTGTCTTGACTAATTGGCGAGCGGTAAGCCTTTTACTATACAGGACTTACGTGCAGGTTCTAACCGCTTCGATTTACGCTTCTATAATGGCTACATGTGTTTAACGCGCTGGACCACGCGAGGGGTTGCCAAGATGCGATAAGACATTTTGAAAAATTCAATTGGCTAGTCTAGCCATAATCGTTCGTGTTGTGGCGATTGCCGTGCGGAATTCGCACGTCCATAGAAGATGAAACGCGCCGCGAGGACGGTCGGGGTACAAGCGAATTGCTGATGCCTCGACCGCCTCGCATGTTTGAGCGAGGAGTCTATCCTAAGAAGAAGCGCGTCTGGGGGTACTTACCCATTAAACAGCGATGCCCTTCCCATTATTCCCAAAACTTTACGTCGTGGGCTTTGGTTGCATTTTTTCGCCTGTTCGTGGGATCGTAGCTACAATGATTCGTAACGATTTCAAGGTGGAAGTGTATGGCTGAAGAAAAACCGAATCGATTGACTGACTTGGTGCTGATAGTGCGTGAGCAAGCACCGGTGTTGCGTCGTCGGTTGTCGGAATGGTTTGAAAATTGTAAAGAAGAGCCTTATCTGATTTGGGAAACAGCTGCGGTGCGGTATGGGACGTATGCATTCGCCGCCATCATCGTATTGTGGGGCTGTAGCTTCGCGAAGAATATGTTGTCTACGCCATTGCCAGCGGATGCGCAGGCCTTGTCTTCGACGGGTGATTTTCCCGTGTTGTGTAGCGACGAAAGTTGTGGCCAACATTTTATTATCAACCGAGCGTTCGGATTTGATGACTTTCCGGTAACGTGTCCACAGTGTCAGCAGTTATCAGGGCAAGCGGCGCGGCGATGTATGTCCTCGACGTGTAATGGTCAATGGGTTGCGCCGGTCGAAACAGATGGTGTCATGCGATGCCCTGATTGTGGAGCGCTGTTTCCGTAAACGAATTCAGAGTTACTGATGAATGATCATATGGTTATATTGGGATGGACGGCGGCTAGTGTGGGGTTTGTGCATACGCTGCTAGGCCCGGACCACTATTTGCCGTTTGTTGCAATGTCACGTGCGCGTCGGTGGTCAACGTCTAAGACGGTTGCGATAACGCTTTCGTGCGGGCTGGGACATGTGCTCAGTTCGATTGCCATTGGCGCGATTGGCATCGCGTTAGGCGCGGGCGTGGATCAATTGTCCTGGTTAGAAAGCGCGCGTGGGCGGATTGCTGGTTGGCTGTTGGTCGCTTTTGGTCTGATCTATTTTATGTGGGGTGTGCGCCGGGCGATGCGCAATCAGCCTCATACGCATACGCACGTTCATGTGGATGGAACGGTTCACGCGCACGAACATACGCATGCCGGTCAACACTTGCACGTGCATCATGCGCGCGCTAAATCGGAGATTGATGTGACGCTATCCGCTGACCACGACCACATTGCTGGCCAGGCTGCGCCCTCACTGACACCGTGGATTTTGTTTACCATTTTTCTGTTTGGTCCGTGTGAGCCTTTGATTCCTGTGGTGATGTACCCGGCTGCGATTGGTAGTTGGCTGGAAGTCGCTATTGTGACCGGCATTTTTGCGGTGGTGACATTAGTGACGATGACGACCATCGTGCTGCTCATTGGGGCTGGGGTCAGTGCGACGTTGATGCAGCGTCTGGAGCGATATAGTCACGCGCTGGCCGGATTTGTGGTTTTGGCTTGTGGCACGGCAATGACGCTAGGGCTTTAATCGCTCCAATCGCGATTTCTTCATATTTACCAAGACAACTGGAAAAAAACTATATTTTCTGTTGGACCGGAAGCATTTTCGATGTATACTTTGTTATACGAGGTATGTGCATATGAAATTCGATCGTGAACTACTGAAGGGCACAACGGAAACGTTTATCTTAGCTGTCGTAGCTGCGCAGCCTTCTCACGGTTATCAGCTCGTTAAGCAGCTCAAACTCAAGAGCGAGGGGATTTTTCAGCTTGGGGAAGGCACGCTTTATCCGATTCTTTACAAGCTTGAGACCAAAGGGTGGATCAAAGGGAAGTGGGATGAGTGTGCGGGGATGCGACGGCGGCGGGTGTATCGCATTACGCCAGCGGGACGTCGTCAATTGACTGCGCGAAGTGAGCAGTGGGACGAATTGGTTCGTGGAATGGCCCTGCTGCTGGGAGGATCGATCAATGCATAAGTACCCAATGATAGAAGGCAGTATCGCAACCGTATTGGCTAATAGCAGGATGCCTATGGATCGTCGCGCGGAGGTTGCGGAGGAGTTGCGCGATCACTTGTCGCAACTCGTTGAAGCAAAATGTGCAGAAGGAATGAGCGAAGCCAGTGCTGTTGAGGCCGCGCTGGTTGACTTTGGATCGTTGGATGAGATTCGTCGGCAATTGCGTAAGCAACAGGGGTTGTTGGACCGGCAAAAGGTGTTTTCCAATCTTCGCCGCTATCGGTGGCCAGTGGTTGTTGGGTGCGGACTTTTTGGGGCAGCGGTTGCATTGGTCGCACCGGCCCCTGCGTCTGCTAGTCTCCGCTGTTTGGTAGGCATCTGTATATTTGTTGGTATGCTCGGGATTTTGTCTACAATGATGTTTAGCGTGGAACTATTAACGTGTCGGCTACAACATGTTCGTCCTCGATCAGAATTTCATATCCAGAGAAGTTTTTACTACTGGTCTACGGCGGTGTTCACCTTTTTGATTGTCACCCTGGCCATGGGGCCGTTGTTTATTGGTGTTTTTGGTTTCCTCGCTCAAAATGGATATTTACAATCGTTTCTTAATTTCTCACCGCAACTCACTGAGGGAGCGCATTGGACATTCTGGCGCAACATGGCTATCGGTGCAATGGAATCTCCATTACGCAGTTTCTTGCTACCACTATTGACGGTGATGGTAGTCGCATTGTGTATTTCTTTATATGAACGATCGCGTTGTGTGGGCGGCGATAACATGGCGGATGCTTCTATCGCAGAATAGTATTGCGATGTGAGAGTCGGAGTGTGCTGGGTTTTGTCTGTTTGCCTCACTTCGATTAATACACGGGTAAGCTGCTGCTTACCCACGTCACTCAATGCGTTATGTGCCACTCGTTATGCGAAGCGCGGCACGGCGCTGGCCTGGAAAGCTTGAGGCTCTTTTTCTAGCCAGGCTAGGGTGACGTCGGCTACTTGTGGGTCGAATTGCGTGCCTCTCGCTGCTTTGATTTCCTCGACTACCCGTTCGATACTGTACGCGGACTTATAACTTCGCGGCGATAGCATGGCGTCTAGTGCATCAGCCATAGCTAGTACGCGTGCGCCGATGGGAATCCTCACGCCGGCGATGTGTGATGGATAGCCGTTGCCGTCGTAGTGTTCGTGGTGATGCAATATCATGGGGCGGACATCAGCAAATTGTTTGGCGTGCCCTAGGATAGCTGCTCCGGTTTCGGGGTGGCGTCTTACTTCGTCAAATTCTACGTCGTTGAGTCGTCCGGGCTTGGTCAATATCGCATCAGGAATACCGATTTTTCCAATGTCATGGAGCAACGCTGCGGTTCGTAGTGCGCTTAGCGTTTTGTCTGGTAAGCCAAGCCGCTGGCCAATACCTTCTGCTAGGTCAGCGACCGCGATTGAGTGTGTGCGGGTGTAGGGGTCTTTGGCTTCGACTGCTGCGACTAATGCGCGGGTAGTTTCGGCGTATTCGGAAGATAATTGGTCTCTAGCGAATACCATTAAATCGCCCAATTTTTCCTGCTTGTTAGCCAGGCCCGCGACGAAAATTGCTTGGGTGATGCAGCGGCGTAAATCGTTGTCGCTGATGGTCTGCTCGACGCAATCTGTCGCTCCTGCCCGAAAGGCTGCACGCATAAGCATGGCGTAGCCTGTAGGTACGATCGTGATGATGGCTTGGTGGCGATGTGCGCGTCGAATCGCACTGATAGCTAACTTTATGCGGGCCTGACTATGATCGTCCATACGCACCACGAAAGCGATGCGTGTTATAGATTTTATATCTTTGGCGACGCTAGGCCAAGATGATCCACCGACGCAGGTGAAGTCTTGCGACAACACCGTTTCAAACTGCGCACAGCGACTTGTGTCGGTGTCTAGGATGACGATGGTTGGTTTTGCATTCATGCTCAAATTCTCCCCGGCGTCGTGCCGTCTGCATCGCTATCGACGACGCCTGAGTAGAACTTGAAACGATATATTTCTTTACGAATTAGAGGACGAACCTGTCGGCGCGATAAGTATTGTCTACTGTTCGGTTCGTGCCGATTATGCGGTTTCCATAGTGTGAAATGGGACGTCCTCAGTTCGTGACGTGATGTATAGTGACAACATAATGACACTAAAATATGTTAGATAATATTGGAATAATATGGGGATGGCGCACGTCCTGTATCGTTGCCTTATGGCCGTATAAGTTTTAGGCGTATTGGACGCTAAGCAGGCGCAAAGGTCCGTAAGTCGCTTGGTACCGTTAATATGGTAGGTGGGCGCGAGCAGCTGGCGTCTTTATGGGGTTGATAGTTCTGCGAAAAGCAACGTGATATGTCGATTATGGGCCGGGGACGTGGGATAATTTACAATGGACGTTCGCGTGGCGTAGTTTCTTCGCGGCTAGCACGTCCGATCAAAACTCAATAAGCGTGAAGATAGAGTGGAGGGTGAGCACACCCAGAGATCCCCAGAATATTGATAGGCCTACATCTCGACTAACTTCTACGGAGGCGGATTTCGGACGCGCGCCTAGGGTGTATGAGATTGTGCTGATAACAAGCCCGCAGATGGCTCCCTTGATGAGAACCCACCCCATGCCGCGCGGTAGGGCGTGCGTTATGGGCCAAACGGTGGAAAAGAAATTGCGATTGAACACGGCTAATGATCCGTCGCCGGTGGCTATGAGATAAGCGATCATCGCGGCGTAGACGTTGGTGACGTAGGCTAGGATTGATAGCAGGGGGCAGGCGATGAGCAGGGCGAGGCCGATGTTGCCGTAGAGGTAATGGCGCGGCTCAACGCCGAAGCTGGATAGGGCGTCGAACTGTTGCGTGATGCGGCGAGCGCCCACGTCGGCTGCGATGGCTGCCCCACATTTACCGGCCATGAGTACGGCTATCATGAGCGGGACGATGATGCGAAACGTGCTTATGCCCACAGCGGCTAATAACTCCTCTGTGACCAGGGGCACGGTGACCTCTGCGTAGGGCATTTGCGAAAAACTGAACGAGGTGAAAACGAAACCCAGCATAGCCCCGGCGATGGCAACGTAAATAGCCGTTGATCCAAGCCCGACCATCCACCAGTAATGCCAAAGATACCGAAGCTTCCAACGTGGTCGCCGCCAGCCACCGAGTAGGGCCAAAGGCCAAAGAACGAGGTTGGCCAGCACTTCTCCCGGACCTGTTAGCCACTTAACCCAAAAACGGTCTGGCCAGGCGCTTGCCGGTGAGGTAGCTAATTGGTCTCGCTGCTGATGCGGGAGCGGGTTTTGGAAGTATGTGCGAAGTTGGTCCTCTTGGACCCGTCGCACGCTTTTTTCGTGAGGGTCTAATAAGTAGAGGTCCGGTTTGTGAGAGAGGAACGGCTCGTAGTCGTGCGTGACTACGATGACGGTCGTATGTGCGTCGAGGTGTGTATCTACAATTAGCTTGGCGACGGACCTAGCCGTGGCCGGGTCGAGTCCAGTTGTGGGTTCGTCGAATAAGAGCACGGGCGGGTTGGTTGCCAGCGTTCTGGCGACGGCTACCCGCTGTTTCTCGCCGCCGCTTAGTCGAGAAAGCGGCGTGTCGAGGGGGACTTGTAAATGCTCTAGTTGGCCACGGGCGTCTGCGCCGGGCTGGTTAAGATGCTGTCGATGATCGATGGCGAATTGAACGTTGGCCTGGGGAGAAAGTTCGTCGAACAGCGCGAGATTTTGGAAGACCAGGCCCACGTGGTTGGGACTGAGTGACTTGCCGTGTTGTTTGTCGTGAGAGAATTCAATGGTTCCTTCGATTGTAACAGATGAGGGCGTGTCATCAGGAAGGCCAGCCAGCCAGCGAAGTAGGGTTGTTTTTCCGGTGCCACTAGGGCCGGCAAGGATAACTAAGCCGCCCGCGGGGACTTCGAGATTGGCGCGGTCTAAGAGTTTCGTACCGTCGGGCAGCGTAATGGTGACATCGCGGGCGGAAATTCCGCATGAGGCGTTTTGTGGGTCTGTCATTGCGGTGGCCTCTTAGCGGTGACGGGGATAGACGTATTTGCTTCAAGTTGAGGCGTGCTGACCTGGGTCGTTGTAAGTGTGATCCAGGAAACGCGGCGGCGCAGCGCGATTGAGCGTACTAGGTGGACGATTTCTGGTCTGGTTGCGCCATCGGCTTGAAACAAACAGCGGGCGGCTATGTGCCGGGCTGTTGGGGCGAAGCGTTCCATCAGGTCGTAAAATTCTTTGCGGACACGGGGCGATTCGATCAGGCGGTCATGAAAAAAGGCGGCGGTTTGTGGATTGTCTGCGACGGCTTCGCGGTAGATGTCAGCCAATATGGCCGCTAGTCTTTCGTCTTCTAGTACATGTTGGCCCAGCTGGGAAAAAATCTCGTTGATCGTCGGTTCGTCGCTGGCAACCTTCCAGGTCTTATGTATCGCGACCAGCAGCGCTTGTTTATCTTGTTCCGGCAATTGTGTGAGGTATTGAGCCATCCAATCTAGCATTTGCTGATACGCATCGCCGTAGCGACCGCGGGCGATTAGCCAGGCGATGTTTAGCTTGGGCGCTTCGGCTAAGGCATCGTTGATTAAACGGGCGAGGACCGGGGTGAGATGTTCTTGCAAGATGGGCGACAGTTGTTGTTGAATGGCGGGCCAATGCTGAGACAGCTCCTCGCCGTGGGCTTGTGCGATACTCCAGATGACATCTTCGCGTTTTTGTAAGGCGGCTTCGATTTGCGGGTGGACCAAAGCGAGGAAGTCGGAAGCAATTTCCGCGACGATAGGGTTCCAGGCTGCGGAAAGCGCCGTTTGATGAATTTGCCACTCGGCCGCGATTTGTGTAGCTATGTCATCTTGAATGTCAGCAGGGAGCAAAGCGTCTAGCGCGTCTTCTACAGAAAACGGCGTTTGCCACAAAGTCGCTTGTGTGGAGGCGCTGCACTGCTTGGCGTAGGCCGGTTTAAGCGACAGGCGCAGTGTCTTTTTATGGTCAGTGACATCAATAATTTCTCCCGCAGATTCTAAGCCCACGACAGTTTGGATGTAGACTAGATCGCCAGGCTGGAGCTGGTGAGGCTGGTCGGTGTTGATGATATAGGTGACGCTGGGGCGCGTGGTGGTTTCGTAGACTGCGTAGCCTGCCATCGCTAAGCCGGTTAGCGCGGATGCCCATAAGACTGCGCCGAGGGCGAGATGAAATGTATGTTTCGCATGCGTCATGCTTGGACCCATATCGGCTAAATCAATCTCACCCGCTTACCCGATGTTAGCCAAACGGAAAAACGTGCTGAGTTCGTGAATACGTGCGAGGTGATAATCGTCATGGTCAGCCTGAAATTGGCACATGTCTACAACTCGCATAGGGATGTTCAGCCTCGGATGTTGGGCTTGTCGGGCGAAATCAGTTTGGCTTAGTGCATTAAGTCTATCCATGAATAGGCCTCGCGCTGTCCGAAAGGACGCAGTAATTTCACAAATGGCTATCTTGTTGTGGTTGGCTTCGCGAGTCGTGCTATTGGTCATATCAGCACCGCGTAGCGTTTGTTTGCCCGCTAGGAAATCGTCTAGTCTACCTGCAAACAGACTTTCCAAGTCCAGCAGATGCCCAATATTTTCTTGGACCGACCACGCGCCTTCGCGGTCCGTGCCTGTCAACGCATCTTGCGTCAAACCAATGATAGCGTCCTCGATGCGGGCAGGCGTTCCTCGTAACCGGGCTAGGACGTCGGGGTAGTAGCCGACGGGGGAATCGAATTGCCAAGTTCTTTCTATCCAGGGTAGTTGGTCGCTCATGGTAATTTCTCGTTGGCTATCATTATACGTTTGCTCGAGTCATTATAGTGTGATTTTCTACTTCGTGTAGCGAGCTGTATCAAGCGGTGCGCAATTCGAACGGAGATTGACCGAAAGTACAGTCGGAATTAGCTGTAATGTGAGGTGGCCCGCTTCCTCACGGACGTCGTTCGGGTAAGATTGATTGATATGTCAGAAGATGTCACAGAAAAAATAGATTCGTTGAAAGCGGATGCGGCGCAGGCAAGCACGCGCGCGATTGCGACTTATCTTATACTGATTGCCACTGCGGCATTAGTGATGGGCATGCCCACGCTACGGGGCACGTTTATCGGTGGCGATGATCATCGATTAGTGCTCAATCACGTGTTGGTGAATCATCCGTCGCTAACCCATGCTGTCGAGTTGTTTCGCATTATTCATCGCGATTTGTATCAGCCTATTCCCCTGTTGAGTTTTTCGTTTGAGTTTTGGATCGCTGAGCAGTTCAATCTTTTTGCGGATGGTGTTGATGCGGGCGCTTGGCTGTTTCATCTGACGAACGTGCTGTTGCATGTGTGTAATGCGTTGCTCGTATTTTTCGTGGTGCGTCGGCTATCGAGAAATCAATCCGGTGGCAGGGGGTGTTTGATCGCTTTTATAGCAGCTATGGGCTTCGCGGTTCATCCGTTGCAAGTTGAAGTTGTCGCGTGGATTAACGGACGCATGATGCTATTGTCTACACTATTTGCGTTAGGTGCGATGGCTAGTTTGCAGCAGTGGTATACCGCGCGGCGCGCGCGGTGGGCAGTGATGACGCTTTTGTGCGTGCTTTTTTGTTCGATAAGCAAGATTCGTGTCGGTTTGCCATTATTGTTATTGATCGTCCCACTCGTACAGCGACACAAGCTCGACCGATCATTCGCCTGGCTGTGGGGCATAGCCGTGGGCGTGACGGGGATTTTTGTTTGGGTGAATATCGGCGCGACTTCGCAGGCGGGCATGTTTGAAGGTGCTCGTACGCATATGCTAGGCTCGACCGTGGTGCGGGCGTTACTTTCTCTAGCTTGGTATTTCGAGCATTACGTTTGGCCTGTGGGGTTGGCTAGTTGGTATCCTGCGCCAGGGAATGTGCATTGGCTCGAAGGGCGCACGTTCGTTGCCTTAGCAAAAACTATTCCCGTTTTTGTGTTGGTAGGGTTATGGGCGAGACGCTCCAGGTCTGCGGCGCTGGCCTTCGGTTGGTTCCTGGTCACGATAGCTGTCACGCTTCAGTTAGTGCCTACGCGAAATACGCTTGCGGCTGATCGATATATGTATTTGCCGATTATAGGCTTACTTTGGTTGACGGCACTGGCCATGGTTTATTTCTATGAATACCTGATGCGCAGGGTGGGGAGACGTGCCGCTCATGTGACATTGTTTGCGTGCGGCGGCGCGTTAGTCGTCTCGATGCTGGCTATGAGTTGGCATGTGGCGTGGTTTTACGAATTACCGCTAAGGAAATCTCAGCGCCTTGCGAGCCTGTTTGAAGGCTTTCCGCATGTACACGAAAGACTTGCTTGGGCATATTATAACGACGATCAGTTTGAAAAAGCGATAGCGGAGGCTGAGCAGGAATTTGTTCATGAGCACGATGATAAATTAATTGGCGATGCGCTTCAGGCGATCGCAGCGTCTCAGTTCAAATTAGGTCTAGTCACGGAGGCGATAGCCACACTGCACAAGGCGATGGTTCGCGATCCCAAAAGTGCGTCGGTAGATCATCGCTTAGCGACAATCTATCAAGAGATTGGTCCACTGGACAAAGCCATCGATTACTTTGAACAAGCGATTGAAAAAGCGCCCTTGAAAAACCCATGGATCAATCAGTTGGGCCAAATCTACCGTGACCAAGGGCGAGCGGACGACGCCCGACGGATGTACGAGCAAGCGGTTCGCAATAACGCTTACGAAGTGCCGGCTATTTTAGCACTGGCTGAACTTGATATCGCCCAGGCAACGCCTGTTTCGTATGTCGCAGCTATTGATCGTCTGAAAATTTTGGTTTCGTGGATGCCAGAAAACATCACCGCCCGTATCAACCTGGGAGTCGCCCAGGCCACCCTGGGAAAAAAGCAGGAAGCGATGCGGGCGTATCATGAAGTTTTACAGCAAGACCCAGAAAATATTTTTGCTACTTTGAACCTGTCCCAACTTCTCTTTGACCAGGTGCAAGCAGGGGATGTGGCCAACGCCTCAGTCATGCTGGATACGATATCATCAGACCGGGATGTGCCGTTGGTGCGAGCGACGCGGGCGTTGATCGATTTTCATGAAGGAAATTTTGTACAAGCCGCGTCGCTCGTTTCAACTTTGACGGGGAGCGACTCTGATTCGGTGGATGCTCGCAAAAGGCTTCAGCAGGCGCTGGGGAATTGGGGTATGCAATATCCCGAACAGCCTTGGACGTTATGTGTTGCTAGTGAACTTTGGCTGGCGGACGGGCAAGTTGAGTACGCGCGTAAGTTTGTCGACCTCTGTGGACAGCAGTGTAACGCTACAGACTGTCAAAATTTTATCGCAGGATTCCGCCGGCGCCTTGATGCCGTTGATTAAGCAGTATCTTACGCTGTGAAACCTTTGTGAAATCTGTGGTTGCGGTATGCGACCTTGTCGCGCTCCATTATGGTTATGCAGGAAGTGCGCCGTGGACGTCTCTGTTTGAATGGATACGATAGCCATTCGCGTAGTGCATGACGAATGGCCCTCGTGGTTGACCAACGCCGGAAAAGGATTTTCGAGGCTTTATGAGCAACACTGATTTCGTTCATCTTCATGTTCACACCCATTACAGCTTGTTGGATGGGGCTACGCGTATCAAGGCGCTTATCAATCGCGCCAAAGAATTTGATATGCCAGCCGTGGCAATTACTGACCACGGCAATATGTTTGGCGCGATAGAATTTTATTCCGCAGCTAAAGCGGCCGGTATTAAACCGATCATTGGCTGCGAGACCTATTTAGCAAAGACCCATCGAAGCTCACGGGAAGCGACGAAAGGCAAAGAAACCTATCACCTGCTGCTGTTAGCCATGAATCTTGAGGGGTATCAAAACCTCATGCGCCTTTCGAGTATTGGGTATACCGAAGGTTTTTATCGCAAGCCTCGGATTGATAAGGAGGTGCTTCGAGAGTTTTCGGGCGGACTCATTTGCACCAGTACCTGCATCGGTGGTGAGGTGCCGCAACAGTTTCTCACGAAAGATCGCGCCGCAGCCGAGGAGTCCGCTAAGACTTATTTAGACATTTTCGGCCCAGACCGATTTTTCATGGAGTTGCAAGATCACAAAATAGAGGATCAGCAGCGACTGAATCCAGAACTTATTGACATGGCTAAGCGTTTGGGCGTGGGGGTGATTGCTACGAACGATGTTCACTATCTTGAGCACGGCGACGTTGAGGCTCATGATGTGTTGTGTTGTATCAATACCGGCAAACAATTAGCAGATGAAGATCGCTTTAAGTTTCCAACCGACCAATTCTTTTTCAAAAATGGCGAGCAGATGGCTTCGCTCTTTCCAAAACATCCAGAAGCGCTGGCCAATACACTCCGTATCGCGGACATGTGTAATTTGGAGCTGGACTTAAACCAGCGGCACGCCCCGGTATATCAAGTTCCCGCTGAGATAAAAAGTGACAAAGGAGAGGCACTGGACGATGCGGCTTATCTTCGGCAGTTAGTGTATCAGGGTGCGGCTGAGCGTTATAAAGAGATCACACCAGAGTTGCGAGAGCGCATCGACTATGAGTTGGAGGTCATCACCAGTAAGGGCTTTGCCAGTTACTTTTTGATCGTTTGGGATTGCGTTAAGTACGCCATAGAGGAAGGGATACCGGTCAACACGCGCGGTAGTGGTTGCAGTTCGGTCGTGGCTTATACGCTGTATTTATCACGACCAGACCCCATTCGTTATGGACTCTATTTCGAGCGTTTTATGGACCCCGACCGCGACGAAATGCCGGATATCGATCTGGACATTTGCCAGGACAGTCGCACGAAGCTCATTGATTACGTGCGCAACAAGTATGGCCATGTTGCGCAAATTATCACTTTTGGCACGCTCAAAGCCAAAGCTGCGGTCAAAGACGTTGCCCGTGTACTGGGCATGGACTTTGCACGAGCCAATGAGTTAACCAAACTCATTCCGACCGAATTGAAAATGACGCTGGATAAAGCGTTGGATCAAGAGCCAGAATTGCGCAAGCAATACGAGGCCGACGAAACGGTAAAGCGAGTCATTGACATTGGGCGGAGGTTAGAAGGTGTCGCGCGTAACGCGGGCATACACGCGGCTGGGGTTGTTGTCGCGGATAAGCCTTTGTCGAATTTTCTGCCGCTATATAAAGCCGCCGGGCAAGACGCGCTGATTACGCAATTCGACGGTCCCACCGTAGAGCGTGTTGGCCTGCTCAAGATGGATTTTTTAGGTCTACGCACGCTTAGTGTGATCGAACGAGCACGCCAATTAGCCGAGCAGAGCACCGGTGAAAAGATCGACCTGGAAAAAATCGACCTAGCCGACCAGCGCGTGTATAGCTTAATAGCTCGTGGTGAAACGAAGGGTGTGTTTCAGTTTGAGTCCGGCGGGATGCGTGATGTTATCATGCGCATGCGCCCTAACCGCATCGAAGACCTCATCGCTGCCAATGCGTTGTATCGACCCGGGCCTATGGAATATATTCCGGAATATATTTCAAGAAAGCATGGGCAAGCTTGGAGTACGCCGCACCCCGCGATGACGGAGGTGCTCGAAGAAACCTATGGGATTATGGTTTACCAGGAGCAAGTCTCACGGCTGGTGAATCGTCTAGGCGGTATTGAACTCAAAAAAGCATTTAGATTAGCCAAAGCGATTAGCAAGAAAAAAATCGACTTGATCGAGTCCATGCGCGAACCGTTCGTCGCTGGGTGTGATGCTAACGGAGTGGATCGAAAAACCGCAGAGCAAATATTTGAAGACATTTTGAAATTCGGTGGATACGCTTTCAACAAGGCCCACTCAACGGGTTATGCGATCGTAGCTTTTCAAACCGCTTGGCTAAAGACCTATCACCCTGTCGAGTTCATGGCTGCGTTGTTGACATATGAAATGTCGAGTACGGACAAAATCGCGGAATATCGCGAAGCCTGCCGGGATATGGGGATCAGTGTTGAGCCTCCCAGTATCAACAGTTCCAAGTTGGATTTCGCCGTCGAATCGAGATTGGTTCGTGCGGAAGGTGAAATCAAAGCTAGGCCAGGGTTAATTCGCTTCGGACTCGGCGCGATTAAAGGCGTTGGCAGCAAGGCTGTCGAGGGTATTGTAGAAGGGCGTGAAAAGAACGGCGTATACAAAGACCTGTACGATTTTTGTGAACGGGTGGACCTTACTAGAGTCAACCGCGCAGCTGTGGAGTCATTAATCTGTGCGGGCGCGTTTGATGTGACTGGCGCGATGCGTAAAGCTTTGGTGGACGTATTAGAAAGCGCCATTTCCGTAGGCCAGGCTCATCAACAAGATGTGCGTGCGGGACAGATCAGCCTTTTCGGTGGTGGCGATGATGCTGAGGTTTCTAATGCCCCACCGATTGGTAACGCCGAGTGGACGGAAGCTGAGATGCTCGTCCGCGAGAAAGCCGTGCTGGGTTTTTATGTCACCAAGCATCCGCTCACTTCTCACGAGGCGCTGCTCAATGCCTGCGCTACAGTGACGACGATTGATTTAGCGAAGTATAACGACGGCGACAGTGTAGTGCTTGGCGGCATGATATCTAGTGTCAGAATAGTGACAGCACGCGGCGGGCGCAATCCCGGCAAGAAATTGGGTATTATTTCAATTGAAGATTTGAAGGGGCGCACCGAAGCCCTCGTCTTCCCCAAGGATTTGGAAGCGTTTCGAGCGGATCTGGTGCCAGACGCGATTGTATTTTTGGAGGGTACGGTCGATCGTAAACGAGAAGAACCATCGCTTCGTGTCAGTGGCATCGTACCGCTGAGCAAAGCGGCTGGGCAGTTGGCTTCGGCGCTTATTCTTGATGTCACCGAGCAATCACCGATAGGCCAGCTAGTCGAGCTGTTACGTCAGCATAAAGGCGAATGTCCGGTTTACGTGCGCGTGCCGACCGCGGATCGTTTCATTGTTCAGATAGAGTGCCATCCGACGATGCGGGTGCTGTGTAACCCGGCGTTATTAGACACGTTGTCATCGCTTTTAGGCGCGGGGGCGGTCAATGTCCTTGGTCCGAGGCAGCGCCTCATGCCACGCATCCCCTCTAGGTTGGCTGACGCAACTAGACAGCCGGTAGCGGTCTGAGTACCGCCGTAGGGGGGTCTCCCCATTTCTACTCATCCAAAACCCCATTTTAGGCGATTCTACGAATGCGCTTGTATCGCCATACTTATCGGGCGAATAAATTTAATTTACATGACAGGTTAGCAGGGTAGACGAACGTCTATATGGATGAGATGACTGTGGCGTTGACCGACGATTTTGATCCGGAAGTTCCGGTTTTCGAGGCGATTCAAACGGGTGACCGTTACGCGTTTGACGAGTTTGTGCGCAGGCAGCATCGTTGGGTTCATGGTGTGGTTTATGGCGTGTTGGGCGACCCGGATCGCTGCGAAGACGTCGTTCAGCAGGCTTGGTTAGGTATTTGGTCGCAGGCGAAGAAGCTGCGTGATACGCGGCGATGGCGATCTTGGGTTTATCGCTTGGCGCGTAACGCCGCCATCGACGCTGGTCGTGATATAACGCGCCGACGAAAGCGATCCGAGCCTATGCCTTTTGAGGTCACACAGCCCCATGATCGGGCAGTTGGTTCGACTGGCGTGATACGAGACGAACAGCACCAGCAGGTGATGGCCGCTATTCAGGCGTTGCCGGCTTTGTATCGCGAGCCGTTTGTGCTTCGTCATATGAACGGATGGTCTTATCGGGAGATAGCCGACGCGATGGCTATGCCGGTGGACTCTATTGAAACGCGCTTGGTTCGTGCGCGACGATTGCTTCGTGAATCGTTAAAGGACAAAGTGAGATTACGTCATGACAGACTATGATTTGAATGACATTGAACGATTGATTGTGCGAAAGCTTGACGGCGAGTTGTCACCGGATCAATCGCTAGCGCTTGACCGCGAATTGCTTAGAAATCCTGATGCGCGACAGTTGTTTGACGACTACAAACAAATTGACACACGCGCTTCAGCTGCGATGGATAATGAGTACGCTTCTGTTACGCCTCGGTTTGACCGTGTAGCGTTGCCGTTGCAGGTAACGGCACATGACTGGTCGACGCGTAAACGATATGGCTGGCTAGTAGTTGGTGCGATTGCGGCGGCTGTGTTGGCGCTGATTGTCCCTGTCCCGTCGCTCCAACTCGATCAGACTCAATCACCTCTGGTGGTGCAGCATCCCACTCAGATGTCCGCACCGATGAACGCAATGCGGCCTGTGACCACGCAGCCAAACCAACAGGGTGGCATGATGAATTATGTTGATTGGCGTCAGCCGCGTATTCAGCGTGACAATGGCCGAGAGGTCATCGGCGTGCAGGGTGATGACGGAAATCTATATTGGATAGAAGTGAATCGAACGCGGACGATTCGAAAACCAAAGCAACGTATGGTGCCTTCCAATGAGTGGGGGCAAATGTAAGCGTGTGGACGCGACGGCATGTAGTGTGTCGCTTAAATTAACGGAACAAATGGATATGGGTTTGGTCGCACATTGCGTGAGGCTAATAGAGCAATAACAAAAAGGAGTTTTTCCGATGGCTACGATGATTTCTTATCTTTTGATGGCGGTAGCGCCACACTTTTTCGCGCAGGCGATAGTTGGTGTGACGGGCGATGATGGTGAATGTAATGGTAAGGCAAAAGTCTTAGTGAAAGTGCTGGGTGCCGATGGTGGCAACCATGTGTTTGTCACTGCAGATGACGGTGAATTAGCTGGCCATGTTGGCCATAATGTGGTGGTTGCTTACGCTGGCGATGATTTGAAGGATGATGGTCGCAGTGAAAAGCATCGGGTAGAAGTACGTACTATAATTAACGGTAGCGATGACGAGGCTGCAAGTCGCGGCTGGTTGGGCGTTTCGTTGGTGAATATTCAAGCACGGGCTGATAGCCAAGAAGAAGTTGGCGTGGTCATTACAAATGTGGTAGACGACAGCCCGGCTGATCAAGCTGGTCTTCAAGCTAAGGATGTGATTGTTTCGATCGATGGCCAGGCGGTCGGTTCAAACGTTAGCGACTTAGTAAAGCTTGTCGCGACCAATAAGCCTGGCGATGAGATCGACGTTGTTGTCTTGCGTGATGGCGAAGAGAAGGCGTTCGCCGTAACGCTCGGTTCGCGCGCGGCATCAAATAAGTTTGAGTGGAAATTTAATAACGCGCCGTTGGCAGAGATAGAAGAAAATATTCACACCAGCGCTAAATTTTTGCATCGCGATGATGATGGCGAGTGGATTTACAAGGATCTTGGCGATTTGTCTGACTTAGAAGGGTTGCCAGCAAATATTAAATTGTTAATGCCCCAAGCGGGCAGTCATATGACGAAAATTTTCGTCGGTGACGATGGTAAGCGTATACAGACAACGACCTCGCTAGACGGCGTTAATATTTCCATAGAGCAAGAGGGCGATGGACCGATCACCGTGACGAGAGGCGACGAGAGCGGCGACGAAACAGTTGAAACGTATGCTGACCTCGAAGCGTTGCAAGCCGCGGATGAAGAAGCTGCGGAACTTTTTGGAGACTTCGGCGGGCATTTTGAATTCAAAATGGACGATCTCGATCTCGACGACCTACATTTCGATTTCAATTTTGATTTTGATACCGAAAACCTCCCTGCCTCCATAAATCTATGGACACAAGGTATGGAGGGCTTTGAAGATGCCCATGAAGCTTTTGAAAATGCTCACTTACACATAGAAGAAGCGATGAAACAGATTGAAGACAGTGGCGCTTTATCAGAAGATGAGCTTAAGTCCCTGCCGAATATGTTCAAAATTAGAGGCATGAATGGCGCTCCGCATTTGAGCCGTGCCAAGCAAAGCTTTGAAGTCCGGCCTAATGGCATGATCGAAGTTAAAGTGCGTAAGGGTGACTCCGAGTTGATTGATCTATATGAAAACGAGGATGATCTGGCGAATCGTAATCCCGATCTATATGAAAAATATCAGGACTTACGCGCCGAATCGAAGTAGTTTATAACATCCCTATAGTATAGTAAGTATTTGAAGGGCGTTGCCATTGGCAGCGCCCTTTTTTCTTTCCGTATTTCCTGCCATCAACGCAGTACACGTCAAGTGCATGTCACGCTGCATTCAGCATGTGCAATGAGGCATCCTACAATCTTAGCCGATACCACGATATGACATATATAGGACGCTATCTTTGCCGCGATAACGTTCGTTAAGTCCAGTAACGAGTTTCATACCCAAAATAGTTGCAAATTATGTTTGCCAAACCGTGATTCGTATTTGAACCTTGAGGTTGGCGGTCTTTCTTGTATGCGTGCTAAGGCGCAGGAGAGCCGCGAGGGGAGCAGAAGATTATAACGCGGGGGGAAGGCGATCCTATGGAAAAACTAATTCGCCAAATAAGACGATTCTACTCTGAAGACGATGGCCCAACTACGACCGAATACGCAGTCCTGCTGGCTGTTGTATTGTTCGGTGTGATAAGCACGATGGGCGCTTTTGGTAGCAGTGTGCAGGGGCTTTATGACGCCATCATGGCCGAAGTGAATGCTGTGTAATGCCTTTGTTTAAAGGATGGTGGGGATGAAAAGCGAAAATATGTTCAATCGATTAATTGTGTCAGAGCGTGCAGTTAGTTCGACAGAATGCGCACTGCTGCTGACGTTGTTTGTGGTGACTTTTATCGGCATGCTCACGGGATACGTCCCCATGACGTGGCTTATCGCGTCTACTGTCTAAGTGGTTTGGGTGCGGGGCTGGGAGTGTGTGTTGTGTACAATTACGTGAATAAAGCCAAAGAGAAAAAAATTGCAAAAAATGATTTGCTTGCTGGCTGTTTGTTTCATACGTTGTAAGTGAAGATGACAAGGTGATGTCGACCACGACAAACCTTGAACGCAAAGCGGGGGTGAGGCAATAAACACGCCAATGAATGCGCCCTGCACGAAAAAGCGACGCGTCGAGAACGACACCAAGCGTTACGCTTTTCAGTATGGTCCTTATGCTCGCGACCTTTGGAGACGCGGGTTTGCCTTTGAGGGTACGGGCGGCCATTTGATGCCGTCCTGATAACCTTCACAATTAATCGATGGGGCGTTTTTGCCCCGTTACGGAGAGGAGTTTCGCATGAACTCGTTTATGAACACTGCCAAGCGTTTCCTGAAGTCTGAAGATGGCCCAACGGCAACGGAATATGCCGTTATGCTAGCGCTGATTATCGTGGCTTGCATTGCTACGGTTGGTGCACTCGGCCAGTCTGTGAACACCGTGTTCGCGGATGTGAAAACAGAAATCGATGCTATCTAGCCTTTGTGGCTGGAGCGGCTCTGGGCGAGCTTGTGGATTATCCACATAGGGATGCCCGTTCGAATTCTGGGTCGGTGGGGGCCGTGCGATCCACGGCACCTGCCGGCCTGTTTTTTTTGCACAGCGAAACGTATTTCCGGGGGGGAAAGGCGTGCGTATGTGTGATGCTTTGGCGGCCTAGGTGGTTACCAAAAGCATGTGTTGAATGTTGGAGCCTGCAGAAGGAGTTGATTCCATGGACATGAGCTTTTGGCCTGTCACATGTGCAATATTGGTGCCTGGTGTTCTTGTGGCATCATGGATCGATTACGCGCAACGTCGCGTACCTAATTGGTTGAACCTATCGCTTATCGTTGCGGGGTTTGCCGTACAGGGTTGGTTTTTTGGTGGATCCGGAATGCAAGTAGGGTTGCTAGGATTGTTGACAGGATTTGGACTGCTGATTGTTCCGTGGATGATGCACGGTATGGGGGCTGGGGATGTCAAATTGATGGCAGCGATTGGTGTATGGATGGGGCCTATGCTCACGCTGTACTCCTTTGCGTTAGGGGCCATGATCGGTGGTGTCGTAGCCGTGATGATGATTGTTGGTTCCGGCCGACTGCGTATGGCCTGTGCCAATATGAGTATCATCTGGGCGAAGTGTACCAACGGTCAAACGATGTTTACTGAGTTTGGGTCCGCCAAGAGTTTCGGTAACACGTCGCAGCTACTGCCTTATGGCGTACCGCTGACTGCTGGGACACTTGTGATCCTGGCGGCCAAAATGTTTGGTTGGTGGGGGATTTAATCATGAAGAAATTCGCATTGCTCACGCGTTGTCGTCAGGGCCAAGAGCGCAGACGTGCTACAGCGGTTGTAGAATTCGCAGTAGTCTTACCGCTTTTGATGACTATGTTGTTAGGCATTATTGAGTTTGGTTATGTGTTTATGGTGCGGCAAACATTGCAACACGCGGCACGAGAAGGCTGTCGTGTCGCGATTTTGCAGACCACGGTTAATCCGTATACGCTAGTGACGGACCGCATTACCGACGCGATGTCACCGACTGGGCTATCCACGTATTCAGTTACTATGACGCACGCCACCGCGGGCACGCCGGTAGAAACTGTTGCGCTGACGGTGCCATACGACGACGTATCCTTGGTCGGGGGCTACTTCGGGTTTTCCGGAGGCACGTTAAAAGGGTCATGTACGATGCGTAAGGAAGGCACATGATAACCGTTGTTTGGGTTACGAGGTATTAAGTAACCGAACCTAGAACAGTGTTTACAGTATTGAAAATCCAGTTACGACGATATGCGAGAGGACGCCGGAGGGCGTCCTCTTTTCGCGCGCGTATAGACTCTTATTGAAGTGCTAATGCACGTAACAGGGCGATTCGATATGCCCCAATAAAAATTTATGGCTATTGGTTTCATTACCTTGAAAACATTCCGATAAACCATACAGGTTACACGAGATAGTGTGACAATTACGGGGCAGGCTGATTCAGATCATCCGAGATCAGAGAAGACAGCGGCCTCATAAGACTACAAGTAGAAAAAAAAAGAGGATTGATCATGAAGGGAAAGGCCATCATACCATTGGCATTGGGACTCTGCGTCGGTATCGTCGCGGTCAAACTTCTATCGGATGCACTTCAGAAGGCACGAGGCGCTACGGGGCCCGCGACGACCGTGAAATTAGTCCGAGCACGTGAAGATTTGGATGCGTTTACCGAAATAACGCCAGAGTTAGTAGAAGAATTTGAAACGGTAGATGCCAACATGTTTCCGTCCAACGAAAAACCGTTGACATTGGAAAGTCTGGAGGGCCGGGTCATTAGTAAAGGCATTCCTCAAAATTCTATACTCCTGTCGTCCATGTTAGCACCGAAGGGGACGCCTTCTGGTATGACCGGGCGAATTCCGGCAGGCTTCCGTGCCGTGTCTGTTAAGATAGATGAAGTCACGGGCGTAGCGTATCAGCTTCAGCCGGGTGATTGGGTTGATGTAATTGTAGTGATGGATGTCGATGGCACCATTAAAGCCAAGAAACAGACGATCGCTGAAGTGATTCTGCAAAATGTACAAGTGGCAGCCATCGGTCGAACTACAGTAGGTCATGAGTCTGGTCAAGGAAATGTTAAACCAGCTAAGTCTGCCACGCTTCTCGTAGCGGTGAAAAATGTACCCAAGCTTCATCTAGCGTCAACGAGAGGTAAAATTACACTTTCAATGCGTGGACGAGGTGACGAAATGGAATTCACTAGTGAAGTTGCTAGCGATGATGATCTATACAACCATGGCCCCAAAAAGCCAGAGCCTGTAACCCAGACTACCCAACCTAGTCCAAGTTCACTAATGAACATGTTTGCGCAAGGAAAACCCACGGTAGAAGAAGCGGACCCTGTGGGGGTTGCTGTCTACACGACTTCAGCAAAATCCGGAGAGACGACTGTAGAACAGCTTACTTTTGAAGGGCCAAACTCGCGTCGCGTGGTTGGTATAGGCTCTGGGCCAGTGTCGCGTAACGCGCCAAGTGGTAACGGTGGAGCAAGCCCTAGGGCGAATAACGCATCCCAGCCACGCTCTGGTTCGGGTACGTCAGATAACTTTAGAAATCAGAACGAGAACTCCGATAACTAGGGAGAAGCCATGCGTCTGAAGGTCATGGAAGATCAGCGCGCTCCAAAACATAAGAGTGCAGCAAGGGTGAATACAATGATTCGTTATAGATTGATGTTCATAGTCGTGAGTGGCATTTTCTTTGCCTCAGTTACTACGGCTCAGGCGCAGAGTGACCAAAAGTCTAAATTTGACTTGAAGGTCGTCGACGTAGCTGGCGAATCGCGCCAAGTTATGGTTCCTCTAAACCGCAATATCATAGTGCAAACGACTGTCGAAGTCGCGCGTGCAGATGTTATTGCCGGCGAGATTGTAGCGGTTCAGCCAATCAGCCCTAAGCAACTATTGCTTACTGGTAAGAGCCATGGCCAAACCAATATCGTATTGTGGGATAAATCCGATCAGCAGTACGTATTGAATGTGACGGTCGAGATTGATCTGGATAGATTAAATGCGTCCTTCAAGGAAATTGATCCTTTGGGTGATGCCAGCGCCAGTTCGCTGATGGGTCGCATCGTACTGACTGGTACCGTTACTAGTGCGCTACGGGCGGAACGCATGGCTAGCTTAGCGGCGTTATTTGCACCAACGGGTGAGCAAAACGGTCCTGGCGGCGAACAGCCGCCGGTATTGAATTATCTTCAGATTGCCGGTGAGCAACAGGTACTGTTGAAATGTACAATAGCTGAAGTGTCTCGTCGTGCAACGCGCGAATTAGGTATCAACGGTTTCCTGGCCGGTGATAACTTACGCGATGGATTTGCGGTCAACCAGATTGGCGGCATCAATCCGATTAACATCGGAGCAGCCGGCGGTGCGTCGGTTACTGGGGCCATTCCGTTTCTTACGGATCAAAATGGAATTAACATTGGTAACGCAGCGACGGCATCCCTGGGTTTCCCGCGTCTGCAGATGCAGTTGTTTTTAAGAGCGATGGTTGATAACCAACTGGCGCATATTCTCGCTGAGCCAAACTTAGTGGCTATCAGTGGTGAAACGGCGACGTTTCTTGCGGGTGGCGAATTTCCAATTCCGGTTCCACAAGGTAATCAGCAGGTGACGATTCAGTTTCGTGAGTTTGGTGTGCGTTTGAATTTCACGCCCATCGTGCGATCAAATCAGTCCATTAGACTGCGGGTCGCGCCGGAAGTATCGGAGCTTGATTTCACCACCGCTGTTCAGATTGAAGGTTTTGTCGTGCCAGGACTCACCACACGGGCGACCGAAACGACGGTTGAATTGGGCAGTGGTCAGACGATAGCTATTGCGGGTCTGCTAAACGAGCGAATAAACGGGTTACAGAGCCAGTTGCCGGGTGTGGGTGAGTTGCCTGTGCTTGGCGCTTTGTTTAGGTCCGTAAGTTACCAACGCTCATTAAGTGAGTTGGTTGTATTGGTGACTCCTGAAATCGTGGCACCCTTGGAGGCTCATCAACCGATTACGCTACCGACCGATGGTGCAAGTGATCCGAATAATTTTGAGTTGTACATGCTTGGTATGATTGAAGGCGAGCGGCGCGTGGATGCCGATGGTGAAGAGTCACTAACGTTGCAAGCCATGATGAAATCGCAGCCAGATGAAAAACATTTGCACGGACCTTGGGGTTATGCGGCGTCTGATGATTTCCAATAGCACGACATGAAGTGCTTCAGCCGGGTCGATTCGATCTGGGGAGCACCTAAATATCGAACTCTACCTTAGGCCGCGTCGTTGCATTTGTGATGACGCGGTTTTTTTTGTTTGTAGGACGGCGGTCACGCATCGCTTATCTGTATGCGAGTCTGAATTGGGAAGGCTAGCGCAAACTATATGTGTCGGCACCCGTCTGATAAGTGCCATCTCATCGGCGCATTTGGTATATGGTTATCGCCCCTGAGCATGGAAAATGTCCCGCTGTTTCTATGGTCCATTAGTTGGCTGATGGGGTTGCGACCGTGTCAGCCACCATCCGCAGCTCTTGGTGCATGGTCCTATGTGAAAAAAATCAGTTATAAGTCGGGTAGGTTTACATAATTTCGGACCGTTTCAACTCAATGACAGCGCCTCGATTGCAGATTCAGCCCTGTGATATTGCCGATATATGAAAAGTGTAGGCGTTTGCGCGGAAGTTTTGTGAGGCCTGTGCAGATTGATGAGATACACATTATCGAACAAGGCGTTCGGCATGGCTGAAGGGGGATGCGAAGTTTTGCGGAAGATAATTTCAACGATGGTCGTATCTAACAGTCGATACACGACGTTCGATTGCAGTCTAACAGCCGGTCGAGGCTTATGGCGTAGCAAGGTGGAGGCTTACACGTAGGCCCATGGCACAAGATATTCGATTCATCGTGTTGAACTCAGATGAGGCGCTCAGCGGCGAGTGGCGCCGGCTTCTTCTCGGTCTTGATGGTATCAAGATCTTGGCGGAGGTTGAGGAGCCTGCGCTATTACCCCAAGCCGTCAAGCAGTTTCCTGTGCAGGCGCTTCTAGTCAATTTAGGTCTCTCACCTGACGTCGTATTGGCACAAATCGATCAAGTTTTGAATGATCATCCGGAAGTTATCATTTTCGCGGCTTCAGATTCGACTGATGGGCAACTAATTCTTAAAACCATGCGAGCGGGTGTGCGTGAATTTCTTCCCATCCCGATCGAAAAGAGCATGCTGGTAGAAGCCGTCAATAAAATTGCGACGCATCAAACTGAAACCACTAAGCTCGGAAAAATTATTACTGTCATGGGGGCGGCTGGTGGTATGGGCGCTTCGATGCTGGCGACCAATCTAGCTACAGAATTAGTCGCTACAACCGGCGGGAAAGTCACGGTTGTAGACCTAGATTATCGATTCGGCCAAGTAGCTATGCTCTTGGATGTTGAGCCTACGTTTACGCTGGCCGATTTGTGTCAGTCTCCCGAACACTTAGAAATACAAGTGATTGAGCGTGCGTTGGTCAAGCATCCGAGCGGGCTGGCCGTGTTAAGTCGACCGCCGAGTTTCACCCAGGCCGATCAAATTACAGCGGCGTCGTGTGTTGGCGTGTTATCTACCTTGCAGCAATTCAACGATTATATTGTCGTCGATGGTCCGCTTCGATCAGACACTGGCGCGCAGAACATTTTAGACATTTCGGACGTGAACCTGATGGTTGTGCAACTACTTGTGCCCACAGTCCGTAATGCCGCCCGCATTATCGAAGTCATGCGCGATAACGGATATAACCTTGATCGGACCAAGTTGGTTTGTAATCGCGTGGGGCGCGATTCAAGTACACTCCAAGTTGACGACGTAGTCAGCACACTTTCTAAGTCAGTCTTTGCGGAAATACCGGACGATTGGCAATCTGTTAGTGGGGCTATCAATCTAGGGGAAACACTCGAATCGTTTAGTCCTAAAAGCAAAGTTCGGGCTGCTATTAGAGAAATTGCTGAACAGTTGCATGACCCTTCGAGTCAATCCGATGATAAATATGCACCTAAGAAGGGCCTGATGGGGCGGATATTTTCCAACGCTTAATTGGCATCTTCTACGGTGTCGAATCGTATAGTTTCAATAATGTGCTGGCCGTAGTCATGCGCATGAGTATCAGTGCTAGGTCGTAAAAGGGGTGTTGTGCATGTTTGGAAAACGTTCGCCAGGTAGTGCGCCTAATGCCACTGTTCCTCCCCCTCCGACTACGCCGCCTAATGGTAATGCTGGTAATACAGCCACGCCCCCTCCGAAAAAACCATTGCCCGCTAGCCGTACATCCGCACCTGTGCGTCCTGCGATGGCTATGGGTAAAATCGAACAGTTTAACGCCCTCAAGATGCGGCTTCACCGAAAGCTCATCGACCAGCTCGACTTATCGCGCATGGTGGGTGAGGAGGACGTACTTCGCCAACAGGTGAAGGAGTTGGTGACGCAACTCGCGGACCAAGAAAATACGCTACTCAATTATAATGAACGGCAGCGACTGGTTAGTGAAGTATTAGACGAGACATTTGGTCTTGGTCCATTGGAAGTTTTGCTGACGGATAATAGCATTAGCGACATCATGGTCAACGGGCCTAAGCAGGTGTATGTGGAGAAGGGCGGGCGATTGACCCTGACGGAAGTGCAGTTCCGCGACAACGCCCACCTGATGCATGTGATTGACAAAATCGTTTCGGGCGTTGGACGTCGTTGCGACGAAACGTGCCCGCTTGTAGACGCCCGCCTCAAAGATGGTAGCCGCGTGAATGCGGTGATTCCGCCCTTGGCGATTGATGGGGCGAGCATGTCGATTCGGCGCTTCGGGGCGGACCCACTCACGTGGGAAGATTACGTGAATTTCAAATCCTGTACGCCAGAGATACGCGATTTTCTCAGGGCATGCGTTGAGGGACATTTGAATATTATCGTGGTCGGCGGTACGGGCTCTGGTAAAACCACGCTGTTAAATAACCTGTCGTCATTTATTCCGGAAACAGAGCGCATCGTAACTATTGAGGACGCCGCTGAGCTTCAGTTACGCCAGCCTCATGTCGTTCGCATGGAAACGCGACCGGCCAATATTGAAGGCAAAGGAAGAATTGCTATTCGTGACCTGCTTATCAATAGCTTGCGTATGCGACCGGATCGAATTGTTGTCGGTGAGTGTCGAGGTCCAGAGACGCTCGACATGTTGCAGGCGATGAATACTGGCCACGATGGTTCGTTAACCACGTTACACGCCAACAGTACACGCGATTGTGTTTCCCGTGTGGAAACCATGGTCATGATGGCTGGTTTTGATTTGCCAGTTCGCGCTATTCGTCAGCAGTTTGCATCGGCTGTAAATATTATTATCAGTGCTCAACGACTAACTGGTGGTCCTCGTAAGATCGTTAGTATTACAGAAGTGACCGGCATGGAAGGCGAAATTGTCACCATGCAGGACATCTTCCAGTTCGAGCAAGTTGGCATCGATGAAAAAGGTCGAGCCATGGGTCAGTTCGTTGCGACCGGTATCAGGCCATCGTTTTTAGAACGGATCAAGGCTTGTGGAGCAAACATAGACCCCGCGTTGTTCAATCGACAAGTGCTGATGAAAGATGATGCACTAGAGTAGCCTTACGGAAAGAGACTTGTCATGTTATTTTCTTATATTCAATTAGGCATGATCCCATCGCTACAAAGCTGGACGCTGGGTCAGACTGAAGGCATATTGGTTTATATATTGCCTATAGCCGGCTCGATGTTGCTGTTTTTCGGCATCTATCAAGCGGCGTCAGAGTCTAAAACATCGTCACGCAAAAAGATGCAGGATCGACTGCGTGGCCGTGCGACACGCTCCGAGAAGAGCACCGAATTAGACTCAATTATCAAACGCGGTGGCATGGGGCAGACCAAGTCCATCGCCGATGCCATGCTCGGCAAGCTTAGTATCGTGCCGAAAATTCAAACGCTCTTGGACCAAGGCGCGGTCCCGTGGTCAGCCTCGCAGATGTTGCTGAACCTCACGGGTATCGCTGGTTTGATCGGCGTTGGATTAATTGTCATCGGTGCGCATCCCATAGCCGCTGTAGGCTCCGGGCTGGCAATATTCTTTCTCCCCATCATGTTTCTATACTTTCGACGCACAAAGCGCCTGGCTAAGTTGAGTAATCAGTTGCCAGACGTGTTTGACATGATGGGGCAGGCGTTGCGTGCGGGGCACTCCCTAGCCGGGGCGGTTCAGAATATCTATGAGCAAATGCCCGCACCCATCGCCACGGAATTTGCGCAGGTTTATCACGAACAAAATCTGGGTATAAAAATTGAAGATGCGCTGCTTTCCATGGCTAATCGTGTGAATTCGCTCGACGTAAGATTCTTCGTCACCGCCGTCATCATTCAACGACAAACGGGTGGCGATTTGGCTGAGGTTTTAGAAAATATTAGTGGGGTCATCCGAGAACGTATCGAATTAGCGGGCCAAGTCCGTGCATTGACGGCGGAAGGTCGCCTTTCGGGATGGGTGCTATTTGCCCTACCGATTGGTATCTATATGGCCACCTTGAAGATGAATCCGAACTACGCAGGTGTATTGTTAGAGGATCCAATCGGTCAGATTTTATTGATCGTAGCCGGTGGTATGCAGCTAATGGGGCTGGCGATGATTCGATGGATTGTCAACATCAAAGTGTAGCTCGAGAGGCTGCTCGTTAGACGATTTTGGCTAAGAATATTGTTATTGCGCACGACATAGTGGCGGAGTATGCGTTATGGAAGTTTATTTGCTCGCAGGTATGATGATGGTGGCCGCTGCGTTGGTCATCTATGCATTTTTACCTAAACCTACAGACAACGAAGATGTTATTAAGCGCCGTATGACAGGCCGAAGTGCGCAATCCAGCGTCGCTGCGATTCGCAAAGAGGCGAAAGAATCGGTCGCCAAGAAAATGCTCGATACGGTAGCGCCCATGGCGGTGCGACCAGCGCAGATGCATAGCTCGGAGGAAATGTCTAAGCTGCGTATGAAGCTGGCCAATGCCGGAATCCGCGGCGAGGGCGTGGTCACGACTTTTCTTGCCAGTAAGACGATGCTAGCAATCTTGCTTGGTATAGCTGGCCTGCTTTACTCTTGGGGTAAAGGGGCAGATATTATCAACGGCGCCGGATACACCTTGCTGGGCGCAGGTGTCGGATTCCTTGCGCCAAATATTTGGTTGTCGATGGCTATATCCAAACGATCCAATCTGATTCGTAATGGGCTACCCGACACGCTGGATCTGCTTGTCATCTCTGTGGAATCTGGCTTAGGGTTGGATGCAGCTTTGCAGCGTGTGGGTGACGAAATGTCGAACGTTCACCCGGCGGTCTCCGAAGAAATGCAGATGGTTACCGTGGAATCTCAAATGGGTGTGCCCCGATCAGAAGCGTTGGCTAATTTCGCCGCGCGATCCGGCGTCGAAGAAGCACGTTCGTTGGTCGGCGTTGTCAACCAAGCCGAACGGTTTGGTACCAGCATCGCCACAGCCTTGCGACGACAATCTGAAGCGCTGCGTATTAAACGCCGGCAGGCTGCAGAAGAGAAGGCACAGAAGACAACCGTGAAGCTGATGCTTCCTCTGATTATGTTCATTTTCCCGGCTATTCTCGTTGTGCTTGCAGGCCCTGCTGGGTTGCGTATGTACGCGATGTTCACAAGCGGCGCTCTATAATCGGTACCGCTGGCACCAGGAAAGAAGTCGCTCGCTCTCAAATCCTTCATCTCGCATAATGGGCGTGGTCTGTGTCTTTTTGGACGCAGGCCAAGCCTAGTTTAATGCGAAGTCTATATCCCACGATGACCACATTTTGATCCCCGTTTGGCCCAATCCACGCCTGACGTTAGAATAAATCGCGTGTACGCAGCGCAAACAGCATAAGCTACAGTAGC
>JAJDDW010000063.1 GCA_029260115.1 Phycisphaerae bacterium | reverse complement strand
GATAAGAGTTGCGAACGTGCACATCCATTCCTATAGTAATCATGGCTGTCCTCCGAAAAAGTAAACGTTGGCGCGAAACAACGCCGTCATACACGTACGCGAAAGCGTACCGGGGACAGCCTCTTCATGACATTAGGTCGGCGAGGAACGTAGGGTCTCGTTCAAGCATTTGAGTTTCTGGACACTGTGGCTCAAGGCTTTCCTCACCATGGGGGTTAATTGCACGAAATCTGAAAGTCGAATGAAATTGACTTAGCAGAAAGTACGATATTTTTCACTTCACATGTCTATAAGCCCAATGACAGTCCCAGCCAGATGGATCCAGACTGCTTATTATCCGGATGACATCAATGGGAAGGACAGGTCTTTCACTTCAAAGCGCCCTGCAAGTGTGGAAGAAGCGCCGATGCAAAGCTAAGCGTAATAAAGAAACCACACATGTCCGTGACCGTGGTCAGGATCGGGCCGGATGCGAGTGCCGGATCCTTGCCCATGCGTGTGAGTAATAGTGGAACGCACCCGCCGATGCTCACGGCAATCGTGGTGTTCAGTGCGAGCGCTCCGCCGACGACGAGACCCAAATATGGGTTGCCTTTCCACATCCAGGCGACCACCGCAATCAGAAGCCCCAATGCGACACCGTTGATCATCCCGAGCAGCACTTCCTTGCCGAGTACGTATAGTATTTCCGCAGGTCGCACGAGCCCCAACGCTAGTTCCCGCATGCTTACAGCCGCTGCCTGATTTCCGGAGCAGCCGCTCATATCGGAAATGATCGGAAGAAACACCGCAAGGGCAATCACCGCAGCCAGTGTATCCTGATAAAACGCGATCACACTGGCGGCGAGGACATTCAGCAGTATGTTTACGCTTAGCCATGACAAGCGACGTCGAGCGCGTAACAGCAGCGGCATGGAGCGAAGTTCTTCTCCGCCAACGATGCCTTGCGACTTGAGGTAGTTGGAATCACTACGGTCGGCGAGCGCCTCTTCCACGGCTACGCGCCGTACGACGCCGACGATCGCGTGTTGTTCGTCGATGACCGGGACCCCATAAAATGGGTGTCGGTCGAAGAAGTCGTTCAGTTCGTCTAAATTGGCATGGTCGGCCACTGTGCGGGGGTCGCCACGCATCAGTTCTTTGATAGCCTGTCCTCTCCTGGCAAGCAAAAGGTCTCGGAGTTGAAGGACGCCAACGAGCCGGGAATCTCCTGTTGTCACATATGCATACTGAACGTTGTATTTTCGGTAATCATCAGCATGTGTACGCAGATCATCTACGACTTCCGCCACCGTGAACTTTTCCGGATAGGCGAGGAATTCGGTGATCATCAAGCCGCCCGCGACGTCATCCGGGTAACGGCTGAGAAAGCGCGCATCACGAGCCTCAATGGGATTCATGGCGTCGAGGATGGCGCCGGCTTCCTCGTTAGGGAGATCGCCAATTAGGTCTGCCTGCTCATCACTTGGCATCCTGTCGATGATGGCCGCTGCGGCTAATGGTTCCAGGTGTTCGAACAGTTCTGCAGCCTGGGCATCTGGCATCTGCTCAACGAGGTCTGCAGCATCTTCCGGATCGAGTGTAGAAAACAAGCGTATCTGGTCCTGCAAGTGAAGATGTGCAACCGCCCGTGCGGGTTCCCCCGGTGGCAATGCATCTAGAAACGCATCCATGCTTTCGGCGTCAGATTCCTCGACGAGTTTCTCAAGCTCAATCCATGGATGTGTCTCTTCATTTTCGGGCATTTGTGAATCTCCTCGTAAATCTCTAAGCATAGTCATTGACCATTCGCCCGATCACGTCTTCGCACAACCCCAATCACCACAACACAGCCCCAAACGCTGGAGGCTTGGTCAATTATTCCGCTAATGGATACATGCGGTGGGGTTAACGTACAGCGCTTAAGCGGGAGGCTGCCAGAAGGGGCCAAGTGGGACAGCCGGGTCCATCTGTAAGACCAACTCTCCGCCGGAAAACGCCCTGACGAAACCGTCTGTTGCCGAGACGACGACGGCGGTCGCTTCTGTCTGTGCCGTGACTGCGGCAGCCGCGACATGCCTCGCGCCCAGACCGACAGGAACCGTCACGTCAACCTCCGACGTCGCTAGGAACGCCGCTGCCGTTCGAATAAGACCGTCTCCACGCACGATGAAAGCGCCATCGAGTTTTGAAAGCTCGATCAACATTTCGTCGATCCGAGGATCAGTCAGCATTCGTTCTTGGTCACCGTGCCCCTGGAATGGGTTCAGAACCAACTGCCGCGACCGTTCAAGCACGTTCTCTGAATCACCAAGTACAAACAAGGCACCAACGCGCTTTCCTCTTTGCGCGACGTCGCCAATCTTGCAGGCTAGCCGCAATGCGGATTCCAGCACGCTTGGTCGAATGCCGTCTGTCAGTTTAATCATCTCAGAAAGAGCGACGTTTGAGACGTTCGCTTCCACGTCGGTAACCAAAACGAGGTCGCCAACTCCGTGACAGAGATCGTGGCCAATCGCGCAGACAACTAGATCCCCCACGGATATGGCGCCCGCGTTCAAGGCGGTGGATACACCATGCCGCGCCTGCCCGTACTTGTTCGCAACACGCAGCGACAGCCGTACCGCTTCGAACCCATAACCAACCAAAGTTTCGTAGGTATCGATGTTGGGGGTTGCGGCAATCATGCGCAAACCCTCGGTATGCTCTACCAATTTGCGAAACAACGCGCCGGTCTCCGTTCCACAGATGACCGCATCCGCGTTTGCAGAACGAGCTACCTGGCCGATCATAAGTGCCAATGCCGCGTCGGTGCGATTCAACTCTTGCTGTTCCGGGCGCGATTCCATGCTCGATCTCTCTTACTGTTCTAATCGCTTACAGCGTGGCCATGTCCACGTTATTGAAATTTCGTCGATAGTATTTCATGTAATCCACCTTGCGTTCTAAAGCATCGAGGACGGCGTAAGCGAAGTTGACCTTTTCGAATTGTCGGGCGCTGCCCAACCCGCCCGGTGTAAAGACATTAATCTCCATGAGCTTGTCGCCGACGATATCGAGTCCCACTAAGAACATGCCGTCCTCAACCAACTTTGGGCGCACTATTTCGGCGATGTTCAATGCTCGCTCATCGATGATGGCTGGCCCTTTTTCTCCCCCAGCGTGTATGTTGCTCCGCATGTCATCGCCCTTGCGCAATCGGCGAAAGGCGGCATATTTACCTTTGTATTTCAAGGGCTGGCCGTTCATCATGAAAAGACGCGTGTCGCCCTCCTCCGCGTCCTTGAGGTATTCTTGTGCAACAATGTAGCCGTCACGCGTGATCGACTCGATCATCTGGTTGACGTTGGCAAGGTCATTGTGTCGAACACGGAAAACGCCCTGCCCTCCGGAGCCTTGTAGGGGCTTGATGACGATGTCGTGGCCAAGCTCCGCCGCAAACTGTCTGATCTCGTCGCGATCTCGTGTGATTAACGTCTTGGGTCTAACTTCTTCGGGAAACAGTTGGAAATACATCTTGTTCATGGCCATCGCGAGCGCGCTGGGATCGTTTAGAACAATTACGCCGCGCTTTACCGCGACCCGTCCGAACACGATGCCCGCTGTCTGCGCCCAATTCCTATGCCCCTTATCTTCCGCCGGGTCATTGCGCAGCATGAGCACGTCAAGATCGTCGACGGAGATTCGCTCTGAACGACCTTTCGCTCCTTGGAGCTCGGCGAGATAGGTCTTGGTATTCTTGTAAGATGCTTTCGGCGCTGCCCGCGCCCTTGCGCGAATGACTTCATCCGGATCCATGGCGAAATCTCCCGCGCCCACTAGCCAGCTCTCATGGCCTCGGTTTGCCGCGGCCATCGCCATGCGCGTTGTGGTAAAAACGTGCTGCTCTGTCATCACATCGTTTACGAAAAATGCAATTCTCATGTTGTCTCCATTCCTTGCGTAACCACGGGTCCATCATCCTCGCTGTTTCTTCAAATCGGAAACAACATTTCGCAGCGTTAAAAATTGCCATCACAGTGTGGACATTTCCACGTTGTCGAAATTGCGACGGTAGAATTCCATATACTGAACTTTCCGCTCCAATGCGTGAATCACTGCCTGGTTGAAATTCACGCCTTCGAATTTCTGGGCACTGCCGAGGCCTCCGGGACTGAAGACGTTGATCTCCATGAGCTTGTCGCCAACGATATCCAGCCCGACTAGAAACATACCGTCTTGCACGATTCTCGGCCGAACGATCTCTGCGATCCTCAACGCCGTGCCATCAACTTCAGCTTTCTGAAGTTTGCCTCCAGCATGAATATTCGAACGCATGTCACCGCCCGTGCGCACTCTTCGAAAAGCGGCGTACTTGCCTTTGTGGCGAAGCGGCTGCCCGTTCATCAGGAACAACCGCATGTCTCCTTCCGCTGCGGCCGGAAGATATTCCTGCGCGATCACATAGCCGCTACGGCTCACGGCATCAATCATCTGGTTGAGATTTGGGACATCATCTTTTCGTACCAAGAACACACTCTCGCCACCAGATCCCTGAAGCGGCTTAAGGACAATAGTGTCATTCTGTTCTTTGGCAAATGCTTTTATCTCGTCACGATCGCGGGTGATGATCGTTTTGGGTCGCACTTCCTCCGGAAAGGTCTGAAAATACATTTTGGACGCAGCCCGCGCGAGACCATTAGGGTCGTTTAGGACAATAACACCATGACGCATAGCGATTCGACCGAACTGGATTGCGGCAGACGTCGCCCAAGGGCGCGTATTCGCGTCCGTCGAGGGGTCATTCCGCAATAGCACGACATCCAAATCGTCCACTGTTATCCGCGTCTGGACCGCCTTCGAGCTCTGCAGCTCGCGCAAGTATGCTTCCGAATTCGCATACTTCTTCTTTGAAACTCCAAGGGCCCGGGCGCGAATCTTTTCGTCGGCGTCGTAGGCAAGATCACCGACGCCCATCGACCACACTTCATGCCCGAGATTGATCGCTGTGACGGCAAGTCGACTGGTGGTATAACCAGTCTCTTCTGTTTTGATGTCGTTAACTATGAAACCTATCTTCATTATACTATTCTCCTGAGCGATGCTATAGCGTCGCCAATTCCACGTTACTAAAGTTCCGGCGGTAGTATTTCATGTAATCAACCTTGCGTTCGAGCGCGACGAGCACCGCCTCAGAAAAATTCACTTTCTCGAATTTCTGTGCGCTGCCCAATCCGCCTGGGCTAAATATGTTGATCTCCATGATCTTGTCGCCCACGATATCGAGACCGACCAAAAACATCCCGTCCTGCACTAGTTTTGGACGAACCATTTCGGCCAACCTGAGCATAGTGTCATCCACGTTAGCTCTACGAAGTTTTCCGCCAGCGTGAATGTTGCTGCGCATGTCATCGCCGGTACGGATACGCCTGAACGCGGCGTATTTGCCCTTGTGCTGAAGCGGTACTCCGTTCATCAGAAATAACCGCGTGTCGCCTTCAGCGGCAGCAGGCAAATACTCCTGCGCGACGACGTAGCCGTCCTGCCTAACTGCCCCAACCATTTGGTCCATATTGGCAGAATCTTTGGAATGGACGATGAAGACATTCTTGCCACCCGAGCCTTGAAGAGGTTTGATGACAATGGTGCCCTCACGCTTGGCAAAGTCCGCGATTCGACTCTCGCTCCGCGTGATAAGCGTCCGTGGCCACACCTGCTCCGGAAAAGTCTGCAAGTAGAGCTTGTTCATCGCTTTAGCCAAGCCATTTGGATCATTGAGAACGATGACGCCGTGCCTCATGGCAATGCGCCCGAAATTCATGGCCCCTGTTTGCGCCCAGCCATGTTGAACAGAAGGATTGCTTCGAAGCAACAGAACGTCTAAATCGTCGACTGTGATCCATATGTTTTCCGCCTTGTCGCTTTTCAGTGCGTCTGAAAGCTTTGAAGAAGGGCGAGAACCACACGCTGGCACCCTCCGAGCATAAGCGCGAATCCGATCATCAGGCTCGTAGGAAAGAGTGCCGGCGCTCATTAGCCACGTTTCATGTCCAGCGTTGGCTGCATCTGCGGCTAGGCGATATGTCGTCTGTCCGGCCACCTCACTATCCATCACATTGACCACGATTCCAATTTTCATGATTTGGCCCCCTTGCAAAGCTGAAGAACAGTCATCCCCGCACAAACTAGCTTGAGTCGGTCCGCCGATTCCGGTGCATCCAAATACTTTGGCCGCAGAGGTGCTGGCTGCAGGACCTTGCGCCACTGCAGTTCTTTCAGGACTGGAACATGTTCAAGGGCCAGTTTTCCCAACAAGAGCGGATCGTAGTCGCCACCTTTCTTAAAGTATTCAAGGATTTGGATAAGTCCACGAAGATAAATAGCATCTTTAGTTAGTCCACCTCCGCGATAAATTCGCATTGTCACGGAAAAGGCAGTTGCCTGATCAAACTCGTACGTGCGGTCCAACACTCGAAACGTCTCTACGAACGAAGCTCCTTCGATCATCAGACGGCAAGCCAAGACACGGGCCGCCAAGGTTCGGACACGTCGGTGATTCAGGCCACCTACAAGATACTCTGCCAAAACGGCGAGCCCTTCCTGCGTCGCTTCGTACCCTGCCAGACCCGAGGACAGTAATTTCAGGGGCTGAGCACGACCGTTCCAGTAGGTCAGCAAATGCGTTCCAACTTCGTGCTGCAACAGTGCAGCCACTCTTCCGGCTGCGATCTTTGTTTTTTCGCGAATAAGCAACGATCCACGCGAAACCATCGTACTGACGATATCATCGCGAATACGAACTTGTGCTTTGCAATCTGGCATCTGTTGTCGCAGATACTCAATCTCCTTTTCAGCAAGCTCGGCGAATGAACTTGGGGGCAGATTTCCGCCCTTAACAGAATTGCGACTTCGTGACGGCAATTGATCGAGAAGTTCTGCCGCGAGATGCTGTAGGTCATCCTCCACACCACCGTAGACCTGCAGACTCCCGTGAACGAAATTGCGCGTGTTGATGTCGACGAGCATCGTAATTTTCCGGTCGAGCTCATCCTGCTTATTGCGAAACAACGATAGAAGCGTCGGGTCTTCGATGCGCTCCAGCGGAACGTCGTACAGCATTCGCTTCAAAACGATCGGATCGGCTGGCAACGGTCGATACCGAAAAACTGGTGCTTTCTCGAATCGGCGCCTCTCAAACTGGTGCCAAGCTTTACCCGCATTGACCGGAGTGACCTGGAGAAGAAAATCAAAACCGTTCGAGACCTGCGCAAGCTGACGATCCACTTCCCATACCGACTTCACAACGGCGCGACGACCAAGTGTGTGGAAGTGCTTCGGTTGTTGCGAGGTGTGTATGCGGGAAAACTCGTAAAATGTTCTGCGGAGGCCCCGTGTTAGCTCTCGACGCATGTCGCGAAGGATGACAGGGTAGGTGTCATTCGTCTTGGGGTGTCTGTAAACCGGTCGGATTTCCAGGCCAAGTGAAATGCATCGCAATTCTCGGGCCACGGCTGAGGGCAAGACTGGAGAGAGTGTGGGCGGATAACAACGAGACGAACGAACCACTTCCACCTTGGCAGCCAGTTTGGAGATCTTAATTCGAGAGAGCGATTCTCTAAACTTCACAACGAAAGAGTCTAACTCCTCGTCCTTTGGCGCGAATACGCGAAACTGCGGAGACGCAAACTGAAGCGCATTTGCGTCCGGCGCTTCTCCGACGTCTCCCGACCATAGCTCCAATAACAAGAAGGCGCCGAATTCGTTCCCCAGAGTTTGCACTACTCCGGAAACAAGCTTCGTCAGCGCAGCTTTCTGTTCCTTGCTGGCCGAGGCATACAGGTATGAGGCCTCGGTAGTCACTAGACGATCGGTCCCCGTGTCAGCACTTGCAACCGGTCGGCGATACACACATAGAAACGGCAGTTGGCGATCGATGTGCAGACGACCCCAGACTGGCAACTTTCGGCGGACCCGTTTGTTCTCGGCGAGACGCGCACAAATCGTGCGGATCAACCGATCAACGGCTGCGGTCTGCTTAGTGGTGATCTCTTGGGTCATGCGTTATTCAGTTCCGTTAGCACACCAGGTACAGTGGAACGTAACGCGTCACCGATCGCGCGAACGAGAACCGGATTTGCATCGCCGGTCCATTCGTCCATGAAAAACTTTTTGAACTCGATAGCGATCGAGCAACCGCTCTCCGGAAAAGTTTCATGGACCCATCGCGAGAATTGGCCACCGCGAAACTTGACGTTTTCGCGTACATCCAGTGCGCCACCAGGGAAATCATAGGCTCGCAAATCGCCGATGAATCTGTCCACAATGTTACCCCAACGCGACCGATCCATCGTTCCAGTACCGATGTTCACTTGTGGATTCTCCGTCTCGTTTGCTACAGGTCCATCCCGGCCATCACGACGGTGGTTATAGGTGTGCAAGTCGAAAACCACAAACTTCCCGAACATGCGCTCGATCGTCTCCAGCACGCCGCGCACTGAGGAGTAAAAAGCATCATACTCCTTCAGCGACTGCGCGATTAGTTCCGCGGGTGGCTCGTGCTTCCACACGCGTAGCCCCCATGCATCCCCCGGCGTGATGTATACCGCCTTGTTTCGCGGACGGTTTAAATCCACTTCGAATCTCGAAAAGAGGGAAATAATCCGGGTCGGAGCCACCGCCGCCCAGACCCCGGTGTGTGGATCCTCCTCACGTAGCCGCTCGTCCTCGGACAGGGCCATGTTCTCCGCCACATCGGGCCTGAGTTCGTGACCATCATGTACGGCCATTGCAACAAGTTGACCTTCGCCGACGTGAACCCGCCATGTTGGTTCCATAGGCACCTCCTTAGTATTGGGTTGTTTTCACTGCGTCTGAACGTTTCTATAATTCTATGGGGCATGTTCGGCGCCACAAAGTCCATGATTCACCAAAACGCACATAACCACCGTCAATGCAAACACTTACATAGATAAAAGGTAATCCTAAGCGGTATGCAAGCAATCCTCAATCAGCACTAGACAGCCGAGATATAAGCTGTAATATGCCGGTTATTGTTTATCGGAAGTGAATTGCCGGATAATGCTAGTTCGCGTTCATATCGTGGTACACAGGACTCAATTGGCGGAGCGAATGGCCCAGCTTCTAGAGCCTCTTAGTATTTCGGTTACATACGGGCCAACAAAGGGCCCTTTTTGGAATCGAGTTGGAGATGCAGGCGATCTGATTATTGTGTCACGCGCGACCCTTCCCGAACCCATCGACGAAACGGTCGCTGCGATCCGAAATCTCCCTGACCATCCCGAACTTATCGTAATTTGGAACCGAGAGGATCCCGAAGAACGAGCTCGCCTTTTGATCGCCGGCTGTTTCGCAGTGCTCTATACGCGGCTGTCGGACGATACAATGCGCCAAGCCATTCAATCCTTTGTCATCCGCCGCCACGATGCCGGCGTGGATCGTATCCGACGAGATGTCGCGGAGACGGACTGTCGATTGGCTGATTTTGAATCTCCCAACCCTACGATGAAAGCATTTCTAAACATCGTTCGACGTGTGATTGAGCCGGACAGTTCCCTGCTTATTCTCGGTGAGACAGGAGTCGGAAAAGAACGGCTCGCGCGGGCGATCCATGCGGAAAGCCCAAGGGCTTCGCATCCTTTCATTCCGGTAAGCTGCGCGGCCCTACCAGAAACTCTCCTCGACGGTGAACTCTTCGGCCACGTACGAGGAGCCTTCACCGGAGCGAGCAGGGACCGTCGAGGTTATTTTGAACTGGCTCACGGAGGAACACTTTTTCTCGATGAAATCGGCGAGCTCCCTAAACATCTGCAGGTGAAGCTTTTACGCGTTTTGCAGGAACGCACTATTCAGCGACTCGGAAGCGAGAATGTATTTGATATCAACGTACGCATTATGGCGGCCACCAATCGGGATCTCGAGAGCGAGATTGAGGAAGGGCGTTTTCGTCGAGACTTGTACTATCGCCTCGGCGTTGTAACGCTCGAGATTCCGCCACTGCGTAAGCACCGCGAAGATATTCCTATACTTTTGGAACGATATTTGCAGGACTTCAAAGCCCGGCTGGGGCGCCCTGTTTCGTCTTTTACTGAGGATGCTATGAGTGTGCTTTCGGATTACGATTGGCCCGGCAACATTCGAGAATTAATCAATGTTGTGGAGCGGGCGATTATCTTGTGCCGTGGGCATGTCCTGACAATTCATGATCTTCCGAAGTTGATCGTCGAGAAACACGCATTGGTTCGGATCCTTCCTGGCGTGCCCATGCTGACTTCTGAGTTGTCTGGCGACATTGAGCATGGTCAACTGATTGATAAGCCGTGGAAAGAAGTTCGGGATAAGTATGTGAGCGACCTCGAGCGGGAGTATATGCATCGCCTTCTTTCGGCCACCCGCGGCCGACTCGTAGACGCCGCCGACCGCAGTGAAATCTCCTCGCGTACCATATTCGCAATGATGCAGAAACATGGGTTCAAGAAGGAGGACTTTCGGCGGAAACAAGGAAAAACAAAGTAGGCTTGGATTTCATGTTCACAAGCCGCAACGGGAATGGCCGTTTCCAACACCGTAAAGTGCCGTAGAGGCCCTGCGTCTTGCGACAACGAGATCGATTACCTCCCAGCAGGAGGCCTTTCGCCTCTCCACAAAGTGGTCGGCGCGGTAGACACAATATGTGGCGCGGACCCACTCATTTATCGCTTGCGCAAAACCATCGTTTCCGTTACGCGAACCAGCAAGGACACCTACTTAGACAAACTTAGTCACGCACCATATCTAAAATGCCCATCCCCTCTCTGATTCGGACGATCCGATGTTCAACGTTCTCACTGTGCATATATCGCGGTGTGAGCGGCGGCGGGCGTAGCACTTCACGCTGCAATAACTCCCGTATGATAGGTACATGGTCGGCCGCAATCTTTCCGACGAACAGCGGTTCGAGCGGTCCACCTCGACGCAGGTATTCCACTATTTCTACAAGGCCGCGCAAATAGATCGCGTCCTTCGTCAGTCCACCTCCCCGATAGACGCGAAGCGTTACTGTGAAGGCTGTACGCTGCTCGAACTGATGGTCATCAACCAATATCCTATACGTCTCGATGAATTCCGCACCCTTGAGTAGCGCATGGACGGCGATTACTCGGGCGGCCAGCAGCCTCAATCGCCCGCGAGTGAGCCGCCCGACCAAATACTCAGACAACACCGCCAGCCCCTCCTGCAGGCCGTCATAGCCAGCCAACCCTGTCGAAAGCAAACGCAGTGGCTGCGCCAAACCATTGTAGTAGGTTAGAAGGTGTGTTCCTACCTCGTGGGCAATCAACGGCCCTACCCGGTCAGCGGCAATCGAGGTTTCACGACCAATCAATAGATTGCCGCCTGAACACAACATGCCGGAAAAAATGTCGTCCCGGACCAGTACCTGCGCGGTGAAATTTGGGAATTGATGGCGGTAAGCCTCAACCTCAGCTGCAGCACGACGGGCGAAGTCGTTCGCACCAACTCTCTCTTCAGGTTGGCCTTCGTCGGGCAGTTTTTGTTGCTCCATCAGTCTGTAGGCCAGCCCCAACAGCGATGCGTCAACCCCGCCAAAAACCTGCATGCTCCCCGGCAGGAAACGCCGCGTACCAATGTCTGACAACATGGTGATCTGGCGATCCAATTCAGACTGCGTCTGCCGAAACACTGCCGCAAGGGTGGCGTCGGCGATCTGCTCAGTTTGAATCAGGTTCACTTGACGTTTGAGAAGTAGCGGATCGATACTCAGCGGGCGATACTGGAATATAGGCCGACATTGAAAATCACTCTCTTCGAACTCGTGCCAGGCACTCTCCGCGTTGATTGGAGTAACCTGAAGGAGAAGGTCAGTCTTCGACGAGACGTCGGCTAGCTCCCGATCGGTTTTCCAGGCGCGCAGCTCTATCTTTCGGCGGCCGAGTGCCCAAAAATGTTGCGGTCGAGTATTCGTATGTGACAACGAGAAAGTCAGGAAGGCCTTCTTCAGTGCCCGGCTGACGCCACGGTGCATCTGTCTCAAGATCGTCGGGAATGGTTCTCCGTCTTCACCCTGCCGGTAGATCGGTACGATTTCCAAACCAAGTACACAGCAGCTGATGCTCTCTGCGTCGGAGGCTGTCAGTAACGATTGCAGACCCGGCGGGCCGATAGAATTCCGTGCAACAACCTGCACTCCAGCCGATATCTGCTGTGATTTGATTCTTTCGAGAGCGAACCTCAAAGTGTTGACAGTATCACCAACGAGGCTGTGCTTCAACTCCAGGATGCGGAATTCTGGCGGGGGAGGCATCGGCTCTCTAGTTTTTTCGTTCAATCGACGCGGTACATCCTCGTCGGGAGCCGACCAGATTTCCAAAAGGAGGAATGCGCCGAAGCGAGCGGACGCTGTCTCGGCAATCCGCCTAACCAATGGCCGAATGCCGCGACGAACCGGTGCGTCCCCCGGGGCTGTCAGAAAGGCCGCTTCGCCCGTCACAAACAATCGTGTGCCGGCGTCCTTCCGCGCCGGGTTTCGGCGATAGACACACAAGAACGGCATAAGGCGGTCGACATGGAGAAGACCACCTCCTGGGAGTTTCCTTCGCACTTGGCAATCCGTAGCTAGCTGTTGACAGATTTCGTCGATCTTTTCCGTAGCAATCTCAGCATGTGCCTCATCTTTTGTGATCATACGTCAAAGGGTAATGCGGACAGCCACGGTGGCAAGGCGTTGCGGCCGAGGCGGGCAGCACGGCTCAAAAACCGACCTAATGGCTCGCCTCTGATACTGGTGTCACCGAAGCGATATATGCAAATAATGGAATAGTGGACGAATTACTTTAAAATCCGGCAAACCCTGGGTAAATGATTGTCTGGTAAACAATGTTATTCGAGCGCTACGTAGTCATGCAAAATGGGCAAAAATTATTAACCTAGACAAGATTACCATTCACTGTGTCTGTTAATCTTGTGGTCAGCATTGGGCCAACCATCTGCCCATTAATACCGTAAAGGAATTGGAGGGACATGCAGATGTAAGAACAACCGTAAAGTTCTATAGCAACGTGAGCAACGTGATTAATAATCATGAAATCCAAGCTCAATGGATCATAGAAAAGTTGTACACAGAAGATTCTGAGAATACGAATGACGCCAGACGCCAAAACCACCTCCTTTCGGAAGGTTGGCTAATGCACCCAAGCGGAGATAACTCCATACCACGAAAGCACTTCCACCAATTGCGCCCGGGGGGATTCGAACCCACGACCCCCGGTTTAGGAAACCGGTGGATGATTCTGTAAGTAGCTGTAACGCAAACACTTACGAAAATTCCACGCCAGCTATCGCCTATAACCCCGACAGTTCACTTCCAGTCACAAACGACAACGAACTAAACAACATAATTGAAGCATGGGCCACGCTTCCCTCTGCTCTCCGTGCTGGCATCATTGCAATGGTCGAATCTGCGATAGGTGGTGAAAGTTGAAGGGTCTACACTGTCTACGTCTACACAACCCCAAAAAACATGCAGTAATTAGTGGGTTCCGTAGACACGGGCATAGGATTTCAGCGTATAGGCTCAACGATAACATGGCAGATATTGGTAATGGAACAAGAGATAACTCGCGGAGGCTGAGCCTCCAATGCGCGGGCGCGCGTAGTGACACTTTAGGGATTTAACATGGTTGAATTAAGCAACGACAATAAACCGAATCCGCTTGAAACTATCGATACTTTCGTGGCTTCTGTTCCTTGGGATCGGTGGCGGACCGTGCTCGTGCATCATCGTCAGCATGGTGGTCACGCATTTATCCGGTTTAGAACGTGGAATCTGCATCGTGAGAAGCTGGTGTGGTATCCGACTAAACGCGGTTTTGTGATACCCGTCCAGAATGCTCAATCGCTGGCTCAGGCACTACTTGCTGGCGTATCTGGAGACTTTCAGGATAAGCCAGAATGGCTGGTTGAACATGAACAAATCGAGCGGGAAAAGGCCGTTGCCAAGGTGCGGGAAGCGATGACTGCATTTTAATTTTGCCGCAAGGTGGCTAACGGCGGGGCGAAAACAACGAAATATGACGGTTACCCCCGGTCTTGAGTCACGATAGAGGCACTTATGGCAATTTTCTTGTATTTGATGGGGCGTTTGTGTATGGTGGGGGGTGAAAGGTTGGTGGCATATGCGCTGTTTCTTAGCTTTATCGTTGTGCCTGTTGCTCTTTGCGGGCTGTGGGATGCAGGTTGGACAAGAGCCAAATACGTTTCAAGCAATTACTGGCCCGCAAGGGCCACCCGGGCCACCCGGGCCACCCGGACCACCCGGACCACCCGGCGAGACTATTGGTAGCCAACGCAACGAACTGCTATATACCGGCGATTTTTTAACCGGAAGCGAAGAATCGCCCGTCTTTGCTTCTGATGGAATACTACATCTACAGACATTTCAGAGACTTGGTGAAGGGCATTACCGTCTAACATTTGAAGAAGAGTCGAGTGACTACTTTCCCTTGATATTAAGTGCAACGGGTGGCGCCTCTCTCGGGAGGAATGGTGACAACCTCATCGATTTCATTGGCGTCTCCCAAGATGTATTAGCTAGACAGATAACCATAGAATTGTTTGTGGTCCTCAATGTACTTGGTGACAATACTCTTGTAAATTTTGACTCGGGAGAAATCTACCTGTTAATTTTTCAAGGTAGCATTGCCCAATAATATTAGTGGAGTAATTAAATGAAATTTGCTATTTCTTTATCAATCTGCTCGTTGATGGTTGCGGGATGCAACTCTATGTCTACAGAAGTCGCCGGACAACCTACACCTAACGAAACTCCTATAGCAGATGAGCCGGATGAACCAAGAGACTTTACAGCCATAGGAACCATTGAGGCTGCAAGAGAGGTTTGCAGATTATGGACCTCGGATAGTCAATCCGTAGAAACATTCATCACTGCAGCCAGAATTGATAGAGACTTTGGATTCTCTGAATTTCAAGAAATCACTGCACTTTTTGGGGCTTGTGCAGGTGATTTTGGGGCGGGATGCCCTACAGATCCAAACATAGGCCCAGATTACACTGTCGGCCAATGTATCAACGAATGTAACGCATGCTCTGCGGCCGTTATAAGAGCCGTCTACGCCGAATAGCCTGCTACGTTTAGGCAAAGTGATATTTTCAAGTCTAGACTAATTACACCGGCATTGGTCGTCTAAGTATCTGCGCGACTGTTTGATGTCGCCATACGCAGTTTCCCGCCTTGGTTCGGATATTTCGGTCGGTTAGTGCAGTTGCGATGCGCTGGAGCGTGAAGCCCTTATCCCGCATTGCCGTTATTTCGCTCACTATGGATTGCTCTGGCTCGTTCGGTAGTAGCGTGGCTCCATCGTCGGCTAAGGTGAAGCCATAGGGTATCGTGCCGATACGCTTACCGTTGGCACGCTTTACCGCCATCGCGGCTTTGGTGCGCTCTCTGGTTAGGTTACGCTCCATCTCTGCTGCGCCCGCTAGGATTACCAGCATAAACCGCCCGGCTGCGCTGGTTGTATCAATCGCGTTACCGCCAAGGTCAACGACGTGTAACGCTATCTCTGCCTTGTCCCATTGCTCCACCGTTGTTAGACAATCGCCAGCATTACGAAAGCCACGGTCCAGCTTGAGCATGACGATACTCGTCGCCTTGCGCTGCTTGAGCATATCCAACAATCGCGCACCGCCTGTCCGATTACCCAACGGCTTACCGCCAGACACGCCAGCATCGGTAATAATCTCAATCAGTCGTAAATCCTTGAGCGAGCAATAGGCCCGGATGCGCATCTGCTGCGCATCCAAACCTAGCCCGCTATCCGCTTGCTCTTGCGTCGAGCATCGTACATAGCCTATCGCGTTCATCGCTTACCCCTTTATGCAGCTTGTTTGGCGTTGTAACGACGTAACGTATCCGGTAATTGGTCGATACAGTCTCGGATATTATTCCCCCGTAAATCAACGCCACACTTGCCTTGGACGTAGGCTAGGAATTTGAAACCGTCGGGAATGGCTAGACCGACTTCGATAGCGATTCGTTCAAGATACTCGGCGATGGCTGGCGCGCTGGGCTTGCGGAATCTAAACCTACGCCATCGGCTAAACAAACCGTCAACGTCTTCTGCCCATGTAACCGATGTTGTGGTCCCTACTACGAATACATGGCTGGGAAGATTCTCAAGTATGCCCAATAGCATACGCTGGCAGTCTCGATTCAAATGTTGTATCTCGTCGATGATATAACAGCGCTTAGCGCTATTACCCCAGCCGAATTGCATCATACGGCTAGACAAGTCTCGAAGATCGGCAACCGTACATGCCCGGCTATCGATTCGCTCAATCGAGAAGTCGTCACAGCCCATATGCTTAGCCGTTACATAAGCTGCGCTAGTCTTGCCACAACCGGCTATTCCGTCGGATTCATACAGCCAGCGCTCGCCACAACCGTCGAATAGCCAATCGTCGTTACAAGCTTTGCGTATCTCGTCGATGATCGGTTGGCCGATGAAAGCTTCCCATGTTTTTGGTCGGTATCGCTCGCTTAACATTACGCTACCGCCTTTCCGTCTGCTTTACGGTCTAAGTCGTTGATAATGTCTCGCGCAGTCTTTGAGATACGGTCTAGGCTGGCTCGTAACGCTTTAGAATCGCCATCCCATAAGGCGATATAGTGACTCGCTCTTACTTCAACGTCTAAGCCGCAGTGCATACACACAACATAGGCAACCGATTCGGCTTCTAACTCGGCCATACTTCGCGTGAGCGCTCCCCGATTCGTTTTGTGTAACGCTTCATGGGCTAACTCATGGGCTAGCGTCTTAGCCTGTTGGCCTGTTGGATGGCTGTTGTTGACTTCTACACTTCCACCCTTGGAAACACCGAACAAACCGCCCGAAAGATGGCTGAAATTGACCACTATTCCACGATGATGCGCTACGTCTACTAGCTGCGCGAGTAAATCGTCGGCGATATGCTCGATGGTTGGTAGGTCAACCGTTGGTAAGTCTGCGCCGTCTGTTTGGCCAATATCAAAGACGTGAACCGCGCGAAAGAAAACGCCAGATTCAGTATCCCCGTTGTCGTTTTCTTTAGAAAATGGGCAAGGTGCGATGATCATTATCCCATGCTCACCTTTGCGCACTTGGCGGTTAAGCTTTTTCCAAGTCTGATAGCCCGCGACTTGCGTAGCGTCTGGGCATTGCATCGCTATCAGCATGGAGTTATTCCACGAATACTTGTGGAAGCGCGCTTGGCTGTTGAGATAGTCGGTAAATATCTTCGATGCGCGCACCTTATCGATAGCCTTGGCCAGCGCATCCAATCTATCATCGATTGATTGTACTAAGCGTTTCTTTTTGTTGGCCGTTTCCTGTTTTCGTTGTAGACTTGTCATGGCGTTTGCTCCTTTGGTAGCAGATGCCCACGGCCACGGATGTTCGCGCATCGCGTGGCCACTATTCATTCAACACATATACACTATGACACACGTTTGGCATAAAGTCAAATTAAATTTCCATAACCGGTCGGTTAAAGAAAAATACGCACTGACAGCATCGTGGCAATGGCTGGCTGTTTCCGGTTTGTTTCCGCGCTGTTTTCGTGTTGTTTGCGCTGCGGTTGTCGCGTACAATGAAAGCATGATGACAAGGCGACGACACCGACAAAATAAAGTTTTTGGCCGATGCGTATATAGCAATGTCGCCAGAACCGAACCACACCCCCACCCCCGAAAAGTTCGGGACTCCATAGGTAGCTTCCGCGTGAAGCGTGACACTTTTTACAAGGAAACATAACCATGAGACGAAAAGAGAAAAAACGCTTAAAAGAAGAAATGCAAAAGAATCATCTTTGGGGCGAGTTCGTTCGGCTACGTGAGCAGTTGAAGCGCGATGGCGTATTGCCTGATAAGCGTTGGACACAAGCGGCAGTTACGCTGGGTGTTATTGAAGAAGAACCAGAAACTGATTGGCCGTGGTCTTGTGGACGTTACGATGATGAGGTTGTGCCGTTTGATATGACGCCAAAGCCGTTTAATTAGTCGTAAGAATTCGACGACGATTTGTCGCAAAAGTCTGCGAAAAAATACTCAGGGGGACGAGGGGATGATAGCACTAGGGCAGAAAGGGCATTTCGGGTCTGCTAAGGCTCTCTGATTAGGTACTATGGATATTCCTTGAATCTTGCCGTGCGTTTAGGTACGATCGTGATTTCGATTATGGTTACGGCTGCCTGTCGGATTATCAGCTTAGACCATTTTCTGCAACGTAGATCTATTCGACACTCGGAGCAAGACAAATGCAGCATTCCAGAACACTGTGTAGAATCGTTATAACTACCTGCTTCGCTTTGGTTCTAGCACCAGATGGCAACGCCGACACCTTCATTGCTGGTGGAAGCATCACGGAAGATACCACATGGACGTTGGCTGGTAGCCCTTACACCGTTACTGGAAATCTAACCGTATTTGACGGTGCGACATTAACCGTAGAACCCGGTGTGACGATATCTATCAACGCTACATTTAACAATGCAATATCAATTGTCGTAAGTGGCCAAATCACGGCACGTGGGCAAGTGGCCGCCCCCATCACATTTCTTGGTGGCGATCCAGCAGTTATCGAATTTACATCTTTTGCAACTGTTCCTTCTGAGTTCATTCATTGTAACCTAAACATCAGCATTCGATCGTCCGGTATAGCCCCTAACGTTAACAATTGTAACCTCTCTGAAGGTCTTAATTTTTCAAGCACAACAAACGTCGTATTTAGAAATAATCGTTTTCAACAATTGAGTCTTGTAGTGGACGGCAGTGGTACTGTGATTATGGAAGATAATCTATTTATTGATGCCAGTATCGATATACGTGGATTCTCTCTTTTTTTCTTTCATGACAACACTATTGATAACCTGCAATCTATCGAAGTAATATCTTTAGCAGGATCGACTCTTGGGTTAATGAGTGCCAATGACATCAAGGGAGGTTTATTTTTTATACCGGGCTTCAGCGGCGGGATTGTTGGAAATAGGTTCAATGTAGCTTCAATTGAAGCTACCAATGGGATTTGGCAACGTAACGAATTTCAGTTTGATTTTAATTTGATGTCCGTTTCCCCAAGCAATTTTCTCGGATTCCTTCTTGCTACACCAAGGCAAGGATTATCATTTAGTGAAAACAATTTTACCTTTATTGGTACACAGGATGGGGCAAATAATGAGTTCCTTCTTCAAGTGACTGGAAGCCCAGGATTGAGAATCCCGGCAGAAAATAATTGGTGGGGTACATCCAATTCTAACGAGATAGAGCAGTTGATATATCACTTCGAAGATGACGAGAAAATAGCACTCGTAGACTTTGAATCTATAGCAACAACACCATTTCTGTTATGCATATTAGACGCTGATTGCCAGGACGACGGCGTACGCTGCAACGGGCCTGAAGTTTGTATTGAAGGCGTGTGCGAATCGACTGGGAAGGCGTGCAGTGCTCCAGGATTATGCATCGAGAATCCTGGTGGGAGCTTTGCTATTTGCAAACCATGCTTTAGCGATGCCGAGTGCGATAATGGCATTTTCTGCGATGGTACAGAATCATGTGTCGAGCCAGGTGATTGCCAAGCTGGGACGCCTCCCTGCGTCGATTCAGCCTGTGACGAGGCTACCGACACATGCGTTGATTGTCTTATTGATCCTGACGATGACACCATTTGTGACGACGACGATAACTGCCCAACCATAGCTAATCCTAACCAGGCAGATGCAGATGGTGACGGAGTTGGTGACGCTTGTGAACAGTGCAATAGTGACAGCGACTGTAACGACCTGAATGAGTGCACGGTTGATAGCTGTGGCGGAGCCGGATTATGTAAGCAAACGCCGGTGGCTGACGGACTGTCCTGTGAAGATAGTTTCTATTGCACGATTAACGATTCCTGTTTGGCTGGTTATTGTGCCTCTGGACCAGTTAATCCGCTTTGTATCGGGATTCCGGGGGCTGACGGACTTCCTGGCACTGACGGTGCAACGGGAGCCAACGGTCAACCGGGCGCCACTGGTTCGCAAGGGGCGCCGGGGGCGGCAGGATCAGCCGGGGCAGCAGGTATTTCGTGTTGGGATACAAATGGTGACGGTACAGGTAACGCAGATGAAGATGTCAATGAGGACGGAAACTTTAACGCACTGGATTGTGTCGGCGCGACGGGACCAGAAGGTGAACGAGGACCGCGTGGACCGGCGGGTATCTCATGCTGGGACTTAAACGGCAACGGCGTTGGTGATGCTGAAGAAGATGCTAACGGGGACGGTGACTTCGATGCACTAGATTGTCAGGGGCGAAGTGGCCGAGCGTGTACAGACAACGAAGAATGCCAAGACGGATTATTCTGTAATGGATCTGAACTATGCGAAAATAATATCTGCACAACAGGATCGCTACCGTGCGACCTGGAAAACGAGACTTGCCTGGAAGATGTGAATCGTTGCGTGCCGAGTGATAATCCACCTGGACAAACAGTGCCAGACACTAGCGGTGAGTCATCATCGGGCATGTGCGGGGCGATGAGTAGCGTGGCCATGCTTATGATGTTTATGGGGTTAGCCACATTGCGGGCAACGAGGTTGTGCAAGCTGAATAGGTAAAGTGAAAGTGCTAATGTATCATGACTAGTTACTGCTTAGGATGGGTTCCATCTTGGCTGGAAATTTTACGCTCATTTATGTGCATGCGAATGGGCAGCACACCCATCGCGGTGACGACCACAGGATCGATGTGGTATTTGGCAAATACTTTGAGGCCATCAATATTAAGCAAGGCGATCGCTCAATGCAGCTCGGACGGACCGGCGACAAATGTCATCGACGTGACGAATGAGGAGGAGTAATGGATACGGTTGTAATCATGGTCATTCTGGGATGCTTGCTTATCCTTCTAGCATGCCTCTACAGCTTGTTTCCACACATGTTCAAGTTCGAGATACGGTCAAAACTTCAGAAAACGGTGAACTATATAATTGAAGTGCATCGCCGCCGTACCGAAGCGCGTAAAATTGCATTCAACCGAGAAGCTGAGGAGAGGAAAATAAAATGGTTAGGATCTTGCGACGTACTTAAGGCTAATGGCTTCTACATTAATCGTCCCTTGACTTACCGTTCCAACGCTCCTTGTCCGCATACTGATCCATCAGAAATAGATATATCTCTGTCCGTTAAGGAATCATACAGTTCAGAGCCTTTGCCCTATTGGCCATTTTACGCGAAATTAACATCAAGTCAGCGATTCACCTATCTCAAGTGGCTCTCAGCTGGCTGCAACTTACTGCCTCCTGAAGACGGATATCTATTCATCTATTACTACGGATTAGAACGACGGGCATTAGTCGATGATACGGATCATGCAATCATATTTGCCGAAGTTCAGCGATTGCGAGAAGTGTACCAGGAATGCGGCTCTCAGCGTAAACGTAACAGCTTCATGAATTACAGCTCGGCATTCCTGTGGTTTCTTGCGGCCCACAGACCAAAAGAGATTAAGCAAAAGGATGTACAACGGCTTGCACAACTCACTCGTTCTTGGAATGAAGAGAAGCTTGCTGCAGCTCTTGCATGGTGCTCAGCCAGTAAGACGCCGCTGCCGGCATGGCTTGCATTCGTGGTCGCGGGCGAATCACCGCAATCTCAAAGGAGCGTTGTAACAAAGCGTGCAGGTGAAGAGTTCCGAACCCTCTTTGAAAAACGCTACAAAACTCAGCACAACAAAGGCATTAAACTAAAATCCTCTAAGCAAATTCTACGAATTGCGTATAACCCTGCTAGCGAAGTGATAGGCGAGAAGTCTGCGGAGGTCGACAATCCAATTTCAATTAAGAGCCAATTCAAAAGCCTCTCGGAAATATGGAATAGTTGCATTACAGACTTGCGAAAGCTGAGCACTACGAGAAAAAGTCAACAAAACCAAGAGATGAATGTGCAAGTCTGGGATGCTTTGCCAATTGAACTAAAGGACGCCACAGAGCACCCTAGCAATGACGCTTTATGTGCGCTGGTGTCAGATTCTGTCGATGCTGAAGGGCATGTATTCATTGAAGCCGGTCAGATTGCAAAAACTCTTGGTTTCGAACATCGGCTTCGATACACAACGAAACAAAGCAAGTCGCTCGCAGTATCCATGGAGTATATTGGTTTTGCCATCGAGCCTGATGCTCGGCTAACAGGAAAAGGCTACCAAGCAGCATCTCTCGTTGTAGTTTTTCCTCAAGCATACGAAGGCGATCCTAATTACCAAAGATATGGCGCTGCCGCATGCATGATGCGATTAGGTATCTCTGTTGCTGAGGCTGATGGATCAGTAGACGCCATTGAACTGAAGCACATCTGCAATCATATAGAGGAAGCGTTCGATCTTAACGACCACGAACGCCGCAGGCTCGAGGCTCTAAAGACACTGCTAGCACGGACCGGCTCGGACATTACAGGATTGGGCAAGCGGTTACAGTCTGTCGTGCAACCGTTGGGACGCCAATCAATAGCCCGCTTGCTAATGGCTGTGGCCGCAAGCGACGGAATTGTAACTGAAGACGAACAGATAGCCTTAAAGAAATGCTTTCGCGCACTCGGGCTTACTGCAAATACGCTCGACACATTGTTGCATGATCTTAGTCCCAAGCAACATGACGAACTAGTGACTGTTGCTAAGAATCAAGTGTCCGCCGCGGGAGAAACAATACCGCAGCCTTTATCTACACCACTACACCAAATAGATCACACTGTCAGGCTCGACAAGGAAGCGATTTCTCGGATCATGCACGAGACGCGCGAAGTGAGCTCTATATTGGCAGCCGCGATGGATATACCGTCGGAAGAATCGCCATTGCATTCTGCAAGTGTGGAAGATTCAGTTCCTACAAAATCTGTAGGAGCGGTAATCGTAGGCTCTCCCGGGGAAATTACAACAAATTCTCCCTTCAATAGAACTGGGGTACTCGTTCAGTATACGGCGTTTCTTTCAGAATTGGTAACCCGAGAGCAATGGCCGCATAATGAAGCGAACGAGCTTGCACGGCGACATGGTCATATGCTTGGTGGAGCACTGGAATCCATTAACCAATGGTCGTATGAAGTGCATGACGATCAACTGATCTACGAAGACGAGAACGGTTTGGAAGTACAGCTTGACCTACTTGAAGGGAGCGATTGACGTATGCGTGTAAAGATATCCGGTCGAGAACGAAATGCAATCTTAAGTTCATTAGCTGCTGGGGTCGTCCCAAGTATCGGGCTCCATCACATCCAGGTTGGTAGAAAAGATGAAGTGAATGCTTTGCTCGCCAACCTTGCCAGCGTCGAAGACGAATCTGCATTCGTACGATTCGTGGCGGGCAGGTACGGATCTGGAAAAACGTTTTTTCTCAACTTGATTAAGGCGGTTGCATTGGAAAAGAATTTCGTAGTCGCAGCTGCGGATATAACCACACAGCGTCGCCTACACGGCACGCAAGGGCAAGCCCGTTCGTTTTACAGTGAGCTCATGAGCAACGTCGCGACGCGAAGCCGCCCTGATGGAGGTGCTCTTCCCAGCCTAATTGAAAGTTGGGTTTCCAAGCTAATCCATCAGGCCAAGACCGAAGGGCAGACAGATGCAAGCGTGGCGCAAAGAATTCATGAAGCATGCATTCCACTTCAAGATTTTGTTGGCGGGTATGATTTCGCAATAGTAGTCGAACAATATTACAAAGGATTCGCCGACCAAAATGAGGCACTGCAACAGTCGGCGATTAAGTGGCTTCGAGCAGAATACAGTACGAAGACTGAGGCCAAGAACGATCTTGGTGTCCGCAATATCATAGATGACAAATCTATATACGATCATCTCAAACTCATGGCCGGGATGGTCAAGATTGCGGGCTATGCGGGGCTACTTGTGTGTATCGATGAGTTGGTCGTTCTGTCGCATCGTCTTAATAATAAAATCGCACGTAATAACAACTACGAGGCGATTCTATGCATCCTTAACGATTGCCTGCAGGGTACGGTCAAAGGTTTGGGATTTATTTTTGCTACCACCGACGATTGCCTCGAAGACCCGCGTCGTGGGTTATTCAGCTACGAGGCGCTAGCCACTCGGCTTGCTCCTAACCGTTTCGCTGCGGCCGGGATGGTCGATTATTCAGCCCCCGTGATGAAGCTCGGAAGCCTCAGTCCTGAAGACTGCTACGTATTGCTTGACAACATCCGACGCGTGCATGCGAAGGGAGATAAATCCCAATACGCTCTGCCCGACGAGGCCTTAGCCGCCTTCCTCACTGATTGCAATCGTAGAATGGGCTCAGCCTACTTCCAAACTCCACGTGAAACCGTCAAAGATTTCATCAGTCTGCTCCGGGTGTTAGAACAGAATCCAAACGCTGATTGGCGAACGTTGTTGGGCGAAATCAAAACTTCGGCGAAGGAGGCGTTGGATCCGTTTCGTGAAATACCGAAGGAAGAAGACGGCCCGGACACCTTGCCGGTGACTGAGAACCCGGAATCCGATCTGTCTACTTTCAAGCTGTAATACATGGATACAAATCGTTCGACTGAAAACCCTGCAGTGTCGCCTGAACATACGCAGGACGCATCGACTGGCGCATTCAACCTGTTGTCGCTCGGAGTACAACGACAGCTTTGGCGTATGCGTTGGACTCAGCTGCGTCCCATACAGGCTGATGCAATTAGAGCAATAATACAATCCAAATCAGATCTTGTAATCTCAGCAGAAACTGCTAGCGGCAAAACTGAAGCTGCGTTCCTACCGATCATCTCTAGGATATGTGATGATTCTTTGGGCTCAGTGCGTGCCGTATACGTCGGGCCACTCAAAGCTCTGATCAATGACCAATTTCAACGTATTGAAGACTTATGCCAGTTCGTGGATGTACCCACACATCGATGGCATGGCGATGTGGGAGCAACAGCCAAGTCCGCCCTTGTGAAAAATCCAAGTGGCGTGTTGCTGATTACGCCAGAATCACTTGAGTCCCTTTTCGTCAATCGATCAGAGCATCTACAAAATTTGTTCGGCGGTCTTCAGTTTGTGGTGATTGACGAGTTGCACTCCTTTCTTGAAAACGAACGTGGCATTCATCTTCGTAGCCTCCTATGCCGATTACAACGCGTTCTAGCAAAGAGCAATAGACGTTTTCGAATGGTCGGGCTTTCGGCGACGCTCGGAGATTTATCCGTTGCCCAGAAGTATTTGAATCAGGAATCATGGAGTAGCGTCCAAGTCATTCGGGATGAGTCTGGCAATAAGGAGCTGAAGTTTCGTTTACATGCGTATCAACCGGGTGAGCGACGGCCTGGGAAGGACAAACATGCTAGTGATCAATACGTTGAAATCAACAGCGAATCCGAACCATTAAACAGTGGATCTGACGAGCAAGACTTAGAAGTCAAACAACAGATTGCCGAAGATCTAGTCGCGCATTGCCATGGCGCGAGCAATCTCGTGTTTGCTAATGCCAAAGGCGATATTGAAGTCTACGCTGATCTCTGCAAAAGAACAGCCATCCGGAATGCACTACCTGATACATTTCTCGTCCATCACGGTTCACTTTCTCGTGAAATCAGAGAAGACGCAGAACATGTGATGAAATCTGGACACCGGCGGACAGTCGTCTGTTCCAGTACGCTTGAGATGGGCATTGACATCGGCAGTGTACGAATGGTTGGCCAGATCGGCGCGCCCTGGTCGGTGGCATCCATGAAGCAGCGTCTCGGCCGGAGTGGCCGAAAGGATGAGGATCCGCGCATCATGCGCGTCTATATTCCTTGTCGAAAGCTTGGGCCAGATACCGAGCTGGTCAACCGGCTTTATCCCGAATTGATACAGGCTATCGCGACAACGCAACTGCTTCTCAGTGATTGGGTGGAGCCACCAGCGTCTGCCACTTGCGACTTAAGTACGTTAACCCAACAGATCATTAGTGTGGTCGCAGAGACGGGTGGAACAACTGCCTCCGAATTATACGAACGCCTTGTTACATCAGGTGCGTTTCGGAATATTACGCCCGATCTCTTCCGGTCGACCTTACAAAGCCTTGGTCGAAGAGATGTCATAGAGCAAATGGATACAGGTGAGTTAATTCTCGGATCGGACGGCGAATTCATTCGAAGCGGGAAGGACTTCTATGCTGCATTTCAAACGCCTGCTGAGTTCTCTGTTACAACTGGTGATCGGCAAATCGGCACTTTGCCTATGAAGACGATCCCCAACGTGGGCGACCATCTCCTATTAGGTGGTCGGCGATGGAAGATCGACAACATAGATTTTGATCGGTCGCGGATTTTCGTCGCCCCAGCACGAGGCGCGAAACGACCACTGTTCATCTCAACCCCCGGAAGTATTCATGGCAAAATTCGGGAGAAAATGCGCGACGTGCTACGTGCATCGGATCAATTTGCCTATCTCAATGACACCGCGAAAGACTTGCTTGATATCGCTCGCCGTTCAGCCAACGAACATGCCATCTTCGATCAGCCTCTAGTACCTCTCAGTCAAAGCAAAATCTTATGGTTTACGTGGGCATCAACAGAGGTGCAGACCACCTTAAAAGCAATATTGGAATCGGCAGGCATCTGTTCCAAAGATCGAGGCATAGCGGTGGAAATAACAGCCTCGGCTAATGAATTGGTCAGCCAGCTAACACGTCTACTTGCGGGCAAGTTCAACTCACGAACTCTCGCTAGCTTCGTATACCCAAAACGGCGACGCAAGTACGATGAATACCTCTCGGAAGAATTGCTTAATGCTTCAATTGCGCAGGACGTACTCGAAGTCAACAAGGCTGTACAATATTGCCAAAAATTGATCAGTAGCTTACCAAACCATTCAACATTTCAAAGCAATGCTGACAGATTACATTCAGAACCCATATGCCGTAATGCGCCACCACAAACTTCTCCGTCAACAGACAAACCCCGGCAAATCAAGACCGTAGCGAAATCCGGCGGCGAGGGTCCAACGTTTTGTCGTCCCGTGCAGCACAACAATACCCCTAACGCTGCGCATGTTGCCCTTATGGACATCAATTCATACCTAGTCTTTGATTTTGAGACTACCGGTTTTAGTCCGGTCAATGACCGCATTATCCAAGTTGGTATTTGTCGTGTAGTGAATAATACCGTGGCAGATACAGCAAGCTGGTTGGTCAAGCAAGACGTTCACAGTTCTCGCCAAGCACAGAACGTTCATGGTATTACACAGAATCGCCTACGCCAATATGGTATACCGCCCATAACTAGCCTCCAGCGGTTACTTACTGCCATTTCTAACGCACCGCTTTGTGTTGGGCACAACATCGTTCGTTTCGATCTACCGTTTCTACTTGCTGAGTGCAGTCGTTATGCCATCGATGCGCCAGCTATAGAACATTTCCACGACACGGCTGCGTTATTCAAAGGTTGGAAATTGGATAGTAGATACAATCACATCAACGAATCTCCTCATCAGTACGCACAACGAATACTTTCGATACGGGCACAGGGACTAAAGTACTCTATTCCGGTCTGTATCGAGGAATTTGGAATCAAGGCCGAAAATCGTCAACTTCATGATGCAGCTGTAGATGCACAATTAACACATGAAATCTTCGAGCACTTGAGGAGAGCATAGTGTTGATCTTGGCGCGGAAATGGAAGATTGAAACGAATCTCACAAGCTGGTTGCCAAGAATTTCCACCTTCGGCAGCTACTCGACTCGGTGTGATGGGTATGAGAAGCGATTAGATCACGCATTTTATGCGCTCATCATCCTAATTCTACAATTCACAAACGAATTACGCTGTTTTAGCCTGTGAATTTCTCTCGAATAGCTTTTTTCCATAGCTGAAAATGCCCGCATCGCGTAAAATGGCTGTCGATTGGGATCGCATCGTCATGCGTCGCGTAGTGCCTAGTGGACTAGAGTGGTATGGGTTTCATGCTCCCATGTCAGCCGGGCCAGCCCGCCGCGAGGAAAGATGGATATGCTAACCAGTATAAATGACAACACTTTGAACGTCGGGGCATCAGAAAAACATGCAAGAGCCAGCCACAGTGACAAATAACCTGACACTGATTGATCTACTCTCAGTTGTATCTAGGGATGAGGATGAACGGCAACGCCTCTGGGATCTGAAATTTCGCCAGCGAGCCGCTGAATTGGCATTGGAGAAAGAGAACTCATACGACAAGGCAACGCTAATTATTTTGCGAGACATATCTCGTGATCCGAATAACCATGAGAATATTCGCCATCCCTGCAAGGCATGGGAAGCGATCGCCTATGGACGCCAAGAAGCGGAAGAATCGCTAGCGGAAGAATCTACTGAGCATTTCAGCGTGAACGCATACTTTAAGCCCAACGCTTGGAAATATTGCGTTGAGCAATTAAAGCTAGAGTTCACCGTCACAATTGATGGCTTCGAGGATAAACTACAACACTACGTTGGACACGCCAACCTTAATGTGACCGGCGATCCGGATGCGTTCACTACTGAAATCGCAAGACTAAATAGCGTCGGTTTCACTGCTCAACTGCTGGAGAATCTACACCTTGAATACGCTGAAGATTGCGAACGCATGCGGTTACCCAAGGATGCCAACAAACCAAAAGCTAAATCAAAGAAATCAAAACGGGGCTGCCGAAAGAGCATCAAATTATCCAATCAAGAAGGAATAGCACTGGGGTTGCTTAGACATGGCTTCAATCGAACACAAATCATGGCAAAAATGGGCATCAAAAAAAGCTGGCTAGCTACACTTCTCAAGAATGCACAGTCTAAAGACAAGGCCATTAACGAACAATTCAACGGCGGCAGATCAACCAACCTGCAACAAGCATACTCTATCAACGAAAACGACATCCTCGCACCAAAATAGTTTGGACCGAGTTTGGGGTTTAGTTTTGTACCAAACTTATTTATTTGTGCGTTAGTGAGTAGCGATACGCACTGTATAGCAAGTTAATAGCGCCAAAACCTCTTTTGGTTGAAATCCAATAATGCTAAAACCCAAACTTTCGCACCCCATGTTGAGGGGTGTCGAAGTGACGCTCCATCGAACAATGAATTGGAGTGTTAGACATGGAATTGATCTGCGACACCGCGTTAGCTGCTTACTTGTCCATATCACGTCGGAAAATCTGGGATATGAATGCGCGCGACAGTCTACCTATACCTGTACGCCTGGGGCGATCAGTGCGGTGGCGAAAAGAGGACATCGACCTCTGGGTGGAACAAGGTTGCCCTGACAGGAAGCAATTCGAGAAGGCGAAACGTAGTCTCAAGAAGGGGCCAGGCAATGAATAAACAACCGAACAGCAAAGAGAAAAACACCACACTAGCGATGCGTCCCAAAGAGGCAGCGAAGGCTCTCGGCATTAGCCCTCGCAAGTTATGGGAAATCACCGCAGACAAGACTAGCGGCATTCCTCACACGAAACTCGGTCGCTGCGTAGTCTACCCCGTCAAAGCCTTGGATCGTTGGGTAAACGATCGTGCGACTTGTGGCCAAAGCGAGGCGAATGAATGAAGCCAGATCATCCAAAACGACGTGGAACTGTAGTTTCCATCGGTGACGCTATTGACGCGATGTTGGCATCTCACGGTATCGACTGTGAGAGCTGGAAACGGCGTCACCAGCAACCTGTTCCAAATAAAATGGCCACGGTCGCTTTAGGGGCGAAAACCGTGGCCGAAATACAAAAACAAGATGACTGAATTATATGAAATATGACAAAGTAAATCAAGGTTTAAGCCCAATAGACACTGTATTACCTCAGCTCAAAAATGTAAAACCAACAGGCACGAACCAGTGGCAAGCAAGCTGCCCGGCGCATAAGGATGGCGACCCCTCGTTTCACGTTAGCCTTGGCAGAAATGGGCGGGTGTTGATGAACTGCAAGTGCGGTTGCACCTTCCCCGACATATGTTTGGCACTAGACCTCGATCCATCTACACTATCCAATGACAATCAAACGGGGCAGGACAGGCCGGTATCGAAACAAACTAAGAAAGCAGCCAAGCCCAAAAAGCCTACAGCTTATTGGTGCAAGTTAGCGATAGAATGTGCCGATGCCATCACAACTCCACAAATTGAGCATCTGGCCAACCAGCTCGGCCTGACAGTCGAATCGCTAAGGAAACTTCGTATTGGTTGGCACCAATTGGAGGGCGCCTACTCGTTCCCCGAACGTGATTCGGATGGCAATGTTGTGGGTATATCGCTGCGAGCAACGAATGGTTCTAAGCGGTTCGTAACAGGTGGCCATCGCGGGCTGACTATACCTAACGGCTGGCATGATGCCGACGGGATCACCTTGGTAGTCGAGGGTGCGTCTGACGTGGCTGCGGCAATGACGCTGGGCTTACGTGCCATCGGTCGTCCATCGAACACTGGCGGCGAAGCATTACTGGCCAAACTGTTAGACGGCCAGGAGTTCCTCATTGTTGGCGAAAATGATAAGAAAGACGATGGTAGCTGGCCCGGACAGACCGGGGCTATAGCTGTTGCGACTGGTATCGCCAAGGCTAACGGATGCCCCGTGCGTTACGCGATGCCACCCATCGGCACGAAAGACGTTAGATCATTCCTGAACGATCCTGGCGTGGACATAGCCGATTCCGTCGCGTGTTACGAAGCTGGCCAACGGTTGCTCAAATCGCTAGTTGATTCCGCTGTAACGGTTGATGAGAACGTACCACGTCCGAAGTTGGATATGTTCCGCCCTTTTCCTGTCGAGGAATTTCCAGAGCCGATACGGTCCTACATTATCCAAGGAGCCAGCGCGATTGGGTGCGATGTCACATATTTGGCACTTCCGATGATAAGCGCCCTGGCATCGGCCATAGGTAATACACGGCGAATTCAGTTGAAACGTAGTTGGTCGGAACCGTCAATTATCTGGACGGCATTCATCGGCGAAAGCGGCACGAAGAAATCCCCGCCTATAGAAATCGCATTGCGACCAATTAGAAACCGGCAACGTGAAGCGATGAAAAAGCATATAATAGCTATCGAAAAACATGAAGCAGACATGTGTGTTTATGAAAGCAATTACAAGGACTGGCTCAAAAAGAATGATGGCAGCGAGCCACCCAAGAAGCCTGTTGCTCCGATTGCGGATAGATGCTGGATTGATGATACAACCATCGAAGCGTTGGCCGTTCTGCTACAGCACCAACCACGAGGGCTGCTGATGGTACGAGACGAATTAGCATCGTGGTTTGGTGGCATGGATAGGTATACCGGAGGAAAAGGTGGTGACGCTCCCAAATGGCTAGAAATGCACGGCGGACGTCCGATGATGGTTGATCGCAAAGGCGGTCTAAAAAACATTTACGTAGAACGAGCGGCAGTGTCACTCTGCGGCGGAATTCAGCCAGCGATATTGCGGCGAGCTTTGAGGACGGAATACCGTGAGAACGGACTAGCTGCTCGACTATTGATGGCATACCCACCCGCGAAGTGTTGCGTATGGTCCGAAGTTGAAATCGATACAGAAATAGAATCGAGCGTCAACACTTTGTTCGACCGCCTATTCCAATTGAAACCTGACACAAACGACGATGGCGACTGGATTCCACATATCACCCATTTGTCCCCTGGGGGGAAGAAAGTGTGGGTAACTTTTTACGACGAACACGCCAAGGAGCAGGCAAAATTAACCGGCGATTTGGCGGCGGTCTGGTCTAAGCTTGAAGGATATGCTGCGCGGATAGCGCTAGTCATTCACATGGTAAGAGCAGCAGCTAATGATCCAACTTTGGTGGACGCTGACGCTGTTGATGAAATCAGCATGGCAGCAGGCATTACACTCGCAAGATGGTTTGGTTACGAAGCTCAGCGCATCTATGCTACCTTCAGCGAATCCGACGACGAGCGAAGACGTCGAAAACTGATTGAGCTGATTCAGCGTAAGGGTGAAAACATCACTGTGCGGGAATTGCAACAATTAAACCGTAGATTCAAAACAGCGGATGCCGCGGACAAAGCCTTGTGCGAGTTAGTGAAAGACGGCTATGGCCAATGGATACATCCAGAAAAATCACCCAAAGGCGGTAGGTCGAAACGTGTATTCCAACTATTTTCCGAGTCTACTGTCTACGGAACCCCCATAAAACAGCAGGAAAACATAGGTTGTGCAGATGTAGACAACGTAGACGATCCACAAAACGTATCTGAGCAAGAAGAATGTGGGGAAATATGAACACTACTGCCACCGATCTACTCTCTGAACTGACCGGCATGGGCGTCAATCTCGAAGCACACGGCGACAAGCTAAGGTATCGCCCGATCGACGCTGTATCACCCCGCTTGCTTGAACGAATGAAAGCCAACAAGCCGGAACTGTTAGCTTTACTGGCTGATAAACCAGAGCCGCTAACCCATGCTCAACGTGAAATACAGCGGTTCCTTGACGTGTGTGTTCCTTATCCCGATGGATGTGGTGTTTTTGATCCGGCGTATGCGGATACGATCAAAGCACTGGCTAACGTACCTTTACCGCAGTTTATGACCAATAGTGTATGCGAACAAAAACCTAGCTTTGAAAGGCAAAAAAATGATAATTGATGACTTATACCTAAATTGCTCGAATGAAAAACCGTTCGATATCACCAATGCGACAGACGCCGAAAAGGCGTTTATCAGCGGGTTGAAAGGCGGGAAGGATTACGCCTGGAATCAAGCCAAGCTACATGATCTGGATGTTTTATCCCAAATATTCACAGGCTCTTCTTACCGCGACCGAAGCACTGAGGAAAAAATGGCCGCTTTTATGGCTATCTATCGCGTGGCAAGTCTTCAGAAAAATAAGGATGCCCCATGCTGGAGCTATTACATAGATGGTTTTTTGCAAGGTGCTGCATTTGCGTTAGCGGATGCCGCAATGCCTCCCCAACTGGATGCGTAAGCCGCAATCCTCCGGTAAGGTAGCATCATGGCAATCAAGCAGCAATATGGAAAGTGAACAATGACCACAAAACGACAACGACCACGCGGAACAGGGACGTTATACAAGCGCGTCGAGGGCGGTCCGTGGATTGCACGCTGGTACGCACACGATGGTAAGCGCAAGGAAGCATCTACACGCACCACGGACAAGGCCGCCGCTGAACGGATTTTATCGAAGCGATTGGCCGATACCGCATTGCGTAAAGATGGTGTGATTGATGCAAGGCTAGACGCGATCCAAGAACAAGCACGTAGGCCCATCAGTGAACACCTAGACGACTATGAAGCGAAGCTATCGGCAGGCGGACGCACAGAGACGCATATTCAAACACAGCTGTATTGCATCCGACAAGCGGCGGAGTGCGATCAATGGAACACCATAGGCGATGTGACAGCCGACGGTGTGAACCGCTACGCTGGTAGCATGAAACAATCTAATCGGTCGGCACAAACTATCCGTAACCATCTAGCAGCTATCAAAAGCTTTGTGCATTGGCTATTTGTAAACGGCAAACTTAGCCATGACCCATTAGTATCGGTCAAGATGCCCAACGCTAAGGCAGACCGTAAACGTAAACGTCGGATGTTGCTACATGATGAGTGGGAATGGCTACGATTGATTACGATAGCGAACCCAGACCGCTACAGCATGACAGGCCAATCGCGTATGCTTTTATATGCAACGGCGATTCAAACTGGGTTACGATCTAGCGAGCTGCGCAGTCTTAGCCGGGGAAATTTATTCCTTGCCAACGAGAAACCCTACATCACGTGCAGTGCAAGCAATACAAAAAATCGTAAGGATGCCCGTCAGTACATCCAAAATGATCTGGCCGATGAATTACGAGAATATGTCGCGACGAAAGCCCCACGGTCCCCGGTGTTCGCTATGCCCCCTCGCTGGGACGTTGCGAGCATGCTCCGCGATGATTTAGCCGACGCCAGACGTGAGTGGCTGGAATCAGCCACAAATAACCCCAGCGAATACGAGAAACGGGTACAGAGCGACTTTCTAGCTGCGGTAAACCACGAAGGGGAACACCTGGATTTCCACGCCCTACGGCACACATGCGGGGCTTGGCTGGCTATGACAGGGGCACATGTGAAGGCTGTACAATCCATTATGCGGCATTCATCTATTACACTGACAATGGACACCTATGGCCACCTATTCCCCGGTCAAGAGGCGAACACGGTGTCCAATCTCCCAAATATGCTTGGCGACGGTCCTCAAGAACTGCGAGCAACGGGTACGGCTGATGTTGCAGCAAACGCTATCAATCGCTATCGCCCAAAACCCCGACAGTTAGGACGCGAAACGGTGCAAAGCAGTGCAGCAACCTGCGACGACGTGGTGAATAGTGACACGTTGAAGTCACGTCATTTAACACTACAAAACAAGGGTAAATGCGACAACGTGCAAACTGATGCGAACAATAACAACTATGCGCCCGGGGGGATTCGAACCCACGACCCCCGGTTTAGGAAACCGGTGCTCTATCCTACTGAGCTACGAGCGCCATCAACAGGAAATAGGCTATACGCAACGCGGATTTTGTGAAAGCTACCGCTGAACCATTAGCCACCCATAACTCGCGGTCCATAGCCAGCAATGCCTAGTGACTCGAAAAAAAACATTGGCCAAAGGTAGTGTGGTAGCGTGCGCATCATTTCACGTGAATCGTCTCTCAGATCATCCTCGCCTTATACCATTTCCATCCAGACCGGAATCGAATTATTCGCATTAACTTGGGGATTCCACGATATATCAAACTTTGGCAGATTATGTTATCTTGTCGTGGGCATTTGCAAACTGAAAATAAATTGATGGAGGCTGAGCGAAATGATTCCTGACACATGGCCGACGACATGCCGCAAATATCATTGGCAAAAGACCTATAGCTTCATGGTGGTGATGGTAATCCAATTGCTATGGGCTTGCGGATGCGCTACGAACACACCCCCTACAGACGGCGACAACAGTGGCGGAGGCGGCGGGAATACAGGAACCACGGCCAAGATAGTTTTCGGCGTCGTTGGCGATTACGGCGATGATGATGACAATAGCCGAGAAGTTTCGAATTTGATTAAGAGTTGGAATCCAGATTTCATAGCGACCGTTGGCGACAACGACTATAGTGATGGCGCGTCCCGAGGCACGTTCGACGCACTAGAACTAAGCGTTGGCCAATACTTCCAAGAGTTCATAGGCAACTACCAAGGACAACTTGGACCAGGCACTTCGGAAAATCGATTCTTCCCAACACCCGGCGACCATGATTGGGGAGACACCTGCGACGACCCGGCAGGACTCGATGACTATCTGCGTTATTTTACACTACCAAGCGAGAACTCTGGCAACGAACGCTATTACGATTTCCGTCAAGGCCCGATTCATTTCTTCTCAATTCATAGCATCAAAGATTGTGAATCAGACGGCACTGCCGCAGACTCTGTCCAGGGAGAGTGGGTGCGCCAGGCTGCGGCCGCATCTGATGCCACGTTCAAAATCGCTTACTTTCACAATCCGCCCTACTCGTCCGGCGACCGCCACATCGGCGACGGCGCACACATGCAATGGCCCTGGGCGGATTGGGGCTTTGATTTGGTCATGTCCGGTGACGATCATATTTACGAACGCATAGAACGCGAAGGCGTGGTGTACCTGGTCAACGGCTTGGGTGGCGTCGACATTCATGGCTTGGTGGATACGCCGGTGGAAGGTAGCGTCGTGCGCTACGCAGACAATTACGGCGCGGTGCGGGTCGACGTTTTCGACGATCGACTCGAAGTGTCTTTTATCGCCGTCGATGGCACGGTGGTCGATACTTTCACAATCAATAGTCCTGGCTCGACGACTAACGGTGGAACTTCGACCACAACGCTTGACCCCAACGTGGCCCCTATGACAGACGGGGATTGGCTGCGACTGAGCGTTGAAAAAACCTGGCAATGGCAACTTCAACCAAACGCTAACGGGGTCATTAACACAACGTACCCGGTGGATGTATACGACATTGATCTTTTCGACGCTCCTGACTCTACAATTACTGAACTTCAAGCACAAGGTCGAAGCGTCATCTGCTATTTCTCTGCTGGAACCTATGAAGATTTCCGAGACGACGCCAGCGAATTCCTAGCTGAGGAGTTGGGAACATCGTTAAGCCAGTTTGCCAATGAACGCTGGCTAGACATCCGATCAAGCAACATCCAACGCATCATGCTCGCTCGTTTGGACGTAGCTGTCACGCGGGGTTGTGATGGCGTAGAGCCTGACAACATGGACGGCTATCAAAACAGCAGCGGCTTTGATCTATCCGCCTCCGACCAATTAGCCTTCAACCGTTTCATCGCTAACGCCGCCCATGAACGCGGGCTGTCAGTTGGTTTGAAAAACGATCTCGACCAAATCGCCGAGCTTGTCAACTACTACGATTTCGCCGTCAACGAACAATGTCACGAGTTTAACGAATGCGAATCCTTGCAACCGTTTATCGATGCGAACAAGGCTGTGTTTAATGCTGAGTATGCCGACACGTTCGTCAATGACGCAACCACAAGAGACAGCCTATGCGCCTCAGCCGTGGGCGCGTCCTTACGCACATTGGTGCTGCCACTAGACCTAAACGATTCTATCCGATTCACCTGCGAGCCTTAGGGAATCAATCGGCCTTCAGGGGCTAGGTCAATTTCTGTTGATTCGCGCAGGAGCAATTCCCGCATCACCGTAGCGGGGTCTGCGACTAGCGCTTCACGCACGCCGACGTCGGTAACGGCATAGACACTGTCGTCGATGAAGACGCCTCGGGTAAACGAGCTATAGAAAAAGTCCGAATCATCAAAACGCGTGCTTAATCGACCTAGTTCGCTAAAGCCGTCTTGTACGGACACCCTAAATACGACTAGACCATCAAAGCTATCATCGACAATGCTTTCATCGGAGGCGACAATATCGCTTGATGGCTCATCGGAAGGAGGTGAATCGTCTACGACCTGAGCGGTGGTAGAATCACTAGATGACGTCCCGCCGCCAGCTTCGCTATCGGGCAATGGCTCGATCGAACCGCCGTCATCAACAAAACCTTCCTCAGGTCCAAAGAAAAATCGCTCACCATAAACCGAGAGAGGTAACGCGACCAAACCCTCTTCAGCGAAGTAAGTAAACGCCTTGGGGTTAAACAACGCCTCAGATTGCGCGCCGGTATTTTCTCCAAGAATCACATTATGTTGCAGCGTCGGATTTGAAAAATCAGACACGTCGAAGATCGATAGCTGAACACCTCGGCCACCAAAAAATTCGTCCGGAATGTATTGTCCCACGGCTAAAATATGATCCGCATCCATGGGGACTAAAAATGTCGAAAAACCTGGCACTTTCAATTCGCCCTTGACTATCGGATTCGTTGGATCAGATAGATCTAGTGTAAACAACGGATCGATTTGCTCAAATGTCACGACATAGCCTCGATCACCAATAAAGCGAGCCGACTGAATCGTTTCGCGCGGCGCAAGACCGCCTACACTACCCACGACAGACAAGGCGTCACCTACTTGCTGCATGACATGAACCTGATTCGTAGAATCGGTTCGTCGATCGAAGGTCGTAAAAGTTGGTCCAACTGTCGTAGCTACCCGGAGAAAACCTTCGTGCTCGCCCATCGAATACTGATTAAGAATTCGACCTGGCACACTACCAGCCGCAGCCGGCAACACACCTCGGCCAGAATAGATCAACTTGTACACGTCCGTCATTTCTCGCGTGTTTCCGAAAAAGTCATAATTTGTGTCCGTGATGTAAAGCGCCTCACGAGAGGAATAGATCAAACCAGGCTCAGCTACGATACCTACTGTCGTAAAGCTACCTCCAGCATCAATGTCCACACTTGCAATGGTCACAATACCAAAGCCATCTGGGTCTTCGGGTCGAAACATTTCTTCCCAGGTAACAGCTTGCCCGCTAGACTCATTCCCCTCTGCATCAGTGGTTTCAAATCGCGGCAAAATCGTATCAGGCTTAAGTGTGGTTCGATCAAACTGTGGCGTACCAATCGCTGGCATGATACTAATATATGTTTCCTGAAAATTAGCTAAGACGAGGTGTAACACACCGTCGACCATCCGACTATCCGAGGTGGAACCATCGAACGATGTCGTAGAAATCAGCTGCGGATTGGCGCGATCAGCTACGTTAATAATCGTAACACGACTTTTTGGCTGCTCGTAAGTAAATTCCGATCTAAAATCCAGTGCCACATCCGTCTCGATAGCCTGGCTATCCTCCGCCTGCAGACTATCTACATCCTCGTCGCCAGCATCCCCAGTCGTCATATTCACCGCCGGCGGCGCGACAGCATCCTCACTGCCTGAACTACCGCTAGAGCTGCCCCCTTCGTCAGCAAAAATGAAAGGCCCGTCTACAGGTAAGAAACCGCCGAAGGTATTCGTCAGCGCAACCACGACATCGCCATGCAGATAAATTTCCCGACCAAAACCCTCTAGAGGAACCTCCGAAAGAAGAGAGAGTTCTTGCGATGGTACGGCGTGAATAATTTTCAGAGATTCGCCGCCCATAACGTAGAGATACTCACCGTCAGTCTTCACTACATCCGCTTCCGACACACCCTCTTCCTGCTCAGTCGTTTGGGAGAAGCTAGACTCCTCGCTGCTTCCTCCGCCAGCGCCGTCAGGCGTAGCCGAAGGCGGTGCGGCACCGTCAAACGAATCATCTGCGCCAGAGGTCACGTCAGCCACCGTTTCGAATGCGCGAAAATCATCGAAACTAGCCGAACGATTACCGCGTAACTCCGCCTGTTCGCCAAAGTAGGTAACCAGCTCCGCCTCGGACTCGAACTGCTTGAGCCCGACCGCGCCGGTATCGCCATTCTTCTGGTCGAATAGGCCAGGAAACAAAACATCTATCACCCCACAGCCACATAACGGCATACATATTAAACTAATGATTAGTACTCGGCGCATTGGATGGTCTCCCCCGAAAGTTGTCATCTCAGTCTATCGCTCGGCTCACGAGACACATCCTGCGTCCCGCACAACATTAAGTATGAGATAGTCAAATGACCGGTCAAGAAAAATGCGGTCTAAATAACGTCGAATTCTGTCGCACTAACACCATAACGAAGATTCCCCAAAATTATGTTGGCCAGCGATGGCTCATTGGCCGATACCGGCCCCCTTGCCCCCCTACTGTCGTTTTCCCTATAACTCATCTACCCCATGTCTGCCATAGTAGCCTAACTGCCCGATTTCGGGCATTATATCGCCCCCTGAGTGGGAGAATTGTAATCCGGATTTGGGGAGACAGAACATCACTAAGTAAGCCCGTTTCTGAGCCGATAGGATCGATAACGGTGCCGAAATGATGGCGCTTCCAGGTCGAGAAAATCTTGACGACGTGGGAAGTGCATAGCTAGCAAACTACGTATAGTCGCTAGCTTAATTTTCTTTAAGGAAACAGTTTCGCCGGCACCGCACTGAAACATTGTACTCAGCAAGCGGAGATGACGGCTCATGGAAATAAGTATGGACATGCCAACGACACAATTGCACGAACCACGAAAGCTCAGCGGTCTTCAGTGGGGCGCGATAATTCTCGGTGCGATAGCCGTCGCCTTACTCATCTATAATTCCATGAGCGGGCTTGGCGGACACGATGGCGGCCATGGCCACGGTCCCGCACACGGGCCTAGCGTATTCGCTGTCTTCCCTTTCGTATGTATTCTGCTGTGCATCGCCGTACTACCACTAATCTCCGCAACGGAACATTGGTGGGAGAGTAATCAGAATCGACTAATGGTGTCCATGCTGTTTGGCGCAATGACGCTAACATATTATTTTCTTACGCAAGGCACGCAGAAAGTCATTGGCCTACTCGAACACGCCGTGTTAGCTGAGTACATTCCGTTTATCGTACTGCTCTTTTCACTATATGTTATTAGTGGCGGGATATCGTTGAAGGGTGACTTAGCTGCCCACCCAGGCACCAACACCGCCTTCCTAGCCGTTGGCGCACTCATCGCAAGCTTTGTCGGAACGACCGGCGCGAGCATGTTGCTGATTCGTCCGCTACTGCAAACCAACTCCGAACGAAAGCGTGTCACGCACACCGTGATATTTTTCATCTTCCTAGTCAGCAACGTCGGCGGGTGTCTGCTTCCGATTGGTGATCCACCGCTATTTCTGGGATATCTCAAAGGCGTAAGCTTTCTCTGGACACTTAGCCTATGGATGCCCTGGCTCATAACCTCGGTCGCACTGCTGGTGGTATATTATGTCTGGGACACCATCGCCTATCGCAAAGAAACCCTCCGCGACCTCATCATCGACGAGACGCAAAAGGTCAAACTCAAACTATCCGGCTGCCTCAATCTCGTTTGGCTACTGGGCGTGGTGCTATGCGTCGCGTTAGTCAAACCAGGCGAGGAGTTCCTCGGACTAGGCTTTAAGGCCTTCCCTTTTATGCGTGAACTTATGATGTTGGGGTTCACCATCCTGTCTCTGAAATGCACCAGCAAGCAGATTCGCAGTGACAATCAGTTCAACTACCACGCCATCCTAGAAGTCGCGGCCCTGTTCATTGGCATATTTATCTGCATGCAAGCCCCGATCGAAATTCTGCACGCCAGCAGCGAGACTTTAGCCCCGTATCTAAGCTCCGGCGGCGAACTCTCCGCGAACCGATTCTTCTGGATTACCGGCGGGCTATCCAGCTTCCTCGATAATGCCCCAACCTATGTAGTGTTCTTTGAGACCGCCTCCACCATGACCCCGGCTGGCTCAACAGAGGTGGTGTCATTAGCTGGCGGCGGAATGATCCTCACACGGCTGCTCACGGCAATCTCGCTCGGCTCGGTGTTTATGGGGGCGATGACTTACATCGGAAACGGACCGAATTTCATGGTCAAAAGCATCGCAGAGCAGGCCGGCGTAAAAATGCCTTCCTTCTTTGGCTACATGAAATACAGCATAGGCATCCTGGTTCCCATACTCTTGGTCGTTACCTGGCTGTTTTTGTAATAAACGGACAGATATTTATCACCCTATCACCAACACGGATCAGGTGCCCCATTCTTCGCGTCACTGGTTAACGTACCGATCGGTACAGGCATACGGTGATGCGAAGGGTGGGGGACGACTTACTCACGGGTGTCATTCCCCCACCCTTTGGGAGTACCTGAAGAATGGGGTACCCAGCCCGAGGCCTTCGATACTTTCATGCGCCCTCCAAGTCATAGCCAATGCTGCGTCTTTCGATTATAATGTACCGCTTGCGGTTCGAGGGTAATAACTAAAATGAGGTGACTATGCTGGTTCGATTTGACTGTCCCGCTTGTGGCGGATCACATTCCTTTGACATGCCCGAGACGACGATACACATGACCTGTTCGCAGACACACAAAGTGCTGGAACTTCGTCTGACCAAAGGCGGAGACTGCAAAACATCCATCGTTGACGAGAGCCATGATCCATCTTCCACTAATCCTTCGTAAGACTGCGTCATGTCCGAATGCCTATGGTTATAGGGCTGTAGGGAAAAATCATGCACCGATGCGCAACCTTTGCATGAACAGTGACAAATCTGTGCCACAAACTATCAAGAAATATAGATCATCTGGAATACTCACCATCATCGGTCAGTTTCCTTGGGTATGAACACCATGACATCAGCTCTACCCCGAACTGCAGGACCAACGGTCAAGCTCAATCACATTTTGCTAGGCATTGCCTTATTAAGTGGATGCTTCTGGCTAACCAGGCCTCCCCAGCCACTATCTGGATGGGGAAACAATTTCCAGACCGCCCAGCGACAAGCAGCGGACGATCATCGACCTATGCTGCTCGCGTTCTACATGGAAGGGTGCGGACCTTGCGTAGCTATGGACCGCAACGTCTTGCCACAAAAAAAAGTCTCTCTCGCATTACAGGCTTTCGTCCCGGTTCGATTAGACGCGACCCGCGAGCGAGAATTAGCCAACCGCTACAACGTCTATGGCACGCCTACCTACGCGATTGTCCAGCCCAATGGCCAACTTGTGGCTAAGTGTCAGGGGTACCATACTGCTCAAGAGTTCGTAGCCTTTATCGATCGTGCGACGGACCGCATGGCATCATCGAAGCCAATGGAGGCCGACCGGACAATCGATCCTTCAACCATCGCCCCGTAACGCTTTCTTCACAATCGACAATCTGCTCCGGCGTTCCCTTAGCCACAATGCGACCGCCATGTTGACCGCCACCAGGACCTAGATCGATCACCCAATCCGCCACCTTAATGACATCCAAATTATGCTCAACGCAAATCACCGTTTGCCCTTGGTCCACCAACCGGTTCAACACACCAAGCAAATGGGCAACGTCAGAAAAATGCAGTCCAGTCGTCGGTTCGTCCAGCATATACAGCGTGTGTTCGTGGCTGGTCTTGTGCAACTCTGAAGCGAGTTTGATACGCTGGGCCTCTCCGCCTGACAGGGTGCTGGATGGTTGCCCCAGCGACATATATCCTAAACCCACATCGCGCAATACCTGAATACGTTTGCGAATGGTTGAAAAATTCTCGAAGAACTGCACGGCATCTTCCACACGCATCTCTAACATGTCCGCGATGTTTTTCCCGCGGAAACGGACTTCCAACGTTTCACGATTGAATCGCCGCCCCTGACAATGCTCGCAAATAACATAAACATCAGGAAGAAAGTGCATAGACACGCGCTTGGTCCCCTGCCCTTCGCAGTGTTCGCACCGCCCGCCTTTTATATTAAAACTGAATCGCGACGGACCATAACCACGAATCTTGGCCTGCCTAGCCTGCGATAGTAGTGTCCGTATATGATCGAGCACGCCAACATAAGTAGCTGGTGTACTGCGGGGACTCTTACCAATGGGCGATTGATCCACTTCTACCAGATGATCAACAAAAGAAGCGCCGGTTAATTGTTTGAACGGGCCAGGCCTCGGGCCTTGGCGAAGCACTTCGCGGCGCAGCCCACGCAATAAAACGTCTGACACCAGCGTGCTCTTACCACTCCCCGACACGCCCGTAACCACGACCAAACAACCTAGCGGAATAGCGACATCTATATTCTTGAGATTGTTAGCCGTGATGCCTTTAATTTCTATGCACCGATCGCGCACGAATTCTCTTCGCTTTTTCGGCAGGTCTATGACTAGCGATCCGGTGAGGAACTGGGCGGTCATAGACTGCTCATTAGCGAGAACTTCTTGCACGGTTCCCGCAGCGACCACTTTACCACCCCGCGCGCCCGCGCCAGGACCAATGTCAATCATGTGATCCGCACCAGCCACTATCGCCTCATCGTGTTCTACCACAATCACGGTATTACCCATGTGCGATAAATTTTGAAGAATCCCAAGAAGGCGCTGCGAATCACGCGGGTGCAGTCCGATGGTTGGCTCATCCAACACATAACAAACCCCAGCTAACCCCCCGCCAATTTGCGTGGCTAGGCGTATACGCTGCCATTCACCACCTGATAGCGTTTGGCTGGCTCGATCCAGCGTCAGGTACTCGACACCCACCTGAACCAGAAACCGCAGGCGATGGATAATATCCTTGAGCAATGGTTCAGCAATTTTCACAGCCTCTCCTTCAGGCTGGTAGGACTCAAAAAATACCAACGCCTCCTCCATGGTGAGCGCAGTGATCTGGGCCAAAGTCTTACCGTGAAAACGCACGGCCAATGACGCTTGAGATAGTCTCGTCCCTCTACACGCCAGACACTGAGACTCCGCCAAAAAGGCATGAAGCCGCTGCTTGCCTGACTCGGAACCCGTGGTCTGCCAGCGGCGCTTGAGGTTGGGCATCACACCTTCAAAAGTAAAACCAAATGTCTGCTCATCCTCAGCCGACGTACCCTCTAGCAATATGCGCAGTTTGTCCTTATCGATATTTTTGTAAGGCGCGTCGGGCAACACTTTGAAACGATCGCAAAACTCATGAATCATATGCTGATAAGCCGCATTCAGCTGCTTCCCCTGCCGCCGCCAAGCGGCCACCGCCCCTTGGGCCAGCGACAGATTCGGGTCAGCGATAACCAGCTCCGGATCAAAATCTGATGTAATGCCAAGACCATGACAGTCTGGGCACGCGCCATGTGGAGAGTTGAAGCTAAACAATTGCGGCGATAAATTCTCGATACACACGTCATCATGGAGGGGACAAGTAAGCGTCGTAGAAAATCGAATATCACGCCACGTTTCATCCGCGTCTTGAAATGAAAGTATCACCCGCCCCCGCGAAAGCTTGGTCGCCAGTTCCACACTGTCCGCCAATCGCGTAGCCACCTCTGGCTTTGTCACCAGTCGATCCACGACAACGTCTATTGTGTGCAATTTTTTCGTAGCTAATTCTCCGACATCCTCGATCAAGCTCACCTGCCCATCAACCCGCACGCGTACATATCCCTCCCTGGCGAGGCGCTCAAATAATTTACGCTGTGTGCCGCGCTGTTCGTGAATGAGTGGAGCCAACACCAAGACCCGCTGATCGTGAGGCTCAGCCAGTATGGCATCCACAATTTGCGCGTTAGATTGCTTCTCGATTGGTCCATCACACCTCCAACAGCGAGGCTGACCGACGCGGGCAAATAGTACCCGCAGATAATCATAAATGTCCGTACTTGTCGCCACGATAGACCGAGGTCCGGCACTCATACCCCGCTGCTCGATCGCAATCGTAGGGCTTAATCCCTCGACACGATCCACATCAGGCTTTTGCAACTGTTCAAGAAACTGCCGGGCGTAAGCAGACAGAGACTCCACATAACGCCGCTGCCCCTCGGCGTGAATCGTATCAAAAGCCAGAGAGCTTTTACCTGACCCAGAAGGCCCGGTGATGACCGTCAGCGCCCCACGAGGAAACACCACATCAATGTTTCGTAGGTTATGCTGACGCGCGCCAAAAACTCGTATCGCCGTATCGTCATTCATACAATAATTCCGTCGCACAATTTGAGGTAGTTGTAAATAGTTGTGAATGCTGAAACAACCCCATCATCCCATGCGTCCATATTTCCAGACAGGCAATAACCGTCGCTTTACTGGCCAACTTCAGGACCACAAGTTTGCAAGGAATCGTCTTGATAACATGACTGTAACACCAATATCGCAAGAACGCTCCCCAGTAGTGCAAATGCACGATAGTCCGAAAATCACTATCGACATAACAGGCGCGTTTCGCCTAACTACGGGTATTTGGCGAGCCGAAAAGAAAGCTAGTGAGGATCATAAATAGGAATGAGGGAATAACCGAACACCCCCCGTACCCTGATGTGCAATAATCGGTGGACCGGCGGTTATTTCAACCATATACTGTAATCGAGGCGGGCCATGCACCCTTAAGGGATGATCGGTCTCATCGGATTTCGCACAAGCGGCCAGGCTTGCTTGGCTAACCAACGCAAAAGGTTGTGCAAAATCGTGATTAGCCCTTTGGTTAGTACGAAACAGCAGGCGGGGTAAACATGCCCTCACGATTGTCGTCTGCGACGCGCGCTGCGCGAGACGGGCATGTAGATGAGTAACGAAGGAGTCATCATGCAGGGTTGTTCCACTAGAGCAAAAACTTGGGCTATCGTTTGTACACTGTCGTTATTGGCCTTACCGTCGCTTCCCACGACCTTGGCTAAAGACACCCAGCATACGGCATCAAATTCTTACAACAAGCTCTGGCGAGAGACGTTAGAACAAGCCACGGCTGGTCATTTTGACTCTGCCGCCAAGACCATCAAGCTAATCCCAGCGGAAGGTCCAATCACAAAGAAGGTCAGCGCATGGCTAACGGAATACCAAAAGAAACAGGCCACCCGCTTAGAATTTGATAATAAAGAAATTGAGCTTTACTCACGCTACGCCAAAGAACGCATAGAACGCGAGGAATATAAAACCGCGATGGACTGGGTGCTCCTAGCCGCCGACTGCGCTCAGGACAAGCAAGCATTTCTAAAGAAAGATTGGATTGACGCACTAGTGAAAAGCTCACTAGACGCAGCCGAAAAAGCCCGTAAAGACGCCGCGTGGCAAGATGCCTGGGGCTTATACGCCAGGCTCGGAGACATGTTTGAAAAAGAGCCTCGCTACAAAAAACTAGAGCACGAAGCACTCACCCACCTACGACTCGAATCCATGTTCAAAGACGAAAAGAGTATCGAGGCATGGCAAGAGCGTGTAGAAAAAATCAAGTGGGATGACGCCGAAGCAGCCCTGGAATACATCGAGCTTTACTATGTCGAGCAGGCAGATTTCAAAGCCATCACCGAAAGCGGCCTGGAGCAATTACTCTATCTCGCCGAGTCAGAATCCGCCATTAAAAACTTCGATGGGCTAGGCAATGAAGATGACCGCAAGGATTTCGTCCAACGATTGCAAGCACGATTAGACCAAGTACGCACCGCACCAACCCTCTCACGTCGAGAGGCTGTGCGCATCTTCCGCCGCGTCGTTTATAACATCAACCCTCAGACCGTGCGCTTACCACGCGAGCTAATCGTTTCGGAAATCATGCGCGGCGCGCTAGAACCGCTCGACGATTACACCACCATGATTTGGCCACAAGCGACCAGCCAATTCGACAAGCACACCCGCGGCGATTTTGTTGGCGTTGGTATTTCTATCGTGGAAAATAGAACCACTGAAGAAATCGAGGTCGTCTCACCATTAGAAGACACCCCGGCCTACCACGCGGGCATACAGTCCGGCGACATCATATCTCATGTTGACGGCCGCCCGATCAAAGGTCTAACAATCAATAAGGTCATTGATATCATCACCGGCCCGCAAGGGACCGACGTAACACTCACCGTAAGACGAGACGATAAAGACATCATCTTCCCGCTCAAACGCGCACGGGTAAAAATTCAGTCCGTCAAAGGCATTACCCGAGACGAAAACGAACAATGGAACTATTGGCTAGATCGCGATCAAGGCATTGGCTATGTTCGCATCACCAACTTCCAACGGAACACCGTCGAAGACGTCGCCAACGTATTAAGCCAGCTCGAAGCTGGTGGCATGAAAGGCGCTGTGCTGGATTTACGAGGCAACCCCGGCGGACTATTAGACTCCGCTTGGAAGCTGTCGTCTTTGTTCTTGAAAAGCGGTGACGGCGTCGTCAGCACCAAAGGACGAGACCCCGCCGAAAACCAACGGCTAAATGCCCCAGGTAACGGACCGTGGGCCGACTTACCCATCGATGTACTCACTGACGAAAACAGCGCCAGCGCTTCGGAAATTCTTGCAGGCGCCATACAGGACAATGGCCACGGTCTCACGATCGGTGCACGCACCTTCGGAAAATTCAGCGTGCAAAATCTCATCCAATTAAGCCACACAAACGCCAAGCTGAAACTCACGACCGCCAGGTATTATCTACCCAGTGGCCGATCGCTACACCGCGAGGTCACATCAGACACATGGGGCGTCGAGCCAAATTTGCCAGTCAAACTCGTCTATCATGAGCGCGTGAATATGTACAAACTGCGCCGCAAAGCTGATCTGTTGGGCCCGCAAAAAGAGGTCAAGGAAGACGACGAGACAGATAGCGATAAGCAAGATGTTGACGCGAAATCCGACGACAAAAAGGCCGACGTCGAAGCTGACACCAAAGATGCCAAGAAGGACGATGGCGACACGGACGAAAAAGTCGCTGACGCTGATAAAGATGACAAGCCTAAGTTGCCTCCGCTGGAACAACCTAACGAAAACACCCGTCCAGACTCGGACCCACAACTTGACACGGCCCTGTTGCATATGCGTATCAAGTTGCTGAGTATGTCGAACCCAACGGTAGCTTTCGCCGACCAAGCCCAATCGCCATCGGTAAAGAAACAGGCAATAGACCGTTAAAACATCGTCATTATCAACTAAGGAGTGGCATGGGTAAGCAAGAGCTTACCCGTGTCTTCCAAATTTTCCGCTGTACCAACTAGACAATTAACCTCCTAGCGATTTCATATCTCCGCTACTATTTTCTTGACGGCGTCGTCCAATCTGCCTAGATTACCCGCCCTGCATCGTTGCTGGGACTTGGCCTGAAACCGCTTTGAAAGGACAGAAAATTGGAACGCACGCTAATCATTCTTAAACCCGACACCATCCAGCGCCGACTCATTGGCCGCGTACTCCAACGCTTCGAGGACAAAGGACTAGGCATCGCCGGTATGAAGCTTATGCATATCGAACGAGCACTGGCCGAAACCCATTACGCCCCACACAAGGAAAGGCCATTCTACCCCGGGCTAATCAATTACATCACATCCGGGCCAGTCGTGGTTCTCTGCTTACAAGGCAATCGCTGCATCGACATCGCCCGCAAAGTCATGGGCCAAACGTTCGGCTTCGAAGCCGACCCAGGAACCATTCGCGGCGACTTCGGCGCATCGCGATCTTTCAACCTCGTTCATGGTAGCGACTCTCCAGAAGCAGCCGCTTCGGAAATCGCACTATACTTTACCGACGGCGAACTACTCGACTATGCCCCAGCCGGTAGCGAATGGGTATTCCCGCAAGACGATTCTTAATCGCGTGGCACAGCTCCTTAGAAAGCGCAGCTATATTTGATTCGTAAACTTGATGGCTACTGCGCTTCGACCAATACGCCGTGTCGATAGGTGCGGGTAATTTGTAGGTGTCGCCCACCTTCCACAATGATGGGATCACTGCTAGATGAAGCCGCACCGGCTCTATCCACAAATTGATTGGCTCGTGCATGCACAGCAGCGTGCAGCGTAGCCGACTCGCAGCGCAACCGGCAATGAAGTTGATCCACGATGCGGATGCCGTCTTCTAAAAACTCGATCCGCCGTTGGTAATGGTCATGCGCGAGACGGTCATAATCTATCGCCCGTGACTGTTGACTAGGTCTTGGCGGCAATATCAGCCGAGCATTCGTCTTACCCCGTCGCTGTCGCCAAAGCCTGCGCAACCTACTTCTTCGTGGACTGCGATCGCTGGGACATTTGCCAAGCACACCTGAAATATCCACCGCATCGTCAGCTATATCAACATGGACTCCCGGCTGCCATCCTGTAGCGCTACGGCTTCTATGCGCGAAGGAAACGGCAATGCCCGGATCACTTAGCACATGTTCATGCCCCGCCCACGTCAAATGGACAGCCCCACCAAACTTGTACGCCACGACCACATGATAATGACGATTATGATGCACGATCAGCCCCGCTTGTGGGAAGTGTACATGCTTTGGCTGATGGTCCTGGCCACCAAACGACTGCGGCTGCAACTTTCTATTTAACTCACCAGCGAGTGCAAAACGAGAGGCCAACACGGCACACATGTCGTCGTGCCAGCTCATCAAATGTTGTCCCTCAAGTTGAGAGAGTCGCAGGCGATACGCGGCTGACATCTTCGCGGCATCAGCCGACACCGTAGCCATACATTCCATCGCATAGGGACTCGTGAAGCCCGTCTGACAAGCGCTGTATACGCCGCCTGTAGTACCATCTGGATGGACCATCGCCCCAGCAAAAGCCATACCCCGCGCGATAGGCTGACCAAGCGTAACCCAATTGAGTTGTTGATGCATACGAGCCAGCGCATCCAGCGTCAGCGCATGACGACCCATATCTGCCCCGCCGCGCTCCGGAAACCAGCCTTCGCTTTTTTGCAAGGCCATGAATGCTTCTAACCTACGCCGGGCGGCATCGCGAAACTTCGTTTCCCTTAATACAAAAAAACCATCAGCCAAAGCGCAAATACTAGCTGCTTCCAGCCAACATATGCGCGTCGGTCGATCGGCTAGCCAACTTAAATGGGCCACCAAATCGCTCGTTAGCGATGGCGTTTCAAAATCATTTGTTTGATCCAATAATTGAACAATCTGACCGGCGATGGCCCCGAGATAGGGACTTTGTCGATGACGCTGGCATACGGGCAGCCCATTAGGACGAAGCGTCCGTTGCCAGTGGTTTAGCCACATGCGCACATGCGACTGCATAGCCGCCCGCTGTGGACCGGGCGTAAGTTTTTCGCAGTGCCACGCTAACGCCGCAGCCGCACACGCCTGACGATACAACACATGTGCCCGCGTCTTAGCCAATCGGCTTTTACCGTTCACCTTTCCCAAGTCTTGCGCAGATTCAAGCATTTGAATCAGACGAGGGCTTAGCCAATGCACCATCTTATCGTAGACTTGGCTATCAACCAGATGCGTAGCCGTAGCCTGACCACCATCAGCCTCCGGCGATGTCACCGCTACGTCACGAACACTGGGAGTCAAAATAGCCATACGTCGGCAAAGCCTCACTTTTGCAAAATCAACGTCACCGTCATTCCCGCGCAGGCGGGAATCCAGTCTTATCAGTAGGCGGACGGTAGACGGGTGGCATGCCCAAGCCGAAGGCGCTGGCATGTCGAACTAATACAGATTTCGGCATGATCGCCACCATCCCTGCGCCCTACCACACCGCTACATAGGTTTTTCGGACGACTAGCGAGGTCGTGTGAGATATTAACGTCCTATATCCCTCAACAAAATTTTGGCTCACGACTTACGCGGTGGGACAGGATCAATTCCGCCAGCGGAGAAGGGATGACAGCGACAAATACGACCAACGCTCAGCAGACCGCCCCGCCAGGGACCATGCGTGGACAGAGCCTCAACGCTGTACTCGCTGCAGGTGGGATAAAACTTACATTGACCAATAAGAAACGGACGTAGCAGAACCTGATACATCCGAATCGCGAACACGCATAACCATGTCAACGACTGCACTAATATAACCCGGCTACGCATGGGAATAGCTCACCTCTCGAAGATTCGCCCCCGTTATGCTATCAGGGCTCACAACGGATTATAGCCACGACCAGAGAGAATTGCATGCCGCAAGCGTTGGGTGGCATGCCCAAGCCACCAGGCGCGGGCATGATTGGGTGACGGCGCATGTTATGCGCAATTGCGGCAGTAGTGTCATCTTTGTTCAGACATGCCTGCGCCTAGGGGCTTCGGCATGCCACCCGTCATAAGTCCTGCTATACCCATGTCACTATGATTGCATATTTTCGTTGAGTTGGCGCTGAGATTTTGCTACCATTGGTACAAACAGGGGACTGATAATGAATCGAAACTATCTATTAGGCATTGTTGTTGCGCTCGTGTTGACCTCAACGGTTTTTGCAGATGACTTTATTCAACGCTACGCAGGCGATAGCCTTCCTTTAGACACTGCAGGCTGGCAAGTTTTCAATCCCTGTGAGGACGAGTGTACAGAAATACTCGACAACGGCCATTTCGTACTGCAATGGGTGGGTGGCGCTGACCAAGTCAACTACGACTTTCTCATTACTGATCTTCCTGTCATTCGCCCGGACTCACTCTGGGTGGAGTGGCGATTTAGATCGAACAATCCTTGGCCTCAGATCGGTTTTACATGTGATGCTAGCTTTTTTGTTCAGTGGAACAATGCAGACGAAGTAGTGCAAATGTTCAGCGACACGGCTTTTTCATTTAGCGGAGACTATTTTATCCAAGGTCTTAATCCAAACGAGTACCACACTTACCGATACGAAAGCGTTGACGGCACAAACTATCGTGTCTCCGTAGACGGTATAGTATTTATTGACCAACCAAACAGCCCAACTCTTGGCGGTGCATCGTTGATTCAATTTCGTGGTCGTGGCGGATGTTCTAGCAACAATCTGCCCGTTGTTATTAACGAATGGGATTTTGTCCGATCAGGCACAGTAACCTTCGGTGAAACCATTGTAGCCACCGATCCACCTACGGGCTTTGTTAATCCACTAGATTATCCCAACTTGGATCGATTCGTGGTGACGTTTGACGCAGCCAATTATGCATATCCAGAGGACATCACCATTGGTGTAACTGGCGGAATCATTCCATTTATCTCAAAGACTCGACGACGGGATAACGACGCACCAACCAATCTTGAAGTTGTGTTATCTCGACCACTCGCTATGGGGCAGACCACAACATTCACATTTAATGACGGCGTAGCTTCCAATGAAGTCGCTTTCACTTATGGCTGCCCTAACCCAGCCGACAATATAGACACTGACGGTGACGGTGTGGTGAACTGTATGGACGACTGTCCGAACGATCCCACTAAAACACTACCCGGCCAATGCGGATGCGGCAACTCGGATGCAGATGCAGACAGCGATGGAACCGCAGACTGCAATGATGGTTGCCCCGCCGACCCTAACAAGATAGACCCCGGCCAATGCGGCTGCGGCCAACCAGAAGACAATGTTGGCGATAGCGACGGAGACTCCGTAGCCGACTGCATAGATCAATGTCCGGAGGGCAATGACGCTATCGACCTAAACGGGAACAATACTCCCGACTGCGCCGAAGCTGTTCCGGCTGTTTCAACATGGGGGTTGGTTGTCTTGACATTGCTGATACTTACTATGGCTAAATGCCCACCACGGCACAAAACATCCGAAGATGTCAGGCCATAGCCTAACCTACCTGGACGTGCAAAAATACTAAAACATCGAGATAACAAAAACAACCAGCGCCGTACCAAGCGTGGAAATAGCAATTAGTCCGATTAGCTGACGAGGCTTGAAACCAATCCGTTGTGTCGGACGATCGGCTACCTCCAGTAAATCAACGCCTTTCTCCGCCAGCTTAACAGCCTGTGCCGACAAGACGTCACGAATCTGGGCTACTGGGATACGCCGAATTAAATGAATAGGAAGCCATTTGGGAATGCGTGAAGTAATAGCCCCCGCCGCAGGTATGGTTTCAGGTTCGCTGGTCGGCTTGGGGACCGAACCCTCATACGAAGTTCCCACCCTACCGAGCTTCGGGCTATCACCCACCGCCACAGCCGATGACGCATCTTGCGGAACAGCTTGCTCACCGTCTGACATCGCTAGCTCAGCCATAAAGTCCGGAACGTCATCAATCGACGCCGATGGCTCATCGGGTTGTGGCACACCGCCGCCAGATTCACCCACTTCGGGCTGAGTAAATTCCTGCATAAAATCAGGAATATCTTCCACAGAAGCATCCGGCGCTGATTCATCAGGCGCGGCGCTGTCTGAATCGCTCGGCTCCGGTGCCGCTAACTCCGACATGAAATCTGGAATGTCATCTACAGAAGCTTGGACTTCGGTATTAGCGGCCACCTCCGCGCCCATCGTAGACTGCGTATCCGAAATCAATTCGTCTACTGTATCAAGCTGCGCATCAACGCTAGGTATACCCGCATCATCCTCCGACTCATCGTCGTCATGATCCACATCGGCTATCCCCAAGAAAGGATCATCCCCGGCAATTTCCAGCGAAAGATCCTCGGCTAGCGCACTAGCCTCCTCTAACAGCGCATCCAATTGATCCGCGCTTGGTAGTTCGTTGTTATCCGCGTCCTTAGCCACTGATGACATAATCCGATTCGGTTAATAATCATTCTTTGCCAGCGACAAGTTCAAACCTGTCCGACGGCCTATCGCATATGGCACGGTGCCTACGAGCAAGGCGCGAACCGATACCACGCCCTAGCCATACTTATCGGTCCGAGCAGCCCCGGACCTGAGCTTGTCGCCGTTAGTCGTTTCGCGATAATGCCCGGCATGCCTGTGAAAAGACTCTTTTGCCGAGCGATTTGCGTCGGGTCAAACCGCTTATCCCCAGAGGAATCTCACCATGCCATGAACGCGCTCCGCCTGCAGCCCGGCGACCAGGTGAGACTATTCGACGGCGCGGGAAACGTGGCCAGCGGCGTACTCGACCAAGCCTCCAAACGCGAAGCTGTGATATCTGTGCAACACATAGACGAAATGGGCTACGATCTATCGTGTCGTCTGACGGTGGCCATCTCCATGCCGCGCACGCATCGACAGGGGTATCTGATCGAAAAATGCACCGAACTCGGGGTGGCTGGCATTTGGGCGATACTGACGGATCGGGGTGTGGCCCAGCCCGGTCAAAGCGCTGTGGATAAATGGACCCGTCGGACCATCGAAGCCGCGAAGCAGTGCGGACGATATTGGCTACCGGAAATCCAAACCGCTCAAACATTTGCATCAGTCATCGCCCGCGCGGATGAATTTGACCTAGCTTTGTGTTTGGATAAATCCGAAGAGGCAATGCCGTTAACACAGTACTTGATTGACAAAAACCCTGAATCCGTTCTAGCACTAATCGGGCCAGAAGGTGGCTGGTCTGATGAAGAACGCTGCCAAGCACGTGACGCTGGCCTCGTATCAGCCACGCTGGCCCCCACGATACTGCGTTCTGAAACAGCAGCGGTAGCCGCCTGCGCGCTGGTCGCGGCGCACATGAGAATCATAAAATAGACGGCCAGAGTGCCGCACGCGTGCTGACGCACACAAACATTACAACACAGCGCAAACTGAAGCATGCGGCCCATGGCCTTGAAAATCTTACACGCCTGCGCCGATTAACGCCCTAACGTCCTCAACAACTTTCACGCACGCGCGGCGCAACTCGGCTTTTCGTGACACTAGCTTGTCACTCGTCGGATGGCCACCGAATAGTTGAACGTGGAACCGCAACGCATTTGAAGTGCCCGAAGGGCGAATCGTCAAGTGTGAACGACGCTGTTCGTCGAAGTAAAAACGATACCCCTCGTCCGGGAAGCCGGGCCAGTTGATGGCATCGTACTTACCTGTTCGATACGAGGTCGCACCCATCACCTTCATGTCAGCTAGCGTCAGCGACCGAGAGGCATAGTTGACGAACAAATCTTCCGCCTTGTCCAAAATGCCTCGTTTTTTAGTGTAACCGGACAAGCCTTCATACTCACCGTCGATCGGGTCAGGCTCATAATGCGTAACGTACAAACCAATTTCCGGGTCGAGGAATATTTTTTCGTCGAGAAGATCAAGCAGGTTTTTACCCGCTAATTTGGCATATTGTGCCAATTCCGCGACTAACACCGCAGCGAACGTACCATCCTTATCGCGCACGTGCCCACCCTCACCAAGCGAACGATCATCCTTGGGTGGAGCGCCCAAGATGGAGAAGCCATTACTCTGCTCGAGCGCGCCGACGTTAATACAACGGGCGTGATCGTCCATCCCTTCCCAAGAATGAATCGACCGATTGCACACCGCTTGGTCTGGACTAGTTCGACCTTCATCATAAACCGGCAGCCGGGTGCCTTCGGTTAGACCAGGCGTACCCGTGTCGTGATGCAAATCCCAGATCGCCCGTGTACCAGCCGCGAGTTGTGCGAAACCAACCCATGTCTTGAGTACGCCGACGCCAAATTTTCTAGCGGTACAAACCAACAGATCGGTCGTGGTATGCGAAAGGGCTATGAACTTTTTCTCCACGTCCTGCACGCAGCCATACTTTTCGATATCGAATTGAAAACGATACCAGAGAATGAGCGACCAGGCGTCGTCGGCAGAAATAAGTGTGTAATCGCGCGGTTGGCCAGTGCCAGGATGCGGATAAGCGGCCTTTTGATTATCTGGCACTTTCACGATCACGCCGCAACGATCCGCGTCGGGGTCCGTGCCAATTATCATATCGAGGTCTTGCCACTTACCGGGGTTTTCCTCTTTGAATGCTGCCACGGCAATGTCAGCCGCTCGCCAGTCGCCAGGGTCAGGCTGCTGCTCTTTGCCAGGATCACTACAAAATGCAGGGAACATACCATCAAGCGCGTCCAAAGCCATGATGCGCGTGACATCCTTAAACCCAACTTCGCCAAGCAACTGAGGCACCGCTTTACGACCAGAACCATTAAAGGCAGAAAAACCAATATTAAGCGGTTTTTCGGCGTTTTTGATCATGTCTCCGCGTAGCAGAAACGTTTTAATATGATCGTAATGCAGGGTGTGCATGTCGATGATGCGATCTTCACAGCCCACGTAAGCTGACTTCGCTTCTGGCAACGGATCAGCCAGCGGTAAACCGGCCAACGCGCCATCGGTGATAGTCCTAGCATCAATCGAGGGTTGCCCGCCGAGAAACCATAGCTTGCCGGCTGGGGCTTGGTCCAAGGGTGTCAGCTTAATGTCAGTAAATTTCACCTGCGTGATATATTGATGATAAAGCTTATCCCGCTCCACCGGGTCAAATTGTGATCCATTCTGACAAGAAAGCTTGTAGCCATTGTATCGAAAATCGTTGTGAGACGCGGAGATGAACACGCCGATGTCAGCCTTAAGGCGAGGCACCGCATACGTCACGCTGGGATACATGCACGCTTCGTCGAAAATATACACGGTATAGCCATAAGCTAAAAACAAGCTGGCTATCGCACGAGCGAATTCTGCCCCCCGAACGCGACTATCGAAACCAATGACGATTTTAGAAAGCTTGGGCGTTCGCTCAATACCAAACTTAGCCGTGCCCGCAGCCGTGAGTAGGTAAATGACATCGTTGATGGTATTTGGGCCTTTAATAATCGAGGCGTGGATGCCCTCTTCTTTAAGGCGAAGCACGACGTCGCGCGTAGCCCCCATCTTTTCACGAATACCGCCAGTACCAAAGCTAACGTCACGGGCATAAGCATTGGCTAAGGCTTCCCATTGCTTCTTGTTGATAGCCTCTCGAAGTCCGTCGCGTAACCCTGGCGAAATCGTATCGAGCTCATCGGCGAATAACCATTTGCGAAGATTAGGAAGCGTCTTTGCTACCGCGTCATCATAATAGCTTCCCGCGATAAGCCCGCGATCACGCTGCTCATCGAGAAATGCTTGAATGCCCGATTCCGCCTGAGCGATTAGTTCGTTATCAACCGTCGTTATCATGTTCAACTTCCCATCAAAGCGTCGCCGCTCGCAGCGAGTATTCGATCAGTAATTACCAAACCAATGCCGTAAATGTAAGTTCCCGCTGACAAGATAAAGGTAGGGTTGAAGGGCGTCAATGCGAGCGCGGTCGGGCGTAGTCGACTGGTGCGTGACAGTATCGGCTGGTGTGTTAGCTAAGTTTGTTCATGTCCATATTCCACGCTCTCCACCATCATGGAAATCGATCATGCGGCTAATTCTCGACAGCAAACTCCGCAAGACAACCATTAGCCAGCAAATAAGCACTGATACGAGTATAGACCAACTCGCTATCGGGATAACCGCAAAAGATCCCCACCGAACTGAAATCGTTTCGAAATCTGCCACTAGTAACATGGCCATCGTGGCAACGAACGCCGCATAAGGAATCGGGATACTTAGAATTATTATCCAGTTAGATATCCTGACAACCTTTAACGAAATGAGATGCCCCAAATCTCTCATCACAAAAGCAAACATCGCAGGCACAGCCAGCTGCATCAACAGAACTACGACAGCAAAATATGGCATCATAGTGTGCCACGTATAACTGCTAAAGTAGGTTTTACTTGGAATCATGAGCAATATCAAAAGAAACGGGAAAAAGATGCTACTACGCATGAAATATACACACCTTTTTCTCACACGAACGTGATCGGACATATGATCGGCCAATTGACACGCGCATGCCGTATTGAAAAGAATAAAAAAAGCAAGAACGACAAAAAGATTGCCAACTACACCAGGGTACGTGGTAAAACGGGGCACAGCAACGACTAACATAAGTAGAGTAATCAATACAAATATGGCTGTCCCGAAGAAAAGCATGCGGGCTGTACTTCTCATACACATCACCCATTCATGATCGCAATCGAATGGCGGCTTAACGGTTGAGTGGGCAATTGCATCTTCACATTCTGGACAAACGCCATCCAGCTTTAGCCCTCTCAAGTTGTACTCACACCTGATACACGCCACATCCCTCGTAATGGGGAAATCCACGTCCAATTTCGACCGCGCAGGTTTTCCTGATTCAAAATCCACCATAATAATATAGTGATAATCCTCTAGCCGTGTCGCGCCGACACGACGTAACGACACATGAACCTTACTATAAGCAGACCCGCAACCCGCAAAACCCCCACGAATCCAAAAAGCGAAGATAGGCAGGCTAGCGTTAACTTTGCGGTAACGGCCATCGGCGATTAGTATGAGCGGATTAAGTTTGTAAGCGCGTAATGTAGAAGAGCATTTTGTCAGGTAGTGCTCTTCGTTGGCTTTGGCTTGCGAAAGTGATGGTGATGACGACAGCGAATCGTGGTGTTCAAGCGTTTTATGCACAACCACGATAGCCCCAACACCGATCAATGCCCTAGCTCAGCCATCCTGACATGAGAGAATGACTGCATGTCGAACACCTCAGCTGATCGACACCCGAGCAAAAAGGATGTGAGTCGGTACCGCGTACCTGAAGCGGACCTTCGCTGGCGATGTAAGCACTCAGATTTTGATGCCGACTCTACGCTACAAATCGAGCCAGCTACCGGCATTCTAGGGCAAGATACTGCCGTCGACGCACTACGTTTCGGCCTAGACATCAGCGGACCGGGGCAAAACATCTTCGTTCGAGGTCTAACCGGCACCGGCAGGCTGACCCTCGTTCGGCGCGTACTAGAAGGCATGACCCTCAAATGCCCTTTGATCAAGGACCGCTGCTATGTCCATAATTTCTCGCAGCCCGAGCGCCCCAGACTCATCACGCTACCTCCAAAACGCGGGCAGGAATTCCGACGCCGTGTGGACCGATTAATAGATTTTATTCGCAACGATTTGCCCACAGCCCTTTCCTCTGAGGGGATCAATGCCCGCCGCCGTAATGTCGAGCAAAGTGCCCAGGAAAGCCTTCGAGAGCTTATTTCACCACTAGAGTCTAAGCTACAAGAAGCCGGTTTCACTATGGTCAGCCTCGGCGCTGGTCCCGTTTCCCAAACGGCTATTTTCCCCGTGGTAGACGGTCGGGCTGTGGCGCCGGAAGAGTTCGAGCATATGCACGCCCGTGGTGAAGTTACCGACGCGATATACAAAGAAAAACGTGACCTAAACGTTCAATTCGAACCGATGCTGGCCGCATTAGGCGGTAAGGTGAACAAATTACGCGCCGAACACGAAGAGGCTATTGAGCGCATACTAGCCGATTCAGCCAGCGCCATATTGAAAGACATCGTCAGCGGTATCAAAGAAAATTTTGAGCAGCCAGAAGTCGCGACCTTCCTCGATGAAGTGGTTGACGATATCATCCATGACCGTCTCGGCAGTATAGGCGAGGACCATGAATTCACGCGGATGTATCGCGTGAACGTGGTGACCGAGCAGCACGGAGAGTCGGCCTGCCCCATTATCACCGAAAATGTGCCGACGCTACGCAACCTGATAGGTGCCGTGGATTTCGACTACGAAATGTCGGAGGAATCTAGGCCAACACATATGGGTATTCGCGCCGGGTCGATGCTGCGCGCGGATGGCGGCTTTTTGATTATCGAAGCACGAGAAATACTCGAAGAGCCTGAAGCATGGAAAGTGCTGAAGCGAACTGTCCGGTCTGGTAAACTTGAAGTAATTCCAACAGACAATGTTTTTCCCGGCTCGGCCCCGATGATCAAACCAGAACCGATCGATGTCGTCGTCAAAATTGTCATGCTCGGAAGTCCCGAGACGTACTATGCATTAGATGCCTACGACCCGGAATTCCCTCACCTCTTTAAGGTGCTTGCTGATTTTGATGACTTAATTCCGCGCGACAAAGCCGGCATAAAACATTACGCAGCAGTCATTTCTCGATTTACCAGTGACGAAAAAATGCTGCCATTCGAATGGACCGCCATCGCCGCTTTGGTCGAGCAAGGGGCGCGTATCGCAGCCATGAAAAACAAACTTTCCGCCCGTTTTGGCCGCATTGCTGACATCGCGCGCGAAAGTGCCCTCCACGCATCCCAAAGAAAAGCTGAAATGGTCACAGGTGACGATGTGTTGAACGCCTTTGTCCAGGCTAAAGACAGAGCCGATTTACCAGCTCGCAGGTTTCGTGAATATATCAAAGATGGCACAATTTGCGTGGAAACCGCAGGCGCAGTCGTCGGTCAACTCAACGGCTTAGCCGTCATAAAAGCAGGCCCCATGGTCTATGGCTTTCCAACCCGCATCACCGCAACCATCGGGCCAGGAACCGCCGGCGTCATCAATATCGACCGCGAAGCATCACTCAGCGGAGCCATCCACACAAAAGGTTTTTACATTCTCAGCGGCTTGCTACGCGGATTACTACACACCGGCCACCCACTCGCCTTTGAAGCTTCAGTAGCCTTTGAACAATCCTACGGCGCAATCGATGGTGACTCCGCTTCTGGTGCAGAAATTTGTTGCTTACTTAGTGCCCTTACAGAAATCCCGCTGCGACAAGACGTAGCTATGACCGGCGCAATCGATCAGCGCGGCAACATTTTGGCCGTCGGCGCGGTTAACGAAAAAATCGAAGGTTTTTACGACATCTGCCAAGACGCTGGCTTTACCGGAACACAAGGTGTCATTATTCCAAAAACAAACATTGGCGAATTGATGCTACGTCACGACGTCACCAAGGCATGCGAAGCTGGCCAATTTAGCGTCTACGCGGTTAGCTCCGTACCTCAAGCGCTAGAGATTTTAGCCGACATGGAGATAGGTACGCGCGACAGCAAAGGCCTCTTCCCTAAAGGCACACTGCTTTCCATCGCGGTTGAGAAAGCCACCGATTATTGGCGCGAGGCGTCCTCGCACGCCGATAAAACGAAACGAACGACACAGACTTAGTACGGCTACGTCCCACGTAAAGTCAATCAAAAACACTTAAATTATAGCGATTATTGTCGTTCAGCGCATATAAGTTTTACTTCTCCACACCGGCCTTGGACACTCGTTTTTTGCTATAATCAAAAGGGTGCCGACGGCTCATGCAATAATAATTTCGTCCCCCACTTGACACCAACAAGGCGACAAAGCCGCACGCTTTAGCTTGCGCGGACCCTGTCGAGGCTATAAAGCTGAATAGGTAAATGACGCGACACTCAATAGTTCGGCGAGGTAACAAAATAGAGTTTTTCCATTAGGTGCCATGATGAAATGTAAGGCGTTCACTTTAATAGAACTTACCATTGCCAGCGCCATCATTCTAATATTATCAAGCCTACTACTACCAAGCGCTATAGCTATATGGCGACTCACGCAACTACGCACGGCCCAAAATCGTTTGCGACATATTCTCAAAGTGGCCCGCATGGAGTCTCTTTCGCTGCAACACTCTGCCTACGGCGTTCTCTTTTTCGTTGACCGAGCGAACCAACAATCCATGGCATTCATCCAATGGTCCGGCGTACCCGACCCACTGTCACAAGCCTCTTGGCCTGATCTTGCCAATCGGTTTGATGTGGATACCACGGCAGGCCTACCAGAGAAAATGCCACGCCCCTGGCGCACCATGCCTGTCTCCGGACTAACTCGAAGCGCGACAGAATTAAGCAACGAATTCCATCAACTTGGCTGGCATCGAAATTTTTTTGCCATCATATTTCGCCAAGGCGAGCGCTCGCCCTATTCACCACTCATCGTTCGAGACCGCGATGACAACGCAGATGGCTATGGAGACAAAACCGATCTGCCAGTCAACGACGTTGATCGAGGTCGTGGCGTGCTACTTAAAACCATCGTGACAAATACCCAGCAACAGCCAATCCCTTTCGCCACCGAATGGGGCATTTGGCTATACGACGACATAACCTTCTTGGAGTCGCCACCGCGCTCGCGCAGCCAATACGTGCGCGACCAAGGCGTGCCATTATTTATGTCTAACGACGCGGCATTCGTAAGAAAATAACGGTCAATCCACCCCGAACCGCACGCTTCAGCTTGCGCGGTCTTTTGGTATATATATGTTTTCCAATGCTATAAACGCCACACCGCCCCGTCATATGCGCTTTCGTGTAGCTGTCAAATACGTGTCAGTTCTTGCGGGTGACGGCGGACATGCTTCTCGACGTTGGTCGCATAAAGCTGCATCGCAGCGGTGATGTTTTCATCTTTGTCTGAGCCATGAGTAGCATCCAATAGTTGCTGAGCCACGTCGAGTCGATAGCGAAAATTCGGTTCGCAGGTCAAAAAAACTTGTATAGCCTTACCGCCACAACGGCTAGCAATTTTCAAAGGCCCGGAAAGAAACTTCCGCCGCTCTCCAAAAATCGTTACCTCTTCAAACTGCTGATGCGCCTGCCGAACCCGACTCACATCCATCGCACTACCTAAAATATAGCCGTCCTTAAAACAGCGATAAATATCTCGCGGGTAGGCATCTGCAAAAATGACTTGCAAACGCGGCAATTCAGGATGTAAACGTTCGAAGCGGTCCTGCACAAACTTTCGCAAACCGCTTTCCTGACCGTCGCGAACCAATGCGACGCGATACCCATAAATCGCCAACAGCATAGCTGTCACGTGATGTGCCCCATGATGCGATACCGCAAGGTAAACCCCTTTTCCACGCGCTAATGACTCGTCCAACATCTCCTTATTGTCTATCACGAAGTGGGTCCGAAGCTTGTCTTTTGGAATCGAGTCTAAGATCAGGTAGAACAATTTATCGCATCGAGATCGACAAAAAAATTCTCGCGAAGTTCTTCGCAGGTCTGACCGTGAAGGATTCGCTTCAGCGATTTTTTTATAAGCCCGTGCAAATCGGCGGCGGCGTTTATAATTGATCATCCATTCCAGTGTCCCGAACCCTCGGCCAAAGAAATATAAGCCACGTATGCCAACCAATCGAGTCACAGCAGAAACGAAGACGTGTGCCACACCAAACGACAACTTATCCCACGCAGTAAACGGACTCGAAGCATTCGTGCTAGACGGTACAGTTTGTACCGATTGATCTTTTGCTGCCCCTTGATTCACCATAAAGCTCAGCCACCCAATACTTTAGCTACCATAGCGACTCTATCTACCGGCCAGCACTTGAGCAACCACGCCCGGCACAGAACCCATTCAAAAACCATAGCCGCAAAGCACAAGCCTGCGGTGCACCGTTATTCTCAGGCACGAGGCACGCTCAACATTTTCGCTGGCTCGATATTACACAAAATCCGAAGTCGATATAAACTATGAGCATGATACAAATCCAGCCCTTTGAAATTCACTCCATCGTAACCGGCAAGATGCGGCTCGACGGCGGAGCCATGTTCGGCGTAGTCCCCAAGGTCATGTGGGAAAAGTCCTGCGACGTCGATAAGCTCAACCGCATAGCTATGACAACCAGAACGCTGCTAGCCATCGACCGTAGCCACAATCGCGTAATACTCGTCGATACCGGCTGCGGCCCAAAATGGGCCCCCGAGAAGGCCCAGCGGTACGGCCTACAGGTCGACCACCAAGCCTTACCCAACGCACTCAACAAACTAGGGTTATCAACTAAGGATGTCACCGACGTCGTGGTCACGCACCTCCATTTCGACCACAACGGAGGGCTGACCCAGTGGTACGACCAGCCAGACGAAAAGACCACCCTCTGCTTCCCCTCAGCTACACACTGGGTCCACCGCAGACACTTCGAGCACGCCAATAGCCCACACACCAAAGACAAGGCCTCCTACATTCCCGCAGACTTCAAGGATTTAGCTCAGGCTGGTAACATAAGATTTTTGGAGGGTGAACATCCAACTTCATCGATAGAGGGATTAACCTGGTGGGTTTCGCATGGCCATACGCCTTTTCAACTGCACCCGATCTTTGGCAATGAAAAGCAACGCTTGATTTTTTGTGGTGATATAATTCCGACTGTCGCCCATCTGCGTTTACCATGGGTCATGGCCTATGACATGCTGCCAATGACGACCATTGTCGAAAAAGAGTGGATCAACCTACAGGGCATCAAAGAAGGCTGGCTACTTGCCTTTGCACACGACCCCCAGCATGGCGGCGTAGTCATTGACGGGACAGCAACCAGACCCGTTGTCGCTAAGCCTCTCGATCTTTGAGGCAATAAGCCCGGTTCAAAGCCGCTAACTTAGTACTAAGGCATGGAGGCGGTCAACGCATAAAAAAAGCGGGGCCACGACGAATCGCAAGCCCCGCTTTTCACATTCTGATTGACAGTTACTATCCCACTCGCATGTCAACACCCATAAGGAGCGGCGACACATTCGCAAGACAGCAAAGCTGCCTGTCATTTGGCAATGGCCTACTGATTAGCTGCAGTTGCGCCACCTTCGAACAGGTCGAAGACACCGTCATTGTCGAGGACAAACTCGATTGCTGTAGAAGTTACAGCTGCAGACAAGAGGTTATTGAGATTCAATCCCAAGCAACCACCGAACAATGCACCGCCAGCCAAAACCGAAATCGCCAATGTCTTAATCTTGCTGATCTTCATTCCGAAAATCTCCTTGAATTTAGCCAGGGCACCTCCCCGGCACATTTGTCCTGCTACGGACGACCGCAATCCACATCGGGTCGCCAAATCCGTTTACACAATAAACGGCGGAATCATCCGCCAGGTACTGACAATTTTAACATGACCACACTAGACCGCAATCCCATACACACATAAATCGAGCAGGCTGACCACGCCACGTTGCCTTACTCATTCAGTGTCATCCGAACACACCATTCCAAAACCGCGCCATAGCCTCGCACCAATCAAGGTGCAATAGTCATGGCATGTTCGCCATTATCGGACAAGCAGTGCGTTGATCGTTAGCGCTTTTCTAACAACGCGATAACAATCATTTCGCCTCACAAGTCCTGATCGAATACACCGCAGAATCAACTAAACGGCATATCGATCAAACTGGGCGAAGAAAATGCCACACTCACGACGGTCTGTCAAGAGATTATTCTGGGAACTTGAAAAATTTTGCTACTTAAATAGTTGACCTTACGCTAATTTCAGTTACATACAGTTCTGCAGAATCGATGTTAATCGTCTTTGCGGGATGTGAGAACCAACTTTTCCAAGCCTTCGGTTCAATCCCATAAGCCATTGAAAAACAGAAGGTTATGAACGTTTGCCAGGTGTTAACCGAGCAAAATCGGCCACGATTAAACGTCAATATTAGGCATAATATACGAGCCATTTATGAGTGAAAACGAACAAAATTCCACCGTCCAGGGCGTTCTTGAACAACAAGGAAAAAGTGGCGGTTTTTTGCGATCGCCCAAAAAAAACCTTCAGGTTGCCGGGAGCGACGTATCTGTGTCAGCAGCGTTATGCGCGAAGGCTGGACTACGCGGCGGCGAGTGGGTCACTGGCACAGTGGCGAATTCCAACGGCAAACGAGGGGCCAGGCAGCAGCTTGCTGAAATCACCCAAATTCAGGATATGTCCATAGACGACTACCTTGAATTGAAGCGGTTCGACACGCTTACTGCCCTTAATCCACAGCGTCAGATACGCTTCGAAACGCCGGGCGGGTCCATGTCCATGCGTATCGTCGACCTGCTAACGCCTATTGGTTTCGGACAGCGTGCACTCATCGCGGCCCCACCTCGAACTGGAAAAACAGTACTTCTTCAACAATTATCAAATGCCGTAGCCATCAACCATCCAGAGGCTCACCTGATCGTTCTCCTCATCGACGAACGTCCAGAGGAGGTCACAGATATGCGACGGTCTATCAACGGCGAAGTCTTTGCAAGCTCTAACGACCACGATATTTCCAGTCATATACGTATATCTAAGCTTGTCATGGAGCGGGCGAAGCGGCTTGTCGAAGCAGGCAAGGATGTCGTTCTCTTTCTCGACTCGCTCACTAGATTAGGCCGGGCACACAACAACCACATACGAGGTGGAGGCCGTATCATGTCCGGCGGGCTGGACACCAGGGCATTGGCTGAACCAAAGGCCTTCTTCGGTGCAGCCCGAAATTTGGAAGATGGCGGATCGCTTACCATTATTGCTACCGCGCTCATCGAAACTGGTAGCCGTATGGATGAAGTAATTTTCAACGAATTCAAAGGGACTGGAAACATGGAAATGCTTCTGTCTCGCAGCCTAGCCGACCGCCGGATATACCCCGCTATCGACCTCGCTCGATCGGGAACCCGCAAAGAAGAGCAGCTTCTGGACGAAAAAACCCTGGCTGCTAACTACGAAATTCGCCGAACCATGCTAGATAAACAGCCCGAACGGGGCATGGAACGCCTGTTAGAAGTCATGGGCAAGACCAAAGACAACAATGAGTTTATAGGCTCATTTGATGGCAGAAGAATCCGCTAAGCCCCCAAACGGCTCCCTGGCAGGAGCCTCTGCAACATGGCTAGCCTCCCATAGCCAAAAAACAGACGCTGGGCATAGTCAGAGGCGCTTGCCAATATTCTCGTTAGGGCTTAGACTTGCCTAACTTAGGTGAAAAGGGACAAAGGTAAAATGTGTTGAAAGATGGCCTGCTAAGACTTTTCTAGTGGGCACGAGCAAGTTTTCAGTTCAACGAAGTTTCGATTAGAACTGAACGTAAGATGATAGGTTAGATATGTCGCTATCGGTCGCAAGCAAAACAGAGATTATCGGAAAGCATCGAAGTCACGATAAGGACACCGGTTCTCCCGAGGTTCAGATCGCTATCCTGACCACGAGAATTCAGGAAATTACTGAGCATCTGAGAAGCAACAAAAAAGACCATGCCGCACGGCTTGGCCTACTTAAGATGGTAGGTCGCAGGGCTCGCTTGCTTAAGTATTTGACCAAAACCGATCGCAGTCGATACAAATCTATCGTCGCCAATCTAGGGTTGCGTAAATAGCAGACCTATACATTGGCATTGGCCATGGTCCGGTTGCGGCTGCCAATATCGTTTTGACTTGCCGACGGAAGAAACAGCGATTATGCACTTGGCGAATATCTATTTGCTACGCATGATAGGCTCATGGAATACTTGCAACGTCTACCTGACCACGCACTCTGCCCCTGTGCTTAACCACCTAAATGAATAGTAAAACGTATACCGGCTCTAATCATGAGCCGTTTATTAGAGATTTGGTAACACTTTAGTTGTAGGAAAATTGGAACGAACACCATGGCACATCACATAGTAGAACGTGAAATTGGCGGACGAACATTACGTATTGAAACTGGTAAGATTGCTAAGCAGGCGTCTGGCGCAGTCTTCGTCACTTATGGCGAATCTGTCACGTTTGTAGCTGTCGTCACTGGCGCACCGCGACCGGGAATCGATTTTTTCCCGCTCACAGTAGATTATCGAGAAAAAACTTACGCTGCGGGTAAATTCCCAGGCGGTTTCTTTAAACGTGAAGCTAGACCTTCCCAGAAAGAAATTCTGACGATGCGCATGATCGATCGCCCCATGCGTCCGCTATTTCCCAAAGGCTTCAAAGATGAAGTGCTGATCCAGGCGATGGCTATGTCCACCGACCAAGAAAACGATCCCGATATCTTGGCTATGATCGGCGCGTCTGCGGCAGTCTCAATTTCACCGCTTCCATTCAATGGCCCATCTGCCTCTGTGCGTGTGGGTTATATCGACAATGAATATGTTTTGAACCCGACTATCGAGCAGTTGGAATGCAGTGAAATGGAATGTGTATTGGCTGGCCATATAAAGTCGGTCAATATGATAGAAATCGGTGCGACCGAGTTAAGCGAAGAAGTCATCGCTGGTGCGGTCGAATTTGGGCATAAGGCGATCGTAACTATTTGCGAAATGATTACTGAATTAGTGGAGAAGGCCGGTAAGCCCGTAGAATGGACGCCGCCTGCTTCAACAGAAAAATTCAAGGCTGCATTGATCAAGAAATATGGTAAGGCCCTACGCGACGCACGAAACATCCCTGGCAAGCAAGATCGATACGCAGCCGTCAAAGCGGTCTATAACAGCGCCAAAGCGGAATACTGCCCAGAAACAGGAGACACCACTGACCACGATTGGAACACTATTCGTGACCTACTCGACGTCGTCGAAGGCGAAATCGTGGCTGAGCTTTGCGTCGTAGAAGGCAAGCGTTCAGATGGTCGAGCCGCTGTCGATTTGCGGGCCATTGAATCAGAAATTGGCGTTTTGCCTCGTGTTCATGGCTCTGCCCTGTTCCAACGTGGTGAAACACAAGCACTTTGCGTCGTGACCCTGGGAACCCGTCGAGACGAACAGTTTGTCGATGGACTGGCCGACGAGTACAGCAAGAAGTTTATGTTGCATTACAACTTCCCGCCGTTGTGTACAGGCGAAGTTAAGCGTGTCGGTGCTACCTCTCGTAGAGAGATAGGCCACGGTAATCTCGCCGAAAAAGCGCTACAATACGTATTGCCGACTCCAGATAAATTCCCATATACGATTCGCATCGTTTCAGAAATTATGGAATCCAACGGATCAAGCTCGATGGCTTCGGTCTGTGGTGGTTGCCTGGCGTTGATGGACGCTGGCGTACCAATCAAACAACCTGTTGCGGGTATTTCGATCGGCGCTTTCGAGCATGGTGGCAAGCATAAGCTCACCGTAGATATTCTAGGCGAAGAAGATCACTTCGGCGAAATGGACTTTAAGGTCGCGGGCACGCAGCGCGGCATTACCGCGATTCAGCTTGACCTCAAGGGCCATGGCATCACGCAGGAGCGCATCCTCGAAACATTGGCATTGGCTAAGGTAGCTAGACTCAGCATTCTCAAAAGCATGCTTACTACATTGGCTGCACCTAAGAAAGAAACGAGCAAGTACGCGCCGTTTGTTCTCACTACCAAGATCAATCCAGAAAAAATTGGTAAAGTCATCGGACCTGGAGGCAAATACATCAAATCCATCGAAGCAGAAACCCACGCCACTGTTGAAATCGACGAGGATGGCAGCATTGCCATCTTCTGCATCGACAAGGTTGGCGGCGAGCGGGCGCTAGAAATGGTGGAGGCGGTTACATCTGAAGTTAAAGTAGGCAAGACCTATTCGGGTACAGTTAGTAGCGTGAAGGACTTTGGCGCTTTCATCGAAATTTCACCAGGGCAAGATGGCCTGTGTCATATCAGCGAGCTGGATAATGACTATGTTAAATCCGCTGAGGATGTGATTAAGGTCGGAGAAGTTGTCCGGGTGAAAGTGATCGCTGTTGACCCTCAGGGCCGTATTAAGCTATCGCGAAAAGCGGTCATGATGGAAGAGCAAGAAGCCCAAGAAGAGGCTGTAGGATCGTAACAATTGCGTTTTTCGGTTAATTGTGCAGCCAAATAGCATCCCACGGTGTGGCGTGCCGCTATATGCGACTTACTTTCGGGAATTGCGAGTTTTGACCGATAGTCAATAGTAACGCTTGCTTGAGCTGATCTTAGCCCTTGACTTGCCTAGCGAGTGGGGCGAGGATCGTGCCTGGAAGATGTCTGTTTGGAGTGCCTGACGCGATGTCGCGAGAGTGCTCTAGTGGCAAAGGGCCGGTGTATGCATACACCATTTGACAGTTCGGGCGCATTATCAGGCCAGTCTCTTATTGGCCGCGGTGTGATAGTTAGGTGTACCGTGCACTTCGATGATTTTATCGAAGCGAAGGAGAATTGACATGTCGCAAGGTGTAGTAAAGTGGTTCGACACAAAGAAGGGATTCGGTTTCATTCAGGGCGAGGGTGACTCGACCGACATTTTCGTCCATTATTCGGGCATCGATGGCGACGGCTTTCGCAAGCTACGCGACGGTGACCGGGTCGAATATGAGTTGGTCGATTCGGACAAAGGCCCCCAGGCCAAAAGTGTCCGCTCGCTGGAGCCAGCAAGACCCGAAGACGAAGAAGCGTCTTAGCTGAGTTTTATTGACTCTGCGTACGCCTTTTATCTACTATTTTCGCATCGATTGGGGAGAGTCGCGGCGCGTCCGCAACTCCAGCCTGTAGAATCGTATACCCATGGCTGCGCAAGATTTTTCTCCCCAGCACTTTCAACAAACCATACACGAGATGTCCGAACTCGCAGGCGGCTTAGCCCACGAACTTCGAAACCCGCTCTCGACCATGATGGTAAATCTAAAATTATTAGCTGAAGACCTTCAAGACAGTGATATTGACTCGGATGACATGCGGCGTCGATCGTTAATCAAAGTAGAAACATTGCGCCGCGAGGCTGACCGTTTACAAAGCTTGTTCGACGATTTTCTTCGATTAGTCGGGCCTTGCGATGTCGCCCCGCGCGACACAGACCTGAGTCAGGTTGTGCGTAGACTGCTGGAATTTTTCGAACCCTTGGCTCTGAATCTCGGCATTACCGTTAGCGTTACAGGCGCGGACCATCCTAACGTAGCCTTAGCCGATGAGAAATTATTGAGTCAGGCGCTGTTCAACATTGTCATTAACGCACAACAGGCCCTGCCTCATGGCGGCACGATTGAAATCGTGCTCTCCCAAACGGAACAGGCTTCGATCATTTCCGTGCGGGATAATGGCGTAGGGATGTCCAAAGAAGACCAGGAACGTATTTTTAAACCTTTTTTCTCTACCAAAAAAAACGGGACGGGGCTTGGTCTTTCGATGACGCAGCGAATCGTGCGAGATCATGACGGTTCGCTTGAGGTAATAAGCCAGCCAGGCCTTGGCACGACGTTTACCATTACGCTCCCCCGAACAAGCCCTACTACGCTATAACGGCCGAAACAGTTTTCCCCGAAGATTTTCCCCCGGCGATGCTACACGAGAATGGTAAGTACTATAGAATAGGGCAGTTATGACTGATGCCCCTGCTGATACCGCGTTTGTTCTCATTGTGGAGGACGAAGTCGCTCACGGCGAAGCCATCCTTGAGGCTTTGAAACGCTCAAAGTGCGCGTGCAATCTGGTCACGTCTGGGCAGCAAGCGGTGGAAAGTATCAAGCAGCGCCAGCCTGACGTGGTGGTTACCGACTACCAATTGGGCGGACAACTTACGGGGATGGATATACTCAAGACCGCTAAGAAGCTTAGCCCTGATACAGAAGTGATCATGATTACCGCGCACGGTAGCGAATCACTCGCCCGGGAAGCGCTAAGCCAAGACAGCGATCACCGGGCTTATGACTATTTGATTAAGCCAATCGACATCGACATTTTGCGTGACAAGGTGATCAAAGCAGCCAAAAAAGCGGCGTCCGGCCGGGCGTCTAGATTGCTAAAACAACAGCTCGATAAATCATTCGACTTCGGCGGCATCATTGGCTCGTCCGAGGCTATCATGCGGCAAATCAAACGGACGCGTAAACTAGCACGTAGCAAGAGCACAGTCCTCATCGTCGGCGAGACGGGTACGGGTAAAGAATTATTTGCCCAAGCGCTTCATCAAAATAGCTCACGAGCGGGCAAGCCTTTTCGCGTTCTTAACTGCGCCGCAGTTAGTGAAACTCTGTTAGAAAGCGAACTCTTTGGCCATGTAAAGGGCGCGTTTACCGGGGCAATCGCAGATAGAAAAGGCTTGGTCGAAGCGGCAGATAAAGGCACGCTTTTCCTAGACGAAATCGGAGACATGCCGCCGACTATGCAAGCCAAACTTCTTCGCACTTTAGAAACCGGAGAAGTTATACAAGTCGGCAGCAACGAGATACGTAACTACGATGTCCGGTTCATCGCGGCTACAAACAAAGACCTAAGCTTATTGGTTCAAGAAGATAAATTTCGTGAAGACCTTTTCTATCGCATCCACGCACAGGGCGCGATTCGACTGCCACCATTACGTGAGCGGCGCGAAGATATTCCGATTCTCATCCAGCAGTTCGTCCAACAGTCGAACAAGGAACTGGGCCTGAGTATCGAAAAATTAGCCCCTGAGACCCTGCGAAAAATGATGAACTACACGTGGCCTGGCAACGTGCGGGAACTCAAAAACGTGGTTCACCTTATGTGCTTAGAAGCTGAGGGTGATATTTTGGAGGTAGACGATTTGCCTCCCGCCCTACAACCCTGCACCGATTTGGTACCTACAGGTCCTCCTAACTTAGCCGGGATGAAAATGGCTGACGTAGAGCGACTCCACATTATGAATACTCTGCGTATGCTTGGTGGCAATCGAGAAAAAACCGCTGCGGCTTTGGGTATTGGTGCGCGAACACTATATCGAAAACTACGCGAGTATGGGCTGAAGTAACCACTAATCGGGCGTCGCGTGCGCGTTATAAACTAGGTAAATTCGAAGATTCACGCATGGCTAATGGCGGGGCTAGAATTTCGCTCAGCATGATCGCATCACGTACGCTGGCCCGCGAACCAAGCAATCGTTTGCGATGACTGAGCTTCTCTACGGGCATAGCTAAGTCATCAACTAACGCCTCGCCGCCTTCATGCAAATCAATCAACACGCCATGCTGATGTTTCCCTTTGGATTTCTTGGATGGACGACTTGCCTTATGCGATCTAGCCGAGGATTTATTTTCCACCGGCCGGCGGCGACTTCGTGCCTTATCTGCTGGCACTTGCGAAGTTGGTCGGGGTGTTGGCTTAGGCGCTGTAGGTCTAACGGCGGGAGGCGTAGTCCGGGCTGGAATATCTGGCTTAGGATAACCAGCTACCGGGCGCTGTGGCGTCAGCGAATCACCCTGCGGGCGGTTCGGAGATAATCTTTCACCGCTCGCTTGTGACTGAGGACTAGTCATTGGCCTCGCCACTGGCGCGCTTGGCGCTCGTCGACGAATGGGCGGCTGAGGAGACTGAGGCTTGGCTGGCGTATTTTCTTCCTCTTTCGGCGAAAAATGGGCGATAAGCTTCTTCGTAACGCTCCCAATTATTGGTCCGCCAAAGACCAATATGAGAAAAAGAATTTTAAACCAATCTTCGAAGCTCGACGCAGCTAAAATGGGTTGTAATTGACTACCTAACATATAACACACGTCCTATTGGTCCATAAGTCAGCAAGATCTAATTCGCCCAATGACTAACACCGCGTCACTCCCTCGCAGGCGGGAATCTAGTTATTGATCATGTAGGTCGCGTCTCTTCTGGATTCCCGCCTGCGCGGGAATGACACCTACAACCGCAAGTACTATGAGCCGTCGTTAGACTTTAGGTTCATCGTTTGATTCATCCGTCCCGATCGAATTTCTCATCGTGGTATCAGCCTGGATATTTTTCATGCGGTAGTAATCCATAATGCCCATATTGCCGCTGCGGAAGGCGTCGGCCATTGCTTTTGGCACTTCCGCTTCTGCCAGGACGACCACGGCTCTGTTTTCCTCGACCTTGGCCCGGTTTTCTGCCGCTTGGGCGATAGCCATCGCGCGCCGTTTTTCCGCCTCGGCCTGGAAACGTCGCTTATCCGCTTCGGCTTGGTCTGCTTGCAGCTTCGCGCCAATGTTTTGGCCTACGTCGATGTCTGCAATATCAATCGAAAGAATCTCAAAGGCGGTACCAGAATCTAGGCCTTTGGCGAGCACCGCTTTACTGATACGGTCAGGGTTTTCGAGAACGATCTTATGCGTGCTAGCCGAGCCAATGGCACTAACGATACCCTCACCCACCCGCGCGACAATCGTCTCTTCCGTCGCACCACCAATGAGCTGAGCAATATTGGTCTTGACTGTGACCCGGGCTTTCGCCTTGAGTTGAATGCCGTCCATAGCTACTGCGTCGATCGACTGTTTACCAGCGTCTGGATTCGGCACGTCGATAACCTTGGGATTCACGCTGGTATTAACCGCGTCGATAATGTCTCTACCAGCGAGATCAATCGCACAGGCCGTGTTCCAATCTAGACCTAGCTCAGCACGGTTAGCGGAAATCATGGCACGGGTTACGTTGAGTAATCGTCCACCAGCGAGGTAATGGCTTTCCAATTCATTGACGTCGATGTCTTGAATACCCGCTTTGACCATCTGAATTCTACATAGCACGACCGTCATGGGATCGACTTTTCGCAGGCGCATACCGATCAAATCAAATAAGCTGACACCTGCGTTACTCGCGTACGCCTGTAGCCAAACCCTGAAAAATTGGCCTATGACAAACAGTACCACTAATCCGACGATACCGACAACGATGAACCCAGCGGTGACCCACGAAGCCTGGGCTATTAGGTTGGAAAATGTTGCGCTCATTCGATCTGCCTTTCTATAACTATACGGTCAAAAAAGCCTCAGCTTCGACAATCAGCGACACCCATTGGCGACGCTGCGCTGACTTTTTATGTTTCCCGTTGCCTGACTGTAAGATTACCATTTTTTATGCCTAGTGCTACAACACCCACACCGGCCTCCACAGTGCCCACCTCAGCGACGCAGGAAATGCGCTGTCCTTGGAAGGTGCAAATGCCCACTGGTCTGAGGGGGGATACTGTCGTACCCGTTTTTCCGACGAAAGCATTTAATTTTGTTAGCGAGGCCATGTCTGCCTCGGTGAGTACGGGATTCGCCGGGACGATGCGCCGTCCGATGGGCGTGAGCCGCCAATATTTTACGGATATATAGGCAAATGTTGGCAGAAAAATGCAACAGGCGATGATGGATACGACGCCTGCTGTGTCTCCGCCATAGGCAAACGTTTTGACAATCGCGGCGATGAGGAACCCAACGCCTACGACGCTTAACACGCCGTAGGACGGAATGAAAATCTCCAGCGTGAGCACGAGGGTGCCCGCTAAAAATAGTAACACTATGATCGCAAGTTCTGGCATACTTATCTCAGTAATCGCAAGTGACGCGCCATTACGCCTGAGAGTCGTCGATGGGTTGTACGACAACATGATTGCCGCGCCGCTCGATGACCTGTACTTTGGTATTGGATTCTACGAATTCGCCTTGGGCTACCACATCCACCACCATACCGCCGAACCTCGCTTTACCCGCCGGTCGCAAAGGACTCTCTGCCATGCCGATGTCACCCACCCTCGCAGCACCGCGATAGGCGTCTTGCACCTGCACTTCTGAAGGCATGGGGTTATTAGGAATTAGCCGATTAAACAACGGCATGCGCGGCAGGTATTTCTGTAATATCACCATGCCAATGAGCGAGGCGATCATAGACGTGACCATGGTGATGATGCCTCGGCTTAGCCACTTCATGGTGGAAGGCAATTCTGGAATATAGAGCGGTATCAACCGGCCTGGCTCGTCGGGCACGAAGGTGAATAATAGGCCAGCAATGAGCATGAATACGCCGAGGATGCCAGCTACCCCAAAGCCTGGTATCACAAAAATCTCCAGAGCCATTAGGATGATGCCCGCGCCAATGAAGATGATTTCCCAAATGTTAGCCAGGCCCGCTGCGTATGGCGCACCGACGAATACCCCCAAGCAAATGAGGGCGACTAAACCCGGTACACCAACGCCCGGGGTGTGAAATTCTACGTAAGCCCCGAGCATAATGATGACCATTAAGAAACCGCGCACGTACATCGACGTGAGCCAGTAGGCCAATGCTTCCGACCAGGACGGGGCGAGCCGGGAAAGGTCGGTAATGCCGTATCGGGCGCGAAGCTCTTTTTCATTGGCGACGACGCCTTTGCTAAAGCCATACGCCTGGGCTTCTCCGGCGGCCATTTCTAGCAATTGGTCGTTGCGAACTACCGGCTGAATGGTGTCGACATCCGTTTCCATGACCGCGTCATAATAAGTTTCAACCAACTGCCAGCCATAATCGTCCGGCGAACTCGGCGGCTTAGGCGTGGTCGCCGGCTTTGGTTTATCCTTGCCCTTCCCTGCGTCATCTTCATCACCATCAGAATCGTCATCAGTCTTGGTGGACCGTGGTGAGGCTTCTCCGCCCACCAGCTTGATTTTATCTTCTGCAAATACAAACTTCCGATCACCCGTAAGCTTATGTTCAATCCACCACACTTCTCGGTCGGGTAATACAAACGCTTCCGACAACACCTGGCTATAGCCATTGAGTCTTGCGGAGGCGCGAAAATCGGCGAGAACTGGCGTGTAGGCTTTGGCTTGCATATCTTTAGGAATAGCGCCACCAACCGTGACGACCTGCGAATCGCCCATGCGCGAAGACCGAGCCATTACGATTTCATCGCAAGCGACAGCGACAATGGAGCCGCCCGAGTGGGCGTTTGGATTCACCCACGCGACCGTTTTGATATCCGTCAAATTGCGAATCATATCGCCAATGGCGATGGAACTGCTCACAAGCCCGCCCGGTGTGTCCATATCAAATATAATCGTAGAAGCGCCGTTTTGCTGGGCTTCATTGATTCGGCGTCTGAGACTATCCACCATAACATCCGTAATCTCACCTTGGAGCGAAATGAGCGTAGCATGTCCAGGCTTTTTCGCCGAAATATCGAGGCGTTCATCGGCGCCGCCCCACGCGCTATGCGTGCAGACGAGCACCACAACGAAAGGAAACGTCGCGTAACAATAGCCGAGGATTGTTCTTGGCAGTTTCATAAGTGAATACATCTTGTCAGTCATATGCGATCGGACACGTTTTGTCACTGCGCCCGCACTACAATACATTCTATTTCTCTACGGTAAACGAAGCAAGTTGAAAGTGAGTCTTAGTTTGTAATGACAATGCAAGCGAATTGGCTATTTTCAGACAATTCGAGACAACCGCAATCGTTACTCGGCGGTTATGGCTGGGAGACAAAGGGCGTTTTTCTTTTGCCACCAGGAAATAGTCTCTCGAAGCCCCACTTCTAGCGAGGTTTTCGCCTGCCAGGAGAACAGCTTCTCTGCCCGCGAGGTGTCGAGCTGTCGTCGAGGCTGACCGTCAGGTTGGGTCGCATCCCAGACAATGCGTCCTGTGAACCCGCATATATCCGCAATCATCGCAGCTAGATCAGCGATCCGAATTTCCCGGCCTGTGCCCAAGTTTACAGCCTCCGTCGTACTCAACTGGTCACTAGCGCCGACAACCGCCTCAGCAGCATCTTCCACATAAAGAAACTCGCGACTCACCTGACCAGTACCCCAACAGGTCACTTCGCTCAGACCTTGGGCAACAGCATCGCAAAATTTGCGAATTAGCGCCGGAATGACATGTGATGACTGCGGGTCGAAATTATCGCCAGGCCCATAAAGATTTACCGGGATAAGCATCAGTGAGTCTAGGCCAAACTCGCGATGGTACGCGTCCAACATTACCCCCAACGCTCGCTTAGCGACCCCATACGGCGCGTTAGTCTCCTCCGGATAGCCATCCCACAGCGCGTTCTCTTGAAACGGTGTAGGGCAATACTTGGGATAGCTACAGACGGTGCCGATTTGCACAAATTTCTTGATTTGGCTAAGGCGTGCCTGTTCGATCAGATGCAAACCCATAGCTAAGTTGGCGTAGAAAAATCGGCCAGGGTGCAATCGATTGGCACCGATTCCCCCGACATCCGCCGCTAAGTGAATCACGACATCAGGCTTGGCGTGGTCGAACAATCGCGAGACATGATCCGCCCGCGTCAAATCAAACTCGCTTGATCGTGGGACAAAAACTTCTTTGATTGCATACGTTTCCAATTGACGACATACAGCCCGACCGAGAAATCCCGCGCCACCCGTAACCACGACACGTTGATCTCTCAAATCAGACATTCAAGCTACGCCTTTACAACAAGCTATGCGCTCATTAAAGCTATATGCATATCAACACACTACGCTTCGCCAACGACAACCTCACCCTTCTTTATAACTAATCGGACACAATTGCGTCCGAGTTCATACATCCATCGATGATGATTGGGCACATCCAGCACTAGAAGGTCGGCCTGCATGCCCACTTCAATCGCCCCAACCGTGTCATGCCGGTCAATCGCAGCAGCCGCGTTGGCCGTTGCAGCGACTAGAACCTCTGTAGGGGTCATTTTCATCTGCGTACAAGCGATTCCCAGCGTTAAGGGTAGCGATTCGACCATAGACGAACCCGGGTTGTAGTCCGTGGCAATAGCCACTGGTAAATTGGCCTCTAACATCCGCCGCGCCGGAGCCTGCTCTACACCCAGAAAAAACGAGCACGCCGGCAACAGCACCGCCACCGACCCTGCCTTGGCTAGCGCGGCAATGCCTGCGTCGTGAATCGTTTCCAAATGGTCGGCTGAGATAGCGCCAACTTCGCCCGCTAGGATCGATGCGCCGATTTGCGTAATCTGATCAGCGTGCAATTTTGGCCTGAGGTTGTACCGCTTAGCCGTTTCCAGCACGCGGCGCGACTGCTCTACCGAAAAAGCCGTCCGCTCGCAAAATACATCGCAAAACTCGGCTAAATTCTCATCGCGCACCCGCGATAGAACCGTGTCGTCCAGGATAAGGTCGAGATACGCATCGGGCCGATCTGCAAATTCGCGCGGCGTCGTGTGGGCAGCTAAATACGTCCCCACCAGTTCAATTGGCTGAAATGATTTAAGTCGCGCCACCGCTTCCAACATTTTCAACTCATCGTCGACGGTAAGCCCGTATCCGCTTTTAATCTCAACAGTCGTCACGCCACCTAGCAGCATGCGCTGCAATCGCGGTAATGTCAGTTCGATAAGCGCTTCACAACTCGCGCCACGGACCGCTTCGACAGAAACGCGAATACCACCGCCTTCTTCGGCAATCTGGGCATAAGCTTTTCCCTGCAAGCGTTTTACAAACTCACCTTCACGCGTCCCTGCAAAGACGGTGTGGGTATGGCAATCTATCAAGCCTGGAATTATGCAGCCACCTTTAGCGTCAACCGTATGGCACTCTCTGGGGGATTCCAAATTCGTTTCAGGCCCAAACCAAGCAATGCGTCCATCTTGCACGACGAGCGCCGCTTGGCTGATGGTGGCCACTTCGTGCATAGATCGGCCTCCAATTGGCCCGCGCGGGACAATCACCAATTCGCCGATATTTTTTATGACAAGATCAAGCATCCATCACACTCATTCCGTGCCCATCGGCATGGAAGTGGTCCCCAGCCGGTCTGGCATGTCCGCAAGGATGTAAGCCATGGTCGCCATAGCGGCGACGTTTTGCGAAAGAAGTTTCGGATCAACTTTGTCCAGCGTGTCAGCCAGTGTGTGATGATAATCGAAGTAGGTCGATCCTTCTACGCGGTGCCCCATGAGCACTACGCCAGCCGGCTTCATTGGACTCACATCCGCCCCGGAACCGCCCACTTTAGCCTCCAGCGTCCCCAACGATTGCATGAGGCTTATGATCTCCTTCAACTGCGCCGCCGCGATGGCTTCATGGGATTCGTCTTCGCAATCAACAGAATATCCGCGCGGGGCAAAAGCGCCGCTATCCGATTCAATGGCCGCCACATGGTGTGACAACTCTGCGGCATGTTGTTTAGCGTACGCCTTACCGCCGGCTAAACCGTTCTCTTCATTCGTCCACAAAACAACACGAATCGTGCGGCGAGGCCGAAGATTCAACTTACGCAAGACATTGATTGCTTCCATAGCCATGACGCACCCCGCCCCGTCATCATGGGCCCCGTGACCTACATCCCAAGAATCGATATGGCCACCGATCACCACAATCTCTTCAGGATTCGTGGCCCCAACCAATTCGCCGATCACATTCGCGGACTCAGCATCAGGATGGTTTTTCGCAGCCATCATCATGTTGACACGAACAGCAACACCACGTTTCACGAGGCGCACAATCGTGTTCGTATCTTCCAGGGAAATCGCTGCGGCTGGTATCTTCACCTCGGCATCGCCATAGCGCATCGCGCCGGTGTGCGGGGAGCGTAAACTCTTCGCCGTGGCTGAGCGCACCAGCACAGCCACCGCGCCCAACTTCGCCGCGAGCCTTGCCCCGTGCGTTCGGAAATAAACCCCCGTGCCATACCCCGATCCATGCTCCAAAGTGTAGGCTGGCATGGCCTGATTAAATAGCACGATCTTACCCTTGACCGCTTCACCCAGCGCATTCATCTCATCCTCATTATCCGCAACGACAACTTGCGCGGTAATACCTTTTTCCGGCGTGCCAACAGAACCGCCCAACCCCAACATAGCTAAGCGCTCGTGCCGGGGGGCGATCATGGTTGCAGACTCTTGCCCGCGCACCCAACGAGGGACCATGACTGCTTCGGTGTGGACATTTTGCTGACCATCGGCCTTCATCGCGTTAGCAGCCCAAGCAATTGCCTGGTCAAGTTGCGGTGAACCGCTGAGACGGTGACCAATATCTAGACAAAGTGCCTCCATCTTGTCCCAAACTTCATTGCTGGCCATCGCAGCATCTATAATTTTGATAGCCGTCGTTTGATATTCATGTTTAATCGAAATAGCCTTCCGCGAAGTGGCATCCTTCGCCAAGACCATACCGGGCGCAGTCAGCAGCACCCCGCTCATACATACCAGCCAACAGCACGCTGATAAACCTCGGCGGCACATCATCGTTGACATGCGAGAAGCCCCGAAGTTTAATTTTAGAATAACTCGATTTTGCATCTCTACTCCTAACCGCGTGACACATACCCGCTGTAGGTATTGAATCACAGCCGGATCAATTTACTTCATTTGCAAAGACATTTACATTTTGCCCTGCCCATACGCCCGCTGTAGACAACACGATTCTATAGATTTTCGAGTATTTGTGTAGCGATTGAACTGAAACCCCGAGTCGCAGGGTTTTAGGCTTGGGTCAGCATCAGCTTACCCGGTCTTAGGATTTGACAAAAAAAAGAGCGAGCCTGAATCAATCAGGCCCGCCCTTCATGCGGATATTCAGGATATTGGCAAACGAACGCCTTCGCTATCCTTCCTCTGGCTTGAGCAAAGTCTGCAATTCATTGTGCAGACGAGCCGCTTCCTCAAAGTGTTCGTTTTCAATCGCGCTTCTGAGTGCTTTTCTGGTCACCACCAACGAGTCCTTAGGCATCTGATAAGCAAGGTCGCTAGCTAGACAGTGAAGCATCTTCATTTCTTCACTGTTCTCAACGGACTCGTAATCACCCAAAGATTCAAAGTGGTTGCGAAGATTCAAAATGCCACGGTTGATATGGGCGAGCGCGCTGGATGGTTCATCCTCGGCTAAGGCATGGTACGCCCTGGCTCGCGCATCCATCATCAACACGTATGACCGAAATGATTCCAACCCCACGCGATCCTCAAGATCTGCAGCGTAGTCGCGACATAAGTCGAATATGTCAAGACTATGGGTCGTATCCGCAGTCACGCTATCAAACTCTTCCAACACAAACAGGGCGATGTATCGCCGATAGTATAGCGACGCTTCCGTACGAAGCTCGCAACACTCCTCCGGCGAGATCTCGAAACCCAGCGACGTACCATTTCGCTCGGTATACGTGGCTAGTCGTTTACGATGGTACTGGAGTAGGGAACTGCAACCGTGAGGGCGCGCACCATCGGCCCGACCCTCAGTCTCCATTTGGATAATCCCTAGTTCGATGCGCATCTGTAATCGCACCTCGCCATCTGCTCCTAAAATCTTACGAACCGAAATCTGCTCCGGATCGTAACTCCACTCTCGTAGCGCTGACTGCAAGTCTACATATGACATAGCTTTCTCCGTCTCCCAATTCGGCGACGCGCCCGGCTTGCTCCTCTCCGAATGCTACCCTGCCGGACCAATTGCAGTTTACAATTCAGCGCGATGACAAGCAGAAACTTTAGCTACGATCTGACCAATTGTGAGTCCGCTAACTAGATATATGTAGCGCAATTGCTTCACTAAAAATTGTGTAGCGCGATAATGAAGTAGGATAAATTGTTAACGTCCGAATTGAACGAATATCAAAGCTGAGTTACAAGAATACGCCGCTGGGTGACTGGGGTAAATTCCGGTCGGGCATGTCGCTGAACGCCTACTGGCAGATGGTTGACATGCCTCAACTATGCGACGCGCACACCCGGCTGCCATCAACAAAATAAACATGCCGGACTACATCACAATCAGATGCTGTAACATTTATACAGGTCGAGGCGGCATGGTATAGGTAGGTCTACGACGTAGCCCTACAAGAGGGTTAAACCTTGTCGCCAATGGTGGCGAGTAGCGGGAATAGAATATTGCATTTACGACGAGACATATTGGAAAAACCGGCCGTTTTAAAGTAATTATCGAGCACAGGCCAGGGCGCATGATACACGGACTTTTCGATCCGAGTTATCGCCACGTCGAACACAAACCAGCCCAATGCATTATCACGAAAGCCATCGACCAGCACAAAGCGTCCGCCTGGCTTTAATATGCGATACACGTCTGACACGACCGCTTGCTGATGCGGGTAGTGATGAAAAGAATTCGCACAGATAACAAAATCAACGCTTGCATCAGCCAGCGGAAGATGCTCACTATCACCACCAACAAAGATGACGCGGTCTAGGCACTCGCTAGCTCGCGCCTTATCGGTGGCTGTCGCGCACATCGACGGGGAATAATCAAGACCGATATAATTTACGGGCCAATCCCCCGTCGCGAGGATGCTAGCCATCTCCCCCGTGCCGCAGCCTATATCAAGCAGATCAAACGCCCCACCTCGATCGCAATGCCAGCGTGCGATCTCCTCGGTCATGAGCATATAGCCCGGACGAAAAAGAAAATGGTGCAAGATCGATCGATCGTAGGAGTTCGCCCAGTTATCAAACTGAGACCGTGCTTGGCCCTTAAAATTTACTTCGCGTTGCGTGGCTTCTTTCAGCATATGTTAGGCTCCACCGCGCAGCTCGATCATTATGATTACCCCCAGCATTCTGGCCCTCAGCGCGCAAGGCTACCCTAGCGCAGTCGGAAGCTTCGTGCAAACTTCACGACTTAGCCCTTCGCACTCATAAATTATAAGGTGTCTTATGCCTTAAGGAATGCTTCTAGCGAAGCAGCGCAAGTAATCGATCAATCGTGCCTTGGACACGTTCGGGGGTTTCGTATGTCCCCGCCTCAATTTCCTGACGAACCGATTCGATTCGTGCGCGGCGATAGCTTGATACATCCTCAGCCCGTGCCAACGCCCGTCCGGCCTCTGAAATCTCGACGTTATCCTTAACCTCGCCAACGGCCGATTGCTGACCGACTGCCTGAGGATAGGATTCTCGTACCGGTACTACTGGCGGCAAAATGCTCGAAATGTTGTTAATTTCAGCCACTTACAGCTCCATCCTTCCCGCTGCTTCAAGTCATAAATACTTATGCGACAACGCCACGGCATCGCATATGTACTGACTACCGGGACCAAGGTCCGAAAGACCCACGGCACCGCACCCAACCGCCCTCACTTCGGCCATCATCCGTGAAGTGCCAAGGGTGGAAACAGAGGTATCAACGCTGCGAGGAACAGATCCATCTAATGCCCCGCGAGCGATATTATCGTCATTCTCAATATCGACAGGGCTGTTGATCTTGCTTGAAGGAATTTGCCACACAAACTAGAAAATATCACAGGCTGTACAACATCTTGCAGTCTGCCTGGCTAAGCACACTACTTGAGGTAGCATCGGGGGCTTAGGTGACATTGGGTGGCGTCAAGATCGCCATACAGTGGCCCAACTGTCATATTAGGCAATATTAAGTCGTTGGTTTTGCTAGTGTTAATAATTGATTTTCCTTGCCCAATAACACTGGTAAACCCAGTCGATTAGTCGTAACTCAAGCACCAGAAACGACTTGCGATCTCAGCATTATCGCAGCACATCTAACTCGACCGTGGTATCAAGAACAGACTCGTCGCGGACATATGTTACTAGCACTTTATCGCCGGCCTTCTTGCCATCTAGAGCATCATTTAGCTCAATCTGATTTTGCACTCGAAGCCCATCGATTTTCACGATGACGTCGCCAAGTTGGCTGATGTATCCTCTGGCGTCTATCTCCGTACCACGCAGGCCGGCCTTTTCTGCACCCTTGTGTGGCATAACTTGCTCGATAAGCGGACCCGGTAGGCCGAAGCGCCTGATATTGCTATCCAGGGCAAGCTGAACCCCTAGCCCGGCTTTTTTCACGTAGCCATATCGAATCAGGTCGGGCACGATCTCATTGACCGTATCAACCGGTACCGCAAACCCAATGCCTGCCGAAACGCCTGTCGGGCTGCTAATCTGGGTGTTGACTCCTATCAGTCTACCGGCGCTGTCCAGCAAAGGCCCGCCGGAGTTTCCAGGATTGATTGCCGCATCCGTTTGAATTACATCGCGAATTTTGCGTCCGGTAAGCGATGGTATCTCTCTCCCGAGCGCGCTGACGACCCCAGTGGTTAAGGTTTGGTCCCAGCCAAAGGGGTTACCAATCGCGAGTACTTTTTGCCCCACGAGCAGGCCAGCTGATTGACCTACGGAGATAGGTTTGAGCAATTCTGGCGGGGCTTCTATTTTAAGGACGGCTATGTCCTTGTCATGTTCCGCGCCCACTAGTCGAGCTTCCCATTCCGATTGGTCGGCTAGCTTCACCCTCAGTAGCGACCCGTCCATGACGACATGGTAATTAGTGACGATGTGGCCAGCTTTGTCATAGACAAATCCCGAACCTGTGCCCCGCGGTATTTCGTGTACGTTCATGCCAAAGAGGGTGCGTTGTAAGTCGCTGGTCATTACATAGGCCACGGAGGGCGAAGCCTCGCGGAATACATCAATGGTGGATTGCTCATCGCGGTTCAAGTCGCCTCGGTCGGTGACGGGACGAGGCTCTGCGTTGGGGCTATGCAACGGTGAGGAAGTTGTGCCACCAGCGAATGCCCATACTAGGACGAAAACAAGGGCCCATATACTGCTAATGGTGAGCCAATCCGGACCCCGTCTTCTGGTGGCAGCCGGATAGTCTATTTTGTGCTGGCTTGTGTCGTTAGCATATTGGTTCATCACGTCGTCCTCCGGTCATCGGCCGAAACATTCGTTTGTGTCACGTCTGGATTATAGCGTCTGATATTCACATGTAGCGTCATTTTCATTTTCGACAACACGCCCTTCTCATACCGCGCAAGCTGAAGCCAGCGGCTCGCTCTCCGCGTCCATTAACCATACTCATTTGGTTATTAGACATTCCACATTATGCGTCCGAATATTCTATAGCAAATTGATTGAAACGTGAAAACAGCCCTCTGGGTGATTCGCGTTTGTCCTTAACAGGTCTGAATTGTAGATTCAAGGTGAACGACTACAGCGATTGTCAAACTTCATACGTTTGACGTTGATAGAGAGAGCCTAGGACGTAGGTTGGATCGAATTACGCTAGCTAGATTGGGAATATCCAACAGCAGGGCATCGTCCCGGCAACTTAAGCAAAGCATGATAGACACCATAACAACGATTGACGAACGTAGCATGACGCCGGGCGCGGACAGCCTTGGGGTGATGATTCTGATGCGCGGGCTGCCGAGCTGTGGTAAGAGCTACACCAGTCAAACGCTTGTTGGTGAAAATGGCATCCGCATCGAATTTGATGAATTCTTTTATACGCAAGTTGGCGATGACCCGGCCAAATATAATTGGTCGAGGGATTTGCTAGGCCGCGCACGAAGATGGAATCTTGGGCGTCTCAATAAGGCGGTTGATGCTCGTTGGCCACGCATCGTGGTAGACAGTGATAACAACAACTGTGATTACACAAGACAATATGTAGGTTACGCGATGGATCGAGGCTATCGCATCGAGTTCGCAGAACCTACTTCGTCGTGGTGGCATACTATTGGGAAACTCCTGGCTGATAAAAACGCGAACGCCCAGGCTTTACATGATTGGGCACAAAAACTGACAGAGATGAGCAAAAGGACACACCGCGTACCGTTAACAGATTTTCTACATCGCATTTCTAAATGGGAAAATCTTGACATAGATCGCTTAATGGTTGCGCAAGCAATAGGTGCCTAAACAAGGAAAAACTAACAGATGTCAAAGAAAAACAAAAAACGAAATAAACGTTCGAAAAAAAGCATCAAGCCTGAACCACAGAAGGCGTCGTTTAAGATAGAAGCGCTTGAGCCTCGCATCTTGCTATCGACTACATGGGTCGATGCGACAGGTGGCGATGATGTCTTTACCGGTACTAACGGGGACGATATTGCTGATGGACTTGGTGGTAACGACGAACTCCACGGCGGTAACCAGGACGATCAACTATTCGGCGGTGACGGCGACGACATGCTCTATGGTGACAATCACGATGACATCCTCGATGGTGGAATGGGAAATGATCAACTCTTCGGTGGAACCGGTAGCGATACGCTCATCAGCGGTGGTGGTAATGATAGTATGGATGGTGGTCAGGGTAATGACACCTTTCAATTTACCGGAGCTCAAAACGGCGATACCATTACCGTAGACGGAGGCGTAGGCGCTGGGGATACGATAGACCTAAGCGGTTATAACAACAGCCAAGTTAGCGATAATGGATCCTCGTTAGCCGTAGATTTAGGCGGCGGTGAATCCTTTACGGTCAACTATTCCAATGTTGAAAATATCACGACAAGCGAGGGAACATTTTCGCCAGGCAGCGTCCCTGCTGGTGGATCAGGTGGCGGTAGCGGTGGTGGGTCCGGCGGAGGTTCAGGTGGCGGTAG
>JAJDDW010000062.1 GCA_029260115.1 Phycisphaerae bacterium | reverse complement strand
CACACCGGCATCTGGCTGGCCGATTGTGCCTGACAACTCGAAGTCACCGCCGGTGCTCCGCATCACGCCACCGCCGTCTATGGTGGAGCGGGTGATTTCGAATTGCGGCTCTACGGCAGCTACCAGAAGTGCTGTCGTCGCCAGTACGCCGACGATTGCTTGAATTGTGACCGTAGTACGTTTCATTGGGCGGTCCCCTTGCCTGGGGTTAGTAGTCTCTCCAATCTCGCGAGACGCATCTGCGTATCAGCGATCAGATGCTCAAGCCTGACTATCTGCAACTCCTTTTCTTGAATCTGCCGATCCTTATCCGCACGAAGCGCGTTGACGGCTTGTACCAACAACGGAGTCAGTTTGCTGTAGTCCATTCCGTTAGCATCAATGCCGTTTTCTTCGTAACCGACGATTTCGGGCAGTACTTTCCCAACCTCCTCGGCAATCATACCAACATCGTGATGTCCGCCGTGTGCCTTGTCCCATTCGAAATAGACACCGCGCAGTTGAGCAATTTTTCCAAGAGGGTCATCGATTGGCTCGATATTGTTTTTCCATCGACGTGAGGATGAAGAACCATAATTCTGTCCTGCACCAGCTGCGTAGAAGTCGTAACCGGTGGCACTGTTGCTCTTGCCGTACACCCCGTAATTTGTACCACCGGTGGTATTGGCGAAGCCAGACACGCCGCGGCCGCTGGTGCTTTCGCTTCCGCCAGATACGCCGCTACCTGATCCACTACTTGAGGAAACCGAACCGAACACCCCAACTCCATTTGTTCTAGCATTGTCAACGAACACGCCATACAATTGGCCGGTGGTTTCCACGTGGAGTGGAAAATTTGGCGTGGTCGTCCCGATGCCAACATCTCCTTGGAAGTAGTTTCGCCCGCCTTGAAAGTATCCTGCGTATCCGTCCGAATTGGTTACTTCCCCTTTGACGCCGATTCCGCTCCCTTGGTGCCAACCACGCACACCGTTGCCCGCCGTGCCTGTTCCATTATTGATGCCGTACAATCCTGACGAGTCTGCCCCGGGGACTGCATCGTTGACAATACCGCGTACGCCGCTGGCTCCACTAGAGCGAGAATTGGTGTCACCCCAAACGCCCGGAAACGTACCGGTCGTCGTCACATGCGTACCACGAATCGCATACCAATCGTTTTCGACGAGTATCCCTGGTTGCCCATCAGTATTGTCGATATGCAACTTCGCGGATGGAGACGTCGTTCCGATTCCCACGTTGCCGTTTTGCAGCACGCTGAGGAGGTTAGCGGATGAGGATTGCACCAACAGAGGATCGCCACCATCGGCTCGAACCACCAGCCCCTTATCAGTTGGACCTGTACCCACATTATGAATTCCTGCGATCCAGTCGCCGGGATGAGCCTTCTTCACATGGAATGGGAAGTCCGTACTGTTCGAGCCCACCCCGACGTTACCGTTTGCGTTCATGAAGAGTGAAGTCTTCCAATTGATAAACCCGGTGTCCGGTGGCGATACTTGAAACCGCACGCCACCGCCCGGATCGACTTCCTGCAAGAACGCTCCCTTACTTTCATCGAATCGAGTCCAGCCGGGCGCGAAGAACGCATTCTTCGCTAGCCCCGCGTAACCCGAAGGGCCGGAGTGGAGACCGATTTCGCTGCCCACGACGCCGAGAGAATCCACCAGTACACCAAAGTTGTCGGCATCCGCCTGAACGTGAAGCGTTGTTTCTGGGCTAGGGGTATCAGTGCCGATGCCGACGCGGCCAACATCGTCCACGAATAGACCCCGCGTGTGGTTTGCATACGGCGAAACCGATATTGCCTGCCGTGGCGTAAGCGTTACGAAAGCAGGCGAACATGGCGATGCGCAACAAACATCGATTTGTAGCCATCGGGCATCGCCGTTGAACGCAGCTGCTCCGAAATCCAATGCAAACTGGAATAAACCGTTAGCAACCTCAGCCGTCAAAGGGATTGTGCTTGCAAGTTGGGTGCCCGGGTCGGGATCGTTATCGCCGCCCCATAGGCTAACCTCGAAGTCGCACATGGCATTGACCGGAACTCCGCCTTGTTTGAGCTGTCCTTGGTACGTAAACGAAGTGTTCGTAGGAACACCTGCATTCGAAACAGCCGCTATCGCAAATGGAATCATCGCTCCTAGGGCTACGTAGCAATTCGAAAATGTGCGCATGCCAATCCTCCTGTTTCTGAAAACGTCAATGTGGTCTAGTTCGATACCGTGGATTGCGCACGTCGGCTTGTTTAACTTGCACAAACGAGGCATGGATCGACGGTCCGAACTGCATACGACTTGTATTATATCAGATTGTCCCCCTAGATTGACCGCATCGTAGGTTATTTTGTATCCGATAAAACACGCGTTTTTACGTATTTATTACGTGGCGCCATCGAGCAATGAGAACTCGAACGGTATCGATTTCGCTGTTCCCCCTTATCCTTGGGCGTGATATGGATGTGACACTGCATTGTCCTGCGATCTAGATGCACAACGAACGCGACAAACTGATCCCACGCCGTTCCTTCACGATGTCATGCGAATGTAGCCGAATCTGGGCAGAAACCCATTACGACGATTGCTACGAAAAATCGCTCTTGCCGATCCCTCCTGTTTATTCCGTACTCCATGTCAATAAAGGACTTATGATTTGACCTAATCTTCCGCCACATTACGCGAATCTGCTAGAATCGTGAATGTTGAAGCATAAAACGAATTTGGGTCATAAAACGTGGTGCGGTGCAATCCTTAGTTAAAAAGCTAGCTGATCTTGCCCCCGTCACTTGGACCTAACATCAAGATGTTGTGCCCATGTGGCACGTACATTCTATGCTGCTCTAGAAGAACTCGGTACGGGAACAGCACTATGCTATTCAAGCCTTTGCTCCCTCCACCAATAGCGCGTTATGAATCGTTAATAAAATAGTGAACTGCGCAGTTGTCGCTGTGATGTCGGGTCGATACGCGCATGTAAGTTCGACCAAGTGCCCGCCCCGCAGGTGGTCGCACCTGGGGCCATGTTCAGTCTGGCGCAAGGCTGTCCACGTAAATTGATCTCTCGCTCTCTATCACTCTATCTTTATGTACTAAAGGCTATTGCCCGGTGACTCCATTCTGTAACAGCCACGAAAAGGTGCTGCTATGATTGTATTGGATTCATGGTCTAATTTTAGCCTGTTAATTCGTCGGTTGTAACACGTTGCAAAACAATCGCTCCCGTTCGGACGAGCTTTTGGACACTACGACAATCAGAGCGATTCTAAGAATGCGAGCAAAGCCATGCGGTCTGCCTCAGAAAGTGATTCATATGCTGTGCGTATAGAGTCGGCCTCGGCTGCGTGCAGGCGAATGGCTTCGTCAATTGTATCCGCTTCACCGGTGTGAAAATAGGGAGCCGTCTGACTTAAACCCCATAAAGGTGAAGTTCTAAACTCCTGTTGAGAAGCATCTCCGTCCTCAATCCCTAGCACGCCGTTATTCAGAATTTGATGCAATAGAAGATCAGAGTAAAGTGGTACGTCACCTAACGCACTGGGCAAGCTGGGAATATGACAGATAGCGCAGCCTATCGATTCAAATATCGCAGCACCAGAATTAACCTCAGCTATTTGTTCGTCTGAGATTATCTGACGAGGTGGCGCAGCGAGCATTACAAGAAAGAATGCCAAATCCTCGATCTGCTCCAATGAAACTTCTGGGTCGGACACGCTGTCGTTATCCGACGTAATGCCGAATGTCAGACCTGCTTGCTCTGGCACCGAGATGCCTATCTCTGCGGCCATTGCATCGCGCACGAACTCAGCTACGTTTGGTACTTGTGCTTTCCAACCAAATCGCCCGATACGACCATCAGCAAGTAGATGAGCCCGACCACTGATGCCATCGCCGTTGGAGTCGTCAAGATCCTCATTTGACCGAATGGTGGTTTCGGAAATTGCGTCTATCAAACCAAGGCCAAAAGTTGGCGGAGACTGACGATGTTCAAATACGTTTATCTCAGCGTTTGGTTCTGGTATGCCAAAACCAACAATTATCTGCCTATGTAGAATTGTATTGGGCGTTGTAGAGGGCGGCATAAATACGCCGTTGGCATCCACCGCACCATGCCTCATCACATTGACACCGCGTGGTCCACCGCCACCAATCACTGGGTCGAAATGGCATGCACGACAGCTATCGCCATTAAACCTTGCGCCGCCGTCCATACCCACCAACGCGCCTATCCCTGTGTTGTGACCAAAATCTTGATCAAACATATCGCGGCCGCGTAAAAACCTAGCTTGCTCATCCGTATTCAACTCCCGATGTGGCCCACCATATTCGCCTACTTCCGGTATCGGTGTATTGGGCTGTACCAACCCAATTGTAAACTGAGATCGGCCACCTAGTGTCAACAGAAACTCGACTACATCGCCTTGCTCACTCGTATTAAAGGTCATGTATGAGTCATGCGATGACTGGGCTTCACCTGCATGTGCCAGAATCGCATCATGTATTGTTTCGGCTCGGCCGTCGTGCAGATACGGCCCCACTGCAGCCAATCCCCATAGTGGTTGCGTTCGGAATTCCGATCCTGTTGCTTCGTTCTGCTCGATACCATCCGCTAGTTCGGTGCCCATATCATGCAATAGCAGATCCGAATACAGCGGAATCGGTCCACGGGGACTATCTAATCGGGCGACATGACAGTCAGAACATCCTGCTTGATGAAATAGCAATCGCCCATTGTTACTTTGAAGGGATGGTGTTTCAAATTCCGGAGCGGCTAGGAGCATTGTAAAGCTGACCAGATCAAATAAATCACTAGCAGCAAGCTCTGGATCAGAAATGCCATCATCATCTGTATTAGATGTTTCCGGAGCTGCAGCTTGAAAAGAAACCGCTAACTTATCATCTGGAGGATTGGTTAGCTCCTGCTGCTTAACTAGAATACTCTTTACCGGGAGGCTCAAACGTAATGCATCCGAAAGCGGCGCTGTCGTAATACCAAGATGATTAAACAATGGACCACGAATAAATCCTTCGATCGAAACTGTTTGAGCCTTGCGTCCGAAACGACCGACGAAACCACGGTCATAATTGGCTCGACCGCTAATCCCGTTTCCATCGACGTCATTTTCGTCGGCATTAGAAAGGATAACCTCGTCATCAATCTCAGCTATCAGCCCAACCCCGAACATAGGTATGGGATTTCGCTGGGCAAAGATCGTGGTTTCGTTGGGGATAGTAGGACGTGCCAATGAGTCATTTCCATAATGGTACAGACGAATCACGCCACCAGCTTGGCCATTGGACTCGCCTGGAATAAATTCACCGTTAGCCGAAAGGAGCCCTGATAGGAAAAAATTACGGTATAAGCCTGCACTACCCCCTGGTACCGGGCGTTCGTGACAAGCGCCGCAAAAGCTAACATTGAAGGATGGTCCGAGGCCATCTGCAAGATCGAACCGCCGCTGAAATACAGACCTACCGCGTTCAAATGTAGCCAGTTGCTCGTTGGTGGCGGTGGGTATAGGTTCGCCGAGCTTGGCTGAAATATTCTCTGCAATCGGTCCGTCGTCCATGACGATATCGTCATCGCCTGTAATGACTCCACTAGAATCGCATCCAACAAGGGCGAATGAGCATATCGAAAGAACCAATGTAAACTTGTGAAGAAAAGTATTAATGGCCAAACTCCTTTGGTTGCAGCTTCCAAACGAAGAATCCGATTTAACCGCAGTCTATTCTAACATACTCCCGGTGTGCTTGGTTGACAACATAGAAATAGAATGTAACTACAGCAAATCGTGGTTTTCCTCTGACGTATCTACGAAATTGGCCTACCCCCTACACATCGTTCCAATCCCATAATTTAGTATTCTGGTCAGAGACCATGGTTATTAAGGAGGTCAGAGATGTGGCAAGGTCGAGAATCACCTGTCTACGAACTCGTTACTTAGACTTAACATCAGCTTGTTGTGCCCATGTGGCAGCCGTTACATGACATCGTATCTTCACTAAATAAAATCAACACTCGCATTTGGGTCCTACCCTTGGTTTCACAGGGAGTACCTCATCTGAATTTTACTAGCTTCACGCACCCATGAATGTTCAGCACACATCCACAATTGACTCGGCAAGCTGAAAATATTTAAATCTTTGATTCGCGATTCAAGACTATAGGGACCGTCAACGCGCCAAAGGTCAATAGGCTCTCACCACCCTATCAGGTTCAAATGGTCAGCATCGATGACAGGTTCTACGAAGTACGCATCATCCCACATTACCGAAAGAAGTCGAACCGCCCCACCGCCGCAAAGTGATCTCGATTCCACAAGTTGGTGGATTGCATCATCGGTATCGCCGAGCTGCATGATACGATTTTTCAAGCTCAAGGCCTTCCCTCATCATGGGGCTGATTTGCGCATACTGTGAAAAACATATGATTTAGACCTCAGAAGCGTACAAGATGTCATACTTTTCGCAGGCATTTATGCCAATTGATAATCGTAACCCGATGAATTCAAACTGCTTTTGATCCAGATGACATTAATGGGAGGCACAGCCATCCAATCTACGTGAATCTAGTTCCTTTCCCGGCAAGAGTAACTCCTGCCGAACATTCTTGCTTAACCTGGACGTACATTATCTTGGTGTATAACAATGCGATTCCCTTGCGTTGTTTTACTGGCCGTTGTGCAACATATTGACAATGATTCGTCAAGGTCTCTAGAATGACACCACGTTTGTGTCGGGCCTTCAGCCGTTGGTGCCTTGAAAGGAGAATCGCCATGAGTTATCGAGTAGCATTCGTCGCTTGTTTGCTTGCTGTACCGGCTTACGGACAAATCGGTGAACAGCCAGCGGTGAGCGAGCATGTCAACCAAAGCGCCATCGAATCTGGGGACATGAACCTTGTAGAGCTATTCGACCTGGGTCAGCTGCTGTTCGAGGCCCGCTTCAACCGCCTTGACGGCCAAGGACGACCGGCGACGACCGGCGGCGGAGCCCCACGGGAGCCGGACGAGCCGGCTTTCATTCGCACGTCATCACCGGACTCCAACTCCTGTGGCGGTTGCCATGCTCAGCCACGACCCGGCGGCGCCGGAGACTTCGTCGCTAACGTTTTTGTTTTGGCCCAGACACTCGACCCGGTTACGCCATCCGTGGACGCAGCGTTTAGCAACGAGCGAAACACACTCGGCATGATGGGGGCTGGTCCTATAGAGATGCTGGCCCGCGAGATGACCAACGAGCTTATTGCGACTCGAGAGACCGCCAGGGCTGAGGCGACCGAATCTGGCTTACCCATCACACGAGCCCTTACAGCGAAGACCGTGAGCTTTGGGTCTATTACCGTACTAGCAGATGGAACTGTTGACCCTTCGGCTATCGAGGGTGTTGATTGGGACTTGATTATCAAGCCGTTCCACCAGAAGGGTGCGGTGGTTTCGTTGAGGGAGTTCACCAACAACGCGATGAACCACCACCACGGCATGCAATCGGTAGAGCGATTCGGCGAAGACACAGACCCTGACGCCGATGGCGTCATGAATGAGCTAACCGTTGGAGACATCACAGCCGTCACGCTGTTCCAAGCAGCGCTCAACACGCCGGGCCGCAGCATCCCCGGGGAATTCCCAAGAGAAGTCGAGGAAGGCGAACAGATCTTCGGTACTATTGGCTGCACCACTTGTCACATCCCCGCACTTACGTTAGACGGCCGAGACTTTACCGAGCCCAATCCTTTCAATCCCGCAGGAAACCTCCAGCTCGATGACGTATCGCAGCCGTTCTCTTTTGACATGACGGCAGAAGGTCCCGCGCCCCGGCTAGAGCCTACTCCCGCTGGCGGTGCCATCGTGCGGGCATTCACGGACCTCAAACGTCACAATCTCAACGATGAGGAACTAGATTTCTTTGCCAACGAACTGGTCCCGCAGGGTACGCTTAACGGTTTCGCTCAGGAGTCCGAATTCACCATGGAATCTTTGCCGCGACCCACCAACGAGTTTCTCACTCGCAAACTTTGGGATGTGGGCAACACAGGTCCCTACGGGCACCGTGGCGATTTGACAACAATCACTGATGCCATCTTCTTCCACGGCGGGGAGGCCCGCGTTTCGCGAGACGCATTCTTCGCGCTGACCGAGGAGGAGCAGGACAAGGTCATCGAGTTCCTTAAGACGCTGCAGGTCGTGCCGGACGGGTCGGCGCTAGTGACCATCACGGGCGAGATGGACCAGTCCACAGGAGGGCGTTTGTGCGGCACGCTCGGCATGTTACCGGTTGTTATGACTTTGGGCATGATGTCTCTGATGCGATTCGCAGGGCGCCGGAGTTTTCGTGACACCGATGCTGCTCATCCGTAATCTGTAAACCGAGCTTTGACCGAATTGCCTGTTGCGACAGCACTAACGCTGATCTATTCATATGCTCTTGCGTTGTTACAGGGTTCACAGATCGACAGAAAGCCGTGGTCGTAGTGTACAATTATTGTAACGCGTTGCTAGCCCGTTATGTCCAATTATTCAGAAAACTTCGCAAATCGTACTTATTGAGTTATTAACAGCTTCGGCTGAATAATTGGACTGTACGTGATCGGGCTACCTCTACTCCGGGACTGCCCACAGAATCACAGATTCCGATCCAGTGGAGTCTGTGGTAGCAAAACAGCCTTAGCGGCCAATCGGGGCGACCGTAACGAAATCAGTCGGCGTCAATCGCGCGCAGAAAATTCCGCGTCAAATTAGCGAGGCGCTTGTCTATTGTAATATGACCATAGGTGACCTCTACGCCAGGCAATGTGGGCGCGGGCATTGACGAGCGGATAGACGAGATGCTATTGATTGATGACGAGATTCTTCGCGGCATTTTTTCAGGCCAATTATCTTGTCGCGCCCGTGCGCGCAAACCAGTCACGTGGTGGAGTTCTTGCGTCGAGAACGAGATACGCTACTCTTGGAATTGGTGACGAATAAACGATTGGCCAAGTTCCAAGGTAAAAGACACATACGACCTTGATCCGACTCACGAGGAGGGAGATTCACGATGTCCACATCCGGAACCTGCGCACTGCCTGGGCACGAACCTCAGTTGAAACTGACGGAGAAGCTGAATGGACCATTGCATAAGCGTGCCCTTCAGGTGTACATGGCGATCGTGCTGGCGCACTGGGCCGAGCATCTTGTGCAGGCAGCTCAGATTTATCTCATGGGTTGGCCGGTCCCAGATTCACGCGGGTTGTTGGGCCAGTGGTTTCCGTGGCTGGTGGACACTGAAACGCTGCACTATGGCTTCGCGATCATCATGCTGGTTGGCCTGTGGGTGCTCAGGTCGGGTTTTGTCGGGCGTTCCTACAAGTGGTGGATGATCGCATTCTGGGTCCAGTTCTGGCATCACTTTGAGCACGCACTGTTGCAAGGCCAAACGATCTTCCAGCACAACTTGTTCAACTCACCTGTACCAGTCAGCATCGTCCAGTTGTGGATACGGCGCCCAGAGTTGCACCTGATTTACAATACCGTGGTTTTCATTCCAATGGTTATCGCCATGTTTGTTCATATATTTCCGACGGCGGAAGAAGAGGAGCACCACAAGTGCATGTGTGCGTGGCACCCGAGCCTGGAACCGACCTGATCCACGTGCGGCACTGCCAATACTGAGAGGGCCAGAGGCGCAGGCTGGTCGCCGGCCATGCCGCCAATGACCATCGTTGATGAAAGGAAGAAATAGCATGCGATTCAGCACATTGGGCCGGGCGGGTCTGTTGATTGCTCTGGCGTTGTTTGCTGGCTGTCGAAAATCCGCGAGCGACACAGCCGCGATCAAGGTCGATCTGACCTTCGCACCATCTCCGCCCACCGTTGGAAAAATCTCCGCAACGTTAACTCTTGCGGGAAAGAATAATCAACCGTTGTCCAACGTTGAGGTCCGACTCGAGGGCAACATGAACCACGCAGGCATGAAGCCGTCATTTGCGGACTTGAGCGAAGAGGCACCCGGTCGCTACGTCGGCACGCTCGATTTCACCATGGGCGGGGATTGGTTTGTTCTTGTCACCGCACGGTTGCCGGACGGGGGCCGTCTTGAGCGCAAAATTGACGTGCTGGGGGTGCAAGCCCGGTGAGTGTGGTACGAGAGATCGCCGCGCCCTCCAACCAAGTAGCGACATTCGACCTTCTGCGCGTCCCTGCCCTAGGACGTTTTCTCCGATGGCGCTACTCCCGTATTGCCTTTCAAGTGCCGCTCCTGTTTGTCGGGATGTTGATGGTGGCTCACGCTTTTTGGGGACCGCAGCTCGCGCCCAAGAATCTTGCAGCTCTTTTGACATGGGTCCATTTCCGCGGCTTGGTGGTCGTCGTCATCCTTCTAGTCGGCAATCTCTTCTGCATGGCGTGTCCATTCATGCTACCGCGAGAGTTGGCAAGGCGCTGGTTCCATCCACGATGGAATTGGCCACCGGCATTGCGCAACAAGTGGCCGGCGATTGTCTTGTTCGTGTTTGTATTGTTCGTGTACGAGTTGTGTGATCTTTGGTCCGATCCGTGGTGGACCGGCGTGCTGATCGTGGGATACTTTGTCGCCGCGACCGTCGTTGACGCCCTATTCACCGGAGCTTCGTTTTGCAAGCACGTATGTCCTGTGGGCCAGTTTAACTTTCTGGGTTCTGCCCTATCACCGCTTGAAGTCGCCATCCGGGACAAGGATGTCTGCACGCATTGCAAGACGCACGATTGTATTCAAGGCCGACGAGATCATTCGGGCGAGACCGACATGTCGACGCTCAAACGGCTGCCGGTCATACAGCGCGGGTGCGAGCTCGAACTATTCCAGCCGAACAAGGTAGGCAATCTAGACTGCACATTCTGCCTCGACTGCGTCTATGCCTGTCCGCACGACAACGTCGGCATCATGACGCGGCTGCCTGCTGCCGAGCTGACGATCAGCGGCACGCGCTCCGGCGTTGGCATTTTTGAGCGCCGTTTTGATCTAACAATGCTTGTAACCGTCTTCACGTTCGGCGCAGTGCTCAATGCGTTTGCTATGATCAGTCCCGTCTACGCCTTGGAGCAATGGGCTGCAGGTGTCACGGGACTACGTGTGGAATGGCCGATTTTGAGCGGCATTTTTATCGTAGTTCTCGTCCTGGAACCGGCGATCATTTTGGGGGCGGCGGCAGCGGTGACCCGATGGGGTGTTGCCACGAGAGAACCCATACTTGGCGTGGTGAATCGCTTCGCGCGTTCGCTCATCCCCATCGGATTCGGCATCTGGCTCGCGCACTATGGATTTCACTTCTTCACTGGATTCCTGACCGTTATCCCTGTCGCACAGAACGCAGTGATTCAGGCAATCGGCCAGCCCCTCCTTGGTGAGCCGCTGTGGCAGCTTAGTGGCTTTTCGGCGGCCATAGTCTTTCCAATGCAGGTGGGATTTATGGGACTGGGTCTGCTCGGATCGTGGATAGTCGCCGCAGTGATTGCCCGTGACATGTCGCCGACACGAACGTGGTCCGCATTTGCTCCATGGGCTGTTGTACATGCGCTATTGTTCGCGTCAGCATATTGGATCATGATGCAGCCGATGGATATGCGCGGCACATTCCTGGGAGCATAGCATGCGTACCGAGTGTCGAGAGGCGCTTATGGCGCCGAATACGTTGGTGGCCATGGCGTGCTGGTTGATTTGTGGATCTCCGGTGCGCGCTCACGAAGGGCCACCCTTTCCTATTCTGATGGATGTGCCCGTGGCAAGCCACGCCGTATCAGTTTGGGCTGACCCTGACATCGGGGAGGCGACCTTCTTTATCATCCTGGAATCCGCCAACGGTGGGCCGGCAACGGAAGAACCTGTCGTTTCGATGTGGGTCGAGCCGGTCGATGGAAGGCTCGATCGTGTTGCGTACGATGCACATCATCAATCCGTCAAGAGTCGCTCGCAGTTTGAGGCCAAGCCCCAATTAGACCAGCGTGACACGTGGAACGTCGGCTTCCGGCTCGAATTCCCCGGTAGGGAGCCGATGGAGCTCACGGCCCATGTCGAATCCACGCCTCCCGGCTTTGGTCCGTGGGGACTGCTGGTCTACTTCGCACCGTTTACCCTAGTGGGCGGGCTGTGGGTGGCGGCGGTAATGCGTATGCGTCGGCTTCGCCAAGAAGCCATGCGGCAGCGGTCACAATGTGCGTAGCAAAGTCACTGTCCCTCCCGTTTAATCCGTACTGCTTGTAAATAAAGGACTTACGATTTAACTGCCCCCGTACTGTACAAAAACTCAAATACAAGCATAAGATGTACAAGTCGAAGCCGCCCAACATGCGGTTAGTTGTTCGGACGACATGCCACTCTATAACTGCCGCGCATCGACTAGCGCACTTGTAGTTGTCCAATACTGCGATTGAGTCAAGCTGCATCTCGATAATAGTATCGGAGTACACCGCCGAGCCGTTCGCGACAAGCAACATGACCGTCCAGCGACCCGACTTCGGCCGATGGTTTGATCAGCCGATTACCCAGTCCTTGGTGATTTCTTTCGTGATGATAGAACTCAACGAATTCGCTGATCGCACGTCGTAGCGTATTCTCGCTGAAGAAAATCATCTGATTCAGACAGGACTCCTTGATCGTCCGAACGAACCGTTCAGCGAAAGCGTTCAGATTCGGTGAGCGTGCGGGTAATCGAATCACCTTCACACCTGCCTGCTTGAGTAAGCCTCTAAACTCGTCTGTGTAGAGCGGGTCACGATCAAGAATGATGTAGCGCATGCCAGTCAAAAAGCCGTCGAACGGATCGGTCATGTTGCGGCCAATTTGTTTCATCCATGCGCCGTACGGACACTCGGATACTCCTGCGATGTGAACACGTCGGCTCGATAATTCCATGCAGAAAAATACATGATATCTAGTCAGGCCGAAGCAGGACCAAGTTTCTACGGTAAAGAAGTCTGCAGCTGCAATTGAGCCCCAATGGCTCCGTAGAAACGTTGACCATGGTATCCGCTCACGCCGCTCTGGTGCTGGAGTAATGCCATGATCTTTCAGAATATTGCGGACCGTTTCCCGAGCCACCGTGTGTCCAAGATTGAATAAGACCCCGCGTATAGTTGTATAGCCCCAACCGGGATTCTCACGAGCCATACGAACTGTCAGTTCCGGAATCTCATTCGCAACGCGCGGTCGACCTGGCCCACGTTTTGCGCTACCGTCATACTTCTTGGCGATTAGCTTTCGATGCCAGCGTAGTAACGTGTCAGGCGTAACGATTGATGCCACACTGAAGAGTGTTATCCGGCCAAGAATTTTTCCCTTCACTGCCAAACGTCGGCGTTCATCGTCCGTAAATCGAATCCATTTGCCTTGGAGCTTGTTCTTGAGAATCGAGTTCTCCTCCCGGATATAATCAATGACATCTTGTTGATGCCGGTTCATCCAGCCTGCAACGGCCACGAGAAGGAGCAGCCATGATTGAATTAGGTTCATCGTTCAATCATACCACGATAATTCATCAGCTGTAACACCTTGCAAAACAACCACTTACGTTAGGCCGAGTTTTTGGACATTACGGCAACGGCGATTATAGCTTGATTCTGCTTCCTCATATTGGTACAATGGCCGGTGAGTTGGAATTGTCGAAAGATCTGTGGTATTTGAAAATCTAAAATTGAATGTTTCACAGTAGATCTTCCCATATGCCTTTGCCTTTTTTTATACAATGAGCGATAGCAAATTGTAGCAACCGACTTTAGATCGCGGATGATTACGTGAGTGATTATCAGCACGTATTATTGTTAAGATACGTAGACCAGAATTCAAACTTGAAAATTTACATTCTCGCGAAGATTTTTTTCCGAAAAATTGGAGGCGAAATCTGTAATGCAACGTATGGAAAAAGTACATTTAACGGGGATATCTTACGCTTCATTTTTTGTGTTAATAAAAGCGCATGCTGCGATTCTGATCTGCATTTCTTCACCTTCGTTCGCTATGAGTGACAAGCCACAAAAGCTAGCTGCTCCAGTCAATGCGGTTGCTGGTGTATTGGGTGCATGTTGCGGCGGGGCTGGCGGGCCCACCTTCTGTGACGATACACCCGATGGTGGCATTCCGGGTGAGGGCATTGACGAGGTCGATTGCTTTCTTCGAACAAATGGACTGGGCATTTTTATTAGTGGAGTTCGGTGCGCGGATGATCCATGCATAGTATGTACATTACAAAATTCTATTCATTGCCAAGAGAGTTTTGATACAATAGCAATTGAAGCGGACCGCCACCACGCACTTCGCAGCGCCGACGATTTTAAACCTATAGCTAGTGATATTAGTCGAATTTGCTGGTCAGGTGTTTGGGCTGGTACTGCAGCTGGCGTCAACTGCAATGACGATCCACCTGATGACAATTGGTATTTGACGATTTACGAAGATGACGGTAATGGGTTGCCAGATCCGAGTAGTATTTTGGTCGGTCCGGAGCTGCCCTTCACGCATGACGCCCGCATAATCGTAAATAATCAACCGGATTTTAAGCCGACTCAGTATTCTGCGCCATTAAACGTAACAGGGCTTACTCCAGGGAATTGTTATTGGTTAGAGATCTTGGGTGAAGGCAGTGGCGACCTAAACAGCAACGAGGCTTGCACCTGGAATTGGATGAGGACAGATACGTCCGGCGTTAATCAAGGGGATGCCTCCAAATCGCAGGATGGGAATAGTTGGTCAGCGTTCGTACCTGCCGGTCATCCTACTCAATATACAGAATCGAGTCTTTTAAGCTTTGACCTTGCTTGGTGTGCGGACAGCGGCATCCAAAAGAATACGGTGGGTAACGAGGGTGTAGATGGAGGTTGTGGTAATCGAGTCGGTTCGTTTGCATGTTGCTATCGAGATAACATGGGCAACCCCATTTGTACAAATAACGTTTCCTTGTTCGAGTGTATTTTGGGCCCCGCGGACCAAGGACTGAGCGGTACTGTGTTTAGCGGTGAGACTTGTTTAGATGCGGGCGGGACATTCATTTGCACGCCGCCAGTAAATGATGATTGCGACACGTCAACTGTTATTGTCTCGCAAAGTTGCGTGGCAGTCAATGACATTGGCAACTGTGCCAACAACAAGTCGCGCTGGTGCTATAGGCCGAGTATATGCAGTGGTGGCGATGGTGATTGCATCCTGATTAGTGATGCCAACGGTGTTATTTCAGACAATCAATTTGATTGTGCAATCCAAGGTACCGACAATAGGTTTGCCACAACCGACGGCCCATCAGCCATGATCAATCCAAGTGTGACAGATGATTGTTCCAGCTCTGACAACGGTGGTGGTCCTTTTCACGCCGATGTTTGGTGGAAAGTTGACGCACCTTGTGGTGGCTTGATGAACGTGAGCATGTGTGGCGGTGATGTGTATGATGCTATGATGGCAGCGTATACACAATGCCCAGACGGCAATGACAATAGCGCACCTGACCTAATCGAATGCAATGATAACGCCTGTGGATCGATCAGCACAGTTTCCAAGCTGCCAAGTTTCCCAGTATCGATTGACCAGGAATTGTTCATTCGAATTGGCGGACGGTCGCCTAATGGACCAACAACACCAGGAACTGCTGGAGAAGCCAGCCAAGGACTATCGCAGTTTCACGTGAGATTTGCTTGTATTCCTCCTGCGGTTAACCCAGTCATGATATTGACTGGTGAGCCAGGGTTAAGCAAGGATCGTTATGTGTCTTTCGATCCTACTACCAATGGAGTCCAAGCAGTCGCGATTCGCGTAACGCGCGTCAGTAGTAAGACGGATTTGTATGTAGATTGTACTTCTCTTCAGAATAAAGGTGCCGATGGTTGGTACGCTTCGTTAATAGACGGCCCCTTACCGGCTCCAGGAAACCCATTCTACTATTGTGATTTCAGTAATGTAACCACAGGGCTGCATGTAAATGGTTGCAGTGTAGTCCCAGGCAACACGTATGAAGTAAGTATGGCTGTCGATGGCATCACGTTCACGACGACAGTGGAGATTGCTACAACGACGCCCCAATTTGACGCCGATCGTCAGTTTGGAGATACGGTAGGTGGACTTCTTGCTGGGGTATGGACTGCGCCAGATGGGCTTGTCACAGCCAATGATATTGTTGCAACTGTCCTGAAGTTCAGTTTGAGGCCTGCTGCACCTATCGTAGCGCGCGTTGATACCGATGGATTCCCCCCAAACACTATAATAAATGGTGGTGACATTCTTCGGGCCGTATCCGGATTTGCCGGTGAAGATTTTGGCTTTGGCGTTATATGTTGTCTAGAAGGGAAGTGTGTACCTGATTGTGCCAACGAACCCATCGGAGCGTGTTGCCATGGTAATGGCACAGTCTCGGGGGGCACCCTAACTACGTGTGATGGAGTAAACGATACATTTCAAGGTGATGGAACAAGGTGCATAAATTTCAAGCCAATGATCGCAACACAACCCCAGGACGCAACAGCCCCTGCGGGATTATTCGCCATATTCTCTATAGTGGCGACTTCAAGCAGCGGGACACTCCACTACCAATGGAAGAAAAGTGGGATAAACGTTGGTAACGATTCTCCCATGCTAACATTGCAAAATGTGACTCTAGACGATGACGGCGACAGTATCATCTGCAAACTCATGGATGATTGCGGGAATACAATTAGCAACCCCGCAATACTCACTGTGACAGAATAATAAGCGGTTGTCCCCTAGTACTACTGTGTTGGTCCAACGATTCTTGCGCAACAAAACTGCGCATCGAGGGACACTCAATCGTGCTTGCTGGTTGCTCTCGCCATTCACAAAGCGGTTCCTTCGCCTGGTTGAATACAAGAATCACTGTTGTAGAGAATGCTGGCGCGGACCTACCGCGCGAGCAGCAAGTATGGCGGCGAAGCAGATTCACGCTGCCCGCTTCAACGATACGACTGGAAGATGGCATCTGTTACCGTAGTAGTCGATGTGAAGCATGAATCGATCACCTGATTGTCCAGCGATCAGTGTACAGGGTTGGGCACAACGTGACGGACGAGGCCAATATTTACGCGGTTCGATGCGTGATCGATGGTTTGCTGGTCGCAAACCAAGAAATACTTCGTTTGGTGTCATTCCCCGTAGCGTTGTGTGTGGCCGATGTTCGTTGTACCAGTCGAGGTAGGATGTGAGTTCCATGCGAAACGCTGCATGGTGTTGAGGAACCACGACCCTTCGAGTTAACTCATCTTTCAGAGTCCGAATGAAGCGTTCAACCACTGCGATACTTCCGTGCTTCCCGACTGCGCCGAAACGAACTCGGATGGTCTTACGCTTGCACCAACTCTTGAATTCTGCGCACCAGAAGATGCTGCCCTTGTCGCAGATAAGATGATTTGGCGCTGCGTTGGCATTGGTAATCGATCTGCCAATGAAGGCGCGAATCGCGAAGGAAGTGGGCGGTTTCGAGAAGACTGCAATTCCCATTGCACGGCGAGAGTGGTGGTCGATGATCACCGCCAACCACCAAGCGAATGGCCAGCGCGGTGGCAGTGAAAATGGCATCCACGGAGTCCAGAATCTGTTCCCCGTCGGCACGGTCGTCAGATCGATATGCCAGACGTGATTCGGTTTTCTAGCGGTAACCACGCGACCAGTAGCAGCAGGAATCTTTGGTGGTGATGGATGTGGCGATTCCTTGAGAATCCGTCCAACCGTCGTTGCCCCTAGATGCAAACCGGCACGGCACAGAGTCTCGGCCATCTTAACCTTGCCCATTGTTGGGCAGAGCGTCTTGAGCCGTTGCACTGCATAACGGACGAAGTCAGGAAACTTGTTGACCGGCTCGCGGATTTGTACGAGCGCATCAGCTCCCTGCTCGTCGAGCCGTTTCATCCAGGAGCCAATTGTAGCTGCCGTCACAAGAAACGCATCCGCTGTCTGTTGCATGTTCCACCCGTGGGCAGCACGCACTTCAAGTATGGACATCCGATCGGTTGGCAGATAATGCGGCCGCTCAATCGCTGCGATACGCATCATTCGAGCGTCCTTGATGCGGAGTTCCTCTTTGAGGAGCGCTAGGAGTTGCTTGAGTCGTTCGTTTTCGGTCTTCAATCGAATTCGGGCAATTGGACTATTGACTGCCCATCCTCGAGTGTAGGCCATGGCATACTGAGCCAACGAGATGAGGTGTAGCATGGCCACCTTTACAGATTGAGGCCATCCGTGCGGTAGCGGTATATTGGGCAAATGCCTCTGTGTTGTCATACTTCCTCCTAGGAGCATAGAAGGTAGCATAACTGATTGCGTGTCAACGTGTTACGTTCCACAAAGGGTAGCGCAAGTTTCGCTGGACTACTATAGTACATGCAAATCAAGATTAGGCTTGTTTCGTCGTTGTTTAAACGTGAAAATAAGGAATATTTCATCGCACATATTTCGGTGGACCAATACACCGACGTATAAGATCAATTACTAATTGAAGAGAATAAATCGCGATGTTGCTAAGCTAATGCATCTTAACCCAAGCAGCCCCATAACCGATACGATTGCAGTCGTACGCAACCCATGCTAAGCCATTCTCTCCCCATCTAGTACCCCACGAATTTTTCACCCGCCATGCGCTTTTGGAATCATCCCATCCTGTAATGACTACCGCATGATTAACGCTTCCCCTGTAACCCGGAAGCTCATTGAAAACACCTGTCCCTCCCGTTTAATTCGTACTCCTTGTCAATAAAGGACTTATGAATTGACTGACTCCCCTACCACATTACTATATTGCTTGGTGAAATCGTACGAAACTGGAGCGGGAGATGAGTGTTTTTCAAATATTTGTTGCGTTGTGTCGGTCATTAGTCCGCACGCAAGCTGATCTAGCCGCTGAAAATCTAGCCCTTCGCCAACAACTCGCTGTTCTTGAACATTCGGCGAAACGGCCAAAAATACAGAATCGTGATCGAATCTTCTGGGTTTGGCTATCAAGGTTATGGCCAAACTGGCGAAGTGTATTACTCATCGTGCAACCCGACACCGTCGTTGGCTGGCACAAACAGGGATTCAAACTCTACTGGCGATGGAAGTCGCGGCCTAAGAATTTAGGGCGTCCCAGGATAGATGCAGAGATTCGCAAACTGATTAGACGGATGTCGTCGGAGAACCCAACTTGGGGCGTTCCTCGCATTCAATCAGAGCTCGCCTTATTGGGCCACATTGTCAGCGAGACCACAGTAAGTAAATATCGAATTCGACATCGAAAACCGCCGTCACAAACATGGCGAACGTTCCTAGATAATCACCTGACTGACATCGTAGCCATCGACTTTTTCACCGTTCCAACAGCTACATTCCAGATTCTATTTGCTTTCATTGTTTTGCGACATGATCGCCGCAAAGTTGTTCATTTCAATGTTACAGAGCATCCAACTGCCGAATGGACAGCCCAACAAATTGTCGAAGCTTTTCCCTATGACACAACACCACGGTTTCTTATTCGTGATCGCGATGGAATTTATGGCAGCGTTTTTCAACAACGTGTGCTGAACATGGGTATCGAGGAAGTCGTCACGGCTCCACGATCGCCCTGGCAAAATCCCTACGCGGAAAGAATAATTGGATCAATACGGAGAGAGTGCCTTGATCGCGTCATTGTTCTAAACGAGACTCATCTCAAACGAGTCCTGTCATCGTACTTTGAATATTATCACGAATCGAGAACGCATCTCTCCTTGGATCGAAATGCTCCGATAGCAAGAGAAGTTGAACCGCCTCATCGCGGTGAAGTTATCTCGATTCCACAAGTCGGCGGTTTGCATCATCTGTATCGACGAGCAGCCTGAATTTGTGTTTGCAGCATTCGAATCTAATTCCAACCGAAGGGATCGTCTGCGCGTTTACTCCAATTTTGATGTTATTGGCCGATTGAAATTCTGAACATCATGATTTCAGCTGTTATCTTTTTGAAAAGACATGTAGAAGCTCATCGAATTATGCTAACATCTGTCCGGATGACATTAATGGGAGGGACAGGCCGTTCGTCTTAAATTTCAACTAAAAATAGCACACAACCTGATATTTATGGGAGGAACAGGTGTGAATGCTCGAAAACTAATCAGCGTGACTGGCGTCCTTAACTGTGACAGTTGATTATCTTTCTCAGACAAATAAAACTTGAATGAAGAGAACTCGTACACAAAAGTGCAGGTAGGGTCGAGGACTGGCGCGGTGCCCCGAAGGTCTTGCCTATCTGATCTCCCCGTTTCCTTTGGGAGTGCCTCACTAGCCTGACCGTTGACCCGTTTCCAGTCCCCGCCACCTCAAACGCAGCTTGCGGATTTCCCGCAC
>JAJDDW010000061.1 GCA_029260115.1 Phycisphaerae bacterium | reverse complement strand
CACACCGGCATCTGGCTGGCCGATTGTGCCTGACAACTCGAAGTCACCGCCGGTGCTCCGCATCACGCCACCGCCGTCTATGGTGGAGCGGGTGATTTCGAATTGCGGCTCTACGGCAGCTACCAGAAGTGCTGTCGTCGCTAGTACGCCGACGATTGCTTGAATTGTGACCGTAGTATGTTTCATTGGGCGGTCCCCTTGCCTGGGGTTAGTAGTCTCTCCAATTTCGCGAGACGCATCTGCGTATCAGCGATCAGATGCTCAAGCCTGACTATCTGCAACTCCTTTTCTTGAATCTGCCGATCCTTATCCGCACGAAGCGCGTTGACGGCTTGTACTGACGTTCTCCCCATATCTTGATCCATTTAAAACGAGAGTTTTCGAGTAGACTTCGGTCGTCAGACTCGGCCTTCGGCCGGGGGGAGAATGCTGATGAAGAAGTCCAGATTCACAGAAGAGCAGATCGCTTTTGCGCTTAGGCAGACAGAGTCAGGCACGGCCACCTGACCGGGAGAAAGGTCATTACGATGACGGACGGATATCATCACGAGGTGGACACGCGGTCGAAGAAGGAGCAAAAGGACAAGAAGCAGGCAAAGAACGCCAAAACGACTGTGACGAAGACGGCTAGGCAGCCAGTTTCGAAGGTTGACGCCACCGCAACCCAATCGACAGGTCAATAAACAACGCAACGGTTGTCGCTGCTGCCAGAATTGCTCAACGCCAGTCGTTTACTAGGCTGGCCCGTTTCCACTACGTGATAATCGCGTTAAACACCTTGTAGAGATAGCATGCTTCCGGCCTTGGTACAAAGGCTGGACGGGTCGATTCCTGCGGCAACGAGCCGTCCAGATTCTGAACAAGTACCGTGCAACCGGTCTTACCAGTTAGGTTCTCACAGGAATCGGGATGAGCGGCACGAGTGGCGTACGCCGAGTGCGGAATCGTCGTAAACCCGTCGTCGCTTGCTGCGGGGGTTGAGGCAAAGGGGCACTACCGACGCTGAGACTTCTGCAATCGGCACTGCACGGCGTTGCTCTTAAGTTCGCGAAGTGCATGCTTGCCTATCCAGGCCCGGCTGCTAGCGTCTGAGCCAGCCAACCGCGTTGCTGTTTGTATTGCAGCTTTGTTCAGTATGGAATTGCGTTTTCCGGTAGCTCGCAACGCCATATTTATGGCCTTGTTGACAAGCGGTCGGTCATCCGGTGGCGTATTCTCGATTAGATGTAGTGCACTCCGAAACGCTACGTTCCTCGATGCCTTGTCGTGAACCGAGAGCGACCAGACCAAGGCGAATCCGGCCCGCTTAACAAAGTACTTTGATGAGCCTGTCCATTTCTCAACCATTTCCCAGGCGAACGGCGTTCGGTCAAAAAGGTGAAAGCACGCGGTGTCACAGATGGCCCAGTTATCAAAGGAGTTCGCCCAAGAGCTCATCTGTCGCTTCGTGACTCTGTTTGGCTCAGCGACATACACGGCCAACGTGCGGGCCTCATACCATCCCGTCGACCACAATGCGGTAGCGAGCTTGTGGTCCTTACCCACCTTATTGGCGAACTTCTGCATCAAACCCATCGAAACACCAAAGGCTTGGTCGTTTGGGATGCCATATCGCTTCATTCCATTGATGCCTGCCTTTGTGCCATTTTTCTTGAGCCAATGTAGAGTTTCTTCAACTGTCACGATGTAGCTTCACAAGAACAGAATCGAGATTGTCATAGCCCTGGGAAACCCCTTGCTCCATCGGGGACGTGAGCACGGCGTCGCGAGCCTGCCCGGAGGCGTACAGCACGCTACAGTCGAGCCGGGTCTTGCCATCTTGTTGAGTATAGGTCATTGTTACAATGGTCACTCCGCCGGTCCAATCTTCGTCGAACAGCTCCGTGTGGATGATACGCTCGGGCCGCGAAACCTCGCGGTAAGCACCGCCCATTCCAATCTCCTTACCATCAGGGCCACGCCACACGTAACGAAACGCACCGCCCGCCCTCAGGTCGATTTGGCAGACAGGCATCGTCCAGCCGGGCGGTCCTAACAACCATCGCTGAACCAGCTCAGGCTTTGTAAAGGCGTCGAATACTAGTTCGCGAGGAGCGTCGAAGATTCGTTGCATTACGATTTCGCGGTCGCCCTTGGCAAGTAGACTCAGTGAGTTTCCGGTGCCCATGGTCATTACCTCCTTTTGGCCTTTCTGGTTCCACGTTTGTGCTTCACTTAAAGTTCATTGAGCATGTCGTCTAGGCGTTCGAAATTCTCTTCCCAGCATTTGCGGAAGCCCTCCAGCCATTGCGTAGCTACTTTCAGCGGCTTAGGTCGCAGCGTACTTGGTCGCCATTGAGCTTCCTTGCCTCGTTGAATTAGACCCGCTCGTTCGAGCACTTTCAGGTGTTTGGAAACAGCGGGTTGGCTCAGCTCGAAGGGCTTCGCCAATTCGGAAACGGAGCTCTGTCCCTTTGAAAGCCGCAAGAGAATCGCTCGCCGCGTTGGGTCTGCAAGTGCGGCGAAAGTGCCGTTGAGTGAGTCGGGTTTTGGCCGTGTAGTCTTCCGCATGGTTATATAACCGTGGGATTATATACGTTAGCATGATTGGGTCAAGCCCTGGAGAAATGCAACATAGGCTCCAAGAATAAGGCATCACGCCTAGGGACACCGGCCGCTATGCATCATCGCACTATCGCCACGCCATAACCCTTCTGAACAACATTTCGCAAGCAAGTCGTTTGTATCGAGCGGGTACGCGGCTCCTCGTCGGCTTGCCGGGCTTATGCCCAGCGGGTGGCCGAGAGGCCGGTGGTGCAACTGAAGGTTGTCTCTCGTGGTTTTCCTTGAACTTGATTCAAACGAAAGGAAGGTACGATGCAAACATTAACGCGTGCTCATGATGAGCTATTTCGGCGGTCGCCGGATGAACGATTCGGGTCGCTTGTTGAACTCTGGCAGCATTGCCATGACGAGAAGGAGCGGTCGGTAGAACATTGGCCGCCAACGCCATCGGCTCGACACTCTTTCGCGCCAGGTCGGAAAGTTGACCCGAAACGTATGTCTGCAGGCGTGCCCGCGGCTCGCTGAGGCCGAAACAATCATCGAACTCGCCCAGAAAATCCATCTACGCCGATTCCAATCCAGAAATCTCTTTCGCATCCATGCCGTAAGTCCTCCAATGACAAGCATTTGGATAACTTTATCGGCTCAAGTCACAACCTCGCTTGAGCCTATCCGGCGCTGTAGTACTAAGGTAGGTTTTCTAAAATTCGGTGGACTAAAATTTCCCTGCAGTATAAGAACTTGGGCATAGAGAATCTACAACTGAAGGGGAACCCACGTTGCTGGCAATCTACTTTTGATGTTGCGGTATGGATGAACATGTGACTTGGACCGATCATCAAATTGTTGTGCCTAAACGGCAGGATCGTATCGAATTGTTGAATCACGATCGAGATTTCTCCATCATACCGACCGTTTCGAATCCATCTGAATGAAGTTAGCTACGTATCTATAAAGCCTTTATCGATCCGGTTTGGCTTTTTTGCCACTAAAGTAATGTTTCTCTATTGCTTTGACGGCTTTCGCAACATTTTCAGGATACGTCTGAACTTAATGTTTCTTCCAAACTTTTTCTGATGCGTCACCAAGCAACATTTCAATCGTTTCTCCATCTACGTATGGCTTAGCGACCGTCGGTCCCGACTTACCAAACGTGGCGAAGCTGTAAGGCAATTTCAATCGTCGCATGCGCCTACGGAAGCCACGTGAAAGATTATCGTTTTTGCTTGTAATGGTTTTTGATTTTCCATCTCTTCCATGTGCATAACGAATATAAGGCCCACCTTCTTCGTTGGGAAAAACTAGTAGCTTAGATTTCGATTTTTTTCGCCATTGCTTTAATGCCGTCACCGTCCTGGGCCACAATGGAGTTCGGCGTTTTCCTTTTTGTTTGGATCGGGTTAAGTTGAGACACTGGTTGTCCCAAACTATATCACTTCATTCAAGAAACGCTATATCTATATTCCTCAGCGCACAATTAAGCGAGAGGAGCATCATAGACTTAAATTTTACATCACAGTCCGCAAGTATGGTTTTAAAGTCGTCGATCGTGAAGATACCATTGTCTACTGATTCAGTTTTTTTGTTTTGAGTAATTTCACAAGCATCGGCAATTCGTGAGATGAGTATCCCATCTCTCGATGGGCAGCTGTGAATGCGGCGTTGATTTCGCTCGTCACAACTTCAAACTTCTTTCTCATTCTCGACATCATGCCAGCGGCATGATCTATTATTTTTTTGTCTCGCCAAAGTGATGTTCCGATTCGTAATTAACCCAAGATTGGTAAGCTTTATATTTGATGCTACGGTCACCCTTTCGCTCGTACGATGTCTCAATCGAGCCTCCACCACCAAAGTAAATAGGCTTACCGTCATAACGATGATACCAGCCTCCTTTTTTATGCCAGAGCAATCCAGTTTTTGCTTCGGGACCACGATCACCCATTTGTACGACTTTGGGTACATGTTAGATGTCAAATGACTCTAAATTCCACTTGCAGAATAACCTAAACTTGCATACCAAAAGTCTGAAATTCCGTGTGTCGGCGGTTCAAGTCCGCCCCTGCCCAATATCTTCGCAATAACTGATTCAGATCAAAACTCGATATTCATGCGGCATGCCAACCATCCGCATTCGAAATATCTACAGGTGACAATCCATGTAGATGTAGCTAGAGACTGGCAATAGCAACGTCCGATAGATCAATTCTGAGATCCGGTAATCCTTCAGTTACAGGGTGACATTCACATTCTTTGTCTATTATGGAAGTTCTCTGGTTATCCAGCCGAATCATTGTTAGGAATCGGTCTTACAGGTGCTACAACAATGCTAGAAGAAATTACATCGCAACTTCTCAAAGCTAAAGAAAAACGGAATCATGGTTTATTTGTGCATCGCCAGCTACCTCAGATGCGCGATGAGCTTGCTCGGAAGGTGTACCAACTGCAATCGCTAGAAGCTTGTATTGATGAATGTCAGGCTCATGTTGATAAATTACAATCCTTATCTTTTAGTGCCATCATGGCCTCCCTCACTGGTCAAAAAGCATCACAATTGACTACATGCATAGAAGAAATTGAGCGTGCCAAGAAAGAACTAGATTCCTGTGCTGCCGTAGTAACGACACTCGAAGAACAATTGAATCAGTCAGAATCAGAATTGGGAAACATGGAGCAGCTCAATCAAACATATGAACAACTATTTGATAAGAAAAAAATGGCCATCACCCAAGCAGGGGGCGATCACGCTGCAAAGATCGACAGCCTATCCAATCAAATCAACGAATTAAAGGGAAATCGTCAGATTTTTAAAAGCGCTATTCAGGGTGGAGAGGAAGCCATCAAAAGACTGTTTAGCTTGATGAAAACCAAAGGTCGCGCACGCAATAAAGGAATCAATACGCACGCCAGTGGCGCACTCGTGGCCACGGCGGTAAACCACGCGTTGCAAGGCAACCCTGCAAAGTCGGCGATTCGTCGTGCGACTGAAGGCTTGGAAAAGTTTCACCAATCGATCCTGCACCTGGGTTACAATAGCACTCATTCGCGAGATGCACACATCATGCAATTGATCAGCATCATCGCCGCTTTCTCAGCAGACTTATCCTCGCGTGGCGCAAGCCAAATCGTTTGGGACGCTAAGCAGGAAGGCCCCATCCTGGACGCGGTTCAGGAAACGGTCGGCCTATTGAAAGAAGATTTCAAAGAAATTTCCAAACAAATCGAGACGCTGGTAGTTGAACTGCAATCATTTATAGAAAATGCTTAGCGTAACAACGACGCTGCTTTTTCAGTATTGACATGTGTATTGCAGGATTTGTGACGCAGCTCATTTTATTATCATCGTTGCCATAATTTGTTTCTTCTGATGCAAATTTACATTTCATTAAGTATGCTGGAGATTAAGGCGTTTGCTGTATCTCGCAATAATTGGTAGCTATTATGGTAACCGTTCACGACATTCTATTCGCACGGACGTCGGTTGGCGAATAGAATGTCGTGAACGGTTACAGGAATCGGGACGTTCCGTGTGGATCGGATTGCAGTTTTATGAAATTGATATAGAGGAAGAATAATAAGATGATTCTTTACCACAAGAACTTAAGTTTCACTGAGCAAACCTTTGGCTTAGAAGCGGATTTGGAGCTAGAGCTTGTTGAGCACAGTAAGCTCATCTTTGGAGAGGCTTCAGTCTACGTAGATGTTAAGCGAAAAATTGAAGCCAAAGCCCTCGGGGGGACTATACCGGACGGATTTTTGTTCGACCTTACTGATCCTGACAACGCCGAATTCTATCTTGTTGAAGCCGAGCTGTTTGTGCACGATTTTTTTAGGCACATATTCCCACAGATCACCAAGTTCTTTGCCTTTTTTTTAAGAATCCTAGCAGCCAAACGAATTTGATAGAGAAAATCTACTCGATAGTGAATTCAGACGAGTCTTTGCGTGCGGAGTTCGACGCGCATCTTGGTAGCCGTGAATTATACAAGTTCATCAAAGACACTATTGAGAATAGCCAAAATGTTCTGCTTGTGATCGACGGAGAAAAAAAAGAGCTACCAGAGATTATGGATACGTACTCAGACACGTGGGGAAAACTGGTCAAACTGATGACGTTGAAAAAATTCGTCAACGGTAGCGAGATGATACTGTCATGCCATCCCGAATTTGAACGGATCGACATACCAACTGTTGAAGAAGCTGATGTAGAGAATCAAGAAGATAACGTCGCTATCTCCGAGGAATATCACTTGGAAGGTGTAAGTGAGGTGGTGAAAACAATTTACCGCAAACTTAAAGAAGAAGCGATCAAAATGGACGCATCATTGAGGTTTAATCCACAAAAATACTACATTTCGATCATTGACCGTAGAAACGTAGCATATTTCACATTTCGTAAAAAAAAGCTTCATCTGACAGTCCCATTGCATGAAGAACGCGTACTAACGCTTATTAAGAAAAATACGGTGAAACACCTCTCCGATGGGGTGCAGCGATTTTGGGGAAATAGCCGACCATGGTGTTCTGTTGTCATTTCATCTACAGATGCGTTATCCGAAGTTGTAGATGTGCTCAAAGTAGTGTTGGCTGAGAATCGTTTATAATACCGGTAGCATTTTTTGATGCCATTACACTACTAACAAATTCCGGCATCATCCCGAAAAATATGAAAACCAATCAAGATGCGTATCGTGATAATGCTATCAGCCACGAAAGCGCCAGAAACCCGACGGCTCCGAATCCGAATAGTAGCTGACTACGTATTCCAAGAATAATTTTGTCACCCAACATGCCGTACAATGCGCCTAACAACAGCCCGGAAAGAAACCCGGCGACGTGAGCGAATACATCCGTCCGCTCACCGCTTGTACCAAGGTAGCTCAATAAGATGGCCGCACCGATGATTGGTGCGTATCGAGCAAATTTTGACAAATGTAGATGCCGACGACGAATTGATACAAAGGCTGCTACCATACCAAAAATTGCAAAGACCGCAGTCGAAGCGCCAATCGAAGTGTGACCGGGATTGCGAACCCATGCATTGAGTAGATTGCCCGCAGCCCCAGCCAGCAGAATGCTAAACCACGCAAGTCCAGCACCCAGTAGTTGACCGGCAAACAATCCAATCAGACTACCCGTCACGATATTAGCAACCAGATGTAATGAATCACGATGTAAGGTCAAAGCGGTTACAGTTCGCCACCATTCTCCGTCATGGATTAGACCTGCGTTCGTCTTACCGGCATCAAGCCAATTCTCGCCGAGGATGCTGTAATGCTGAAACATAAACATTATCAGCATAACAATGACATACCCGATAACGCCTAACCAGCCGCTACCTTGTTCGAGAACTGCTGTTTGGTCGGTAGGTGCTTGCGGATTTTCAGATGAGTAGGTTTCAATCTCTGCGCGGGCCTTCGCGGCAAAAGAGGTGGGTACGACGATGATGAATTCACCGAAATTTCTGCGTATCTGATAAGGAATGCCAATGGATTCGAGCACTAAGACTCGGTGCAAACAGTCCTTTCGACTGGAACAAAAGACCTCTTCCACAGTTGTTGGATTATCATTCATGACAACTCATTATATTGCCAACATTAAGTTTGACCTGCCCCCCCTGATTTCGATCCAGTTCTAGAGTTGTTATTTTAGGCTGGTCCAAGGATTGTAGGGGGCCAAACAGATGATCAGAAAGAATTTCATGACCGAGCAGATTATTCATAAACTCCGCCATACATCGCATTCATCATGCGTCGTGTCAGCTATCAATTCGGCAATCATTTTCTAACGACCTCCATTCATTCATGCGAGCCTGTGCTTTTTCCCAAGTACAGTAGCCAAGACCTGGGATATGCAGATACTATATCGAGGTTATGGTTGCGTGCCTATCTCTGATGTTGACCAGGCACGAAATCCTTGAAGGAGTTTAAGACGCATGTTCAGCCAAATGAAAAATGATTTACAGCGCGAGCTATGTGCAATTCGCGAGGCGGGCCTTTACAAAGAAGAGCGCGAGATTACCTCGCCACAAGCCGCAGATATTCGCGTGGTGTACCCGGCTAATTCTTCTGCCAAAGATGTCGTCAATTTCTGTGCAAATAATTATCTAGGCCTATCGTCGCACCCCAAGGTGGTACAAGCTGCCCACGACGCCCTCGACACCCATGGCTATGGTCTCTCTAGCGTTCGTTTTATATGTGGTACGCAGGATATTCATAGGCAATTGGAGCGTCGCATCGCGGAGTTTCTCGGCACGGAAGATTCCATCCTCTACGCGGCTTGCTTTGACGCCAACGGCGGGCTTTTCGAGCCGCTGCTCGGCGCTGACGACGCCATCATTACCGACCAACTCAACCACGCCTCCATCATCGACGGCATTCGTCTCTGCAAAGCCAAACGATACATCTACAAAAACAACGACATGGCAGACCTCGAAGCTCGGCTAAAGGAATCGGCTGGCGCGCGGTACCGCATGATCGCTACCGACGGCGCATTCAGTATGGACGGAACCGTGGCTCAGGTCGATAAAATTTGCGACCTTGCGGACAAGTACGACGCGCTGGTGATGGTAGACGATTGTCATTGCACCGGCTTTATGGGTAGGACCGGAAGAGGCTCGGCTGAGCATTGCGGTGCGATGGGCCGGGTTGATGTCATCACCTCGACACTGGGAAAAGCATTAGGCGGCGCGTCTGGCGGATTCACTTCAGGCAAGCAGGAAATTATCGACTTACTACGGCAGCGATCTCGGCCTTACCTGTTTAGTAACTCCGTGCCGCCTATGATCGTGAAGTCGTCGCTCGCGGTGATTGATTTATTGTCCGAAACCACAGAGCTTCGCGATAAACTTGAGGCCAATGCCCAGCGATTTCGCCAAGGTATGACCAAGGCTGGATTTGATATCAAACCCGGCGATCACCCGATCATCCCGATCATGTTGTATAACGCGAAACTATCTCAGGACATCGCCCGCGACTTATTCGACGAGGGCATTTACGTCATCGGCTTTTACTATCCCGTCGTCGGTAAGGGCCTAGCCCGCATTCGGGTTCAGCTATCAGCTGGCCATGAGTTTTCGCACGTCGATAAAGCCATCGAAGCTTTCACAAAAGTTGGCCAAAAATACAACATACTCGGAAAAACGAGGGAAGAGATTATTGCGGTGTACGGCGAGTAGCACGATGCCCAGTAGTAGATCGCGCATACAACTCTATTGCCCATCCTGCGGTCACTCTCTTACCGAACAAGAACAACGGAAGCAGCAGTGTAGCGCGTGTGGCCATGTGATCAACCTCAAGAATCTTCAATCCAAACACAAAGACCAAATGAGACAGGAGGCCGCTGACAAAAGAGCGATAATCGCCGAGTGGCTCGCGGGCATGCTCGGGTCGCTTGCGATAATTTTAGGAATTGTACTCATCTGCGCGTCTGAGGCTGGTCCCGCGCAACTACTTTCCCGTATGGGGATGTCGATATCGGTTCTTTCGTTTGTCATATTTGCCCACCGAAAGATTAACGAAGAGCCGCTATACCCAGCACTATTTGTCCTTGGCGTTGTATGGCTGTTTGCCGGACTCTTCTTTTACGGCTTGTTTTAGTCCTGTTCAATTCGACGTTGTCGTGGCCTCTCTGGCATGCGGCAATAGCATGACGGTTCCTGCCGTTAATAGTAGCAACACGAGTACAGCTAAGCCCCATTCCCCTATCGCGGGGACCGGAACCTCACTAGCGAACGTCCTCGGCGTCACTATGTTGCAAACGAACGCTTCGGCAATACCGCGTGATCAGATCGCCGTAGCGAGATTCAAACTCCCGCCACGCTTTGTGGTCGTCGGGATTACGCACACGGGTAAGTAAGGATGGGCGTGTATTATCGGAGGTCATGTCATCCATCTGGAGTCATCCTGGCCACCGAGAACGATCCCCCAGGTAGGCCTGAGCACATTCCTAACATTCCATTATAGCCAAATTATTGCATCGGATTGTTGGGCACGTTCATTCGAGGCGGCAACACTAGGCTGACGCAAGTCGAGGTCATCTGTGTGAACCGATCATGTCTTATCCAGCCTGTCCTGGAATCGATCTTATAGGTCTGTCCGCCTCGGTATCGAATATCATCGCCAACTTCGGGCCACGCTTTACGTCGTCGCCCTACAGCGTTAGGATTTGCGGCTGGAATATGCGTGTCGAATTTCTTGCATAAGCAGGGATTATTGAAAAATCCTCCGTCACGTATAGCCATGCATAGAAGACGTATACGACTGAGCCGGAGTGGCGGAATTGGCAGACGCGCGGGATTCAAAATCCCGTTGGGGCAACTCAGTGAGGGTTCAAGTCCCTCCTCCGGCAGTATCGTAAACGATTATCTTATAAACACTTATATCAATTCTTGACGACCAAAGGTCAGCATCGGTACCCTTATCGCTCGCGGCGAGTGGGATATTGAGAGTGTAGCGGCTTGATTTCTCAATAATCGCTATACGAAATCCGATAACTCGCTCAGGCTCTGATGCGGTGACGCGGGCATTGGCGGAACTGTTACTTGATTGACACTGGGTAAATTTGACTTAGAACGTGGCAAGCTATACTTATCGCTGGCCGGAATACTTTCAGATTGTCGCCGAGTATTTAGACTTTGGGCGATTTTTGGCAGACAAGCGTGCTTCGTAACGCTAGATGTAAAATTGCAAAGAATTGCAAGACGATGGGCAAAAAGTTAATAATTTCTGTAGTTCTGATCTCGCTATTGGCTGTCCCGCAGTTATGCGTGGGTGGTCTAATTACGCATGCCTGCGAGTGCATCGCAGATACCGACAGCCATTGCGATTCAGATTGCGACCACGATACCGGCTGCGGACATGAGTGCGGGTGCTGTGATGACCCTTGCGATATCATGGTCCTTCGCACCGAGCGGCATGACCGCAGTGATGCGGTAATTTCGTTGCCTAGGGCGTTGGCTACGATGACACCATACGATGATCAGCACATTGCGGCTCTAAAGATTCACGGCTGTCGGCTTGAATCATCGCGCCGCTGCAACGAGCCTTACCCGCCTGGCCAACTTCCTCTTCTCATCTGATACTTCAGTCTGGTTGATACTGACTGCGACTACGCTTCGCGCTTGCGCGATATTCGCAGCATACTCAGCATGCGCCGTTTAGGTGATGCGCGTATTCTTATAACGTCCTACGTTATTGTGTATCGCATTGTTGCCATGATCTTTCGGGAAAAATTGAATTTATATCGCTACACAAAAAAATAGAGCTTGCTATAGCTGAAACCGGGTTTTTAGGGATTGAATTTATGTACACAAAACTCCGCTCCGCCATTTTACGTTCCGGTGGGCTAATTGTAGCTGTGGCTATCGGTGGTTGTGCCACGGTTAATCCGCAACACGACTATGCGCGTGTTAGTCAACACGTCAGCGATGCTACCGGTCACGAACGAGTCTATCAGCCTGAAGATGAATTCATTATTGCAGAACTTGTCGACGACAAGCTTGTGGGTGGAATTTCTGTCGACGAAGCCGTTGATATATGCCTGCTGAACAATCCGAAACTTCAAGCGTCGTTTATGGATGTTGGTATGGCCCGCGCGGATGCTGTTCAGTCCGGGCTGTTTTCTAATCCATTTTTAGGTATCTCTGCTCGATTGCCTGATGGTGGTGGCTTAGCGAATATTGAAGCCAGCGTCGCCCAGAACATTGCAGAAATATGGCAAATTCCTTTGCGTAAGCGGGCGGCTGAAAGTTCTCTCGATGCGGCTATTTTGAACTTGGCAAACGCCGCATCTGACCTCGCGGCTCAGACAAAGTCTGCTTACTTTGCGGCTGTTAGTGGAGATGAGCAGCTACGCATTGCACAAGAAAATCTTGCGATAGCTAATAATTTGCTTAAGTTGGCGCTCACGCGCCAACAGGCGGGCGCTGCGAATGAGTTAGATGCTAATTTATCTCGCGGTATTGCTTTGGACGCAGAAATAGAAGTGGCACGGGTGCGATTGGCCACGTCTGATATGCGTCGGGCATTGGCTACCTTATTGGGGCTTACAATCGACGCAGATGCGTTGGCACTGACGGACCCACTGCCGAGCGTTTTCACTGAAATTAAGGACATTGATTCGCTGGTCGCGTTAGCCAAGGTTTGGCGACTTGATAGACAAGCGGCGCAACACGGTGTCGCCGAAGCGGAAGCTCAGTTAGAGACGCAATATCAACTCGTTTGGCCTACCGTTGAACTCGGGCTGTCCATGGAAAGGTCGCAACGTAGTCGTCAGGGCGGTCGCGATGTGCTAGCTGATACCGCGCGATCTTCTATCGCTGGTGGCGGGCTTACGGTCCCGGGTATTCAGCCTCGATCACAGCGGCGCAGCGAGAAGGGTCAAGAATTCATCCTCGGCCCAAGCCTCGGTATAGAGCTACCCATCTTTGATCAAAACCAGGCTCAGATTGCCAAGGCCCAGTACGCGCTTCAGCAGGCACGCAAAACGATGGATGCCATCGATCGCACGATAACTCAGGAAGTGCGTAGCGCTGTCGATCGCGCGATGACTGCGTCGCAATTGATGCACATGTATCGTGATCGATCGATACCACTGGCCCAAGGCAATCTCGACCTATCCCATCAGGCTTTCAGCGCAGGACGCGCTTCGTTTCTTTCCGTGTTAGAGGCGCAGCGGTTTTTTCTTGAAACGCGCCGTGGTTACGTCGAGGCATCGCACAGCGCAGCAACGATGATGCCCAAACTAGAACGAATGATTGGACTGCCATGCGGTAGATTTGCGGCTGAAGTGAACAAGCTTAAAGAAATGAATCAGAACGATATAGAGGAAAGTGGATCATGAGATTTGAAAGAACGCGCTTTGGTGTGATGTTAGCGATTTTGACTGTCTCCAGTTCGGCACTGTTGAGCGGCTGTACGCATGTTGATCCGGCATCTTTGGAAACATTTGCCGTAGACTTTTTACGATCGGCAGCCGCTGCGTTATGGCTGTAAAAGCGACGAAGCTATTTACGAAGGATTTTGTTATGAATAAGAAAATGATACTAGCTATTGCGATCGCCGTATTGTCGGTGCTTGGGATTGGAAACGCTTGGTCGCGATTCTCTCAAGACGGGTATGCGATGGCCCAGCATGAGGGTCACGGTCACGATGAGCCAGGGCATAAAGATCGCGATGACCACAAAGAGCAGGTATCGCAAGATAGTCACGATGAGCATGAAGGTCACGAAGAACATGAAGAGGGTGTCGTGCATCTCAACGAAGCCCAGATGTCGGGCCTGAAGATTTCCCATGTGAAAGTTACGCAAGGATCGTTGACTACGATGGTGGAGCTTCCGGGCGAGGTTGCTTGGAACGCCGATCGTTTAGTACACATCACGCCGCGTGTGAGGGGTATTGTATCAGCTGTCAATCGCACGCTTGGTGATCGGGTTGAGGCTGGCGACATTCTTTGCGTACTCGATTCACGTGAGATGGGCGATGCCAAGATGAAATATTTGGCGGACCTGAGTCGGTTCGAAGTGGCCCGCGCGGACTATGATCGTGCCCAAATCGTTTATGAGAATACAAAAAAGCTATTGGCTATCCTGGACCCACAGCCGACGTCTGAAGATGCGCTGGCGCAGGCCCATGATCTCCCAGTGGGCGACAACAAAAATAAACTGTTGACATCCTATACGAGGATGAAAGTAAACTTTAGGAAGTACAAGCGTAGTGAGCAACTCTTAGCCAATAAGATTGCCAGCGAAGCAGAGCTTCTTGAGTCGCAAGGGGCATACGAAGTTTCCCGGGCAGATTATTTGTCCACCCAAGAAGAGATTTCGTTCGACCTGAAACTAAACTATCTTCACGCCCAGAAAGATTTTAAGGTTGCCCTGACCGAGGTGCGTAATGCGGAGCGGGCGCTGCAAATTTTGGGTCTATCTAAGCAGCAAACGACGCATTTAGCGAAGCATGGCGATGAGGTTGATGCGGACATCTCACGTGCCGCATTAACCAGCCCTATGTCCGGCATGATTGTGGATCGTCACCTTACGCGCGGCGAATTGGTCACGACCGAAACACGATTGTACACCGTGGCTGACCTATCTCATGTGTGGGTTATGGGGAGGGCGTATGAGCGAGATATTCGCTTCCTCAAGCGCGGACAAAAGACCATCGTAAGACTCGATGCATTTCCCGGTCAGCTATTTGAGGGTGAGGTCGACTACGTAGCTAGCCAGCTCGATCCTGAATCACGCACGGTCGAAACGCGGGTGATCTTGGCGAATCCTCAAAGTCAGCTTCGGCCTGGCATGTTCGGGACGGTGGTGGTTCATGTGGGTAATGGTGAAGACACGAAGCGAGGAAACGGTGTACTTGTTCCGGCTGCCGCTGTGCAGCGTGTTGCAGGTGGGTTCGCCGTATTCCAAGTCGCAGGGCCAAGTGAGTACAAACTTGTGCCCGTTAAAATTTTAGGTCGGTCGCACGAGTTCGCCGAGGTGACAGGGGCAATTGTTGTCGGTGACGAGGTAGCGGTCGGTGACACATTCGTACTCAAGTCGGAAGTAGGCAAAGGGGAAATGGGTGGCGGCCATTCGCATTAGAGCATGTGCTAAATATTTTTTGTGTGACGTATGAAAATTGGGCAGCCCAAAGAATTTTTGTGTGTGTTGCGATACAATAATGGAAATGGCAATATGGAGCATCCATGTCCAAGATCATTGACTTCTCATTAAATAATCGTTTTCTGGTTCTCGTTATGTGGCTGATGGTTGTCGTCGTGGGTTTGGACTCACTGACCAAACTTCCCATCGATGCAGTTCCGGACGTGACGAATGTCCAGGTGCAAATTCTTACGAATTCTCCCGGACTGCCACCCGAAGAGGTAGAGCGTTTTATTACGTTCCCCGTCGAAACGTCCATGAGCGGATTACCGGCCATTGAAGAGGTCCGCTCCGTATCGAAGTTTGGCCTATCGGTTGTCACCGTCGTTTTCGAGGAAGGCACTGACATCTACTGGGCACGCCAGCTCGTCGGTGAACGGCTGATTGATGCACGCGAGCAGATTCCAGAAGGTTATGGCGATCCCGCGATGGGGCCTATATCGACTGGTCTTGGTGAAATATATCAATTTGAGGTGCGCGGCGAAAACCACACACCTATGGAGCTTCGCACGATTCTCGATTGGTACGTCAACTACCAGCTTCGCAGTGTGCCAGGCGTCGTGGAGATCAATGCGTTTGGCGGCGAACTCAAGACCTATCAGGTCACGCTCGATCCGGACCGCTTAGCGGCATTCAATATTCCTGTGGGTGATGTGCTCGATGCGCTGGGGTCTAACAATCGGAATGTCGGGGGAGGGTACATTGAGCATCAGGGTGAACAGTATCTCATCCGAGGCGAAGGTCTGGTTGAGACACTGCACGACCTGGGCAACATTATCGTCAAGCACGATCCAGATGCGGGTACACCGATTTACGTTAAGGATATTGGCATCGCCGAGTTTGCCCCAATGATTCGTCAGGGCGCCGTTACACGCGATGGCAAAGGTGAAGCCGTCGTCGGTATTGTCATGATGCTCATGGGCGAAAATTCTCGCGTTGTTTCACAAGCGGTAGACGAGAAGATCGAGCAGTTAAAACATTTCCTGCCCGACGGCGTCACCATCGACACGTTTTACAACCGAACGGAACTCGTTGACCGAACCATTAAGACCGTGGCCAAGAACCTGGCTGAGGGTGGCGTGCTGGTCATTATTGTACTGCTGCTGCTGCTAGGAAATTTTCGCGGTGGCCTGATTGTCGCATCTTCGATTCCGTTTTCCATGATGGTTGCCTTTATAGCGATGCGATTAACCGGACTTAGTGGAAACCTGATGAGCCTGGGGGCGATTGATTTCGGTATAATCGTTGATGGCTCCGTTGTCATGATTGAAAATGTGGTACGCGCTCTTCGAGAGCGTCGCAAAGACACCACCTCTCACACCGACACAGTACGTGATGCGTGCCGTGAGGTGGCACGCCCGGTCGCATTTGGTGTGATGACCATCACTATCGTGTACCTGCCTATTTTGGCGCTGCGGGGGATCGAGGGCAAGATGTTCCAGCCCATGGCCCTCACTGTCGTTTTCGCGCTTGCAGGATCAATGGTTTGCGCTCTCACATTAATGCCTGTGTTAGCCTCGCTATTTCTCAAGAATGTAAGAGAAACGGAGCCTGCTCTCTATCGGTTAGCCAAGCGGATTTACTATCCACTGCTAGAAAAAGTCATGGGGCATCGTGGTCGCGTGTTCGGTGGTGCGGCTATAGTTTTCCTAGCTAGCTTGTGTTTCGTACCATTTATGGGCGCCGAATTTATGCCTCGCCTCGATGAAGGGGCGATCGCGATGCAAATCTGGCGCTTGCCAAGCGTATCCTTGGAAAAGTCGAATGAAATTAGTCTTCACGCAGAACGTGTTCTCATGGAAGAATTCCCAGAGGTTAAGACGGTGGTGTCTCGCACGGGGCGGGCTGAAATTGCGACTGATCCGATGGGCGTAGAGATTAGCGATTCATTTCTTATTCTTAAGCCACCTTCGACATGGCGTTTCGATACTAAAGAAGCGTTGGTTGAAGCTATCGATGAAACGCTGAATGCTAAGGTGCCCGGCGCGATCTTCAGCTATTCTCAACCGATCGAATTGCGCGTAGCGGAACTAATTTCCGGGGTGAGAAGCGATGTGGGTATCAAGATTTATGGTGATGATCTTGCATTGATGAAACAAAAAGCGGACGAAGTCGTTCGGCTTATCAATCGCATACCTGGTGCCGCCGATGTCAAAGCGGAGCAGGTCATTGGGCTGCCGACTATGCGCATACGGATTGATCGTGACGCGATTGCCCGCTATGGGATCAACGCTGAAGATGTCCTCGAAGTTATCGAATCAATCGGCGGCAATCAGGTGGGGACGGTTCTTGAGGGTCAAAAAAGATTCGCGCTTCAAGTGCGTTTTGGCAAACGTGTGCGGGCTGATCTCGATCGCATCGGCGATCTGAAAATCGCTGGGCCTCCACAAGGCGACGGCGCCGCTCGATTGATTCCCCTTTCACAACTCGCTTCTATTGAAATTGAAGAAGGCCCCGCGCAGATCAGTCGGGAAAACATCAGTCGGCGGATCACCGTCGAAGCCAATGTTCGTGGACGCGATTTAGCCTCTTTCGTCGCCGAGGCCCAAGAGGTGTTGCGCGTTCAGCTCGACCTTCCCGATGGCTGGTATATCGATTGGGGCGGACAGTTCAAAAATCTTCAAGAGGCAACAAAGCGATTAACCGTCCTAGTTCCGATGGCTTTACTGTTGATTTTTGTACTACTATACACCACGTTCGGCACCATGAAGCTTGCCTTGCTCATCTACCTGAACGTGCCCTTAGCCATTACCGGCGGCATCATTGCGCTGTTGCTGCGAGGCTACCCTTTTTCAATCTCGGCGGGCGTAGGCTTCATCGCTTTAAGCGGCATCGCCGTCCTTAATGGTGTGGTACTCGTCTCTTACATTCAGGAAAAACGCAAGACAGGATTACCGCCAGTAGAAGCCGCTCGTTATGGTGCCCGCATTCGTCTCCGTGCCGTGTTGATGACAGTGGTAACTGACGCCCTAGGCTTTCTGCCCATGGCTATCTCCAGTAGTGCGGGAGCAGAGGTGCAACGTCCCTTAGCCACTGTCGTCATAGGTGGATTAGTTACGTCCACCTTCCTTACGCTATTCGTCTTACCGTCAGTTTACCAGTGGTTTGATTCGGATGAATTGCCCGCCAAGGTGTAGGATTTATGTTAATGCCGGTTCTATTTGCGGGCGGGCATTTTTGAGTCGTTTGAACTGGGCATCAGCGGAGATTGATTTGAACTGCTCTTCCGTGGCTAAAAAGGCATCTACAATAGCCGGGTCAAACTGTCTTCCCTTGCCGACGATAATAACATTTCGCGCTTCAGCGTGGTTCGCAGGCTTGTTATATACCCGCTCGCTGGTCAGCGCGTCATAGACATCTGCTAACGCCACGATACGCGCGGTGAGTGGAATGTTTTCTTTTGTCAGGCCGTAAGGGTAACCCTCGCCATCCCATCGTTCATGATGGGCCAATGCAATTTCACATGCGAAATCGATAAACCGGTCGCGGCCATAAGTCTGCCTAATGCCCAACAAAAGATCGCTTCCAGCGTGTACGTGCTTCTGCATGATCGCCCGTTCCTTGACACTAAGCGCATCGGGGTTGAGGAAGATGGATTCCGGGACGTCCACGTTGCCAATGTCGTGCAAGCAAGAGGCGAGGCCAATTAGTCCAACCGTTTCATCGCTAAGCGATGGGTCATGACTGGCTAGTTGCTTGCCTAGTATTTCAGTATAGGCGCGAACGCGGTCGAGGTGTTCGCTGACTAGGTTATCTCGTGATTCGACCATTTTTGCCAGTTCAAAGATAACCGCATGGCGCGATGATAGTAAGCTGTCACTCTTTTCATCTACGAGTTCATCTATGTGGCCTTGAACATGCGACATCCGGCTATCGTATCGTTCTATAATGCCTGCGAGGAGGATCAAACTAATAGCCATTAGCGCAACCGCCACGGCTAGGCCAATAGCTTTGACGGAAGTGGCAATTTGTGAAACGGCAACTACCAGCGGCGCTTCTTTTTGATGTGCGAGTACCAAAATGCCGAGGCTTGGCACTTTACGTACAGCTAGTAAATGTTCCTCGCCATTAACGCGCGCCCATCCCAGTGACACGTAATCCCCACTGACCACAGAGCTGATAATTTTTCGACTACCAGCCGTATTATGAAGCATAAGCTGCCCAAGCTTTAACCCCTGCACATACGGCTGTCTATTCCATAACGGGTGACAGAGAACCTGGCCTGTCTGATCATCTATCACGGAAATATAACCGTCGTTTGGCAAATGCGTATTTTCAACGATTTCCTGAAGTTTGTACCAATCTTGAGATTGATCTTTGATGTCTATTAAGTGTAACTCGTCGATCATTAATGCCATTTGATTGGTTATGTGTGCGTTATTGTCCAAAATCTGGTGGCGCATTAACATGCCGATATTGCCACTTAGTCGATTCGCAAACCACATAGCCCCCATAGTAAGACATGCAAATTGCACGACGCATACAAGTAGTATGAGCATCCATCGTTTGCTACGTGCTTGTGATTGTGCGTCAGCCATGTCTACATTTCCGAGTTGTCACACCTGCTCATTTTGGCATATCGACGTGGCTATAGGCGTAAATAAGTAACAAGATGGTGTACCGAAAATGTCTTTGGTTCCTCATCGGAATAGGCCATGCGATTAAGCTGGGGGTGGTCCGAATAAATGAGCACATGTTTCGAGGGCCATAAATGTCCATAACGTATCTGATGGTGGGTTTCGTGTGGTGCGACACCAGATTTCCATGTAGTCAAATTCCCGGATGCGTTGCAGGTTTTGGCCAGTCACATAGGATAATGCGGGGAGTATTTTGTTATGGAGATGATGTCATGACCGGAGCGCATTTTATAGCTGAGCATGTAAAGCCGATCGGTTCGTCGGGGATTCGCCGCGTGTTCGATCTTGGTGCGACGCTTGATAATCCGATCAATCTGTCGATTGGTCAGCCAGATTTCCCTGTACCCCAAAATATCAAGGACGCGATAATTCAAGCGATCCGCGATGACAACAATGGCTACACCGTTACGCGCGGCATTCCGGCATTACGCGAACGCATTTCTCAGAAAATTAAAGAAGAGTTTGAATGGGAACCCGATGTGTTTGTTACGTCAGGTCTATCCGGGGGCCTGCTTCTTGCGCTCATGGCCTGCATAAATCATGGCGACGAAGTGATTTTTCCAGATCCTTACTTTGTGTCGTACACTCATCTGGTCAAGCTAGTTGGAGGCGTCCCAAAGCCTGTGCCATTATATGATGACTTTCAGCTATATCCCGATCGTATCGAAGCCGCGATCACCGATAAAACAAAGATAATTATGCTTTGTGCGCCGGGTAACCCTACGGGGATTGTTTTTCGCGATGAAGACGTTAAAGCCGTGGCTGAGCTTGCTCGAAAGCATGATTTGCTTGTCGTCTCCGACGAAATATACAACATGCTGTCGTATGACGGCCCGCCGCCCAGCGCCGTCCACCACGCCCCAGAGCGCACCTTATTGCTACGCGGATTTAGCAAGTCGTATGCTATGACAGGCTTGCGTTTAGGTTACGCCGCTGGCCCCTCTGCATTAATTACGGAGATGGCTAAGTTGCAGCAATACACCTTTGTCTGTGCCCCCCAGCCCGTGCAATACGGGGGCCTAGCTGCATTGGATACCGACATGTCTACTGAAGTAGACATATACCGAAAAAAGCGTGATCTAGTGTGTAGCGAATTGGAGGGTGCGTTTGAGTTCTTCAGACCTTCCGGCGGCTTTTATGTGTTTCCCAAAGCGCCGTCGCGTTACGCCAGCGCCACCGAATTTGTAGAGCAGGCGATAAGCCAAAACGTATTGATTATACCCGGCGAGGTATTCAGTGAGCGAGATACACATTTTCGTCTTAGCTACGCGGCGTCAGACGATCAGATTCGTGAGGGCTGTGAGGTGCTTAGAAGATTAGCTAAGTAGCATTGTCATGGGCATGGAGTCTATCAGGAAAACCGAGCCGCATGTTCTAGCTTGCGCGGTGCTTAGAATATTAAGTGCTCTCAATGTACTGACGACTTCTCGCGAGACTATATCGCGTATTCACACCACATAAACCACTAGAGGCTATCCCAAAACCTTTTCTTGTGAGAGACGTATGATAATACATGATGTTAAAACTCACGGATGAGCAATTGGATTGGCTAGTGGAACGGATTCCTAAATGCCCGCGTAGCCCAAAGGGCGGACGGCCAGCGTCTGACCGTAGAAAAATCGTTGGCGGCATTTTCTGGATTCTTGACAACGGAGCCAAGTGGAAGGATTTACCGGCGAGGTACGGATCGAAAAGTACCGTTCACCGGTGGTTTCAAAAATGGGTAAACGACGGCGTGTTCGAGACGATCATGCGAGACGCTGGCCGATGCGTGGAGGAACGCGATGGTTATCGATTATACGAGTGCTTCATCGATGGCACTTTTAGTAAAGCCCGTGGCGGTGGTGACGGGATTGGCTGTACCAAGGCCGGAAAAGGCGTAAAAATAATGGTTTTAGTGGATGCGCGAGGCTTGCCAGTGGCGGTCGATACAACTTCAGCAAACCCCCACGAAAGCCAACTCGTCCAACGTCTTTTTGAATTCATGTTGACCGAAGAGACTCCGCCACGCGTGATCGGCGACAAGGCTTACGACAGTGAACTTCTCGATATAGAACTGGCCCATCAAGGCATTGAGATGATCGCACCACACCGGCGAAACCGGAAGCCGGAGAATGTTACGCAGGATGGCCGAAGTCTTCGACGTTATAAGCGACGTTGGAAAGTCGAACGTACAATTTCATGGATTCAGAACTACCGCAGACTGTGCATACGCTGGGAGAAATCAACAACGATGTTCCAAGGGTTTCTCCACCTTGGATGCACGATGTTGCTGCTCAAACAGGTTTTGGGATAGCCTCTAACCCAACAGCCACACCTCTAGTGCAGAATCATTGACGCCCCGTCTTGAGAAAGCTGCTAGCGTTGTAGGCTAGGCTGCGGTGCCGCTACCACCTAGAAGGAGGTCGATGATAAGTTGTATGAGTGACGGCAAGAAGCCGGTAAGCAAATCTAGAATAAGCGTAAAGAACATATTGTTAGTCTCCAAGATAGCGTAGCTTCGCCATAACTAATTCCTACTAGCTTGGCATTGTAGATAATCTTTTCTAAGCGACAAGACGACACGGCCGATAATATGCCCTTGGTTTAGGTATTAGGCAGTAATGCCTGTTGAGCCATCAGAGCGGCGTACGAGGAAAAATCGGCGCATAAAAATACCCGCCGTAGCGGGTATAGTGGAAACAAAAAAATGCGGCAATAACCTACTCTCGCCTTGCGACTACCATCGGCCATGCAGGCTTAACTGCCGTATTCGGAATGGGAACGGGTGTAGCCCTGCATGTATTGTCACCGCGAAAGAGATAGTAACGAACCTGAATTCTTTGTCAAGCGACTTAATGACAATCAGCCGAGAAAATATCGCCGAATCCTGAGTAGTGCACATCATCATACGGTCAGACAGGGCGTGACGGGCTATAACATCATTGGAGTAAAGTAGTTACGTCTCTGGACCGGACGCATTTCGCAAGGTTACATTTACGGTTGTAAGGTGGGCGCAGCTTGCTCGACGAGTTTGAATTCGATTGGGGCGGGCGTTTCAGCAAGCTCAATCTGCGGAGGAAGCACAAAATCTGTAGGCCAGGCTTTGAGCACATTGAGTTCTTGAAGGTCAGATTCTTTAATCTGGATCAGCCCATATGCCCGCGATACGCCCCGTTGCAGCTTGGCTACGTCCTCAGTCGGGCCTGTAACGCGAATGGACACCGTCTCAACTGTGAGCAGTGTACCATCTCTCGACTGAGCCATGAGCGATTTATCGAGATTAGTAAAACTGACCACCGGCTTAACGGGAACAGTCGGAATTACAGCCGTAGTACGTTGAGCTTGCACCGTAGCCGTCACCTCAATCGAATCAGGAGAAAATGCTGCGTCCCGACCAAACTGCCGAGGGTCGAGGGCCAGAAAAACCGTAGCTGGTTGACCAGCTGGGCTTGATCTGAGTTGGCGCTCTAGGTCGGCGCTGATGTCCATCTGTAGCGCCTGACCAGCTTCCAAGATACTGTCGTAACGACTCTGACGAATTTGGACATTGATAGACGACCGTTTAAGTTGTGGTTCGCTGGCGTAAGGAAGCGTGAGGCGTCTAGTCGTTAGCGTAAACTCATGCGAAACGAGCTTGTCAATGACTACGGGAATGGTGCTAGGTTCTACCGCTAGCACCGTGAGTTGATCGAATTCGGACCAGGTTTCCGTCAGCGCGCGTTTGACCGACTCGTTGTCGAGTGTGATTTCCGTTGGTCCGACCGCATGGTCGCCGATACGCAGTCGCGCCTTGGTCCGCTCTCGTTTTTGGACCACATCTATGAAGCGGCGAGGCCCTTGTAACTTAATCGTATATAGTTGTGAGGCCGCTTCAGGTGCGACGTCGATTAGCACATCGCTATTTGCCCGTGGTAATAGTTCAAAGGTAGCGCGAACGATCGCCTCTTCGTTCACCATATTGTCAGCGACAATCCAAGTGAGAAGCGAAAGCACGGCTGTCATACTAAGCAGCTTGACCTGTTCCATCAGGGGCAATCCGGGGTGACGATTTATCAGAAACTTCAGACGCTTTATCTTTTTGCGGAGGACCGGCAGCCGACACGCTTAGCGCCTCAGCTAATCGCTGGCGAAACGTCTGCAGGGATATGACTTCTAATTGGCCCCGAACCGCTAGGGAAACTCGACCGGTTTCTTCGCTGACGATGATAACGACAGCCTGCGCTTCGTGGCTTAGTCCTAGCCCCGCGCGGTGTCGGCTACCCAGCGATCGTTCCACTTCGCCAGATTCAGCCAATGGGAATTGGCAGCCTGCAGCGATCAGCCGTCCTTGCTGGATGATGACGCCAAGGTCATGCAGCGGTGTGCCAGGCCAAAATATAGTTTCTAGCAATTCAGCCGAGACCTTGGCGTCCATGCGAACACCAGACTCGAGTACCGCGCCAATCTCACCTACGCGCTCGATGGCAATTAACGCGCCGATTTTCTTTTTCGACAAGCGTTCGACTGCGACCACGACCGGGTCGATCACCCGCTCGCTGGGCTTGAACCAGCGCTGGGAATATCCACCCTCGCCCAGGCGCAGCAGCATGCGGCGAAGCTCGGTCTGAAATGCGACCAGCGACACCAAAAAAACGCCTAGAATGAAATAAGGATATAAAACTTTGATACGCTCGGATTCGAGCTGCTCAGCGATGAGCCAGACTAGGGCAAAGCTGACCGCGAGAATGGTTAAAACCGCCCGCACCAAACGAGCACCACGCGTCCCCTGGAAAAATCGAAGCATCGCGTAAATCACGATCGTGATTAACAATAATTCAATCAGCGTCACAGCCGGTCGGTTAGCCATTCGCTGTAGGAATGACCAATACTCTTGGCTTAGGTTGATCTGATTGAGAAAAGACCCAGAATCCACTGGTTTCTGCCTTCCGGTAGGTGGAATATGAAAGCGTCTGCATGTCGCTACCAAGTATACGACCCACGCCCGGAAGCCGCAAACTCCCTCTATAAAGAATCGTCGGATAGGTCTTCATCTAAGTTGAATAAGCCAGGCCGTGTGGCACAATTGACCAACATACAATCTTCGCTGCAATATCTGACATATTCGCTACCATTTTCGGTATATCTTCTACTGACTAGACGCCCGAGAAGCTAGGTGTCATCGTATTTTTTGTCTATTCTGACGTGTACCTGGTCAGCTCGTGCGGACAATGACCACTAGGCCAAAATCCGAATCGCGATTCCCGGCTGTGCTTATTATCCAAGGGATGGGGCCTCACCGACGAGGGATTCGCGGCGTGGTTGCGTTCGACGCCATAGCTCGACCTTGGTATGAATCCGGAATCGACATGCGGATGCCCCATCCATTGCCTACTGGCACAGGGTGGGGGAAGGATATTTGGCTATGTGTTCCATATCGGATGCTAGGTGATCCGTGTCCCTCTTTTGGACATGGGAGAGTCTATGGTCTTCTTTGTGCCATAGTCACGACATAGAAAAGTGATGACGAAATACGAGCGCGGGCTGTGAAAGCCAGCCAATCTTTTGGTGGTGCATGTAGCATGCGATCATCGTCTCCACCAACTCAAAACAAGATTGATCACACGGTATGATTGCTGCTTGATTGATGCTTGCGATGGAATAAAAGTTTGAGCGTTGATCTTCGACTCCCCCGCACCCGAAGGACACGGGCCACCCGGCCACCTTGGGTAGTTTTATAGGATGGGTGCTGGTAACGCTTGGTGCATCAAGAGGTGATGGTGATATCCGGTGCCGAAAATGTAGCCATATTCTTAGAGGTCTTTCGCAGCCTCGCTGCCCGGAATGCGGCGAGCCGATTTGAAGCTTTCCGTTTTGTGGAAAGATATACACAAAGACAATCGCATTTTGACGGTCACCCCGCGTCGACAAAAAGATGTGGTAGGCCATATTTATATGTCGGACTCCTCATGTCCTTCTATTGGACATGGGGACTCGATGATACGCTCGCAATCATCGATGGATCCTAGAGTTATCGGTCCTCTCTCATCCCCCAGCCAGGTTCATTTGTTATCGGAATCGACCGATAAAACCAAGTGGTATGCGTAGTCATGCTCTTAAATGGGCGAGGTCTGTGTACGCGCTGAATGGCCTGGCTGACTCGGCGCTTTGATGTAGTGGAATATGCAATTTAATTCGGTCGCATTTTTGGTGTTTTTTCCGCTCGTGTGGGCTGGGTATCACACGCTGCGCCGGCCTCATGCGCGGATATGTTTTCTGCTCGTGGCTAGTTATGTGTTCTATGCCTGGTGGCGGGTGGATTACACGATCCTCCTTCTCGCTTCGACTCTAACAGATTACACCTGTGCCCGGTTCATGGAAAAAGGTGGTCGAGCCAGGCGGGTGGCACTGCTAGTTGCCAGCTTAACAGTCAATCTATCTATCCTGATCGTGTTTAAGTATTGGACGTTTCTTGCGTCGATTAGCGCGTCGGTCGCCGCTGCTGTGCATCCGGGATTAGAATTCCCTGCGCTTAATTTGCTACTGCCACTCGGTGTCTCGTTCTACACATTTCAAACTATTAGCTATACCGTCGATGTGTACCGAGGCCGAATCCCCGCCGAGCGGAACATTATTAACTTTGCGCTATACGTTTCGTTTTTCCCGCAACTTGTCGCTGGTCCCATAGAAAGACCTTCGCGATTGCTACCGCAAATCAAGGCCGCTCGTTGTGCCAATGGCAACGAAATCGTGTCCGGCCTACGTTTAATGCTATGGGGCATGTTTAAGAAAGTAGTCGTTGCAGACACGCTTTCGATTTATGTGGACATTGTGTACGGCGCTCCGCAAGGGCACAACGGCGCGCAGTTGATGCTAGCCACCGTGTTTTTCGCGATGCAGATATATTGCGATTTTTCGGGTTATACGGACATAGCCATCGGTTGTGCGAGGACGTTGGGCTTTGATTTGATGAAAAACTTTCGTCGCCCGTACCTGGCCTGGTCGCCGACAGAGTTTTGGCGGCGCTGGCACATATCACTTTCAACTTGGTTTCGAGATTACGTATATATTCCGTTAGGCGGGTCAAGATGTAACGCCTCGCGAGCTATTTTTAGTCTACTGGCGACCTTTCTAATCAGCGGATTGTGGCATGGCGCGAATTGGACTTTCGTAGTGTGGGGCGGTGCTCACGGCGTTTTTGTACTGATCGAGCGTATGGTCAGCCAACCAAAGCGGCATCGCGACGACACTTTACCGCTGGGCACTCGGCTGCTGGGCATGGCTATGACGCTTGCCTGTGTGACGTTTGCGTGGATTTTCTTTCGAGCCAACTCGCTTAGCGATGCGTGGTATGTGGTGACGCACCTGCTGACTGATGTGACGCGACAAGGCATCACTTGCAATCTATACCGTGACTATCTTTTGAAGTGTTTGCTATTGATATTGATGGTCGCAGGCTACGAATGTTGGGAAGAAAAATGCGAGACCTCACGCTCGCATTCGCTATGGGATCAATTACCAACGGCTGTGAGGTGGGGTGGCTATTGGTCGGTGACGGTCAGTATTTTGTTGTTTGGCCAATTGACTGGGATCAATCAGTTTATCTATTTTCAGTTTTGATGATGAACGATCATAATGGACTACCACAATGACGACCTCCGCTTGGCCTGAGCTTACAACTTCTACTAAGCCACGAAAAGCAATGCGCCATGACGGGGTGACCAAGCCTTTCGATGGGTTAGAGCCTCAACGGTCTGTCGCTAGTGATAACATTCTTCAGCCTCAAGGATGGTGGGCGCTAGCTTTTTTGGCTAAGCGACTCGTCACCTATGTAGTTGGGCTGGTTGTCATATTTGCTATAATAGAAGGCGCACTCGCCTGGCAGAAAAAAAATCACCCCAATGCCCGGCGGTTCATCCCACGTTATCCCACGCCTTACGTTGAGTTTTATTCCGAGGCCATGTACGACGGGGATGGCGTGTCCACGAACGACGCAGGTTTTCGTTATGGCGATTTACCTCTGAAAAAACCAGAGGGCGAAACGCGCATTTTCATGCTAAGTAGTAGTCTGGGATTCTATGGGAACACCAATGAGACAACAATCTCTGGATACATGGAAGCCATGTTGGCCGAATCGTCTCTTGCTGCCCATGGCCAGGTACGGGTTATAAATGCCGCTAGCTTGGCATTAGTAACCAGGCAATCGCTCGTATTGTTAGTCACGAAAGTTTTAGACTATGAGCCTGACGCCATCATTATTTTCCACGGGCCTGAAACGCTTTTCTACGCCATTCATGAAGATCCGCGATTAGGCTATCCCTACACGTTTGCCTTGCGAGAGTCTCAAGATCAAAAGCTTAAACAATATCTAGATCATCCCAATCCCTTCCTAGCGACGCTTTCAGATATGCGATCGTTGCAGCGGTTTCAGCCCGATTTAGCCAAGACGTTAGTTCATCAAAAGCTGGCCACGCTTAAGCCTCGTGAACCTGTGACGGCGATGCAAGAGTTGGTTCCCCATATGGAAGGCGTAGCCAGCGACATTGGCAAGATGATTCATATAGCCGCGAAGTTCGGCTGTCGCACGATGGTTGCCATACCCCCTTGGCACGCGCGCGATCTAGTTAAAGAGGCTCTACCTGCGCTCAGCGATCGTGTGTCAGCGCAATGTCAAAACGAACCTCAGACTAAAGCGGTATTTATTGATACGGGTGGCTGGGAAGAAGATTTAACTGACCAACAAGTCTGGCATCCAGACGGCATTCATTGGAAAGATACGGGCAATCAAATCATCGCCGCTAAGTTTGTTGAGGCGCTACGCGAATGTCATTTCGTGGAGTAGCCAGTCGAAACCCATCCGCCGCGGTGGTATGGTATGCGCTAGCTTGCCCGTGTCATTCTTATTAATGCTCTATAAAATCGAAGGCTAGCGATGAGGTTAATGTAATCGCCTAGGGGTCTTTAGAAAGCTCAGTTACTACTTCGTCTGAAATGTCCGAGTTGGAGTAAACCGCATCGACATCGTCGTTGTCTTCCAGTGCGTCGATGAGTCGCATGACTTTTCGGGCAGCCGGGGCGTCCAACGAAATAAGGTTGTCAGCGACCATCGAAAGGTCAGCCGATTGGATTTCGATATGGGCAGCGAGAATCGCATCGCGCACTTTTTCAAAGACCTCCGGTGCGCACAACACTTCGTGAATGTGCGCGCTACTGCTGACATCGTCTGCCCCGGCTTCGAGTCCGATCTCCATGAGTTGATCTTCGTCGGCTTTGTCGCGTTCAATAACGATGACACCTTTTTGCGTAAACTGAAAAGCGACACAATTACTCGGGCCTAGGTTGCCGCCCGCGCGATCGAAAATTTTCTTAATCTCCCCGCCAGTGCGGTTGCGATTGTCGGTGACAGCTTGGCACATAACCGCCACGCCGCCATGGCCGTACCCTTCGTAGAGTACATCTTCGTAGCTCTCGCCTTCCAGTTCGCCCGTGCCCTTTTTGATGGCCTTCTCGATGGTGTCTTTGGGCATGTTGTCAGACTTGGCCTTTTCGACGGCCAATCGTAGGGAGGGGTTGTCCGCTATGTTCCCGCCGCCCGTTTTCGCAGCCATGGTGACAGCGCGGGCGAGCTTGCTCCAACTCTTTCCGCGTTTAGCATCTAACGCGGCCTTCTTATGCTTGATGGTGGACCATTTTGAGTGACCAGACACAGCGAGACTCCTCATGACTTCGGCGGATAAACTTACTCAATACTCGGACGCAATTGTACAGATAACAGCTATTGTACGCCATCGGCTTGGTTTGCGGTCTCAGAACCCGTGGCTGCTACTGGTGGCTGGCCTCCCTCGCGGGCGGCGGATATTTTCTTATCTGCTAACTTGCCAATCCGCATGAGTTCGGTGGTACTAGGGAGGTCTTTGTCTCGCTTAGTTAGCGCATCCCGAGAAGCAGTCCAATAGCCGATAGCCTCTTCTTTGAGTCCCAGTCGCCAGGATACATCGCCCACGTGGTCAAGCACGACCGGGTCAGCCGTCTCCGTTTGTCCCAACGAGCGATCGAGCCATTGCTTGGCCGTCTTGAACTGTCCTTTTTTGTATAGCAGCCAACCGTAAGTATCGAGATAGGCCCGGTTTCTTGGCGATTGACTCACTGAAAAACGAATCATTCGCTCGGCTTCGTCCAGTCGAATGCCTTGGTTAATCCATCCATAAGCGACGTCATTGTTAAACCCAACGTCCCTAGGCCTAATCATTAGAGCTTTTTCTAAGGTGTCCGTCGCTTTATCGTCCTGCGCGGATAACTGGTAACACTGCCCCAGCGCGACGAGATATCGAAAACGAGCATCCGGATTTTTCGTCTTCTCAAGCCAATCTTCGAGTAAGTCGATAGCTTTGTCGTAGTCTTTGCTATCCATGTATAGCGTAGCTTCCCACGTATGTAACTGGATCAGGCGACGGTCTAATTTTTCTAGAGAAAAAGGCTCGTCAGGCTGAAACGGCAAAGGCCGAGAAGATTGCTTCGCATTTTCTTGAGGTTGGGGACGTCGAGTACGTGCCAGGATGAGTTTAATCGCTTCATCGGATAAAGCTTCGATATAATCCGTCGCTTCATCAAATCGCTCAGCCTGGCGCAAGGCAAGGATTAACCTATCCTGAAAATATTGCCGGTTGAACGTATGCAGCAGTACCTCTCGCGACAATTGACGCACATCGTCGTACGCCTTTGTTTCGGTAAGCACTTCAATTAACAGTGCAAGAGCGCCGTCGCTGTCTGGGTCTTCCGACACCCAGTCCAAGACATACTGTTTGGCACGTGTAAACTGTTTGTCAGCCATCAACGCCGCGACTAGGTCGGTGAGTTTGTCGTGGTCTGCAGCATCTTTCTGGAAGGCTGCCTCGCGAATAGCCACGGCTTGTTTCGCGCGGTCGTTGATTAGATACGAACGCGACAACAGCGCTAGCCAATCTTCTCCTTCAGGCTCCTCGGACCAACGCTGCATAAGCGCAAGCTGCTCGTCTATCCGCTTTGTCTCTTGGAGGATTTCCACAATGAGCTGACGATATCGCTGTCGATGGCGCTTATTGATTGTCGTATTGTCCTGCTGCGGTTGCGCGATGGCTAGGGCAGCGTCGTAATCGCCGAGCGTCCAATACAAATCAGCGAGGGCAAGTCGCCACGTATGACGGTTGGGACGACGCTGCAACAGTTCTTTGAGCAGATCGATAGCCGTCTCAAATTCCAACATTTGCTGACTGGTGACAACCAGGCCAAACTTCGCGTCTTCATTGTCCGGGTCAGCGGCAAGGGCCTTGCGATATATATCGAACACAGGCTCAGGGTCTTCATCCGGGATGTAAGTCTCAGCCACCGCCAGCCAAAGAGAGGCGTCCTTGGGATAGGTTTCCGTTAGTGCCAATAGTTCGGTGCGATACCTGATCGGGTCTATTTCAGGTAGTTGGTCTGCTAACACTTGGCAGCGGGCACGTTGTACTTCGTCTGCCCCATGATCTGCAATATATTGAAACGCGGTCAATGCGAGTTCTGGTTTATTGTCGCTAAGGTATATCCGGGCTAACAACTCTCGAGCTTCATCATTCGTAGGCTGCTGTTCTAAGAGTACGCTTAACTGACGCTGTGCCCCGAGTCGCTTACCTTGGCTCACCTGGACGCGCGATAGCAAGAGCATAGCCTCAGTGCTCGTGCGATCTAGTTGCAAGGCTGCTTTGAAATGACGCGCCGCCGCTTCATTATCATCAAGACGCTGATTGATCTTACCCAATAGCACTTCCAGACCAGCGTCCTCGGGCTTGTCTTCTTGCTGGCGGGCGACCACGCGCAAGGCTTGGTCGTATTGATATTCATCCAGCAGCATAGTCGCTAGCAAACGACGGGCTGGAACAAATGGGGCGTGCGTCTGTAAACATTGATCGAGTAGCGACCTGGCTAACGCGCGACGGCCATCTGCTAGCGATATTTTCACTAGTAGTAAAATTTCCCATTCGCTGGCATCTGTGATAGGCGCATCTAACAAGGCCTTAATCGCCGCCGGAGATGGCATGAGCTGCTTAGTAGCGATATCAAGTTGTGTGTCGCTGTTCGCGCGTGAAGCTAGTCCAGCTGCGCTTTGTCCTAAGGCTTGAACCCAATCTTCCTGGCTTATATAAAGCTGCACCAGTTGTTCACGAACAGCCGTCTGCGCTGGATGTCGCTTGAGAAATTCTTGCAGCGTTTGTTGCGCATCCTGCGCCCGATTCGCATCGCTCAACGCTTGTGCTAATGATAAAACCAAGTGGGCTTTGTCTGGCTCTTGTTGTTGAAATTTATTAAGCTGCGTAATGAGTGCATCGCCGCGCTCAAGTTTTCGGAACATGCGGGTGACTAAAGCGACGGTTGGCTCGTCGACCTGTGTAATGTGACCAATAATGCCAATAGCTTGGTCAGTTTGACCAGCTTGATCGAGAAGCTGCGCGTAACGAACGATGGTACCCGTCTCGGCGTCCGTCGCTAACGCGGCCTGCGCAAGAGCCTTGGCAGCCAAGTCAAATTTGCCAAGCTTAGCTAGTAAGTCGGATTTTTCCACGGACACAAGCCCGCCGGTTGCTTGCAGGAGGGTAGCCGCCTGATGCTGCGTAATGTCTGGTCCAGACATAGCTGCCGTACGCTCAAAAGCGTTATACGCATCCAATGCAGCTTGTACATAGCCTTCTCGTGACAATGCTTCAGCTACATAGTATTGACATCGAAGCGTAATGGATGGGTCTTGCTCGATGCTAGGGCAGGCTAACGCCGTGCGAAAAGCTAGTATAGCCGCTTCATCGTCACTATCAGCCATGGCGCATTGACCAAGAACAAGATGGGCGGCTGCATCGTCTGGTGACTTTGAAATGGCACTTTCCGCGTGCGTTCGCGCCCGTCGGGTGTTACCAGCCTCCCAGTGTAGTTCGGCCATCATACGATGGATCATGGCATGTTGAGGGTCAAAACGCAGTGCCCGATCAAGTTCACCTGAAGCCTGCGTAAAACGCTGCTCATTCATCAAGCTCTGTGCTCGGGCCACGCGCTTTGCTGCCCGCTCGGATAAGGGTGGAAGCGGCAGGGCGGCTTCGATGGGTGAAATCGCTGGCGTAAGTTCGTTTAAGTGTAGGTAAGCGCGCTCAGGGTTCAATGCAATCTGAGGTTCAGCCGAAATCGCGGAGTCGGACGCTTGTGTCGTTTGTAAAGTTGCTTGGTTCGTCGCACAGGCAGACAAGAATAAACAACCGAATACAATTACGGAGGTGGTGGCGAACATGTTGATCCTCTTTCGACATAGTCTGGATGTATGTCGGACATGACCTAACGCTAAACGTCTAGGATGGGTTACAGTTCGAGATGTCATCCTTGACGGCAAGATCACGTTTTTGCCTTTGTGGTCTTCCGTTTGCCTTTGGTCGTGGCTTTCTTTTTCTTGGCAGATGAGCTGGCCTTTGCTGTCGGTGTAAAAGTCTGCATCACGAAGTAAAAATCCTTGGCGTCTGCCGCGCTAATGTGTCGTTCAAGAAAAGCTTGCACTTCGCCCCGCGTAGCCAGTGGGTGAACCAAGTCTGCTACCTGCAACGCTTCCAACAATCGGTCGTCCACAGGGATAGCATGCCCACCTAAACTCCATAAGGTTACTGACGCGACAGCATAATCATCGACTCCCTCGAGCGCCTCTAAATATGCCCGCGCGTCACGCCGACCCATGTCCCGTAGCCGGTCAAGTGATAACACGTTTTCACATTCATAGACTGCGTGCATGGCGTCCAGCAACGAGCGGCACCGCGCCTTTGCCATTTGCGGGGCCGTGCCTATCGCGGTTTCAATCTCTTCAACCGTTGAAACCCGAATTTCATTCCAGTCGACCATCTGGGTCAGCAGACGGGTAGTATATTTCTCACCCCGTTCATCGCCCACAGCCACCCCGAATATGGAGATACATAGTCGGTGAAGCGGATCATCTAACGGGGGCGCTTCTACGGGCTTAGAGTCCGCACGCGCTTTGGCAAACGCCTTTTTGATACGTCCCGCGTACATTGTTCCCTGTTTCATATCGTGGGATCCTCCGAATTCTCTTCTGTATCCGCTGACTCAGATGATTGGCTTGTTGGGTCATCTTCGCTTTCGCCATTTTCCTCAAAAAGGTGCGGATATTGTTGACGATTTTGGGCGAGTAGCTCATACGTTTCCTGTGCCCGCTTAGCCGCGATATCTTCCTCGAAGCTAAGTTTCGGACAGTGGCGCACATTGATCTGTTGGGCAACGGTTCGCTGCAACAGCCCGCTAGCATGGCTCAAAGCCGACAGCGTCCGACGTAGCGCGGCGTCATTGCCACGTACATGAATAAAGATGGTGGCATGTTGCTTGTCACGCGACACTTCCACCCGGGTGATGGTAATCGTCAGCGGTTCAATACGAGGATCTTCCAAGCGGAAAGCGATCGCCTCGCTCACCACACGACGGATGAGACTTTCAATTTTCAAAATGCGAAAAGAACCCATTACGTAAATATACCTTGCTGCTTATGTCCTATACAATGCTTCGTTCGTAATCAATCAGTGTTAGCCAGGGCGTCGCCCGGACCGCGTCAACCAGTTTGTCCAACTGCGAATGCAACGGCCGAGCCTCGCGAGAGACCATCGCAATAGCCAAGCGGCAACGTTTGGGTGTATCGAGATAAGCGACCTCAGCTACCGATACGTTGAACCGATTTCCCAGCCGTTGTTTAAGTCCGTGAATAACACTACGTTTATCCTTCAGGCTACGCGCTTCCAGTGTCGCTAGCTCCAGCGTCAGAATGCCAACAACCATGATAACTAATCATGCAGCACTTTCGCTGCAAAACTCCCGTCGTCGATGTCAATCTTAAAAAGTCGTAATTTATCGTCTGCGGTCCTGTATGGAATCATGCCGATCTGCGTCAGTGCTTTCATCACAAACTTCTGATCGTAATCGCTGACATCATAAAAATTAAGCTCCGAACGCACATGGTTCTTATCAAAAGAATAATTTTCGTCCGTCGGAATATAATTGTTCACCAGTGCTTCAATCGAAAATCCGTTTTTCTCCTCCGTTTTAATGCGTGGCAAAAACAATGCACGCACACCGCGAGAACGTCGGTTACGAATAACGACGTCGCGATATTGACGTACTAAATAAAACTGGCCGTCTATTTCGTTGACGAAAAAGTCCGTGGCTTCATCGGGAATGAAAAATCGATGTATGAGTTCATTACGCTGCGATGCGTCGGCATCCTGAAGCGCACGACGAAAATCTTTATACTCCGGGAAACCGGTCAAATTGCTGTGGTTCCACGGAAACACCACTTCGACCGCATAACTACCGTCAGACAAATCTCTCTGCTTACCAGCGCCATCAAGCCGTTGCACCCCGTCCGTTTCGAAAATGCGTCCTGTGGCAGGGGCACGACTCGATTGGATGAAAAAAATCGCCGCACCGGGCGGCGTAGAGGTAGTGTACAAATTGGCAAATTTATTTCTGCTAATCAATCCGACACGTGCGGCTGGCTTCACTATCGGATTGCGAGGCGTTCTTACTGTTGGTTTTGGTTCGGGTTTCTTTGGGCTTGTATTGGTAATGATCTGCTCGAAGCCACCCTCCTCAAACAGGGGCATCACAAATTTCTTACCTACAACCAACACAATAATAAGCAGCAATGCCGCGTAACACATACGCAGTACGATCGCGAAGGGGTTGATATCACCCGGTTTTCGCTTGGCCGAAACCTTCTTTTTTTTATTACGTCGTTGGCGAGGATTTTCTTCGTCAGGACTATGAACATCGGAAAATAGAAAATCCAGCTCGTCCCCCTGCGGATCGGGCACATTAGCCGTCTTTCCACAATACGAGCATCGAACGACACCGCCGGCGTCTTCGTCTTTTGCACGAACTGTATGACCACATTCCGCTTTGAATTCGATCATGAGCAGGCCACCGCTAGGGTTAGAACATGTGGCGTAACAACCGTACTACAATCATCAGTTTCTGTGACAGGGCAACGCGTCTCTCTAGCTTCACTCCAACGTTCATACCCTGCGGAGTGCCTATATTTCATGCTACACATGCCAGCTAATCATCTAGTTGAAAAACAATAACGATTTCCGAATGATTACAATGCCCATTACAACCTAAGCAAGGGTACGCGCCGTCTTGACGATTTCGTACGTTTCTAGAACGTCACCTACATGAATGTCGTCAAAGCCTTCGAGTCGTATACCACATTCAAAACCATTCTTAACTTCCTTCACATCATCCTTAAATCGACGAAGTGAAGCTATCGAAGAACCTTCGCGAACTACAACACCATCGCGAACAACTTTGACCAAATACTTGCGATCGATCACACCATCCGTCACATAAGACCCAGCTATCGCGCTACCCTTCTTGCCGAATCGGAATAAATCACGAACCTCTAGTCGGCCACGGGTCTCTATATTCTCCTCAGGTGCCAGCAAGCCCTCCAAGGCCTTCTTGACATCATCGACTACATTGTAAATCACGCGATAGGGACGAACATCTACGCCATGCATATCCGACAAACGCTTGGCGCCGATAGCCATGTCAACGCGGAAAGCGATGATAATGCCATCGCTCGTTGCCGCTAATAATATGTCACTATCATTAACCGCACCCACGGCTGAGTGACGAATGACCAACTTGACTTCATCATCTGGGAATTCTCCCAAAGCCTGACGCAACGCAACGATACTTCCGTCCACGTCGGCTTTGATGATAAGATTGAGAATCGGTATATCCGCCGTGTCACGACGTGATAGCACATCCTGTAGCGTGCGCACTTTTGTCGATTTCAAGCGGGCATTGACAGTGCGCATGCGGCGCGTTTCCGCTGCGATTTCCTTGCCGCGCTGCATAGATTCAACACAGAACAACGTATCGCCAGAACCCGGAACTTCGTCAAGCCCCCACACTTCAACCGGCAACGAAGGCCCGGCCTTTTTTATGCGATTGCCTTGATCGTCGATAATTGCACGAACTTTACCAAAGGCATTACCGCATACAATAAGGTCACCAACGCGCAGCGTACCCTCTTGGATGAGTACATTCGCGACTGAGCCTACCCCTGTTTTAGTTTCAGCTTCCAATACCGTTCCCTTAGCAGGGACTTTTGTATCCGCTTTCAAATCCAAAATGGCACTCAAATCAGCCAGGTGCTCCACGAGCTCTTTTATCCCAGTGCCCGTTGTCGCCGATGTAGGAATGACATCAATTTCGCCGCCCCAATCACCAGAAGGTGTCAGGCCATGCTCGGTTAATTGACCAAAAATTTTCAGCTTATTATCGTCGCCTAAATCAATTTTATTGAGGGCGACAACAATAGGAACTTCGGCTGCTTTGGCATGTTGTATCGCTTCCACAGTCTGCGGCATAATGCCATCGTCTGCCGCTACAACCAACACCACCACGTCAGTTACCTGAGCGCCGCGTGCCCGCATTTCGGTAAACGCCTTGTGGCCTGGTGTGTCCACAAATGTGACCGGACCGTGCGCAGAATTTATATGATAAGAGCTAATATGTTGGGTAATTCCACCATCTTCGCCAGAGGCTACTGTCGCGCGGCGAATGCTGTCTAGTAGGCTGGTCTTACCGTGGTCAACGTGGCCTAGCATCGTGACGACGGGAGGCCTAGATACTAAATGCTTACGTGGTCGCGCATCGAATTCTTCGCTCAATTTATCTAGCAGAGTCTTAGCCGCAACTACTTTCAACTCAATACCGTATGACAAAGCGATAAGCTCAGCTGGCTCCTGCTCTAGTATCATGTTGATGTTAGGCACTAAGCCGTGCTCATCACGCAACACTTTGAACAACTGCAAAAAGTTCAGACCTGTTGCTGAGCAAAATTCTTTCAGTCGGATGGGTTCATTAACCGTCGCTTCCGTCTTTGGCTCAGCCTGGAATGATTGCGGAGAACCGTCAGCCTGGGCGCGTCGACGGTGTATCATGCGTCGTCCCGTCGCCCCAGCCAATCGTTGTTTACGCTCCTGCAAATCCTGATTGCCGTATTCCGCTAACCTTTCGCCAGCTTCGTTTAGTCGAGCCGCAGCACGACGCGGATTCACGCGAGAGCGGCGCCGAGCAGGAACATCGCCCTTCCCTGCCGGGCCCGGAGGGCCAGCTGGGCCACCTGGCGTGGGACTGGCCCCAGGCGCAGCAGGTGCAGGCCTGCTGGACGGCCTTCTGCGAAAAGTATCTTGCTCAGGAGCTTCGTAACGGACCACACGAGGCCCTTGAAGCTTGGCTGGTGTCGGTACGTGCTGAGGGCCAGCAGGGACTGTAGGCTCACTAGGTTCAGGAGGCGCTTCATCCGCGACCTCGGGTCCAGCGTCTGGTGTTACTTCAACCTCTGTTGAATCATCCTCGACGGCTGGGACGGTCAATGGCTCGTCCACGGCCTCAACGACGGCTGGTTCGGACGCGATTGCATCGGTCTCGTTATCAGGTAGTGCTGTGGCGGGTGGTTCTATCGCAGTGGTGCTTGCCGTTACCTCCGATGCAGCATCTTCTAGAATAGCTTCTTCCGCGTGGTCACCTTCAGCCAGTGCAACGCCGACATCAGCTCCAGATTCATCCGATGTAGTTGCCTCTGGTTTCTTAGCGACCTTCTTCTTTCGCTTGGAAGGCACGCGAACTTTTTTCAAATCCACACGCTTTGCTGTTTCGACGGAAACCTTATCTGCACCTTCAGAAAACCATTCCCTAATAGTCTCTTGCAGCCCCGCGCTTAGCGTAGACATGTGGTTCTTGACAACGCCAATGCCTTCCGCATGGCATTTTTCGACGATGACCTTACTGGAAACTTCCAGCACTTTCGCTAAGTTGTGGACCCGTATCTTTTCGGACAAAACCGATTCTCCGCTAATGCAACTGCAATGACCGCAATCCTGCCAACAATGGGCTGTCGGTCAATGCTATAACTCTTCTTCCGTCTGCGTGGGCGTTTCACTACCTGATATCTCACTGGCGGGAGTCGGAATTTCCTCGACAACCGCAGGCACGCACGCCTCACTTAATGGTTCACTCTCTTTTTGGCCGCCAGCCGACGCAGCATCGTCGTTTGATACGCTTTCACTGTCAGCTTGCGCTTCTGTATCAGTATCTGTAGCATCCCCAGCGACCGATTCGTCAACTGGTTCTGATGCGCCAGAGGCCATGGCTAGCTTCCTCTCGGCTTCTTGAGCAGCCCTTTCGGTTTTAGCAGCCGCTTTGGCAACCTCATTTTCGGCTGCGATTCGTTTGGCTTCTACGCTAGCAGTTTGAATCAGCGTAGCGGTAAATTCTGGCGAAAGTTCCATCGCATTGGAAATTGGCTCCGCGCCAATCTCGGCCATATCACCAAGCGAAATGATGCCCATAGCCAATAGCTTTTCGAGAAGAACATCCTCGACGCCTTCAATAGACTTCAACGCTTTTTCCATAGAATCCAGGCTCTTGTTGTACTCCGCAGGCGTGAGAATATCGATGTCCCATCCCACCAACTGAGCCGCCAATCGAACATTTTGACCGCGCTTGCCGATGGCTAGAGACAGTTGATCTTCCTCCACAATCACCGTCGCCCGACCTAGCTCAAAACACAACAATGTTTCTTTCACTTCAGCGGGCTTGAGCGCGTTGGCAATCAAGACCTGCGAAGATTCATTCCAGCGGACAATATCAATTTTTTCGCCGCCGAGTTCATCAACAATATTGCGAATTCGACTGCCTCGCACACCAACGCACGCCCCGACGGCGTCTACTTTGGAGTCGATCGAAGACACGGCTACCTTGGTACGATATCCAGCTTCGCGAGCGAGTGCGCGAATTTCTATAACCCGTTCGCCAACTTCGGGTACTTCTATTTCAAAAAGTTTGCGTATGTAATCTTTGTGCGTTTGCGTTAACACGATCGTGACTTGATTCTGCTCTTCGCGGACATTCAGAATCATGCCCCGCACACGTTCGCCAGGATGATGTTGATCGCCAGGAATCTGCTCGCTACGAGGCAAAATAGCCTCGCCACGCCCCAAGTTGACGATAACCGTCGACCCAGCCACACGGGTAACCGTCCCTGTGGCAATTGTGCCCACAAGTTCAGAGTACTCCTCAAAGATCGCGCTACGCTCATCTTCTCGGATGCGCTGTATCATGACCTGCTTGGCCGTTTGAGCGGCAATGCGCCCCAGCGTTTTCATATCGATAGGCTGCTGATTAACCTTAGCCTCGATGGTTCCAGTCAAACGATCGATCTTGATGATAACATCTTCAGGATCGTCGTACGCTTTGCGCGCAGCAGATAGCATCGCGGCTTCCAGATCGAGGAAAACGCTTTCTTTTTCTATATTCTTATCGTGACTAATGGAGTCGACGAATCTGATTAAATCCGTGTTCATCAGGCCCTCAATAAATCGTTACGAAGTTCGTCACAAAAGCACAATTGTCCTGCAAAACTTTGGACAAAAATACCCACAAAAAAAACGTGGGTGCCACCGGCAGACCCACGTCGAGCGCAATGCGCGAAAGCCAAGATGCCACCTTGACCCTATACCATGACCACACACTCCCGGAAAAACTCAGTCTTGAGACCTGAGCAGCGCACACTTTGGACCTGCTTAAATCGCACGGCCAAGTGCCCTTGTTTTGTGCTGTAGCATGTTCGCCATATCCACACCCAACGGTAAGTCGTAAACGACCGCTGACTCTACTAAACCTACCCCAGTACCGAACCCTGTCACCAAGACAGGTACAACTGGGCCAGATCTGTTAATTTATCGGTCCGTCTCCACAAAAAAACCACTCGACGAACCATTTTCACAGCGTTGCATTATAAGACCGCACCCTGATGTGTCAATTTTGCATTCATAATATTGCCTACGAACCACCTCCCCAATATATGGCTCGTGCTGAACGACTAGTTGGTCCGATCGTAATAGTATTGGTAGCATGGCTAGAGTCTAGCCCGCATCTAATTGATGCGGATCGTGCCCTACGACCACTGACATGTAAGCTAATAGCATGCGAAATAGAAGTGAAAGTTTAAATATTGAACCGAGGGTGTTATATGAGACCTGTTATGGTTGACGGCAGCGGTTTTCGTGGGATGAGTGTCTGGGTAAAGCGCGCTGTGGGTTTCGCTTTGATAGGCCTGTTAGCCGGAGCAAGCGGATGCGGCAGCTTAAATGAATTGCTGGTCCCCTTGTTGCCCGCGACCGAGACCGGCGGCGCTGGGATGACTCAGCCGGAGGTTCAGACCGAGGTTGTCACGGTTATTTTTCGTAATCTCTCAACAACCGACGCCGTAGACGTGCAGTTTTTCGTTGTTGAGGCCAACCTTGTGGATGTGCAGAACGAACTTTTTGTAGAGGAAAACGCCGTTTCCAGAACGCTTGGCGTTGCCGGAACTGGAATCATGGAGCCAGGAGGCGCTGATATATTCGAGATATCATGCAGTGACTCCCTCACGCTGGGAACTTTGGGCGGAAGTTTTTTCGATAATGACACGGGAGACCCTACCGGCGTTGGCTCACCGCGATGGGTCCAAGAGCCGGGATTGGGGCTATGCAATAGTGTCGTGACCATTGCATATGCAACCCAAGGAAATGAGTTTTCGACTAGCATAACTGTTGAGCGTCGCTAGCAACTAGTTAGCTACATAGCGATTGTTAGCTACAATATGGCTACTATGTTCACGCCATACCTCACCAGTGGTTTGCTGTTATTGCTAGTCAGCCAAGTAGCCGGTCAAGATGTTCCCGTAGTACGCGACCCGCAGTTGCAGTTGAATGACCTCGTACAGCGCTACATGCTGCTCGACGATAAAGCGGGGCGGGCTGACATCGCTAAGCAAATCAAGCAGGACCAAGCCTATACCCCGCAGCGACTAGACTCGGCTATTCGTCATGTGCAACTTTGGCAGCCATTGCCCCTACGCGACGGGAAGTTTGTCTGGACGGATCGACGGGGCGATCAACAGGCGACAAGTTATCGTCTGCCAGTCGACTACGATCCTACTCAGCCATACCCGCTGATTCTCGGCGAGCTTCCGGATTGGTTTGGTGATTCGGATTCATTCGTGGTTGTCTCGCTCCCCTCTGATTTACCGCAGGCTTATCATGAATCACCCGACGCCCACGCGGACCTCATGCCTATGCTGCTAGAAATTCGACACAGAATTCATATTGATTCTCAGCGCACCTATTTATGCGCCCCAGCTAACGTCGGTTGGCTAGTGTTGTTGACCTACCCCGATATTTTTGCGGGTGCGATTTTACACGGCCTTCCTTTGCAGTGGCCATATGCCGGGCAGCTATATCCTATTATGTTGGAAAATTTGAGACATGTGCCTATTCATTGGGTGTTGCCATCCGATCAGGACAAGACGGCGTCGCTATTGGCTTCGTATGTACAAGACCAGGCGAAAAAGAAAAGCATCCCGCTCGAGTTTGTAAGTGCCACAGGCGATCAAGCGGCGCTCAAACTTAAATCAGCCAAGTGGTTGGCTTCACTGACGCAGCCGGAAGCGCCCGCGCCGACGTCGCATTGGTTTCGTTTTCCATCTCAAGGCCGAACGCCTTGGCTAAGCGCTGATAAGTATAAGGGTAGCCCATGGCTCGCGGCCCAGCTTTCTATCGTTGTGAATCCGACGGTAGATCGAGATGTGTATATCACCGGCGTATTGAAGGAAAAATTAGCCTACCTTGGTGGCCAAGTGCTTGGTCAATCTATTGAGATTGAGACGCGGCGCTGTGAACGCATCTCGTGGCGATTGCATGAGAATTCGATAGATTGGTCCAAGCCGATTACGGTGACGTGCAATGGTCAGCGCCGCTTTGAAGGACCGATTAAGCCCTCGATGATGACCATGCTTGAGTCAGCGCAGGCCTCGTGGGATTTTTCCCGACCCGTTTGGTCGGCTCGCAATATAACCATTCGCTCTGACGCCCCGGATTGATGATCGACAAGGTCGGGCAGTAATCATCGCCGGAGGTAGGGCGGGCTATTGCCTGCCGATGGCGAATGTTTAAAGCATTGAGATGCCTAACAATGTTAGGTGTCAAGTAGCGATCATGCCAATTATATGGCATTATTTGAGGAGTATGCACTCTGATGTGTAGCAAACACTATTGGGAATTATTATTTGGAGGGCTAGGTGCACTCGCAATCATAGCCTTTCTTGTTGGTATGGTTACAGACGTGTCATCAAAATGGACAAATGGCGCGGTGTGTGTTTGCGTCTTGTCGATGATCTGTGTCGGAGCGTACAAGCTTGGAACCGATGAATAGCCAAGTAGATGGGGATGAAAGCCCGTTACTCCTGGGTTAGATTATCGAGCATCGTCTCGAGACTAGCCCAGCTAACGCGAAGGAGCAACGGACATGAACGATTGTAAGGTATTTGTCGGATTAGACTACCACAAAGATTCTGTGCAGGTTTGCGTGGTCAACCATCGGGGAGATGTGCTGTTGAACCGTCGATGCCGCAACGACTGGCAATCGATCGTTAAAGCGGTCAACGGCCGGGTGGCCTAGGTCCTTCTTTTTGGACCTGGGGGGAGTCGATGATATACACTAGAGCCAAGTAGGTCATGCTATTGCATGACACGATGGAGGGGGTAGGGCGGGCTATTGCCTGCCGACGGCGAACGTCTAACGTGTTCGGATGACTAACAATGTTAAGTGTCAAGTAGAAGTCATTAATTGCCGTTCATTGAAACATATGGTATGACGGGCGCGTGAATGACCGGGCGACATTCTAGGAAGTGAAAGATGGATTAAAATGAATAAGATATTCGGCGCTAAAATTTTGATACTCGTGGTTCTTTCTGGACTAATTGTGACCTTAAGTCCTAATACTGCCACCTCGCAAGGGGAGCAGAAAGACCGATCGTTTAAGCAAGAGGGGTTACTCACATGGGAAGCAATGTCGGAGTTTCTCAGAACGACTGAGTGCGACTTAACATCATTTAAAACCGTCGAAAACTGTAAGGATTTCGCAAGGGTATTGTCTTTAGATAGTAAAGACATTTTTCTTGAAATGGCTTCAAAACGAAAAAGACCACTGGTTTCACTCTTCGGGTTCTTCGCAATCAAAAAGAGGTTTCCAGAGGATGCCGCTGCTGTGGCGCTTGACATGCTGGCACATGCCAGCCAACCAGAATTATTAGTTCACGCATCGTTGTATATTGAGCTTTCTAATGTGAAAAACGCTATCGTTATTCATCGTTTGCTTGATGACCTGGCAACAATGCCTTGGTTTCCAGGCATCAATCTATCATTCATCATGGATAGGCTTCAGCGCGATGCGGTTTACGATTGGTTTCATTCCCCGAACCGCGCTGCATGTTCAACTACGTTCGAAGCGACCGTCTTTGAAACTATTATGGGCGGAAAATTCAACAAGTTACGGCCTCTATCACAATTATTGAAAAATCGACTCCGCCATTATGCCACAGTTCCTGGTTCACCTCGACTCACGTATTTACACTATGCTACAAGAAGCGAGGAGGGTTATGTCAGCGTGCTAGCTTCCGTTCTAGAAGACCCAAGCTTGGATGTAAAGCGGGATTTACTTTTTTTAATCTCTGATCATGATGACTTCATCGAGAAAAATATCAATATCTCAGCGCTTAATATTACACCCGAACGTAAAACATCGATCAAGGAAATGATTGAATTGCGCAGATCAAACAACCAAAGTCAACCCGAAGTGCCCAAAAATACAAACGCGCCTAAATAGGTTGCCGTGCTATCCACGCCTACATTCTGGACTTTCTTGCGCGAGTTCTCGCCAATCGAATTGTGAAGGAGCCGTTATGAGGTACACAATTGCAAAAGCCAAGTAGGTCATGCTATTGCATGACGAAACGATTGGGAAACAAGACAACCCATTGTTGAGGATGCAATCTATTGTCGATACAGATTAACTTCTTAGCGATTAATCGGCCGCCGCGTCGTCATGCAATAGCATGACCTACCTCACTGACGCCCCGGATTGATGATCGGCAAGGTCGGGCAGTAATCATCCCCATCTACCTCACTAACAATGTTAGATGTCAAGTAGATGGCATCACACGACGTACGTTGAGACATATGGCATGACGGGCGCGTGATGGGTTTTCGAAGACGGCAAGCAATACCCTACCCGCTGATCCTGTGGAAATCCTCCGGTGCTCCGCTCGTTCTTCTCGCTCCGCTACGGCCGCTGGTACTACTTGAACTACGGAGGCGCATAGACTAGCATGTCGGCTGATACGATTTCGGAGGCGGGCCATGATCTAATAGCATGTTGGGTGGGCTGATCCGTTTCGACTTATATTACGCAAAAGGAAATGGGACGAATGTCTAGATACACAAAGAGAATGTCGAGCTATTGTTTATTAGTATCCGCTTTCGTGCTGTTTCCAATGCTCATAAGCCCAGGCTGCGGCAATGACGGCGAAACCATCCAGATCCTGCAAACGTGGAACCAGTATCAGTCCGGCTTCTCCGGCGAAGGGTTTATCGCCGTAGATACAGAGCTAGCAGTGCCGCCTCTTCTTAAGTGGGAAACCGAGGTCGGTATTTCTACCGTCGGATCTAGTTCACCCGTCATCGGCCCAGACGGCACTATTTATGTGGGAACGCTCATCGGCGAGTTAGTCGCGATCGACCCCAACGGTACCGAAAAGTGGCGAACGGTCTTCTTCAACGGAGGAATTATCTTAAGTACACCCGCCGTCGCGGATGATGGGAGCATCTTTGTTGTAGTTACACATCCGTCCGACCCGTCAAACCCATCCGAATCGGAATTGGAATCCTCGTTGGCCAGAGTCTCTGCAGCTGGGACACGAATGTGGACCGTACCCGCGATCGCGGAAGGAAGAAGAACGACCTCCTCACCAAGAGTCCAGGGCAATTTCGTATTCTTACATGTGCCCTTTGAGATTGGCGTGTTCGACTTCGAGGGCAACCTCGTAAGCCAAGCAGGCACAGCTCGATGTTCGCCGGTATGTGGCGGTGGCTCGTCGATCCTTGACTTCTTCGGATCACTGCTTTCGGGCATCGGCAACGTCTACCTCGATTGCCTCACGGTGTTGGTCGTCGCCGACTCCGCCGCGTGCTGGGATAACTTCAAGGCAGAGTTCGATGGTTCCGTCGAATTACTCCCCCCGCCGGATCCGACTGTGGCAATCGTTACTTCAGAAAACGTAGTTGGAAGCGGTGGCCCCATCGTTATATCGCTCAACAACATCTGCCTAACGGCGTACCGATTTAACGAACCAAACTTAGAGTTCATGTGGGTAAGATCAGTCTTCGGAGGAGAATGCGGAGACGCTCCAGTCAATCACGGATCGCCAGCCATTGTCGGCGGCGGATTGCTAGTCAAGGCGAATGTCAGGGGCGAAGTCACTGCTTTCGACCCCGTCACAGGTGCCGAATTGTGGGAGTACGAATCCGACGACTCATTCACTTCTACTCCAGCTTCCTTCGTCAGACCAATATACGTCGCATCTGCGCAAAACGTCCACCTACTCAGCGACAATGGAACACTTATCGCAATACGGCCTCTGCTCGGACGCAGTCAATCATCGGTCGCACTTTCATCGACTCATGCGTACCTCAGCACCTCATTAGGACTTTTCACATTCGAAGCTGACCCAAGCAGAAGTTTCACGTTGGACAGTGAAGCAGCTAGTCGCTTGGCGACTCCAGCGATTGGGGACGACGGCACCGTCTATGCATTAACTGACAATGGAACACTAAGAGCCTATGGCTCAGATGTTGGTACGGTACTTTCGATTAGCTTCCAAACAATATCGTTCACCGCGCCAGCAAACGACGCATCCATCCCAGCCGGCGAGGATACAGTTTTCTCGGTCGGCGTTTCCACCGCTTCAGTAAATGGCTTTGATGGCGAAACTACATTCTCGTCCGATGTCGACGGAAACTTATGCACAGTACAAGCAACCGGCACAAGCATTTCATGTCAGGCCCAGCTTACATCAGTTGGCCAGCACGTCATCACTGCAACGTCGATTGATGCATCCGGAACGGTAGCAACAGACTCTATTACAGTTCAAGTAATCGATGCTGAAGCGCCCCCAACAGTCGAAATTCTATCCCCGGCAGACAACACGATCTTCGGTGCCAGCCAAGTCATTTCGTTCGTCGGAACCATAACAGATCCGAACGAATCAATCGCCGATGCCAACATCATCTGGACCTCCGACCAAGACGGCCTCTTGGGTACAGGTGAAAGTATCGACATCGTGCTTTCCGAAGGAACTCATGTTGTCACGCTTTCCGCCACAGATTCCGCTGGCTCTGAAGCCAACGACAGCGTAACTATCCAAGTCAATCCCGGCGAAGCACCAACAGTCCAAATCAATGCACCGGCTGACAGCACGACCTTCCTGGTGACCGATCAGATCAACCTCCTGGCACAAGCTTCGGATCCGCAGGACGGTACACTTACCGGCGCCAGCCTGGTTTGGGTATCTAACCTTGATGGTACGCTCGGCACCAGCGAAGACTTGACTGTTCTCTTGACTCAGGGAACGCACACGGTCGAAGTCACTGCCACAAACTCCCTCAATCTTTCGGCCACCGACAGCATCTCAGTCGTGGTGAATTTGGGGCCAGGTGTCCCAGTGGTAACCATATCGAGCCCGACAACCAACACGAAGTTCGGCCCCGCCCAGACGGTTACTCTCGTAGGCTCAGCGACAGATCCCGAGGACACCTCGATACCAGGCTCAAGCTTCCAATGGACTTCGGACATTGACGGTGTGTTGGGGACCGGTACCACGCTTGACACGCAGCTGAGCGGTGAAGTTGATCCCTGCGATACTACTCGTACACATGTGATCACACTTGAAGTAACTGACAGCGACGGAAACACGACTAGCCAACAGATAACGATCAGGATCGGGACCATCTGCTAGGTCACATCAATGAAAACAATAGACAGCAAGTAGTCGAACGGCCGGGTGGCCCATCCCCCATTCTTTGTCAGTAGGTATAGAATGTGGCACCCGCCCGGATAAATCCATCATCGTCATGTCGTAACTTGTCATGTGCCTATATGAGCATATAGTAGTATCCAATATGGCTTTTCTTCGTTTTATTGATGACGCTGGCGTGCTTCAGTCTCGATCGCTTGATACAGAGCAGATTGTGATTGGTCGGGCTTCTACGTGTGAGATCATTTTTGATACCGACACCATTTCGCGCGAGCACGCCCGCATTGATGTGGAAAGCGATGGTCGCTTTCGTATCCGCGATTTAGGTAGTCGTAACCGCACGCTGGTTAATGGTGAGTTGATTACAGAATCGCTGCTTTCTCCGGGCGACATTCTGCGCATTGGCGATCGCGTGATTGAGTATCGCGACGATGCGTTGATGGGTAAGGATTTTAGTCTTGAATTTCTGACCCCAGATCGCGCTGAGCCTCCGAATTGTGAGTGGGTTAAAATGAAGGCCCCGCTTTCGCTGTCGCTCGCCCAAGCTGGCCAGCTTGTACGCCTGTCAATCGATCAACCTCTACTCGCTAGGCCCGAGGACATTGCGGAGGCGGCGCTGGGCCAGCTAATTTTGGAATTACAAGCTGACCGCGGATTTATCGCCTTACGCGGCGACGGACGCATGGACCTTATCCCGCTGGCGCATCGGGCCTTAAAAAAACCACCCGGCGGTTCCTTAACACCAGCGAGCCAGTCGTTTGTGTTTGCCCCATTGTTACAATCAGTCGCGGGTCGATATCCGAAAACACCATCACAAATTAATGCCAAGTTAGGGTGTGCGACCGCGGCTATCGTTGCCCCGCTGACCTATGGCGGTGAGGTGGTGGGCTTAGTCTATCTGGATAGACCTACCAGCAAAAAACCTTTTTCCGCACAATCTTTGCAATACTGTCTGGCTGCAGCTGCTCACATCGGCGCTTTGATCGGGGAGACTTCGCGAAAGTTAACCCGTGTTGCAGCCCGAGAAGGTGCCGCGTGGGTGACATCTTTGCGGCATGCCCAACAGGCGGTGCGTGTCCCGGTTGCCGCTAGCGAATCCTTCGGTGTCGCATTGAAACAATTTCAAGGCCGTGCGCGTTGTGGAGATTTCGTGGAGGTGGTCCACTTAGACGAACATCGGTGTTGTGCGATTATCGTAGACGGGGGCGGTCATGGCATTACGGGGCTTATGCAGGCCAATGCCATTAAGATGTCGCTACGATCAGCCGCTGAGGCGAATGAAGATGTTTTCGACGATCCGGCGCCGCTGTTCACGTCTCTGAACCGATCAATTGCTGCTGCGGTGAGACAGGTTATTCCGGTGTGTTACATTGGTCTTGATACCGCAGCGGGGAAAGTGACGTACATCAACGCGGGCTGCATGCCGCCGCTACTGATGGTCGCGACTGGTCGATTGGTCACGCTGGATCAACCCTCGTTGGTGTTGGGCGTTGACCCGTCTTATGAGTATGGGGAAACACGTGTGGACTTGCCGGACTCTTTTCGGATCGTCTGCCATACTGATGGATATGTGGAATCTACTAGCGTCGCGGGTGAAGCGGTTGGTCAAAGCAAATTGCACGAATTGCTACTGGACCCTGATTCGTTTGTAGAAGCTGAAAGTCTCGCGGAAAGATTGTCACAATTCTTCACGGCGCACATGAGTGGGGCACATCCCGACGATGACGCCTCTGTATTAGTGATTAGCCGGTCCTAATTATTTTTTCGTGCGGTGTGTGTGTTGGATAGTGGAGAATGGAAAAGTTAGTGCAATAGGCCGAGAGTCGTAGGACAATGTAAAACTGCTACGGCCTACAGGCAATGGTGAGTTCGGTGAGGCAGTCGATACGAAGTTACACTATTATGGGTAAGCCAAATGATCGCGGCTGAAGCATCTGAGCAACACATTGTCGTTAAGCTGCTTGGTGACAAGGCGTTGACACCAGGAGGACTAGATGCCTTGCGGCGCGAGTCGGAAGTCATGGGCGTACCCCTCGTCGAAACGCTTGCCCAGCACGATATTATTAGCGACGCGGATATCGCGGCTGCATATGCAGAACAAAATGGACTTCGCTTCTTGGATTTAACCCGACGCTTGCCGAGTCGGGGTTGGGTGTTGACCCTGGCTGAGAATGTCGCCCGGTGTAAAGAGTGCATTATTTTCGGTGAAGTGTCTGGCCAATTAGTCGTGGCGGTGGTTGACCCGTTCGATGCATCTGTTCGGATTGCGATAGCCGAGCGGTTTCAACGTCCTGTGCAGTATGTGGTTAGCCCGCGCTATCAAATTCTCGAAGCCATCGATCATATGTACGGCGAAGCTCGGGCTGAAGGTGCGATGCTTCAGCCCATGGCCCCTATCGCTTCATCCGTTTCGCCTACAACCGGCGCGGATATCAACATCATTGAGCAATTCGATAGTATCGTCGATGAGGCGGTCGATCGTAGGGCCAGCGATATCCATATTGAACCAGAGACCGATCGCCTGCGCATCAGACTTCGTATCGATGGTCGGATGATGGAAGTCAGGGCGTTTCCGCTCGATGTAGCCTCCGCGATGGTTTCTCGTGTCAAAGTATTGTCACGCATGGACATCACCGAACGACGAAAACCTCAGGATGGACGATTTTCGCATCATAGTTTCGACCAGCAAATCGACGTGCGTGTAGCTGTGATTCCTACCTCGCGCGGCGAGCGTGTCACACTACGTCTACTAGCGCAGGACCGTTCCCGATTAACGCTCGAACACTTGGGTATGGGCAGTGAAATCCGCCAGGCGTTCGGGCGACTCATTCACCGTTCGCACGGTATTATTCTATTGACCGGGCCAACGGGCAGTGGTAAATCAACGACGCTATACGCGGCGCTTGAGACGATCAACACGATCGATAAACACATTATCACCACAGAAGACCCGGTGGAATATGATATTAGCGGTGTGAATCAAGTGGCTGTCGATGCTGAATTCGGCGTGAGCTTTGCGGCCTCGCTGCGTAGCATTCTTCGTCATGACCCGGATGTGATTATGGTGGGTGAAATACGGGACGAGGAGACTGCGCACCTGGCGCTGGAAGCTTCGTTAACCGGTCACCTTGTTTTCTCGACGTTGCATACTAACTCAGCCGTGGGCGCAGTCACGCGATTGTTGGATATGGGTTGTGAATCGTATTTAGTAGCCAGCGCGTTAATCGGAGTCATGGCTCAACGTCTCGTACGCAAAATTTGTGTGCATTGCAAAAAGCCCTACGAACCTAATCCGACGGAGCGGGACATCATGGGCATTCCGCGCGATCGCACGGGCGTTACGCTTTTTCGCGGCATGGGTTGTACCCGATGTTTGCGCAGTGGCTACTACGACCGCGTTGGCATCTACGAATATGTTCCTTTTGATACTGGCGTATCTCGTTTGGTTATGGAAAAGGCGACGACAGAGGTGTTACAAAAATTCGCGGGTGAGAACGGTGCGATCACCCTCCGCGACGACGCCATAGCCAAGGTGCGAGAGGGCGTGACTACGTTAGAAGAAGCCCTGCGTGTCACCACGATGGAAGCGTAGTTAATTATAGTGTGTGGTCGATTTACCCTAACCAAGCCAGCGGATGAGATTGCGGATTATTTTGAACTGCACGATTTGCCCGAATGGCAACCGAGATACAACATCGCCCCCACGCAGCCCGCGCCCACCATCCGATTCGATCATGTTAGCAAGCAGCGGGTTTTTGAAGGTCGCCATTGGGGGCTGATTCCCTCTTGGTCGCGCGATGAAAAATTCGCAGCGAGATTGATTAACGCCCGTGCAGAGACTGCCAGTGAAAAACCGTCGTTTCGTGCGGCAATGAAACGTCAGCGATGCTTGATTGTCACGGACGGGTTCTACGAATGGCAGGCATCGGCTACCAAAGGCCAACGCAAACAACCGTATTATATTCAGATGCAGGCGGGCAATCTTTTTGCGATGGCGGGATTGTGGGCGCGTTGGCAGCGGGCGGATGGTCAAGTAATTCAGTCGTGCACCGTGTTGACCACCAGTCCCAACGTATTGATGAATCCTATACATGATAGGATGCCGGTGATTTTGTCATCAGACGATTATGACCGTTGGCTTGATCCTACGATGACAGACCAGAAAGCATGCGCGACCCTGCTTTCGCCATATAGTGCGGACACTATGAAAGCAGTGGCGGTATCCACCAAGGTGAACCCGCCATCTTATGACGCCGCGGATTGCGTGCAGCCGTTGACTAGTCATGATGAACACGGCTAAGCGAGCGTAAATGGACATGCGGCCTTCCCACGATTATGGTGCGGTGTCGTTTTCCCAGTGAGACAAAAGTATTGACTGCACAAGTTCTTATTCAACGAGTTTCTTACGGCGCGCTAGCGTTGACACTACTCATCGCGCTCTTTGCGGTTGATGCGGAAGTGGGTAAACGACTTTCGGGCATCGATGGCATGCTAGCCGCGCTGTTTCAGCGCGGTAGCGTAGTCCCCTTGCTGACGAGCCTTGTCTTCTTGCAGGGGGCACGCGAGCTAAATCACTTTTACGTGCTGCGCGGCGTTAAGCCATATGCGGGCTATGCGTATGTCATGGTCGTCGCTGTATTTTTTACACCTTGGCTGTCGGCTGCGGGTTGGCTTGGCGATGGCGTAGCGCAGCTTGAAGGGGCGCAAACCATGCTCGTGGTCATGCTCATCGCGATAGGCGGGGCATGGGCTACTGCGGTTCTCAAACGAGATACCACTGATTGCTTGCGAAATAGTAGCGCGACTTTACAGATTATTTTCTACCTCGGATTTTTGAGTTCTTTCGGGCTTCAAATCCGCTGTGGCAGAGATATCCCCGTCGAAGCCGGCGCTTGGCTCATGCTTTATATACTGCTGATTACCAAAGCGTCTGACATCGGGGCGTTTTTCGCCGGTAGCATACTAGGCCGGCACAAGCTTTGGCCTGGAGTGAGTCCGGGTAAGACGATTGAGGGAACCATCGGCGGGATACTTGCCAGCGCGGGTGTCGCTACTTGGCTGTTGTATGGTGCGACCATCCTCGTGCAAAGACAGCTAGCAGACCCTGGTCAGACTTTTCAGGTTGACACTGGCATCCGATCGATGGCCAGGTTTCTCAGTCAGACTACACACCTGTCTCCGATGTTAGCTGCTGGATTGTTGGGCGTGGTTTTATCGATAGCGGGACAGATGGGTGATCTTGTGGAATCCTGCTTTAAGCGAGATGCCTGCGTGAAAGATTCCGGGCAGCTTATTCCGCGATTTGGTGGTATACTTGATCTGTTGGATAGTCCGCTAGTGGCTATGCCGGTCGCTTGGATCGTATTAACGGTCGTATGGCCAATGCTCTGACCTATAACGAGACTGTTCGATCGGCGCGATTGGTTGACCGATAAAGAATATCGTGAGGCTGTAGGACTAAAGTTTGCGTATACTAAAACGCAGGAATGAGCAAAACCATTTGGAACTATCGATTCCCATAGAAGACGCCGCGCGTCGAGGAGAGCTTTACGGTAGCTCGGATTGCAACCTTCGGCTCATCCGATCCGCTTTCGAAGTGCGTGTGAGTGCCCGCGATAGCATCGTACATCTTTCCGGCGAACCTGAGGCCGTGCAGCGGGCGGCATTTGTGATTCAGGAACTACAAAAAGCCTTACGAAATCGACCCGATCTGCCAGACGAACTGGTACAAGAATTCATCGAGCAATCTCTAAACCACAGCAATCAAACGCTACGCGCACGGACGATCGAAGTGTATTTAGCCTCGGCGTCTATTGTCCCAAAAGGCGATGGTCAGCAGGGCTATGTAAATTCTATTTTCGGCAATGACCTCACCTTTTGCACCGGTCCTGCAGGTACCGGAAAAACGTTTCTGGCCGTGGCCGCGGCGGTGTCTCTGCATAGAAAACAAAAGGTGAAACGAATTGTCCTAGTTAGGCCTGCGGTAGAAGCTGGTGAAAAACTTGGCTATCTTCCCGGCGACTTGCAAGCAAAAGTGAATCCCTACCTGAGGCCATTGTTCGATGCTATGAATGATATGATGTCATACGACCAACTACGGCGGTTCATGCAAAATGACATTATCGAAGTCGTACCCTTGGCTTTTATGCGTGGCCGAACACTCAACAACGCAGCCATCATTTTAGACGAAGCACAAAACGCTACGGTCGCCCAGATGCTGATGTTCCTAACCCGGCTGGGGCAGCGCAGCAAAATGATTGTCACCGGCGATGAAAGCCAAAGTGACCTTAGCGAACAAGAGCCGAGCGGCTTCGTTGATGCGATGCAAAGACTGGCCAAGGTAGACGGTGTGGGTATGGTCCGCCTGTCGCAAATCGACATCGTCCGACACCCATTAGTTCAGCTTGTGGTCGAAGCTTACGGACGTAATGGGGCTAAAGTCCGATAATATATGCTTTTTCATCAATTCCGATATAAATTTACTCGAATTCGCGTGTCATTTTTTGTGCTTTGACGATAATTGGCCAAGGTAATATAGCTTTTCCGTGGGGCATTGTGTTTTACGAAAAGCGTTGGAACGAAAATAGGTCCATAGGCTGCCACGAAGAACCTGAGCTTGCGCTGACCAATAAGAACTCGCGCTGGTGTAGACCTATGATGATGTTTGGAAGCGTAGACGCCTTTGCCTGATCGTTGGATCGTTTGGCCGTCTGTGCGATGACTTTATGTTTGGATCGTTCACAAAACACAGCTCGCGTCGTAAGCAGGTAAGGGGTCGACGGCTACAAGAGGCCGGCGGTTCCAAGCAGCGATTTTTTCGTCGTGTGTTTACGTGGAAGTCTCTTAGCGGTACCGCCTTCGTCGCGTTGGCTGTCGTCATCTCGTTGTATGGTAGTCGAACGTTGAAATATTCCGTGGGTCAGCGGGTCGAGCATCCTGTCTATGTGCGGGCTGATTTTCAAGTGCCAGACCCGCAGCAGACCCGGGCCAATCGCAAAGCTGCCCGGGCTTCTACGCCTAGCTATTACACCCTCAACGCCCCCGGCGTAACCTTTGACCGCATTCGTGCTGACTTGATGCGTCTCTACCGGGCCGCAGCTGATTCTCAAACGTTTAAGGATTATCAAACCTCGCTTACCGAACAGAAATGGTTGGCTGACGAAGCCGCGTACAACAAATTCCGCGAGCTAGTTAGCCTGCCTAACCAGCAGGGTCAGCAGCGTTTCAAGCCTTGGGTGGACGCCATGCTGCTGGAAGATGAGTACGTTGCCCATGACCTGCTGCGCGAACCGCGCGATCCAGCTAGTACGACGGACTATATTGTGTTGGTATCAACTTCAAAAGATAAAGCGTCAACGGTTAAGAAAATTCCCATCGCGATGGTCGTTCCCCAGAACAACAAAAAAGCCTTGCAAGGCTCAGCCTCTGGTTTGAGTCGTCTATTCCCCTATGCCCTTCGATCAACGGTCGAATCGCTTATTCTCCTTACTTTGCATGATCAGCCAACCATTGTTTATGACCGTGACGGCACACTTGTGAAAATGCTAGCTGCTGAAGAAGCGACTCCGATTGCGATGACCACCTACAAGCAAGGTCAGCCGTGTGTTACGCCCGCAGTGATTGGATCAGAACAATATCAACTTCTCCAAGCTGAGCATGACGCATACCTGGCATTTTTAGGTGAAGATATTCAGGTGACACCTGAGCAAGAACCGCGGATACTGTTGCAGGCCAGTTTGAGGCAGCAGCGATTGCAAAAGCAAGTTGGCCTAGCGATGTTGGTCATTGCCGTCTCCATTGGTTTGCTTGTGTATACTTCCGTTAACTATCCGCGGGTATTCATGTTTCGAGCGACGACAGTCTCGTTTTTGGGGTTGATCCTTGCTACACTTATGTGTACGCGTTTTATAGATTTGCATTGGTCCTATCTGCCTTCGCTCGTGCTGATTCCCTGCGTGTTTGCGGGCAGTGTACTAGCTATTGTATACCCGCAACGTTTCGCACTCGGCGCGATTTGTATCGGGGTGGTACTAGTCGCGGTTTCTATCGAATCTGATTTGACCATGTTAGCTACGCTTCTTACAGGCGTGACGGTGGGTGTGTACCAATTAGACGAAATTCGCTCACGTACCAAGCTCATCACGGCCGGTGTGATGACGGCGCTATGCGTCATGGTGATAGCAGCGTCAGGCGGTCTGCTCGAAACGCACGCGCCATCTTTTGTCGTAGGTCATGCCTTGCGCTCTGGCGGCTTTGCCCTGTTAGCCGCTTTTATCGTGTCCGGTGTGTTGCCTTTTATTGAACGCATATTTGGTGTCGCGACATCGCTCACGCTATTGGAATGGCGAGACCCAACCAAGCCTTTGCTTCATCTATTAGCCCGCGAAGCCCCCGGCACTTACAACCACAGTTTGGTATTGGGTACCTTAGCCGAGGCCGCTTGCGAACGCATTGGTGCTAACGGTTTATTGGCTCAGGTCGGCGCATTATATCACGACGTTGGAAAAATTCCCAAGGCGGAATACTTCGCTGAAAACCAAGTAGGCTCCATCAATCGACACGACAACCTCGCGCCAACCATGAGCCTGTTGATTATTCTAGGCCATGTGAAGGACGGGATTGAGATGGCCCGCGAATATAAGCTTCCTCGGGCCATGCAGCATTTCATTGAAGAGCATCACGGCACGACAGTGGTGCGATATTTTCATCATGTCGCCAGCGAGAAACAGCCGAAAATTTCCAGCGGCAAGCACGACCGAGAAGTTCCCGAAGCGGAGTTTCGCTATGCTGGTCCCAGGCCACAGACGAGAGAGTCAGCCGTGATTATGCTTTGCGACGGGGTGGAAGGTGCGGTCAGAGCGCTATCCGATCCTACAGTAGGGCGTATCGAATCAGTGGTGCATTATATTGTCAACGATCGATTGAGTGACGGGCAATTAAGCGACTGCGACATTACGCTGCGAGAAGTTCGCATTGTAGAAGAGTCCTTGGTAAAGAGTCTGTGTAGCATATACCATGGCCGGGTGGCGTATCCTAAGCCGCGGAGCAAGGACGATGACAGTGCGACACCGATTCCCCGGGCTGTGAAAACGGGTAGCTAATCAAGTAGAATATACAGCACTATGACTGACGACGACGACGATTACCAATTATCCATCAGCCGAGAATGTGAATTAGCCAAGGACATTGCCGACGCGCTTCTAAAAAAAGCAGTATCTGCTACGCTTACTCGTCATAACGTAACCCGGGCACAGATCAGTATTGCATTGGTTGACGACGCTCGAATCGCGTCGATCAATGAGTCTTTTTTACAGCTTGCAGGGCCGACGGATGTAATCACCTTTGATCTCCGCGACGACCCGCCTGCCAATTCAAATGAATCGTCTAGCCCGTCGGATAAACTATCCCCCGCTCAGGCTAATGATGATCGTGCTGGTGATATTGATGGCGAAATCGTCATTTCCGTTGAGACCGCACTGCGAGAATCCGTGCAGCGTGGCCATAGCCTAGAGGCTGAGGTCGCTCTGTATGCCGTTCATGGAGCGCTGCATTTATTGGATTATGACGATCAAACCGAGGAAGAGGCCCAGCGCATGCACGCGATGGAAGATGTCATACTTGCTACGGTAGGAGTGGGGACCGTATACGGGAAGCCCAAAACATGATAATGAGTACATCCTGTCCTATCATGTGATGGGTCATGGATTTTATGAATCGTAGGATGTTCAAGTGTCGCTACCAAGCAGACTGAGTAGCGATACGCCGGTGATGTGAGTGTTCTGCACGGATAGCCCTCTGTGATACGTTGGGAATTTTTGATCGGCGTTGCTGCGACAGCCACGCTTCTTTTTTCTTCTACACTTAAAGCGGTGTTGCGTGCCCCTTCGCGCGTACGCCTTGCTGAGCAGTTCGAAGCCACTGGCAGACTCGACGCGTTAGACAAATTTGTCGTATTGCGTCCGCGTTTTATATTAGCCACTTCTGTACTACGATCACTGGCTGTGTTGCTCTTATTTGTTGTTTCATTTTGGCATCTAAGTATTCCCGGAAGTATGTCATCGACTTCGCCCTTATTCATCGCAGGAGGTGTCGTGTGGAGCGTCCTCCTAGTATTTGGCATTGCCATTCCGCAAGCGTGGTCGAAGTACGCTGGCGAGTCGTTTATTGCCCGCTCCTGGACTTGGCTGATTATTTTTCTTTGGCTAGTACGTCCACTGGTTTGGTTATTGGAGCGTTTTGATCCTTTGGTCCGACGACTGTGTGGTGTGCCGATACGTGACGCGCAGTTTTACGCCGACGAATTAGAGCAGGAAATTCTCAACGTCGTGAGCGAGGGAGAGAAGCTCGGTGCCGTGGACGAAGAAGAAAAGGAAATGATCGAGTCTGTCATTGAGATGGGTGATATGACAGTCGATGCGATTATGATGCCACGCACGGATATCATCGCGCTACCAAAAGAAGGTGATCGAGATAGCGTGATTAAAATCGTTAGTACCGAAGGGCATTCCCGTATTCCTGTTTACGACGACACCATCGATACCATTCTCGGCGTTCTGTATGTGAAAGACTTGCTTCGGCAGCCAATTGGTCAGCTATTCGACATCACAAGCATGATGCGTGAAGCGATGTTTATTCCAGAATCAAAATCGGTACGCGAATTGTTACGGGAATTCCAAGCGAAAAAGGTCCATATCGCCATTGTACTCGATGAATACGGCGGTACGGCTGGGCTAGTAACGATTGAAGATATTCTCGAAGAATTGGTCGGCGAAATCGTAGACGAATACGAAACCGATACCCCGGCGGAAATTCAACGTATCGATGAGACCACCGTAGAAGTAGATGCCCGGCTACGCATTCACGAACTCAACGACGAACTTGATGTAAATCTGCCAGGCGATGAGGACTACGAAACCATTGGTGGATTCGTCTTCAGTACGCTGGGGCGAATTCCTAAAGTGGGCGATCAATGTTCCCATGAGGAGGTCAAGATTCACGTTATCGCAGCCGATGCCCGTCGCGTGTTAAGACTCCGACTCGTTATTGAAAAAGCGGTTAACGGGCAGCCAGAATAAGATGCATGTGCCCATGCTACCCATCGGCCAATCCTGTCATACACCCGCCAGCATGCGACCCTCACTTCGTCGCTTGCTATAATCATGTCTTGCACTTCAAATACGCGCACGAGGCCATTGCACGTTCGCGGATCGTGCATCGATACGAGACTTAGGTTGCGAGTCAACGGATGTACGAAACGCCACCATCAATGATCCTGGCATCCTCAGCTAGCCCCGCGCTGTTGTTTGGGCTTATGCTGTTGGCTGCCATATTTGGCGGCACCATCGCTCGCCGTTTTCACGTTCCGCGCGTGGTAGGTTATCTTTTTGCCGGTGTAATTTTGCGGCAAATAATTGATGCGTTCCCAGGGGTACAAAGCACAGCATCTGTCGAGCCTTTACAAGCGATTCGCGATCTGTCATTGGGGGTCATACTCTTTTCCATTGGCAGCGTGTGCGAAAAAAGACAGTTGCACGAATCCAGCGCTCGTGTTTGGCGCATTAGCCTGATGGAGATTTGCTTGACGGTTACGCTGGTATTTGTCGCGTGCTTTTTTGTTGGGAAAATTACGTTCCCCCAAGCAGGGCAGGATTATATCGTCCTGGCCGCGTTACTAGCCATTGCCGCCGTAGCCACCGCTCCCGCCGCTACGCTTTTTGTATTGCAAGAATACGAAGCGAAAGGCTCGATCACGAACACCATCTTAGGCGTCACGGGCGTCAATAACGTAGTGTGTATTATTGGCTTTCACACTTGTTTTATCGTCATGGTATCCGCTGGCCTGATCACAACGACGCAGACCATGTCCGCTCATCCGTTGCTCGGCATTGGCGCTATGATACTAGGTAGTCTTGCGTTGGGCGTTATCATTGGCACTGTCTTGAGTATAGCCCACTCCAAATTTTCGGTCGTTGATACGCTGTTGATATTTTTCGCGTGTTTTATTTTACTCAGTGCGGCTGAAGAATGGGTGCTGGTACGCGTTCATTATTGTTATAACAAACAGCTAGCTGCGCTAATTACGGGTGTGGTATTTACCAATGTCGCGATCGACTCGCAAAAGTTACAAGCCGCGCTTTGGACGGCCGCTACGCCAATTATGGTCGGATTTTTTGCCATGGCTGGTTTTAACTTGCACATGCAGGACCTAGCCCATATGGGCCTGTTTGGTACGACATTTTGGTTATGTCGAACCATCGGCAAGAGCCTCGGCGCTTACTTGGGCATTCGTTGGGCGGGCGCTCCCGCGGGTGCTGCGTATACGCTTGGCCCGGCACTGTTGTGTCAAGCGGCTGTCGTTATTGGTCTGGCGGCGTTTGTCGAACATTATTGGCAAAGTCCCTTGGCTAAGCAATTTTCGACCGTGATTCTAGGGAGTGTGGTCGTTTCGGAGATGCTCGGCCCGTTCATGGTCAAGCGATGTGTCGTTCGCGGCGGCGAGGTAAAAGCGATTACCTTGCTGTCTCGTGCTAACGAAGGTGACCATAATGATTCTGTCGTGCGTCTGACCCTGCAGGCGCTGGGCCGGGCGATGGGAATCAAGCCGCGCGCAACTTCGACTGAGGTAGTGTCGCAGTGGCAAGTGAAACACATCATGCGCTCGAACGTGCAATTCATTCAAGACAGTGATGCGTTCGATGATGTGTTACATTTTATCGAGATGTCCATTTATGCCCATTTCCCCGTGGTTCACGCCGACGGAACTTTTGCCGGCGTCATCCATTTCGCTGACGTACGTCACGTCATCTACGACCCCGCCGTGCGACATCTGATTACCGCAATCGACCTAGCGGACGCGGCTACGACGGTTGTGCCAGCGGATATGCTGATTTCCGAGTTGTTCGACGTTTTTCATCGCGAGAACACCAGCCTACTTCCCGTCGTTGAGTTAGAGGGTAGCAAGCGTGTCATTGGGGTGGTAGAACAACGCGACGTGCTCCGCGTCCTACCGAAGCCCTCATAAGCAAACTGGCGACGCCTTCAAAGCCACAGCCAGCCCCGCTATGCTGCCAATCTGGCAGACCCCTATTCCCCTCACACCTGTTTTGTCAGCCTTGCCGGCGTAATCCCAGCAGCAATTTGCCTCAATTTTGTCGACATAAGTAAATATAACTCCTTTTATTGGAAGGGTTTATAGATGAGGACGGTAGCGGCTGAAAATCGGTGATTATATGGCATCTTACATGCAATTGTAGCTTGTGGAGATTGTATAGACTCGGATATTGTTGTGACGATTAATCCTAAATTTGCTATCAATGAGCGTCGCGAGCTATTGCTCGCTCAGCGGCGTAGCGCGATTCGGCCACAGTGGTTCGGCGCGCTTGAGGCGGTTTTGAACCCTGGTTCTCTGGACGTATGTCCAGCGTACTCGGCTCCGGACACCATTCGCCGTGTGGAGCAAGGTGGATTAGCTGCCGCGCTGCTCGTCGCCGATGATGAGTCCATCGACCCGTTGTCGTTGCTGCGTATCATCCGCTCCATAGACGCCGTTTTGCCTTGTTGTCTGGTCACGACGGAAGCGACCAAGGCCATGTTGCAAAGCGCTTTTTTACTTAACGCTATGAGTGTCGTTACGCACGCCGCTTCGGTGGACGAAATGACGCTCGTTTTACATCGATTAATTACCCCGGGTTCTGGATAAAGAATATTCTGAGCAAAGCTGTCAACAGCTTTGCCTGCAAGTGTGACACAAAAGGAGACAGGCAAATTATGGCAAAGTTAAACATCAAACCACTAGGCGACAAAGTCATCGTCCAGCGCGTCGAAGCGGATCAGACGACGGCCGGCGGCATCGTTCTTCCGGATAGCGCCAAGGAAAAGCCAAAACGCGGAATCATCCTAGCTGTCGGCAATGGCCGGCTGCTCGACGACGGATCGCGGAGTGAAATGCAGGTTAAGAAAAACGACGAAGTACTCTTCACCAGTTATGCCGGTACCGAAATCAAAGTTGATGGTAGCGAGTACATGATTATGGACGAGTCGGACATCCTCGGCGTCGTGAATTAAGACTTTACTTAACGGTTCAGGGCGCAGGGTTGTAACCCGTGCTCGTTAGTCAAAAAACATCTGAGGCGACAAGCCTTAATTTCATACAGGAGATTGCCCGCATGGCAGCTAAGCAGATTGCATACGATATGGAGGCCCGTGAGGCCATACGCCGCGGCGTGAAAAAATTGGCCAAAGCGGTTAAATCCACCCTTGGTCCTTGTGGCCGAAACGTGGTTATCGAAAAATCCTTCGGCTCACCAACCGTCACGAAGGACGGTGTCAGTGTCGCCAAGGAAATCGAGCTAGAAAACACATACGAAAATATGGGCGCGCAGATGGTCAAAGAAGTGGCCTCCAAGACGTCCAGCGTCGCGGGTGATGGCACGACTACCGCAACCGTATACGCCGAAGCCATTTACGATGAAGGCTTAAAAAACATCGCCGCTGGCGCAGGCCCAATGGAACTCAAGCGCGGTATTGATGCGGCTGTAACGGCTATCGTCGCCGAACTCGCAAACATGAGCGTGCCGGTAAAGGGGACCGACCAAATCGCTCAGGTAGGCACATGTGCGGCTAATCAAAATGCCGAAATCGGCAAGCAGATTGCCAAGGCTATGGAAAAGGTCGGCAAAGACGGTGTGATTACCGTCGAAGAAGGCAAGACTATCGAGACCACCGTTGAGCTTGTCGAGGGAATGCAGTTCGACAAAGGTTACCTCTCGCCTCACTTTATCAATAAATTCGAAAATCTTTCTTGCGAATTGGAGAAGCCATATGTACTCATCCACGAGAAGAAAATCTCGTCGGTGAAGGACATGATCCCGATCCTAGAAAAAGTTTCGCAGTCAGGCCGACCGCTACTCATTATCGCCGAAGACCTCGAAGGTGAAGCCCTCGCAACGTTGGTCGTCAACAAGCTTCGTGGCACCCTGCAAATTTGTGCGGTTAAAGCCCCAGGCTTTGGCGATCGTCGCAAGGCTATGCTCGAAGACATCGCAGTCCTCACTGGCGGCACCGCTATCTTCGAAGACTTAGGTCGAACGATGGAAGGCGTCACGCTGGCCGATCTTGGCTCGGCTAAGAAAATTCGCATCGATAAAGATGCCACTACCATTGTCGAAGGTGCGGGCAAGACCTCTGACATTAAAGGTCGCATTGAGGCCATTCGTAACGAAATCGAAAACACCAGCAGCGATTACGACTGCGAAAAACTAAACGAGCGTTTGGCTAAGCTTTCCGGCGGTGTCGCGCAGATTAACGTCGGCGCTGCAACCGAAGTCGAAATGAAAGAGAAGAAAGCATTGGTCGAAGACGCCCTGCACGCATGTCGCGCAGCCGTCGAAGAAGGCGTACTTCCAGGTGGCGGCGTCGCTATTGTACGAGCGGCTAACAACGTGCTCGATGCGGTCGCCAAGAAAGTTCGCGGCGATCAGAAGACTGGCGTAGACATCATCCGTCGTGCTATCTCTGCACCACTCAAACAGATTGCAGAAAATGGCGGTCTGGACGGCGCAATCGTGTTGCAGAAAATTATCGAGAGCAAAGAAAACAACTTCGGCTTCAACGCATTGACTAACGAGTACGGCAACCTAATCAAAATGGGTGTGTTGGTACCAGCCAAGGTCGAGCGCGTAGCTTTACAAAATGCCGCGTCAGTGGCATCTATCCTATTAACGACCGACTGCATTATCGGCGAAATTCCTAGCAAGGACGACAAAGGCGCTGGCGGTATGCCAGGCGGCGGCATGCCTCCAGGCCTGGGTGGCATGGGCGGTATGGGTGGCATGGGCGGCATGATGTAAGAGTCGCTCGCTTCGGTTACAAACCGATTGAGACAAACTCCAGCTAACGGAAGCTTCAGCTTCGACCAGCTGGATAAACATATAAAACGCCCCGTCAGGAAACTGGCGGGGCATTTTTTATATATGAACGTATGGTCGTAGCTGCAGCGTCTTGATTCCTGGGTGTAATAGTCGTTCCTGCGTCACGGGCCTAATCTGTCCATTCAAGCTTCGGCGTGGCCGTGTGAGCCTAGCGAGAATAGTACGGAGCGACGCAGTAGTTGGAGTCGCCATCAGTCGGCGGTAGAATTCTCCTGGCCACGGACCGGTAGAATCCGCCTGTTGCCCGGGCATTTGGAACGATGAACCCAATCTCGCGAAGCAATTCAGCCAGCCTATTGGGTGAAAACCACCCTGATTACATGCAGGGGCTGCACATTGCACTGGGCGACGTTTGGCGCTCGCACGGGAAGCCAGGGCCTAAGGTCGCGGACTTGCTCACCAGGCGTCAGCGCCGGCCCGGCTCGGATTTTTATCTATGCACCTACCATATTGGCCCCCATTTGGCCTCCTCGGCCGTGGTAATCAAATCCCCAGGCGGAGCGGGGTTGGTGTTTTTTGGGGTCGATGACCAGTGCGGAGCCGGTCGACCAGAGGCGGCTGCAGCGTGCCTAAATAGCCTGGTAGAAATGGCCAGTGCTAAGTCGGTCGGACTATTGGAGGTTTTGGTTGACCCAAATTCGTCCTACGAGATTGCCATTCTGCGTCAAAGCAAGTTTGCCCATCTTACCGACTTGATCTATCTCACACGTGACGTTTCGCATCCGCCACAGTTTCAGCTGCAGTCAAACCAGTTGACCTGGGTCTCGTATAGTGAAGGTCAGGCGGCGCTATTTTGCCAAGCGCTCCAGGCCTCGTATTCAGAAACCCTTGACTGTGCAGAACTTAACGGCCTGCGACCCACCGAGGAGGTGCTAGCGGATCATCGGGGGACAGGCATTTTCTCTCCGTCTCGCTGGTGGGTTACCCTAACTGCCGAGGGGCCAGCGGGCGTGGTTTTGGTAAACAAGATAGAATTTCAGCCCGCCGTCGAAATCGTCTATATTGGCGTGGCTAAGCATGCCCGAGGCCTGGGGGTGTCTGATGCCTTGCTCTGTCGCGTAATCGACACATCGAGAGATAGCGGTGACAAGTTGGTGACACTGGCGGTTGATGAAAGGAACCATCCGGCCCGCCGCATGTATGATCGATGGAATTTTGAACACGCCTTACAACGCCAAGCGTGGATAGCTACCTAGGCGTCGAAAATACTCAAGGTTTTACCGAATAAAACCAATCCTCGGTTTGTTATCCACAAAGGTGCGGGGCCGATGTGGATTGGTCCGTGGGCAAAGTTTTTTTTTGATCGCTAAGTCCTTATGATTGATAACTTGATGGCACGCACGGGCGGATATGACTGAAAAAAAGTGTTGACTCTGCCAACCGGTACTGGTAAATTGATTCTTGTTGGATGCAAGGGCATCATACGCAAGGGCATAGCTTGGTTCGCCAGTGCGACTCGGCTTCATTATGGCTCAGTCATAGTACTGTAAACTAAATTTGTCTTGCACGTTTTGTTAGTTTCGTAGAATTATATTTTTAGTTTCTATTTTACCCTATTCTTTTTTTAAAGGAGGTCGCGGTGACTGTTTGCGCTACTGACGCCGTTACGCAAGTGGAAGCACGGATAGCCGACAAGATTGGATCACAGCGATTCAATGTTTGGTTTAAGAACGCTACCAGGTTTTTGTTCACGGACCAATACTGCCGTGTGAACGCTCCCAATCACTTTATCAGTGATTGGATCGAACGACATTTTTCTGACACTATTTTAGAAGCGATTGAGGAGGTGACGGGCAATCAATACACCTTGAGCTTCGCAATTGATCCCTTGCTAGCGAAAGACCTACGCAAGAAGCAGCCCGATCGCCAATTGGATTTTGTAACCCACAATCCAGATCGCCTAGCGCGGCAACCACGACAGGTTGGACAGTCGATGGCTACGCCTCGTTTGAAAGGTCAGTTGTCTTCCTTTGTGGTTGGGGCATCCAATCGCATGGCCCACGCTGCGGCGGTCGCGGTCGCGGAGGCTCCGGGTAAGACGTACAACCCATTGTTTATTCACGGCGGGTGCGGGCTGGGTAAGACGCATTTGCTACAGGGCATTTGCAATCACATCCGCGAACATGCCCCGCAGTTGACCTGGAAGTATGTATCCGGCGAAGAATTCACTAATGATTTTGTATTCTCCGTGCGTGCCCGTGAGGAAGGGGCCTTTCGCGAGCAGTATCGCAAGCTGGATGTGTTGATTATCGACGATGTCCACTTCTTTGCTAACAAGCGCGGTACGCAAGAAGAATTTCTCAACACCTTTAAGTCGATTGATGCAGCTGGTAAGCAGATCGTCTTAGCTTCGGACGCGCATCCGAAAATGATCGGCCACTTTTCTGAGTCGCTGGTGAGTCGTTTCCTCTCGGGCATGGTGGTCCGCGTCGATTCTCCTGATGTCGCGGTGCGCGCGGAAGTGCTTCGTCGTCGCGCTTCCTTGTTGCAGGTCGATATAGGCGAAGCGGTCATCATGCACATCGCAGAAAATTTCCGAGCCAACATCCGCGAGCTGGAAGGGGCTTTGCTAAAAGTCGTCGCCCAGGCCCAGGTGACTGGTCAGCCGATTACCGTTTCGTTAGCTGAGCGGGCTATGCGTGACTTGGTTCGTCAGACGGCGCCGGTTGTGGTGCTATCGGATATTGAAACGGTCGTGGCTATCTTCTTTGGCTTAACGCCAGCGGATTTGCACACGTCGCGAAAATCTCGCACCATCGCGTTAGCCCGAGGCATCGCCATGTACCTAGCCCGCAAGCATACGGGCATGAGCTTCCCAGAAATTGGGCGGTACATGGGCAATAAAAATCATTCGACCGTTATTCTTGCTTGTCGGCGTATCGGAAAAATCCTCAAAGCCAGTGAACCGGCCCGATGGATGACCCCGGCTGGGCAACGAGAGCAAGACCTTAATGTGTTGGTCGAAGAATTAGAAGAACAATTGGGATTGGTTCCCGCTGACCCGGAACTGTCTATTGCCGGCGCTGCATAGCGCCGCTTGTCCCACAAGGAAGTGAGACACAAAAAGCGTCCTACCCGGCGAGTCAAGGATTGGCTACGTCGGTTGGGGCGCTTTATTTTTTGCGCAGCGCTCGCTCAATCCAGCCGCCGCCGATGACCACATCACCATCATAAAATACGCAGGCCTGCCCGGGAGTAATCGCTCGCTGGGCTTCATCGAAAAGGACTTCAACTTCACCTTGGCTATTGGTTTGCACTGTAGCAGGAGCGGCTCGATGTAAATAGCGAATTTTCACCTCAGCCCGAAACGATGGGCCTGGATGATCGATTAGAAAACTGACCCGCTCTGCGACGAGACCCGTATTTAGCAAAGAATCCGCTTCACCAACGGTTATCGTATTCTCGCCGACGTTGATCTGATTAATGTAAATAGGATTGGCCGCGGCAATGCCCAGGCCTCGACGCTGGCCCACGGTGTAATGGCCTATACCGTTATGCTGGCCCATAACGTTTCCTTCGTCGTCTACGACATCGCCCGGGGTGAAGGCGTCGGGCCTACGCTCTTTGACGATGCGAGCGTAATCACGATCTGGCACGAAACATATTTCCACCGAGTCGGGCTTGTCGCGATTGGGCAAGTTGAACTTAGCCGCTAACTCACGAATTTGTGGTTTGGTATATTGGCCTATAGGAAAAAGTACGCGGTCCAACACGTCGCGCGTCAGGCCAAACAGAACGTAGGATTGGTCTTTACCGTCATCGACGCCGCGCATAAGCGCTGACTTGCCGTCGCGCGTGCCAACTTGGGCGTAGTGCCCGGTGGCGATGTAATCCGCACCGACGGCATCAGCGTATTCCACAATTCGGCCAAACTTGAGTTTGTCGTTACACACGATGCAAGGATTAGGGGTTCGGCCCTTGGCGTATTCGTCAGAGAAGTAATCGATCAGCTCATCGAAGTCGTGTTCAAAGTTGAGCGAATAGAAGGGGATGTCTAACATGCCAGCCACGAATCGAGCGTCACCGGCGTCTAGAGCGCTACAGCAGCCTTGGTGAGACCGCGGCGCGATTTCCAAGCTGGTGTCGCAGGTCTGGGCAGGCGCTTCTTCTTTGACTCCGTGTCGCATGAACAGTCCAATGACCTCGTACCCTTGCTCAACCAGCAGAAAGGCTGCGACGCTGGAATCGACCCCGCCACTCATGGCTACGACTACTTTTCCTTTTTTCTCGCTCATAGCGAATAATTGTAGCGGGCATCGCGCGAGATCACAAAAAGTGGTGTGAGATAGCCCTTTTTGGTCGCGGGAAATGGGGCCTGATGGTACACTGGTGGCAGCATTATAATATGGAGGAACGATGCTGGTGTTTTTCCACACAATCATGAGGTTATTGTCACGATGACGACGCTCGCAGCCATCTCATCTGGAATCACAGCTAAAGCGGCTAGTATGGACCCACAAAAGCTCACGCCAGCGATGCGCCAATATGTCGAGCAGAAAAAGCGAATCGGTGAGGCGATCCTGTTTTTTCGCATGGGCGACTTCTACGAAACTTTCTACGAAGATGCCGTGTTATGCTCGAAGGTGTTGGGCATTACGCTTACGTCTCGATCAAAAGACAATCCTGTCCCGCTAGCAGGCATTCCCTATCACGCACTCGATGGCTATCTCTCAAAACTTGTCGCAGCGGGATATAAGGTCGCAATTTCCGAGCAGATGGAAAAAGTCTCTGAGGCGAAGGGCGTGGTGAAACGCGACATCGTGCGGGTCGTGACAGCCGGGACGTTGACGGATGATAATTTACTAAGTGACCGGGACGATAATTTGCTAGCTGCGATTTGCGTGACTAAAAAAGATGTGGGTCTAGCGCTAGTAGAATTGGCCAGTGGTCGTTTTGAAGTTATTGATTTGGATCACACGACGCTGCTGGATGAACTCGTGCGAGCGCACCCGGCTGAACTTCTGATTGTGGATGGTCGCGCGGATGTAAAAACCATCGCCGAGGATCTTCATAGTTTATGCGGCGCGATGACGACGCGGCGACCTGATTTTGAATTTGCTGATTATCAAGCCAAGCAATCCCTTCACGAACATTTTGATGTAGCTACGCTAGCCGGTTTTGGTTTCGAGACGATGACGCCGTCGCTATGTGCGGCTGGTGCACTGATTCAATATTTACAAGAAACGCAGAAGACGTCGCTGGTGCATATCACCAAGGTGACGCGTCGCGCCTGCGAAGATTATCTGCAGATCGATCATAGTACATGGCGATCGCTGGAAATTGATCGGACACTGAGAAGTGGCTCGCGTGAAGGGACGCTGTTGTTTGCGATCGACCAGACTGTTCATCCGATCGGCGCTCGCAAGCTGAGACATTGGCTGCGTAGGCCTTTGATCGATACAGCCCAGATTTTGCGGCGACAGGATGGTATCGGTTATCTTGTCGAGCATAGTGCGGAGCGGCAACAAGCCCGCGAACGACTTAGCCGTCTAGCGGATGTTGAACGCATCGCTAGCCGTGTTGCCTTGGCGAGGGCGCATCCCCGTGATTTGTTGGGACTAGCGAACGCGCTAACCGCGCTGCCATCCTTGCAACAGCCTGTCACTGATTCGCGAATCGAAATTCTGGAAGATATTCACACGGATTTAGATGGGCTAGGCGTTCTCGCGGATCAATTAAAAAGTGCCCTACGCGAAGAAGTCCCCGCGACAACCAACGAGGGAGGGTACATCGCTGATGGTTTCGATACGGAGTTGGACCGCTTGCGCAACATCCGAGCCGATGGTCAAGCATGGTTGGCTGAATATCAGAAAAGCGAAAGCGAGCGCACGAAAATTGCTCACCTCAAAGTCGGATTCAACCGCGTGTTTGGCTATTACCTCGAAGTCACCAATAGCTCGCGCGATCTGGTACCGCCGGAATATGTGCGTAAACAAACGATCAAAAATGCTGAACGTTATATCACTGAGGCGCTTAAAAAACATGAAACCGAAGTGCTGACAGCCGCAGATCGAGCAATTGATCTTGAGAGAAATTTATTCGAGCAGTTGCGCGGTGAAGTAGCCAAGCAGCTACCGGACTTGATGCGGGTGGCGAATGCTATTGGCGAGTTGGACTGCCTTGCCGGTCTTGCGGAGCTAGCCGCTACGCGGCGTTATACACGACCAGCTATGACGGCTGATTGCGTGCTTGATATTCACGACGGTAGGCATCCGGTGTTGGACCATATGTTGGGCAGTAGCTTCGTGCCCAATGATTGCGCGATGGCATATCCAGAGTCGATGGTGTTCGTCATCACCGGCCCGAACATGGCTGGTAAAAGTACGTACATTCGTCAGGTGGCGCTGTTGACGTTGCTCGCGCAAATAGGTTCATACGTCCCGGCGTCGGCTATGACCTTCATGCCGACCGATCGAATTTTTGCGCGGGTGGGCGCGTCCGATGAAATCATGCGCGGTCAATCTACCTTCATGGTAGAAATGTCTGAGGCCGCGACCATTCTTAACCATGCCACCGAACGCTCGTTGGTGGTGTTGGACGAGCTAGGCCGAGGGACGTCTACCTTTGACGGACTGTCGCTAGCCTGGGCGATTACCGAGCATCTCAGTAGTGATATTTGCTGTCGGACGCTGGTCGCGACTCATTACCATGAGCTTACAGAATTAGCCGATATTCTCAAAGGCGTCCGCAACTATAACGTCGCGGTGCGTGAATATAGTGACGGTGCGACGAAGAGCGATGGGATCGCTTTTTTGCATAGAATCGTGGAAGGCGGCGCGAGTAAGAGTTACGGCGTTCACGTAGCCAAGCTAGCTGGGATACCCAAGCCGGTCATCGCGAGAAGCTTGGAAGTGCTGGACGAATTGCAGCGTGGGTTCGAGCGAGAGGCTAAGTCTCCGCAGCTTTCGCGTAAGAAGACAAAAGACGACGGACAATTAGCCCTGTTTCGCGATCATGGCGAACAACTGTTGGAGCGACTGCGATCAACCGACCCCAATCAACTTACACCGCTTCAAGCGTTGCAGCTATTGCAGACATGGAAAGATCAACTCCCATCGTAAAAGAGATGCCTCGCCGAGGCCAATGGAAATTTATCGAGCCAGCTTGCCCCAGCGATTCGATGACGTTGGTACGATGCGTGCGACTGGCTAACGTAAGTTTCATTTTATTAACTTACATAGCAATCTTTTGCGCCGCGCTTGGGCCTGCTGATGTGATACGAAACGATCGAGTTTATGTGAGTTTATGGTACGCGGCGTTTGTGTGTCGCACCGCGATATTCCACCTGGGACTTATGAGTCTCGTAGTCGTCGCGTTGGCTATGGGGCTGAGGCAATTTCGCTTGGCGTTATGGGCGATGCCGCTGCTTATGGTCACGCTATTGCCAAGCGCTCTCGTAGTCATGCAGCCGATACCGTCCGTGATCCCTGCCTCGAATTTGCGGGTGATGACATATAATGCCTACTGGCACAACGCGAACTCTAAAGACAGTATAGCCGAGATCTCCCGCTATGATCCTGACGTAGTGGTGATTCAGGAATGTTCACCCGTCTTGCAAAGTGATCTACCAATTAAGCTGATGTCGCAGTATGCCTATTCATATATTGGTGATCTGCGCGGCTCGTATAGCTCGGCTATCTTGTCAAAATTTCCTATTCTGGGTAAGCCCGAAAAATACGCAGGCCATCTTAGAAAGGGACTGCCTGCAGTACGCGTCACGATTGATGTGCGGGGCCAAGAAGTGGCTTTGTACAACGTGCATTTGTTTCGCCCTATTCCAAGTCGATTGCGGAAAATGAGAAAGCAACTGAGTGTGTTGTGCGATCGCGTTGTTAATGAAACCATACCAGTCATCGTAGCCGGTGATTTCAATTACACCGGCCTATCGAAAATGCATGAGTCTATGTTAGAGTTAGGTTTGACCGACGCCCACGACGCCGTGGGACAAGGACGCGGCACTACTTGGCCAAAGGCCTCTTCGATCAATTGGCTGCCCGGTTTTCGGATCGACCATGTTTACGTTACTCAAGAGTTCACGCCCACCGCTACTCACATAGGCTTCGGCGCAGGCTCAGACCATCGGCCATTGATTGTGGATATGAGGTTGGCTGCGAGTCGTTGACTCGGACTGATTAGACGCGATGGCCCCAGATTTGCCTATCAAATCAATAATCCTTCACCTCACACGAGAATTTAGATGATTACGAAAGATTTTCGTTGACTTCTTATCAGGCATTGTGTTAGTATCGTCCGTAGCAAGCAAGCGAGCGGGGCCTATGTCTCCGAAATGTGTTGAGCTGTTGGTATTCTTCCGACTGACTCGTCATGCTTCGCCCTGATCGCGCAATTCGGTAACGCTGTTCGCAAAGTCCCGATTCTATTCGGGAGAGGAGAGGTTGATGGATCGTAACATAGCCAACGTCGCATCGAAGCCGGGTCTGCGCGTGATAAACCTCCTACCCCCCCCCCATTCCTCCAGGCTATAATTATATAGGCAACCTGTGTCGTGCGATTGCCAGTTTTGATCGATGGCGCAGCTATGCGAGCCTAATCCTCGCGTGTGCCGGGGCATTAGCCATGATCGGATGCGATACGAATCTTTCACCTACAGGTAGCAGCTTAGCCAGTTCCGAATCATCTTCCCGCGTATCGAATGGCGATGTATTGGCCCATGTTCGGGCGGAGTCTCTCGACGGTATCTTCGCCCTCTCTAAGGCTGATCCGCCCAAGGGTTTGTCGGGCGAGAGCCTTGGGTCGCTAGCGTGGTGGAACGATTTCTCTTCGCAGCAGATGTTTCTCTATAGCCGGTTAATCCAATCGCCTAGCGATGTAAACGATGCACTCGTCAATCTCGAGCGCGATCTTGGCGTCGATTCCAGTGATATGATTTCAGAACTCTCGATGGTTGATCGTGAAAGTAACGCGGCTAATCAGCCGGAAGGCCCGACAACTTGGCAACCAGCCACCTACGCCCTAGCCCTGGAAATCATGGGATATGATCCTGCGGACTTCGACGATTCTAGAAAACTACCTGACCCCGAGACGTGTAGGGCCGCCAAGAGCGCCGCCTACGAGGCGTCCATGAAGTCTCTCCCGTCGGCGCTGAAGGGTATCCTACTAGCCTCGCAGGCTGCTTGCGGGGGCGGAGGATGTCCCTGCTGTAACAGTACAGATCCATGTTGTGGTTCCTCTGATCCCTGTTGTGGATCTTCTGACCGATGCTGTAGTGGCAACGATCCGTGTTGTAATAGCCCCGATTCATGTTGTAATGTCAGTGATCCCTGCTGCGGTGCTCCAGATCCTTGTTGCAATGCTGACAACCCCTGCTGCGGGAATCCTGACCGATGCTGCGGCCCCAGCAATCCTTGTTGTAATAGCCCAGACCCCTGTTGCAATGTCAATGATCCCTGCTGCGGTGATCCAGATCCATGTTGCAATACTGACAACCCCTGTTGCGGGAATCCTGATCCGTGTTGTGGCGCTGACCCCTGCGATCCTATTTGCGGTGATCCGTGCCTGTGCCTGATCTGTGATGATCTTGACGACTGTACTGCCGATACGTGCGTATCTGGCGCTTGCAGCTTCACGAATAAATGCGCGGCAAACCAGCTATGTTGCGAAGGTAATTGCTGCCCCACTGTAGCGCCAACACCTTGTTGTGGCCCAGCTCCTTCGCAAACATGTTGCGGGGCGACGTGTTGTTGGGGAACCTGTTACAATGACGGAACGTTATGTTGTGAGGGGAAAATTTGTCCGCTACCTGGCGGCGGCGAAGTTTGCTGCGACGGGTGTGACGAATGCTCGGCAACGGGCTGTTGTTCTAATGCGGTGACTGCCAACGGTCTCTGTTGTGGCGATGGTAACCCTTGTACGAATGATGCGGCTATTTGTGAAGATCCTCCATTGTGTACGATTTACTCATGTACACACACGCCAGTATGCGACGATGGCGATCCGTGTACATATAACGGATGCGATCCAGATGCGTGCAATATCCTTCCGGTTTGCGTATTCCCGCCAATGCCCGATTGTGCGGAATGCGATGATGGTAATGGTTACTGCTTGAGTACTGTTTGTGAGCCGCGCTTGTGCGATGTGGGTTTATCCAACGTGACGGGTTGTCCGGGTGGATCCATAACCATGGATGTAACATTGAAATCTTGCTCACCGGCTTCGACGCTTTGCGGAGACAGCTTAATCTGGAATGTTTCCGAGAGTTCGCCGGATATATCCATTTCCGGCGGCGGTCCAATCGACTGTCCCAGTGGCACTGTAATGGTTAATGGAACCATCGGGTCCGATGCGGCCCCTACTGGCCCAGTTCCGGTTACAGTAGATGTGACTGGATTGTTCTTTGTCGGTGGCCCGTCGTGCTCATACGAAGGCACTGTCACAATTGATGAGTGCGTGAATTTGACGTTTGAAGGTGTTGACGATATCGATGAGACGACTGTAGGTGGGTTTATTTGCTTCAACGACGATGATGACAACGACAACGGCGTGCCTGATAAAGATGAAACTGGGGCTACGGCTGGCGAGAACGATCTTAAATCGCTGACCGTGTCAATCAAGCCTAACCTAACAGGTACGGTCACACTGGACGCCTTGGCTGGTGGTGCGTTGGTAAAGCTTTATGAAAACTCGGATCGCAGCATTCCCTTCTCGCTGCCGCACACATGGACCGTGCCGACAATAGAACTCCCCAAGACACTTTACGTGGAAGGTTTTTTCACCAGCGCCGCAGCCAAAGATGTGACGTTCAAAGCCGAGTTCGCTGGCGACGGTGGGCCTTGCGAGGATAACGTGAAAGTGACGGTATTCTCTGTGCAACCGGTCAAAGTTGATGCGACCGATCCTCACGCAGCACAGGTTAATTACCATTTAGATCCGCATGATATTCTGCTTGAGTCAGCCACCTTCACAGCACCAGGAACTTCACTAACGAGTACTTTTTTGCCTACCGATTTTAATTTCATGTTCGACCAATCAGATATTATCACTGGAGATAATTCGATACGATTGGTTGGAAGTATAGGAGCGGCAGAGTGCGATTTAGAAGTCATCACGACTCTAACGCACGCAGTAGCTCCTCAGGGTAATGTTGAGAGTGAACAAGCGCCGTTTGTGTTGACAACAAGCGATGGTACAGTGCCATTAGCAGTGACTCATACAACTTTTGCAACGTTTTCGTTTATTTGCTATGACTTGCTGACCACTCCGGGCAGTAAGACAATCCATGTTGGTACAGTTGTGTCATCTATCAGTACGCCGGTAGAACCGATATTACCTTCAGAGATTATTGGATGGATTGAGATCCAAAGATACAACGTGAACGGTGCGGATTTCCTTGAAGGTTCCATGACGTTAGATACTATGAACACTCTTCCCCCGCAAGGGCCACATTACAGAAGTGCTAGAAGGACAGTTGACGCTTTTTTTGCTCCTGGACAGAGCATTACGGTGTTGAGTGATATCGATACTTTATTTATACTGGGTTCAGAGGGATCGATTCTTGCATTTTCCAACCCGGCTATTGGTAACAAGGAAATCGATTTAGAGCTTGAGCCTAACTCGGATCCAATCGTAGAATGTACGGAGAATTGAAAATGAGAAACACAGGGATACTTTTAGTTTCAATATTGACTATATCGTTATTCGTAATAGGCACTGTTGCGGAGAGTGTGGGACACGCGAGCTCGCCAGATGACGCTACACCAGTTGCGTCAATCGACGGTCACGCAATTACATATGGCATTATAAAAGTCAAAACAAAAGCAGTAAGACTTCGATTTATACAGGAGCATGGGCATGACCCTGAAACGAAGCAAGATTTTGCAGAGATGGAGGAAAATCGTACTAGCTCTGAAATAAAACGGCTTCGATCAGCCATGATTGGGCGAGTCAGAGATCAATTGATAAACGAGCTTGGGATCGTAGTGACAGAAGAGGAGACTCAATCCAGGTTCACTGAAATGGCTGGCGACCCTGCCGAGCGTCAAGTCAAAATGGAGAGAGGTCGCGAGACCGAAAGACTCCTTGTTTACGCATTGGATGCAGTTTTCGAAAATGGTGAAGATTCGGAAACGGTCTTCGACACAATGCTGGAAGGTAGAATTCCCAAATCACAATGGACTAATCATTTGAAATATGATTCGTCAAAAGAGCGTCGGACGATACTTCGTAAGGCATATGTCGAGCGAGTCTTCGGCGACATTGATTACCTCAAATTTGTTCGATCGATTTTAATGCGCGAGAAACTAGATGCTGCCGTCGATACGCTTATATGTCAGGTGGACAATGAATATGCAGAATATATTGGGCTTATAAAGACTAATCCTAGAGATCCGCGTGTTCGGGAAAAACCAAGATTATATACTACCATAAAACGAGCTGAATGGTGGTCCAAGAAATACGATAGCTGTACCGTTAATGTTTTTGTGCCAAGACTTGATGAAGCCAGGAATCTTAATAAAAAGTAATCCGTCCACTGATGCGTTTAAGAACAACACTATTACTATGTTGCATAGGAGCTTTCACCCTAAGTATACGTTGGTCTCTAGCCGCGCCGCTGCCTGGAGACATGACAGTTGCGACAGTCAACGGTTCATCAATCAGCTACTCCACAATTAATGTCGACGAGAAGGAACTCGTTGCACGTTTTATGCGGTCACATGGGCGTGAGCCACAATCTGAGTCAGATATGCGTGCGATTATGGCGGACAGATTGAAAATAGAAAAAGAAAACTTACTTAGGTCTATTCGGCTGACAATCCGACAGCAACAGATCACAAGATTCAATATTTCTCCAACCGACAAGGAAGTTGAAACACGCTGGAATCGATGGCTGAATGACCGTGAGCAAGAAGGTGAGCCAGTGGATATAGAAAGTATGCCTGATAGGCATAAAGCCTTCGTCACTACAGTGCTCGCTGCTATGGAAGAAGTCGTAGTCAAAGGCCAAAATATTGATACTGTTTATGATCGCACTCTTGCTGATGTCATGTCTCGAAAAGAATGGCATTTGCGAGTTAAGCATGACAGTTCACCTGAGCGTCGCCAGGCATTGAGGCAATCACTCGACTGGTCGGCGACACAACTCCTTGATCCGATCAAGGATTTTCTGCCAGTTGTCTTTGACGAACAGCTGAACAAGGCCATTGAATTTGATCTTATCAAAATAGATCGAGAGTTTGCTGAATACATGCGGCTAACTGACAGTGATCCTATGAACGAGAAAGTTAGAAGTAAAAGCGCGATGTATAAAAAGGCTAAACGACAAGAATGGTGGAATGATCAATACCGTGCAGCTGACGTCCTAGTCAATATTGACCGATTTGCTGACGTCCAGAATATGCTGTTGGAAAGTCGTTAAAAATGGCGGCCTTGTTTACAAAAGGACGCACACCCTAATTCATACCGCCCGCTTCAGTCGAGGACTTCTAGCAGCGTGGAATCTATTTCCATTTCCACGGTTGGCCAAGTAATTGGACGAAGACGAAGACCCGCCAGGGGGCTTTTCTTTTTATGGCTAGCCCTTGGATGTTGGACTGGTTCGCCCAAGAATTGTAGTTCGGGCCAGTGAATGTATATATGTATTTTGCAATCTCTAAGCTGACTCAGCCAGTGACGATGCACTACCTGCGGCCCCGTTGGTTACATCAAGCTCGTCCAACAAGGCGACGAGCACACGATGATCGCAGGGTTTGGTGCAGAAGAAATCGGCGCCAGCGTAATCAGCCATCTTTTCGATGTAGTTGCGGGTTAGTTTATCTTTGGCGTCGATCATCATGACGATCATCGCGTCCAGGTTCTGCCAGCAGCGTCGCACGTTAGCGCACACTTCGAAGGCGTCGATGTCCGCGATGTTCATATCGAGAATTAGGGCATGGCAGCGCGTGAGTTCGCCATGCCAGATAGCGTCCTCGCCGAGAGAAAAAGCATCAACCCGGTAGCCTGCATCTTCTAATTGATCGCTAAGATGGATGCGATGCGCGTCGTCAGCATCGGCTACCACCACGCGATATTCCTTCGCGCTCATTGCCTCTCCCCTTGATATTAATCCGGGCACGTAGGGCTTATGCCTTGACGTGCCTAGCTCCTCCAGCCCTAGTGTAGAATACGCAGCCACGATGGACCAATGATTTCCCTATGTTTGGAGTGGCCGGGGATACGTCCGGTATTTTCCATATTCCACGAGCGTGATTCGTCATCCACTTGTACAATGAAATCTGTATTCGACACCGATTCGCAATAAAACCATTAGATAGGAGGGAACCGTCATATGCGTAAGCCTGTTATTGGGGTGATGGGTGGATCATCAGCCACCCCGTCCGTGACGGCGATGGCCTTTGAATTGGGGCAACGTATCGCCGAGCGAGGATGGATTTTGCTCAATGGTGGGCGTAGTAGTGGCGTCATGGCTGCTTCATCTAAGGGCGCAAAGCAAGCCGGCGGTATGGTTATCGGAGTGCTGCCGGACAAGTCCTCGGCTAAGGCGTCTGAGGATTTGGACATAGTAATCATGACGGGGATGGGCGAAGCTCGGAACGTGATCAACGTCCTGTCTAGCGATGTGGTCATCGCCTGTCCGGGGCAATTGGGCACGCGTACAGAAGTTAATTTTGCACTGAGCGCCAAAAGAAACGTCATTCTCTTGCAATTTGATATGGGGGAATCTTACGACAAATACCAACGGCGGGGCCTGTTGCATTATGCTGATTCACCGAAAGAGGCTGTCGAGCTTACGGCTGAGCTATTGCAAGGGCTTGGTGGTAAATGAAGCGTCGCGAACGAATGTTGCGCTGAAGCCTTAGCCGCGATATTCGCAGCGGGCGTTACACGTCTCGGCTATGTTGATCTGATCTAGAATGGGAAGCGATGGCTTTAGTTGGGTCCAAATCCAGCGGGCTAAGTTTTCCGAGGTGGGATTTTCCAAGCCCTCAATGTCGTTGAGGTAGTTGTGGTCCAGACTGTCGTATAGGGGTGAGAAAAGATGTTTGATCTGGGCGAAGTCGATTAGCCAGCCTTTCTTCGGATCAATTTTTCCCGCACAAACAAGCTCCACCTGAAAACTATGGCCATGAAGTCTTGCGCATTTGTGACCTTCACCCGCATGGGGTAATCGGTGGGCCGCCTCAAAGGTGAACTTGCGTACGATACGCACGGTATCGCTAGGCTGCGTCGTGGGGACAGCGGTCGCGGAAGTAGGCTCGTCTGAGGCATCCATATTTTCCGCATGTTGAATCATATGGTAGCTCTATGCCAAAGCGGCCTGGGTGATCTAGTGGGCATCGGGTTACTGATCTATGTCCTCTGGCGGGAGGATTTCAAATAGCTCGAATTCGAATACGACTGTTTCTCCTGGCGCAATTCTGTCAGGAACGCCACGATCTCCAAAGGCTAACTGAGGAGGCATGATGAACATCCATTTTCCACCTTCGCGCATCATGGCGACGCCTTCTTCCAATCCTTGGACGAGATTGGATAGTTTTTTGTGAGGTGCTTTTTCCCCTCGATAGGTGCTTTCGATGTCACGGCCATCGAGACCCGTGACTTGATAGTGATACATGATTGTATCACCTAGAAGAGGGTAAGCGCCCGTCCCTTCCCGGATCATAGCGTATTGTAACCCAGACTCTGTAGCGGTGAATTTTGTCCCAGCTCGTTTTTCGAGCCGTGCGATGGCATCGTCGAATGCTTGTTGATTCGCATCTATCGCCGCTTGCCGTAATCGTTCGGTCTCGGCCTGGAGGGCTTTTACTACACCTTGGGCAGCTTCGCGATCGTAGTCGCCTTCAAGCCTCATTGTTTTGATAATGATGGGCGAGACTGGAACCGTCGCTAATCGACCTTTCGCGAAGTTTGGGTGAGTGCTAAGTGACGCCTCAGAGATTTTGTCAGCTACGTCCATCCCGTCCACAATTCGACCGATGACGGTGTATCCCCCGAAGTCTCGGGAATCTGACAACGACTGGTTGTTGCGGGTGTTGATAAAAAATTCCGCTTGCGTGGAGTTGGGAACATTAAATTTGTGGAACATCGCTACGGTGCCTCGTCGGTGCCGCATATCTTCTGTCCACTCAAGATTAATGCCCGGTCGTAGGCCGTTTTCGCGTGGCTTCATGTCAGGTGTAAACTTTCCACCCTGAATCAGTTTACCTTCTAGCACGCGATGAAATACCAGCCCGTCGTAGTATCGCTTACTCACGTAGTCCATCAAGTTGATGACTGATTCGGGCGCTGTCGTCGCGTCCAATTCTACAGTCATATCGCCCAAGGTAGTGGTCATGCGCACGCGCGGGTGTAATCCGTCGGCAGGTGACTTATCCGCTTGGGCTTTGGCGGAAGAAGTCTGGCAGGCCACTACGAGAAGTGCCACTATTGCCCATTTTGAGCATGTTAAACATGCCGAGCATGTCCAATTTGAACGGTACATGAGAATCGATCCTACAAGGACTATTTTTTTGGAAACTTATTATCGAGAATACTATCCCACTCGCCGAGTTGCTTTTTTTGCGCATCGAACAGTGAAGTTGTATCCCCCGAGATGGTAACGGTATTCATACGATCACCATCTGACACCGCGTCGACAACTGATTGTCCTTCGGTCACTTTACCGAACACGGTGTGCTTATCGTCGAGCCAATCGGTGGCTATGTGCGTGACGAAAAACTGACTGCCATTCGTGCCCGGACCAGCATTGGCCATGGAGAGCACACCGGGCGAATTGTGGCGACGCGAGGGGTGAAACTCATCCTGGAATTGGTACCCAGGACCGCCGGAACCTGTGCCTGTGGGGTCGCCGCCTTGGATCATAAAATCGGCGATGACCCGGTGGAAGTTTAGGCCGTTGTAGTATCCGCGCTGGGCTAAGTTTGCGAAATTCGCCACCGTAGCCGGCGCTTCATCAGGGAACAGCTCCACGTGAATCTCGCCTTTATCCGTAGCGATAATAGCCGAAAGGCCCGTGCTTGATTGTGCGTTATCTGTCATGGTATATTATTCCGTATTAAGGTCGATTTACTTGCCTTTCGCCGGCATCTCATCTTTTACGATAGCCGATTTAATGATGACCGGCGTAACAGGGACGACCTTGCCGCCAGGATACTTTGGATTATTTTCCGTGGGGGTATTACGAATTTTTTCGACTACGTCCATACCTTCAACCACTTTGCCGAACACAGCATAAGCTGCGCCGCCGCGAGGGACGTCTAGGCTAGCGTTATCGACGACGTTAATGAAAAACTGCGATGTGGCAGAATCTGGGGCGCTGGTACGGGCCATGGATATAGTGCCGATGACATTTTTTAGACCATTTTCCCACTCGTTTTTGATCGGCGAATGCATGCCTGCTGTCTTCTTGTTCAGGTCTTTGTCCATGCCGCCGCCCTGGATCATAAAGCCGGGCATGACGCGGTGGAATATTGTACCGTTATAAAATCCTTCTTTGGCATACTGAAGAAAATTTGCCGTGCTAATCGGCGCTTTAACCGCGTCTAATTCCAGTACGATATTACCGAGCGTAGTTTCCAGCGTAACTTTTGGGTTCGTTTTACCCTCAGCCAATGCCGAATTCGAAATCAATGTCATAGCTAATAATGTTGTGATTGCGCGCATCTAATTTATTCCTTAAAAATTCTTAATAGCCTTAATCGTAATCGTGTTACTCTACGGTAGGGCAATTAGCTCAACCTCGAAAATCAACGTTGCCTTCGCAGGGATTGTAGGCGGTCGGCCAGCTTCACCATAAGCAAGATCGAAGGGGATTTCCAGGCGACGTTTGCCGCCGACATTCATGGAACCAACGCCTTCGGTCCATCCCGCGATAACTTGGTTCAGCCCAAACGTCGCAGGCTGACCTCGTTGGACCGAGCTATCAAACATCGTGCCGTCTGTTAGCCAACCAGTATAATGTACGGTTACTCTTGTTTCCGCGCTAACTGGTGATTCTCCTTCGCCAGCTTTGATGTCCCAGTATTTTAGACCTGATTCTGTGGTAACCGGCTTAATGCCTTCCACGGACGTTTGTTCAACGGGTTTTGGGGGCATGATCACATCCAATAATTCTACTTCAAAAATCAAGGTAGCCTTCGCCGGAATTTTCGGAGGTCGGCCACTTTCACCATACGCTAACTGATAGGGGATTTCGAGGCGGCGCTTACCGCCGACTTTCATGGAGCCAACGCCCTCGGTCCATCCCTTAATGACTTGGTTGAGACCAAATGTCGCTGGTTGACCTCGCTGCACGGAGCTATCAAATAACGTGCCGTCCTGTAACCAGCCGGAATAATGAACTTTAACTTTGGTCGCAGCGCTGGGTGGCGTATTGCCGTCTCCGACCTTGATGTCCCAATACTTTAGACCAGAAGGTGTAACAACTTCTTTAAGGCCATCGATCGAGGCTTGCTTGGGGTCTTCTGCGTTAGCCTGTGTTGGCACCATCGTACTTACAACCAGGGTGGCCGCGAACGCGATGACGCCGGTTCGCAATATATTCGTCATAATCATAATCTATCGTTCCCCTATTTGGTTCAATCTTACGTCCATGATCCTTATGCCCATACAAGGGGCGGTATTGTCCATATTTATCTATAGTATGCAAACTTATCACAAGGGAATAGATATAGGAACCTAGGCGGTGGCAATTGGCGAAGTTTCGCTGTCCAATCAGAATTTTGCGGGGTACGATAAGGGTGGTTTTTGTAGCGGTGATGCCTTCGGCTATCCGCTGTAAGACGCTTTCCGGGAAGGTTGCCCCGTTTTGACCGCTGACGCTGAATCCCAATTGAAGCCTGGCAGGAGTTTGTTGCGAAATCGTAACTTCATACTCCTGTGGTGCGCCTACGCGGTAAGTGCTCTGGGAGACCATCTGTCAGAGATGGCTATTCTCAAAACGCAGCATGCGCTCGATGTTCAGGTGGATATTACAGCCTTGAATGCGCGGATGACGTTTGTCTTTTTCCTCCCCTTCTTCTTGCTCAGTACCGCATCGGGGGTATTGGCAGATAGGCTGCCGCGCCGGGCGTTGATGGTCAGCGCCGATCTCATGCGCTGCATCATCCTGGCTATGTTTGGTGTGCTGATCGCATGGACCCAAGACTGGGGGGCGTGGGGGGTGTTTTTACCGTTGAGCTTGGTCGGTGTGTTCGCTGCGATTTTTTCGCCCGCTCGCTCGGCTTTGTTGTCGACCATTGTACATCCAACAGACTTAGCCCGTGCGAATGGTATGATCAGCGGGTTGGGTATTATCGCGACCATGGCTGCGGCGCAGATCGGTGGCTACTTGGCTGATAACCATGAGCCGACGATCGCTTTTCGGGTGGACGCCGCGACTTTTATTGTCAGCGCCGTGTTGTTGATGTTCATCGTTGTCCCGCGCACGCAAACGCTGGAACATGAGGAAAATAAAACAAGCGTCTTGGCTGATCTTCGAGCGGGCTTTCGTTATGCCCGGTCGCATCGTCATGTGATCGAATTCTTGGGCGTCGCGGCCCTGGTTTGGTTTTGCGGGCCGCTGGTCAATAGCGTGCTGCCCGCGATTGTTCGCGATGTGTACGGGGGCACGTATCAAGACATCAGCAATTACCGCGCCCTGCTTGGTTTCGGTTTTATATTGGGTGCCATTCTCGTGTCAGTAATCGGAAATGCGCTGCATAACGGCATTATTATTACCTGGAGCCTGTTTGGAATATCGGCGAGCATCGCAGTATTGGCGTCTTCGGTTATTTTGTCGCGCTGGGGCTGGCAGGCAAGCACCTTAGCCACGATTGGTGCTTGCGGGGTAGTCGCCGCAGGCCTGTTTGCCGTGTCGATCATGGCTACGTTTAATTCAATGTTGCAGCGGACGGTGGCGAATCGATACCGAGGCCGAATTTTTGGCGTCACCGATGTTTGTACTGTTGGTGCGCTACTATTGGCTACTGGGGCGCTGGGGCTGCCGACATCTTTTCGTGTGGATCGCTGGGTAGGCGAAATTTTGTTGGTGGTTTCGATCATTACGTTTGCGGCTGGTTTGCTTACCTTCTTTGTGCGACTAAAACGAAACTGTATGGACGACGCGATTGTGCTGGTGTTTTGTCACCTGGCCCAGTTCATCTCGCGGTTCTGGTGGCGCATGCAGCGGATTGGTCCGGCAACCTTGCCACGCACGGGGGGAGTGATTGTTACGGCGAATCATACCTCGTCCGTAGATCCATTTTTGCTACACACTGCTGCCACGTATCGATTGATTTCTTATATGTTTGCAAAAGAACATGCAGAAAAACCGTTCATCCGGTGGTTCGCCAAAAAGGTAGAATGCATTCTAGTGAAGCGCGATGGCCAGGACACCGGCGCGACGAAACAGGCCATGCGGTTTTTGCGAGAGGGAAAAGTGGTCGGCATCTTTATCGAAGGGGGAATCGTGCCTCCCTGGGAAAAAGGGGAACCCAAAGATGGTGTCGCGATGCTAGCATTGAAGACCGGGGCTACGGTCATTCCGGCGTATATTAGCGGTGTGACCTACTACGATAGTATGATGTTAGGCTTTATTATGAGACACCGGGCGCGGGTACAGATGGGCAAGGCCGTGGATTTATCCGAGTTTGGCGGAAGCAAAGCTAGTCGAGATCAAATCCGTATAGCGACACAGAAAATTTATGCCGCAGTCCAGTCGTTGGCGCCGATTGAATCGGATGAGGCCAAGGACCATGTATGATAGCCAGGAAGTTTGACAGCCTTCATTCGAACAGCATCATGCGGCTAGATTCATGAAGGGTGCTCAAGTTCTAGTGAAATAAGATTAAGGATGGGGAGTAGTAGTATGGAAACATTAGACACAGCTCAACTTTGGGATCGTTACAACCAGTATATCCTGCGTGCGGAGCATATCAGGCTTTCGCTCGACGTAAGCCGAATGCGCTTCGACGAGGCGTTTCTTGGTCGGATGAAGGTGCCGTTCGCGGAGGCGTTTACGTCCATGGCGTTGCTCGAAGGTGGGACACGGGCCAACGTCGACGAAGATCGCATGGTGGGACATTATTGGCTGCGCCAGCCATCGCTCGCCCCGGACGATGTGATTCGCCAGGACATTGAGCATACCGTCGAAAACATAAAAACCTTTGCGACAGACATTCACGACGGGGCAATAAAGCCAAAGAAGGCAGATGGTTTTTATGTCGTGTTAGTTATTGGGATCGGTGGTTCGGCGCTTGGCCCGCAATTCGTTTGCGACGCGCTGAGCAAGGTTGATGATCCAATGATCGTGCGGTTTATCGACAATACCGACCCGGATGGTATTGATCGCATTTTGGATGAATTGTCTGATATGTTAGACCAGACCCTAACGGTGGTCGTGTCAAAATCCGGTGGAACGGCTGAAACCCGCAACGCCATGCTCGAAGTGAAGCAGGCGTATGAACTGGCTGGTTTATCTTTCGCCGAGCACGCGGTGGCTATTACGTGTAAGGATAGTCAACTCGACAAACAAGCTACACAGGATCAATGGCTTCGCACATTTCCAATGTGGGATTGGGTGGGTGGTCGGACTTCCGTGCTATCGGCGGCCGGACTGCTCCCCGCTGCGCTGCAGGGTGTGGATATTGAGGCTTTGCTTTATGGTGCACAAAATTGCGATACGCTTACCCGAGGATCGACCTTGTTGGAAAATCCGGCTGCGTTATTAGCAGCGATGTGGCACTGTAGCCGAGAGGGTAGCGCCGAGCGAAATATGGTTGTGCTGCCGTACTGTGACCGGCTTGCGCTGTTGGGAAAATATCTGCAACAGTTAGTGATGGAGTCGGTCGGCAAATCGATGGATCGAGATGGCCAGCAGGTTCATCAGGGGCTGACGGTATATGGCAACAAAGGGAGCACGGACCAGCATGCGTTTGTGCAGCAGCTTCACGAAGGCCCGAACGACTTTTTCGTGACGTTTGTTGAAGTGCTGCAGCACCGATCCGAGGCTTCGATGATGGTGTCGCCAGATGTTACAGCCGGGGATTATTTAGATGCGTTTCTTCATGGCACGCGAAATTCGCTTTACAGCAATGGCCGAGATTCGCTCACAATTACACTGGATCATCTCGACGCTCGATCGCTTGGCGGTCTGATCGCGCTTTTCGAGCGAGCGGTTGGCCTATATGCGGAACTCATCAATGTAAACGCTTACCATCAGCCAGGCGTGGAACATGGCAAGCAGGCCGCCGGTGAAGCCATTACACTTCAGGGTTTGGCCTTGCAGCATTTGCGCGCGAATTCGGACAAGGCTTTGACCTCGCCGGAGCTGGCAGAGGCGCTGGGTCAGCCCGATGCGGTGGAAAAGCTATACCACATATTGCGTCATGCAGCGGCTAATCCGGATCACTGCGTCTCTATCCAGCCCGCAGACGAGCCAGTTTTAGTCCAATTTCAGGCCTCATAGGCTCTGAGGCCCTGTCGAGGAGGGGTTCTGCTTGACGGAAGGCGCCCGTTACTTTCAAATAATGTATCCGATGGGGTTTTCATTCGGATGAATGGGGGGGCAAGGGGTTGTCTCGCTGGATCTATGACACCCAGTGTTAATTAGATGTTACGGCGCGTTAGCATCGCGCATTAGAAACTTCGCGATAACAGAATCGCGCTGATAGTCTACGGAGTTTATCGATATGCCTGAAAAGGTCATTCGCACATTATCACTGCTAACCTTCATTTTTCTGGCAATGGCACCGGCTGCGGTCCATGGGCAGATGGTGGAAGATGCCTCCCTTCGAGACATTGGCCTATCGACTTATTGGCGAGCGCAGTTGCCACTGGCTGCGGATGATTCCGTTGTGCAGTCGTTCTTGGTAGACGAAGCGCTTTATGTTACGACGAAAAATGGCACGATTTTCGCCTTGGTCGCTGAGGCCGGTTTGATCCGGTGGGCGGATAAGATCACCGAGAAAAATTACACCATCTACGCACCGTCTCATGCCTGGACGGCTGATGGGGCAGGTCCAGTAATTGTTACGACGACTACCAAACTCTACATCATGGATCGTTATTCCGGTGAACACATTAATTCATTCCGTCCGGCCTTCCCGCCAGGTAGTACAGCTATTGGTGTCAATAACGAATTGTTCCTCGGTAGTGCGGACAGTTTGTTCTATTCGTTAGCCTGGAAGCCGCAACGCGGTGTTGCACCAATGAAGCGATGGGAAGTTCGGGCGGGAGGGCCTGTGACAGCGGCCCCGCAGTTTCTCGGAGGCGATAGTCTGTTATTTGCGTCGCAGAGTGGCTATGTTTTTTCCTGCACGACATATGACAAAATATTGAATTGGTCGTATCGCATTGGTCAAGCGGTGGTCGCTGCGCCAGCGGTTGATGAAACTGGCGTGTACGCGGCAAGTTTGGATCGGTCTCTGTATAAAATCGACACGGACAACGGACGACTGTTATGGCGTCATCGTATGCCAAGCCCACTTCGAGACGCGCCTGTTGTGGTTGATAAGATGGTCTACCAATATTGCCAGGGCTTCGGTATTGCGGCTATCGATCGCGATAGTGGTAAAGAGGTATGGCAATATCCAAACGGCTTGAGCTTCGCGGCTCAGGATCAGCGGATGGTCTACGTTTTCGCCAATGGCCCTTCGTTAATGTGTATCAATCATGAGACGGGGCAAGCGAATGGTCGCGTTTCGTTGAGCGGTGCCCATCACGCCACGGTTAATGCCCGAAACGACGCGGTGTACTTGGTCGGTCAGCATGGCCAAATGCTGTGTGCTCGTCCTAGCGGCGTTTCTTTTCTTCGTAGAGGAGCGGTTGCGGACATAAAAGAGAGATTGACGCTGCCTCCTTTGAAAAAGAGCGACGGTAGTGACGACCCCTTCCCGGTTAGCGTTACCAGCGATGCTGGCAAGAATGACCCGCTGCGTAGCGAATTCGACGCCAATTAGAGATTTCGCTTGAGCATCCTGCGTTGTTGTGTATCGCATTGTGACCACAATCTTGCGGGAAAAACTGGGTTTTGACCGTGATATAAAAATATCGCCTGCGCTAGCCCTTAAGAAAACACACCGTTGCCCGAATAGCCTTTCCGTAGTCAAATACCTGGCGCATAGTTACGCGTAAAAACTAGGCGAAAAACGGACATACTATAGTTGTGGATACCCATGAGCCAATTACCTATTCGACGTGCGCTGATTAGCGTGTTTGATAAGACCGGCGTAGTTGCCTTTGCGAAGTCGTTGGTTGAAGAATTTCAGATCGACATCATTTCCACCGGCGGTACGGCTGTGCTGCTCAAAGAAAACGCCATCCCTGTGACACTGGTTGAAGAGATGACCGGCTTTCCAGAAATGATGGATGGCCGGGTCAAGACGCTGCATCCCAGAGTTCACGCGGGCCTATTAGCCGATCGCAGTAATCCCGACCACATGAGACAGATGAAGGTGCAAGGCATCGAGCCGATTGATATGGTAGTGGTCAATCTATATCCGTTCTCCCAAACCATCGCCCAGCCAGGTTGCACGTTTGATCAGGCGATTGAGATGATTGATATTGGCGGGCCTAGCATGCTGCGGGCTGCGGCGAAAAACCATAAGCATGTTCTGGTCGTTAGCGAAGCCTCTCGGTACGACGAAACCATAGCTGCACTGCGTGAGGGAGAGGAAGCTATCCAGTCGCTACGCAGAATTGGCGCGTTGGCGGTCTTTCAACAAACGGCGGGCTATGACCGGATGGTGGCGGATTGGTTTCATGCCCAATTGCAAGCACCAGGTAATGTCGGCGCGATGTCTGATTCTACGAATTTGCTCACCCTGCCAAACTTGAAACCCATCGAAGGCAAGCCGCTTCGTTACGGTGAAAATCCTCATCAGGCCGCCCATTTATTACAACATGTTGACGATACGAGAAGTATTGATCTGACAGTTGGCGATGAAGGTTTTGATAGTGCCAAAGCGATGTCTTTCAATAATTACGTTGACGCTAGCGCTGCCGTAGACTTGTGCGAAGATTTGCATCGTGGCTTTGCGGGTAAGTCCGTGTGCGTGTTTGTAAAACATACCAACGCTTGTGGCTGTTGTGTGGATAATGATCCGGTGCAGGCTTATCGCAAGGCGTATTTGGGAGATCCTAACGCCGCGATGGGAGGGATTCTAGCCTGTAATTTTAGGGTCGAGGCCGATTTCGCGACCGCGGTGATGGAAACCTATGATCGCTGGGGCAAGGCGGCTGGGGCGGGCGGGTTCTTCGTTGAGGTGTGGTCCGCTCCCGCATTTTCAGACGAAGCGGTGGCCATCGTTCGTGACCGAAAGAAGTGGGGTGCTAACGTGCGGCTACTTCAACCGGGAAGCTATGATGATTCGCCGCAGGCCGGCGAGCTGGACCTAAAGAAAATTGCTGGCGGCGCGCTGCTGCAGCTTCGTGATACGGTAGGCCTCAATGAAGATGCGTGGACGACGGCTACGAAGCGTGAGCCGACTGAGCAGGAGCTAGCTGATTTGCGCCTGGCTTGGTTAACCTGCAAACACACCAAAAGCAACGCGATTACGATATGTAGCGGCGGTATGCTTATCGGCAACGGGGCGGGGCAGATGTCTCGCGTGATGAGCTGTCGCATCGCTACGTGGCTTGCCAAGGAAAATGGCCATGGTGACAAACTTAGCGGGTCCGTCGCAGCCTCCGACGCCTTCTTTCCTTTCGCGGATGGGCCTGGCATCCTCGCTGATGCGGGCGTGACATCTATCATCCAGCCCGGCGGATCAAAACGCGATAGCGATACCTTCAGCTTCTGCGACGAGCGCAACGTATCGATGCTCGTCACGGGCATGCGGCATTTCAAGCATTAAATCTCATTCTGAATCCGAGCCGTGGGCTTCACAACGAATTGCATCAACGCTCACGTACACTTCGTATCACGAACGATTGGACGCCATCAGAGCCGCACGGCACAAGCCTGCGCACAAGCCTTACGAGGTTCGAGAGCTACGAATGTTGTCACCTGGCATGCGCCACGTGCTCTGTTTGCTTCTCGTCCTCACTCAATAAAAGTGTGCGTCAAGATTTAATGCAATTTGATGTTCAGCTTACGTGGTGTAAGGTAAATTTTAGGCTTTAGATTGTTCTTTTCCGCATTGTCGAGATTCTGGAATGATGCGCGAAAAAACATCGGCGCTGATCTAATGTCGCTCGTTTGGTCGCTTAACTGTACGATCAGTGATGGACGGAAAATTTACGAGCCAGCGGAACGCAGATCAATAAGCCGATTAGGCCTAATAACGCAGCGGGCGGTACTGGGACGACCACAGAACCAATATCGGTACCGCCGTTGGTAACGAATTCATCCCAAGTGACTGCGGGCGGAGTGTAGAAATCCCAAACCGAGCCATCCCAATGTGCGGCTGCGACTTGGACGGAATCAGGTGTCAGGTGATTGTCGAACGTGAAAGCTGTTAGCACGAAATCTTGGGTAGCCATATTTCCTAGAAAATGGGATCGCCAATAGAGGTCGTCTGTTGACGCGCCTGATGCCACCGTTAACCAACTGCCTAGACCAAGTGATTCGTTGTACGTGGTCGAAGCTGAGCCGAGCGGAGCGACCGCAAAGTCCCAAGCGGGCGGCTTGAATCCCGACGTGCCGTCATCACCAGCTAGCGGTGTGAGTATCAAGCCAAGGTTGTTGAAGTTAGTTTGTGTTGTGAGGTGGAACCCTTGATACCAACTGCCGGATGGAGTGGGCGCTCCCATCAAGTCGAAAGCTAGATTAGCTCGCGCACTGTTAGCCGAAAAACATACAAACACCGCATATATGAAAAGTTGTATTGAACGCTTCAACATTCCCTGCTCCTAAAACATCTCGACATTGTCCGCCACACTTACGTGGTGCTCGACCTCGGACAGCCTAATTGTACTCGATGAATACCCTAAGTTCAAGCAAAGAAGTGCTTAAAAGCCAGCAATTTCTACATATTTCTCAATTCCGAGAGGGTCTAAGCTTCGGCGGCTACAGGCTCGCTATTAGCGGACGGAGCTTTGCTGGCACGCTTCTTGTTGAAATGTTCTTTCCGGCCTTTGGCAGCTTTTTCCCAAAGGGCGTAGGCTTCTTTTTTTTCGCCTTTTTTCCAAGCTGCGATGGCGCTCATTCTCACCCGGCGTAAGGCTTTTTTAGGTCTTGGCATAAGTGTTTAATTCCCGGTAAACAATGTCCCATCGTGGCTACGGCCTACGAAAAGGGCAGATTATACCTCCGAATTTCGAAGATGCCAAGGGGGCTGTGAGATGCTTTTTTGGGGTTAATAGGGGCCTATCACCAAAATCTGATATCTGGCGCCTTATAGGACCGGCAGAGACACGTCGTTGGGATCCTCATCCTCTTCTTCGTCTTCGTCATCATCATCCAGGATGACGGAGGCTACGGCGTCGACTAGGCCTTCTAAGTCGTCATCGCGAATCGTGCGGAGATCGAAGCAGATGGCCTCATCGCGGATTCTGGCGATTACTGGGATATCCGCCTCCCGCAACGCTGCTGCAATTTCGCTCGCCCGTGCCCCGGCTGGTCGCCATTGCACGATGACGGTGGTCAGCTCGCGCGCGGGCAAAGCCCCACCGCCGGCGAAAGCTACGTCCGATCCTACGAAAAAATGCTCGCCTGGGAACGCCTGCGATAGTAGCTCGGCCAGTGTTTCCGCCCGATGGGCTAAGGCGCCAGTCGTGGCGGTGAGCATGGTCAAAGCTGGGATTAAGTCAGGGGCTTGGTCACGGTCGGCATAACATCGCAGGGTAGCTTCCAAGGCGAGCAGCGTCAGCTTGCCTACGCGATAAGTTCGCATGAGCGGATTGGCTTCGATTAGATCGATTAAATCTTGCCTGCCAACGATTATGCCGCATTGAGGCCCGCCGAGAAGTTTGTCGCCCGAAAAACATACCAGGTCCGCGCCGGCATCCAGCGATGCTTGCACATGAGGCTCGTCGGGCAAACCTAAAGGTTTCAGGTCAAAAAGTGCGCCGCTACCCAAATCATCTACCACTGGTAACTCAAATCGATGAGCTAGCTCGACCATTTCTTCGATGCTCGCACTTTCGCAGAAGCCTTCGATACGAAAATTGCTGGTATGTACGCGTACCAGGGCTGCGGTGTCACTGCAGATGGCTTCTTGATAGTCGCTGACGCGGGTTCGGTTGGTGGTGCCTACTTCCTTTAACGTAACGCCGGCGGCTCGTATAATGTCTGGTAGGCGAAAACTTCCGCCGATTTCGACCAGTTGCCCACGTGAGACAACGACCTCTTTTCCGTGGGCGAGGGTTTGAAGGATGAGAAGGGTCGCTGCGGCGTTGTTGTTTACGACGGTGGCTGCTTCTGCGCCGGTAATCTCGGCTAAGTGTTCAGCGACATGGACCTGACGCTTGCCGCGTTGCCCGGTTTCCAGGTCATATTCAAGATTGCAATAGCCTCCAATGCTCTCAGCTAGTGCTTCGACCGCAGCTTCGCAAAGCGGCGCTCGGCCTAGGCCTGTATGAAGGACGATACCGGTGGCGTTAATAACTCCGCGTAAATTCGGTGTGGACCGTTCAAGCAAGTAGGCTTCGGCCTCGGCTACGAGATCGTCGGAGTCGATTGAAATTTCGTCATCGCCCGCAAGAATCGCTTCACGGGCATCGTCGATGGCTGCTTGTAGGGAGGAAACGACATACGCCCGAGGTGAGCCGGACAACCAATCGACTACCTCTTCGTGTTCGAGAAGGGAGGCTACGGAAGGTAGCGCTCGCAGCATTTTTTTCGTCGCAGCATTCATTAGAGCTTCCAATACATTCGCATGACTACCTTCATTTAGAGCCGCGGGATTCAGTCCGCGCGGACGTCAGTATCTATTCGCGGCTGCATGTTCCACTGGCAAGGCGTAGCTCGCCTATGCCGCTCGGCCTTCTCTCTTCCGCGCAGGCTGAAGCCTGCGGCTCGGTGGCACCCTTTCGAATTTAATCGCCCAAATCCACTAGCATTCGGCCATCGCCTTGTCTCTTGGTGAATCCGACGCGGTCGAGATACTCCATAAAGGGTACGACAAACTTCCGGCTAGAGTCTAATGCCTCGCGCACTTGGGCAATCGTGACCGATTCATGGGTATGAATCAACTGGCTAACCGTCTCTCGCAACTTTTGCTCGCTATCAGCGTGAAGATACATTTTGGCTTCGACCTTCATGAGATTGCCCATAGCCACGGCTAGCGTTGCTAATTTCTCGACCCGCTTCCGATCTACCTTCTTGGCGATAGCGAGGGCATCCAGGGCCGGAGGCTGAAAACCGCCTCGTTGCATCTCGTCAATCATGTCCATGAGATGCTGCTCATCGGCTTTGGATAGCGAGGGGGCAAACTCGGGCAGGCAGGTAAATCGCCCAAAGGGTTTTATTGCCTTGTGTTTGACGAAGAGATCGTACAACGGCTTGGCCAAGGACGGACTACTCAACCGTCCTAGCCATCCGATGACCGCGTCTGTTGCTCGACCTGGCTCGTCTGCGTGTCGCTGGTGATATCGCGTTAGCCAGCGCGATAATCGTTTGCACAGATCATCAATCGCGCCAGGTGTCGCCTGCACTTTGGTCCCAGGAATGGGCAACAAGCGGTCATCGGCTTGTAGTTGTTCATAGCTATCATTGATTTGTGAAAGCGCAACACCTGTTCTAGCGCACACGTGCAAGTCCGTCGGTCTTGTGAAGCGGTATTCGCGTAATACCTCCGCGATGCGGTCGGCGTCTTGGCCGGTTTCCAGGGCGGTTAGTGCCGAGATGGTGTCTTCAACGGATGTGCGTCGTCGTCGGGCTGACATGCGCAAGATGATGCCGCCACCGATCGTGCGGATAGCGGATTCATCGCGCAGAATAAACCGCTGTCCATGGGCAGCGACGAAAGGTTGTCCGCTGCGAAGTTGTGCAAAGCAGGCCTCGCCTGGTGAAAGTTGTTTGTCTTCAAACAGTACGACTCGTACCGGGAACTCGGCCGTGCCCATACCCATACGCACGGTCTGGGTTGATTTTAATGATTTTGGATTGGACGATAAATAGGTCAGCTTCACATCGGCTACGTGGATAGGCTCTAGATATCCCGGCGTGGCTAATTCGCTACCCCGTTGTAGTGCGTCTTTGTCGATTCCGCTCAGATTGATAGCTGCCCGACGTCCACGTGCCAGCGCTTCGCAAGATGAGCCATGGGCTTGCAGGCTACGCACGCGACAGGTGTTTCCACCAGGCCAAACTTCAAGCTCGTCGCCAGCGGACACCTGTCCACGTATGATCGATCCGGTGACGACAGTGCCGCGACCTGGCACTGTAAAAACGCGGTCCATGCACATGCGAAATGGGCTAGGATGATTTTCTTGATGAGATCGACGCGCAACTTGTACGAGGGTTTGTCGAAGGGCGTCGATACCGTCGCCAGTGATCGACGACACCGGGCAGATGGGCGAATCTGCGATTGGTGATCCATCGAGCAATTCGTTTATTTCGTCGATGACCATGTCTACCATGTCTGGATCGACGGTATCGATTTTTGTCACGGCTATGACGCACTGTTTTATGCCGAGGAGGTGTAGGATTTCCACATGCTCGCGGGTTTGGGGCATGACAGAGTCGTCAGCCGCGACTACCAATAGTGCGACATCGATCCCCGTTGCCCCAGCGACCATGGTTTTGATGAAGCGCTCGTGGCCGGGAACATCTACCACGCCAAACTGAACATCGCCGATGCTGAGTTCCGCGAAACCTAGCTCAATGGTCATTCCACGGCGTTTTTCCTCAGGCAGCCGGTCCGCGTCGATTCCTGTAAGGGCTTTGACAAGCGACGTTTTGCCGTGGTCAATATGCCCGGCTGTCCCTAATATGAAATGTTGGGTGGTGTTCTTTACATTACTTTGCATGGCATCATCGATCATATGTAATAGATTATGGAATGGTTGGCGCTGCTGGCAAGTGGGCTGTGGGCTAATGTGGTTAAGCTAAGAGTAGGCTGGTTGATTAACGGGAGTTACTCATGAAGTGTAGACAATTATGTTGTGCAATCATGGCGTTGGCCGTGGTGATGATGTTGGGCGTGGCTGCGGTAGAGGCGCAGCCTGCGGGTAAGATGCGTGGCAAAGGGAGGCGTGGGCCGGACAAAGCCCCCAAGGTTGGCGATGATGCGCCGAACTTCAAGCTCAAATCCCTCGACGGGAAGCGTGAAACGGAATTGGCCACCTTCAAGGGTGAAAAACCGGTGGTATTGATTTTCGGCAGCTATACATGACCTCCTTTTCGGCGCCAGGTTGGCACCTTAAACGAGATGTACAAAGCGTATGGCCAGTACGCTGAGTTCTTGGTGGTTTATATTAAGGAAGCGCATGCGGCGGATAGCGATTGGCCTATGGAAGTCCCTGGCGAGACGATCAATACGCCTAAGACTTGGGATGAGCGATCGGGGAATGCGAAAAAGTGTTTGACCAAGCTCAAGATTGATATTCCGTGCGTGATTGATGATATTAAAGATTCGGTTGATGCGAATTACTCGGGTTGGCCTGACCGACTTTTTGTAGTGGATAAATCTGGGAAGATTGTCGTGAGTGGCGATCGAGGTCCGTGGGGTTTTAAGCCTTCGGTTGAGCAAGCCTCTGAATGGTTAGCAAAGAATTTTCCGAATGTGATAGCGCCGAAGGGGTAGACGTGACGAATGCAACCCCGGTCCAGGACCGCATCGGGGCCGGGGCAGCTACTCCGTCATACCCGCGCAGGCTAGCGTCGTGCGGCACTGATGGTAAGTGTTTAGTAACATCAAAACTTGAAAGAACGTTATGCAATCTTGGCTTACGAATTATGTGAAACTTATTGGTTTGAGCTTGATTATTGCAGCAAGCTTCGTCGAGCCGCGGTCGGTTTTCGCCGGCCCTAGCCCTAAAGCGGAGTTTGTGCAGTTAGAATATGATATGGAAGAGGCCGTCGCCGATTTTTATGACGCGTTTCAAGAGTCGTTGGGGCGAGATGGGCAGTTAAAAAAAGGTGCGAAGCTGCCGCATGACGGACGGCCTGTGATTCTGAAAAAAATGGATGCGCTAGCTAAGCAGTATGCCGATAAGCCGGATGGCGGCTATATGGCTGCCAATACGTTGTTGTGGTCTGTGGACCTCTCGCCCCAAATGATTTTTCATCGATTCACGTATCTTGTCGAGCATTATACCAACGACCCCGCATTGGATTTAGTACTCGAACAGTTCGAAAATTTTCATGGATTTGCAGGCTCCCCTCAAGATTGGGCGAAGGCGCTACGGGATTTAGCTAAGCGAACCACGCGCGAGCAAACAAAATTTTCCGCTAATTTTTATGCAAGCTTATCCCTAGTTGGTACGGAGCAAGCTAGCCAAGCGAAGCCCTGGCTTCGTGAAGTTTTGAAAACAGCATCCGCGCAGAAAAAACTGACTGATGGTAAAGGGGGGGTTGACCCGGACCTAGCCGACCAGCTCGCGGCGCAGGCGAAGGGGCTACTCTTTGAAGTGGAACATTTGCAAGTAGGGATGCCCGCGCCGGATTTTGCTACCAAGACCTTCGATGGCAAGCCTCTGTCACTATCGTCGCTACACGGGAAAGTGGTGCTGGTTGATTTCTGGGCTACGTGGTGTCCGAACTGTGTGGCTGAGTTTCCTCATCTGGAAAAAGTGCAGCAGGCGTTAAGCGATAAGCCATTCGTGATCCTTTCGGTTTCGCTGGACGAGAGTGGTGACATGGCCAAGAGGCTAGTGAAGCGTATGAAAGCGCCCGGTATTCACACCTGGGATATTATAGATGGCGAGAATCCGGTTGGCTTGATGTACAACGTGCGCCAATTGCCTACGTGGTATTTGCTGGATCAAAAAGGCATTATTCGTATGCGTGACCCGAAAAGTGATAAGCTTGTGGAATTGGTCGAGGCGCTACTGAAGCCGTCAAATCAATGATGCGTGTGGGCCTTGCTTAGACCCCTAACATTTCGGCGTACTTGGGTTCCATGATGACTTGATCGGTAGGAACCATCGTAATAACGTGCCACGGGCATACCTGGGCGCAGAGTTTGCAGCCGATGCAGACCGGTAGGTCGATAGTGCAAATACCCATGGCGTAAGCTGGGTGCGCGGGGTCGGCAATCTTATCGATGCAGTCCACCGGGCAGACGCTCACGCAGGCATCGCATCCTGTACACATATCCTCGTCCAGGATGGCTAATTGTTTAGGTAGCTTTTTCTTCTTGGCCATGGCTATTGTGTACTCTCCTACGCTGCGATTAGGAACTCTCGCGGCCACTGGCAATACGCCCGGCCTTCGTACTCCAGCTCTCGGATTGTAATCGGTTAGAGGGGGGGCGGCAATAATCTCTACGTCGGCGGATGAGACAATTCTAAATCCAACCATAGCACGCATGCATCAAATAATCTGGTAGGAAAAGACACTTGGATGCTACAATAGGTCAGAGTTTGCTCTGGAATCACTAGTTTCGCCGGGATGCCCTGGGGCATGTCTGGTAACCTCTGGATCAGACTTATTTGGTTCCTCGTGACTTTTGCTCAGGGGATTGCCTTTTGTGACCAAATTCGCGCCGAGATGATTGTTGGTGCCGTTTCGCTTGCTCTCGCCGTTTTTTATGATCGATTTTCCGTTACGGTGATATTTTTGTGTCGGTGTCATTGCAGTCAAATCGTCAACTGTTGTGAGTTCGCCACCCTTAGTCACGATTTGCCTTAGTGCCCAATGGGCTGCGTCTTTGCTCCAGCAGCCGCAGGCATCCGTGACGATAGATACTTTTTTATCTCGAGCTAATAAACCCAGGGCAAGCACTTTCACTGAACGTTCGATGGTGTTGCCAAAAATATATACTTTGTCGGCGTTAACCTGCGTCAAAAAGCGGTCGGCCTTAGCATTGCAGAGCAAGTCGTCTGTTCGTTTGCGGAAAATGAGCTGCTGGTATTGATGTAGCAAATTTGGGGGGACGGCTAAGGTGTTGTCGATTTCTATAATTTGACGCAGGGGCATCAACGTAAAGTCAACCTTTTGTTGCCCTTTGCTGCCGTCTACGCAATATCGCGTACGGCCGAGTTCGTGAATTTCGTGAGCGCGGCGCGAGTCAATTGAGGAAACCATGGGGATTTCGTGCAGACGCAACCAGCTAACGATACGTTGCAATAGGGGGTATACCTCCCGTGCGTTCGTCACGGGACAGGTTCCGTCTGGACGACAGAAATCGTGCTGCGTATTGAGATCAATAGCAATACATTCGTACGAAGTTGCGCACTCTGTATTGGCCATGCCCGAACCCTCCGATTAGCCGCATTACCGTCTATGCAGGTTGTTGGCGCAAACAAGTCGCGCAGAAATTTAAAGTAGATGTGAGTAGGTGGCGCTTCTTTCCCTTCCTTCTCAAACCCACCGCCAGCTCAGGATTATTGTTGACGCACACCCTGATCGCCAGCTTGTGCCAGAGTCTAGCAGTGCATTTGGCTTCTGGCGAGCTTCGTGTGAAAAATATCTTTAAGTTGTTTATTGGCTATAGGTTACGGCTGATTATCTCGGTCTATATTCTGTGAAATGTGACAGCGGCCATCTCGTCACAGCGTTTGGTGTATTGGGACGCTTAAGATAAGGATCGGCGTTAACTTCGTTATGCGGCGAAATAATGCAATAAAAAAGGCTGATATGTGCATGTTTTGTTGGCTTTTAGCGCTGCTGGGATCTTGCTCGAAAGCGTTTTGGGGTTTGAGATCGGAGAGTAAATCCGATATGTAGGAGGCCTATCGAGGTTGTGAGTTAAGTGTTTCCCCCGTGAAGTTGAGGGCTATGGAACGTCGATACATATGTTATCGGACAATGACCGGCCTGCGGTGTCGATAGGCAAAATCAACGCATGCTGAGAACTTGGTTTGTGGCTTTAACAAGCCGATAGGCTGCATAAGAGCGCGCCTCAATGTGAGTGTTGCCGATTGCTTATGCGTGAATTGGGTTGGTTGCGAAACGCCCATTCAGCGCGGCCGGTTAATTGTATCGATGGGTGAGACATGAAATTATTTATTGATAGCAAGCTGCGCTGCTGTGTTGTTGTTGGCTTGTGCGCCGTTCTCATCATCAGTGGTTGTTCTTTGATGCATGAAACGTTCGGTGCGGAACAAACCGTTGAACCAGCCGCGCAAATACAAACACCGCCTGCGCCAAAGGAGCATCCGATTCTTACGGCTGCCCGAGCTGACAAGATTACGATGTTCGGCGATTTTGATGGCGCGGCGCCAAACGCTTACTTCACACGAACGGTTGTATCATTGCGTCAGCATTCCTTTACGGAAGTAGGCGGTGACGCCGACGTGACATTCGATTCAACAGGACGGCGCATGGCTTTTTCGTCTACGCGTCACAACAACAACCCTGATATTTACATCAAATCGGTAGACGGTCTGGCCGTGACTCAACTAACCAGTGACCCTTCCTCTGACGTTCATCCTGAATTTAGTCCTAATGATCGTCGGGTGGCATTTGCTAGCGATCGTAGCGGCAACTGGGACATATGGGTGATGGACATTTCCGGCGGTCAACCGGTGCAAATTACGAATACACCCTCTGACGAAATTCATCCCTCTTGGTCGCCAGATGGCCGGCGCTTGGTATATTCGAGCCGGCCTGCCCAAGGTGGACAGTGGGAGCTTTGGTTGTCTGATGCAGAGGCGGCTGGTCGTCGAAAATTTGTGGGCTATGGATTGTTCCCAGAATGGGCACCGCAAGGCGAAACGATTTTATATCAACGGGCACGCGAACGCGGCAGTCGTATGTTTAGCGTCTGGACTATGACGTTAGTAGATGGTGAACCACGGTTTCCAACGGAAGTCGCCGCATCCGCGACGCATGCTTATACCCTGCCTGGTTGGAGTAAGGACGGTCGATATATCGCGTTCACGAGTATCGCTGCGGTGGATGAAAATGGTGAGCCGACTGACAGTAAAGTTTCTGACATCTGGATGATGGAAGCGAGCGGCCGAGGCAAGGTTCGTGTTACGGACGGCTTTACAGCTAACTACGGTCCGGCGTTTGCGATGGACGGTCGATTGTTTTTCAGCACGAGTCGCAGTGGATTTGACAATATTTGGTCTGTTCAAGCTCAGACGGGCACATTGGCTGCGACGATTATTGATGACCCGGCAGACGGTCGTAAAGACGCGCAGCCAGCTATGTCTGGCGATTCGCAACCGGTAAATAGTCAGCCAATTATGTTACCGGACGGACTATAAGGAAACGTTTTCGCGGAGGCGAAAAACTATATTATTAAGTCAAAAGCGCGCCCGGGAATCTGACGATAAATACTTTGTATTGGATTCTCATCGTGCGTGCGCAGTGGCAGGCGCTTGCGACACCGGGATTGGCCGAGTCGCACACGAGAAAGTCAAGGATGACGAAAAGAGAATTGAGTCGGTGTTTATTATGGTGTGCCACAATAGTGGCCTTGACTTGGCCAGCGAATAGCGGCTGTCACAGACAACACCATGCAGAAAGGCTTGTCATTTCCAACCAAGCGTTGGGGCCAATGACAATTGCCGTAGCACCGGCGATTAACCTGAGCGGCTCGGCAGACTTCGATAGTAATCGATTTGCCGACCTGATGGCTAGTGAACTGAGTTACGGCACGGGCATTTCCGTGATACCCGTAAGCCGTGTGTTGACGATGCTATCAGCCAGGGGATTGAGCGGTGTCGAATCGCCCAGTCAGGCACTAGAGCTTGCGAATTTACTCGGTGCCAATGCGATTTTAGTTTTTTCGGTCACGGAATATGATCCGTACGATCCGCCAAGTATTGGGATCACTGCTCAACTATTCGGGAAAAGACCCGGTCAAGGCGGTGGATTAGATCCCATTGCTTTGTCGCGTAGCGCAAGTGCGACAGAGGATTCGAGGCGGGGCGCATCAAAGCGAGTTCTTGCACAAACCCAACGGGTGTTTGATGCCTCGCACGATGCCATTGTGAGGGATATTCAGCGTTTCGCCGCGCAGCGTGATGCTGACGACAGCCCGTATGGCTGGAAAAAGTATGTTGTAAGTCAGCAAGCGTACGTTCGCTATTGCTGTTATGCCACGATTCGTGATCTGTTAACTGGTTGGCGAAATGCCGATCTCGCGGACGGAGTTCGCGACTAGGTAAGGATGCTATGAGCGTCATTAGGCAACTTTCTTTGGTAAAGGGAGATGAGCGGTTTGTTTTCCGATATCAACCTGGGCAGGAAGCGGAAGTCATCGATTCTTTTGCATCGATGGCGGCGAATCAGTCGAACGAATTTGACTGGTTTGATGCGGCTGTCCTGAGTTATCAGATGGGCCGAAGACTCGAGACGGAACTCGATCAGGTCGCCACTTAGTAAGATGTGGACAAGGGTTCTTGCGGTTGCGCAATCATAGCCAGGGGACAATGGCTATAGTTTACGCGGTCACATTCGCCGACGTGTAGATCGATCATGGGTGAGAATTCTTTTATTAACGAGTTCCTGAACTACCTCAAGTTCGAGCGTCACTTTTCGCCTCACACGGCGAAGTGTTACGCGGCGGACCTATCGCAGTTCTGTGCATTTTTGAGTGGCGGTCCTGCCGGTGCTAGCGCAAACTTCAGCTTAGGTCCTAACCGCAGCGCAACAGCATCGTCAGGCCCAGTGCCTCCTGGTGCCATGGTTGCTGCTGTGGCTGTCGAACCTGCGGTACAAGCTAAGCTTAGCGAGGTTGACACGGAACAGGTCAGGTCGTTCCTAGCTTTCCTAGGGACGCAGAACTATTCCAAGTCTACCATCGCTCGAAAGCTAGCCACGCTACGAAGCTTTTATAAGTTTTGTATGCGACGCGGTCACGTGCAAACGAACCCGCTGGCTACGATCAAGACACCGAAGCAGGACAAGCGCCTGCCGAAGTTTCTCGATCTCGATGCGATCAACAAGCTATTAGCTACGCCGGACTGCAACACACTACTCGGAGCGCGCGACCGTGCGATGCTCGAAGTGATGTTCTCGACCGGTGTTCGCGTCAGCGAACTGGTAGACTTAAACTTTGCGGACATAGAAATGGTCAATCGGACTATTCGTGTCCGCGGCAAAGGCAAGAAGCAGCGAACCGCGCCCATCGGGCCAACGGCTATTGCTTCTATCCAGCGATACCTTGAGCTGCGTCGCGCTGATGCTCGTTCCGCTCGCTTCGACCAAGAGGCTCTGTTCGTGAACAAGCATGGCCAACGCCTGAGCACACGAAGTGTACGTCGTAAGCTTGATAAGTATTTGGCGGAGTGCGGCTTGGATCCAACGATCAGCCCGCACACACTAAGGCACAGCTTCGCGACGCATATGCTCAATAACGGAGCCGACCTGCGAAGCGTTCAGGAACTGTTGGGGCACCAGTCGATTTCCACGACTCAGGTTTACACCCACCTGACAACGCCTAGACTCAAGGCCGCCTACGACGATGCTCATCCGCGAGCGTAAGTCGAGATAGCCTAACAATCCAAAAAGTCCAACCCGGCCAGTGTGCTCATCAAGAGACGCTGGCCGGTTTTGTTTTGGGGATTGATATCTTACCCGATTTAGTCCGATAACCATTTACTAATTTTATGCTAAGATATCAACTTTTAGCATAGACACTCCGATGATACTGCTATATGCTAAAAGTTGATATCTTAGCATGAAATTAGCATGAGCATGTAAGTCCTTTGTTTGCAGATGGTTGACGCATGAAAAAACCCAAGAAACCGCCACCAATGTCGGAACTTTGGGAAGAACTCCGGGAAATGGGTAACTCCGACCAGAGGACATTTATATTTGAGATGATAAGTAAGCATCGGCCAGATGGTTATTTGCACTGGGACGATGTATTACATCGTTCATCACCAGAAGGCCTTACGCACAGGCAATGGTGGCTAGTTACGAAATTCAACAGGCAATCTGGCCGTAATTCTGTTTCATTGGTTGATGATGGGGGTGAGCCTTTTTCGTTTGTATTGCCAGACCCGATAGCGGAGCAGTTACACATTATCGATCAACGATCTAGTGCATGGCCGGACCCGAATAAAAATCGCCATTCGAAAGACCGTTATCTAGTACAGTCATTGATAGACGAAGCTATTACATCAAGCCAACTAGAAGGCGCTGCAGTCACCCGTGATGTTGCGCAAGAAATGATTCGGATGAAACGTAAGCCGCGTGATGTGCATGAGCAAATGATTCTCAATAATTACCATACAATGCAATACATTGCGAAAATCAGGCATGAGAAAATTACACTCGATTTAATTTTGAAAATTCATCACCTGGTTACGGAAGGCACGATGGATGACCCGTCTGCTGTCGGGCGGTTCCGCAGAGAAGATGAACAAATAGATATTGGAGATCCGAATTACGGAGAGGTTTTTCATGTTCCGCCATCAGCGGGACAACTTGAAGACCGGATGCAGGCCATGTGTGATTTCGCAAATTGCGACACACCCGATTATTATATGCATCCTGTGATACGCTCGATCATTCTGCACTTTTGGCTCGCATATGACCATCCATTCAAAGATGGAAATGGACGGACCGCAAGAGCATTGTTTTATTGGTCCATGCTTCACCACGAATTCTGGTTGTTTGAATATGTGTCTATATCTGAGATTATTCGAAAGGCGCCAGCTAAATACGGTCGTGCTTTTTTGTACACTGAGACTGATGACAACGATTTAACTTATTTCATTCTTTACCATCTTGATGTATTGATTCGTGCCATAGATCAAGTGCATGATTACGTCGAACGCAAAACTCAAGAATTGAAAGAGTCGTTAGACGAACTGCAAGGAATGAGCGCGTTGAATCATCGACAACGAGCACTTGTCAGCCATGCGCTCCGGAATCCAAACCATGAGTATACCATTGACTCGCACGGGAACAGCCATAGCGTGGTTCATCAAACGGCTAGGACGGATATGAATAATCTTGTTGAACGATCGCTGTTGAGCAAAAAGAAGATCGGCAGGATTTGGTTTTATAGACCCGAACCAGATTTAGCTTACAAGCTTAGAGAGTAAGAATCGTTACGAATGTTATGATGGCTCATCCGCGAGCGTAAAGTCGAGATAACCAATCGATTAGAATCCCCAACCGGCCGGCGTGCTCAATAAGAGACGCTGGCCGGTTTTTTTTGGGGTTGAAGTTGGCGGCATTATAGTCCGATAACCATTTGCTAATTTCATGCTAAGATATCAACTTTTAGCATGAAAGCTGTAAGTATTTACGCAGTATGTAGTTATGCCGCTACGAACTTGTAGTTCAATCAACCATTTCTGGTGATTGTCATTTTCCGATACAAAATTTGGCGAATATTTGGCTTAGTAGGTCTTCGGTGGTGATGTCGCCGGTTACGGTGCCCAGGTGTTCTAGGGCTTCGCGTAGCTCGAAGGCTAATAAGTCCGCGCAGTCGGTGGTTTCATTAGCTGACTGGCAGAGGGTGATGGCGCGGGCGATAGAATCTGCGGTTAGGCGGAGGCCATCTCGCTGACGCTCGCTCAGTAAGATGGCTTGGCTTAGGGTTGTCGTGGTTGAGCCGGATAGTGCGTCTAACAATGCAGATTGCAATGAGATCATACCTTGGCCCGTGGCTGCGCTGATGGGGCATATGGAGACTGCGGCGGATTCTGAATTACGGTCGGTCGCGTGTGGCATGTTAACTGACACCGTTAGCCCCAAGCGCTGAAGCTCTTTTTGGATGGTGAGATGAGGTGATGTTTCGCTGGGCCAAAGATCGCACTTGTTAGCTGCGACTACTAGGATTCCAAAGTCTAGCTGTTTTACCAAGTCAATCACATGCGGGTCAATGGGCTGAGTTACGTCGACGACTAGACATATGACATCTACGCGCTCGGCCTGAGATAGGGTCATCTCTTTGGCAGCGGCGGCTATGCTGTCGATGGATTGATCGATCCCGGCTGAGTCTAGTAAGATGGCCTCGCAACGGCCTAATTTTATCGGTGCAGCTAAGATGTCGCGCGTGGTTCCTGCCACGGCGGCACATATGGAACGGCTGATACCGCTTAGATGATTCATCAGCGAACTCTTGCCGACGTTGGGTGAACCGAACAGGAGGATTCGTGGGAGATTATCGAATTGTTCGACGGATTGGGCGTCTTGCATTTGTCTGTCGAGTTCGACTCGGGCGTTGCGCAGGCCGGTTTGCAATTGCTCAGGCGTGATGAAGTCGATAGGTTCTTCCGCGAAATCTATGTCGGCCTCGATTAGCGCGAGCAGTTCCGCGAGTTGCTCACGAACGGCGAGAACCTGCTTTGTCGCGCTTCCGTCGGCAAGTCTTCGGGCGGCTCGGAGCTGCACGTCGCTTTCAGCGCGAATGATGCCAGCTACGGCTTCGCTTTCTTCGAGTGTTTTTGCGCCGTTAAGAAAAGCGCGGGCGGTGAATTCGCCAGGCTCGGCGTGGCGAGCGCCCAACGATATCGTTTGGCTGGCGATCATGTCGAGTAAGGGTGGAGAGCCTGGGGCGTAGATTTCGACCATGTCTTGTCTGGTATAACTGTGTGGCTGGCGGAAGATAAATAGCGTAGCTGGGAGTCGTAAGTCATCATCAAGGAGAAGCTCGACGTCGATGCGGCGTGAGCCAGACGCTTCGGCTAAGGGGGGGGTGTGGCTTGGCTGGACCAGCTGGTCGACGATGTTAATCGCTTGTGGGCCGCTGAGACGAACGATACCTACTGGGCTGTGTCCGGGCGGGGAGGAGATTGCGACGATGGTTTCGTGGGTTCGTTCGATCATGGGTGCAACTGCTTGACGCTTATTACGCTGGGTAGCTATCCGAGCTACGGATGCCTCGATCGCGTTTTACGATTACGATGCATGAATGTTAGCTGCGAGATGAATTGAATTCAATGGATGGCCTTGAGCTGAATCGCTTACCCATGCATTCGGAGCTTGTTTGTGTTTTCTGGCTCAGTATTAATTATGAAGACCAACAGGAAAAGTAGGTTATGGATCAGCGGTTTGAAGACATAACACGGCAGGTCGTGGGGGGTGAGAATCTTTCGCGGGAAGAGGCTCGATATGCGTTCGATCAGATTATGGATGGTCAGCTTCCAGTAACGCAAATTGTCGAACTTGTTATTTCCTTGCGGAAGAAAGGTGAGTGTGTTGAGGAGCTGGTTGGGGCGGCGGAGTCTATGCGTGCGCGGGTGACGCGGGTTGCATGTGAGGCTGATTGCATCGATACGTGCGGTACGGGCGGCGATGGGGTTAGTACGTTTAATGTCTCTACGACGGCTGCGGTCGTGGCGGCCTCGGCGGGTGCGGTCGTGGCTAAGCATGGTAATCAATCTACGACACGGGTGAGTGGTAGTAGCGAAGTATTGCGGGAATTGGGCGTTAATATTGACGCGCCGGCGGCATCGGTTGAACGGAGCCTGCGCGAGTTTGACATCGGCTATCTCAACGCCCGCCTGCTTCACCCAGCCATGAAAAACGCGGTACCGGTTCGAGCGACCATACCGACGCGCACTATTTTTAATTTAATGGGGCCTTTGACAAACCCGGCTGGTGCTAAGCGACAACTGCTTGGCGTTCCGCATGAATCGTTGATGGAAAAAATGGCGTTGGTCTTGCGGGAACTTGGCGCTGTACATGTGTGGATGGTTCACGGTGGTGATGGACTATGTGATTTGACTGCGACTACATCTTCGAAAATTATTGAATTAAAAGATGGGCAGCTTAATGCCTTTGAAATTTCACCTGAGATGTTTGGCCTAGCGCGATGCGGGTTGGACGAACTGTGCGTGACATCGCCGCAGGCCTCTGCGCGAGTGGTGCTCGATGTGTTGTCTGGCGGGCGGGGCGGGCCTCGGGATCATACGCTTCTCAATAGCGGGGCGGCGCTGGTGGTAGCTGGGGTAGCTGAAAATCTTCAAGAGGGCATAGCCCGGTCGGAGGAGGCCATTGATCGCGGGGCCGCCGTGGCGACGCTTGAAAACTGGCGCAAGGGGTTAGACCCTTCGCGCTAGCTTCGTGTTATAGCGGTGTTAGTGCTTATTTGTCTCGTAAATCTGTTGCAGATAAAAAATTGACAGGTCGCCGATCGTTTCCTCGTCTACTCTTATAATAAAATACCCGTAGCGAATGCTAGCTCAAGCTCGACTCAGATTATTGTCTCTGGGATACCGAGTATGTGTGAGCCAACTGAGAATTCAACACTACGGCGGGTCTATTTTTATATAGCTTGAAAGGAACCTTATGAACCGCGTTATGTTATTAGCTTTGACCGCCCTGACTCTTCTTCTGCCGACACCGCGACTATGCGCTGAGCCGCCAATAGTGCCGGATACGACTGCAGGCCGATTAGCTGAGGCATTCATCACGGCGTTCAATTCTGGTAATGATGACACGATGCGGGCATTTGAGTCTACCCACCGCGCCGTCTCCGCGTTGAAAGATCGGTCTATCGACGCACGAGTCAAGCAATACCATGACTTGTTCGAGAGGTGGGGAAGACTTCGTATTAAAAGCATCACTGATACGAATGATCTTGAAATAGCCTTGTTAGTTGAGGGGCGAAAGCTGGAACATTGGTTGCGGTTCGAATTTGACTTGGAAGAGTCACCGCCTCATGGCCTGATTGGAGTTATGATTCAAGGTCCGATTGATCCGGAGATTGAAGGAATCGGGGCTAAGACTGTTGACGGGGACAAACGAAAACTCATTGTTGATCGTATTGCGGATGAATTGATTCGTGGTTATGTGTTTGCCGATATGGGTAAAAAACTTGGAGACACAATTCGTAAGAACTTAGCTACTGGCCAGTATGACGATGTGGAATCGGTATATGCTTTTACGCGACGTTTGACTAACGATCTTCAAGAAATTTGTCATGATAAACATCTACGTGTCCGGCCTCGTGCGCCCAGACCCGCAGGGAGTGAGATGCAAAATCATGGGCCGGGGGGTATGGCCTCGGCGAATTATGGTTTTGAAAAAATTAGCGTTTTGCCTGGAAACATAGGTTATATTAAGCTTAATGGTTTCGCAGATGTGTCAGAAGCTGAGTCAACGGCAACAGCTGCGATGACGTTTTTGGCTAACACAGATGCGCTTATTTTCGATCTTCGAGAAAACGGTGGCGGTTCACCTGGAATGATTAATTTCTTGGCAGGGTATTTGTACAATGAGCGAACGCTGATGAATCGATATGATCATCGACTAACGGGTCTCAGTGAGTCATGGTCGAGAACGGATGTGCCAGGTCCGCATTATGGTGAGAAACGTCCCGTCTATATTCTAACGAGCAAGTACACCTTTTCTGCGGCGGAGGAATTTTCTTATGATATGAAGCATCTCAAACGCGCTCAGTTGGTTGGTGAGACGACTGGCGGTGGTGCGCATCCTGTTGAGATGGTTACAGTTAATAAGTATGTGGAAATGAGTTTACCCTTCGGTCGCGCGGTGAATCCGATTACGGGTAAGAATTGGGAAGGCGTTGGCGTAATTCCGCATGTGAGCGTTGCGGCGGATAAAGCGCTTGAGACTGCGAGAAAGCTCGCCCGCGATATTCTCGATGCGCGCGACTCTACAAAAGAGAGTCAGGATAAGACCACCGATTCTTAGCAGGGATTTGTCCTACTTATTTCAGTGTATAGACATTGAGCCGCATCTCACCATGTGTCCGCCTGCCAGTTGCGTGAGTGCGGGCAATTCTACATGGTGCGAACCTACGGTATCAATGCTCACGATAGTCGACTGTCATGCAATGAGCGAATCACGAGCCGTCATCGACATGTGATGACGGCTCGTTTTTATTGAGACAATTTCTACAACCGCTTCAACAGATCATCCACGGCAGCTCGAAGTTGATCGTCTTGATTGTTAGCTTCGGCATTGGGGGTTTGCTCGACGATAATGTCCGGAACTGCGCCTCTTTCTTCCATGTCGGTGCCATCCATAAGAAACCAGCCTCGGAACGGTAGTCTCACAAATGTGCCATCAATCAGGGTAGTCCCTCCAGTACTTATTACTGCTCCGAACGTTTCTTTGCCAACCAGCGTGCCGCGTTTCAGCGTTTTGAATGCGTGTGAGATGATTTCTGCATTCGAGTAACTATTTTCATTACACATCATGTTGATAGGGAGTGAATAGCGCTGAATAAAAAGTCGCCCATGGGGGTAATGACCGACTTTGCTTGGATCTGCGCCACGCGGAATCGTGTATGCATGTGGTCGCACCATGATTGACGCCAGTAGCCGATCGGTTGTCCAGCCGCCGCCGTTATCACGAACATCAATGATGAGTCCGTCCTTACCGTCCGCTGCGGCGAACAGGTCTCGCTCAAAAACGTCTAAAGCCGCCTGCCCCATCGCCTGAATATGGATATAACCGATCCGGCCATTCGTCCATTGGCTCACGAGTTCGGCGCGACGTCTTCGCAATGCGCGATATTTGAGTTGTCGTTGTTGTCCCCAACTAATGGGCGTAATGAAAAGGTCGAGCGATTGTGGTTCCCCATCGCCGAGTTGCCGATGGATTGTCAACAAAACCTCTTCGTTAATACGGCCCGCAAGTCGAGAATCGATGGTGTCAGTGGCTGCGAACGGCGTTGAGTCGATTGCTGTGATGACGTCGCCTACTTTGAGCGCCATTGTGCCTGTCTGAGCTGGTGAGTGTTCGATGACTTCAGTAATTTCGAAGCCGTCGGCAACCCGTTTATGAACGGTTCCCAATCGCCCTTGTGGACGTTGCAGATCAGACGTTTCGTCGCGTGCAAAGATGCCTAGATGCGAACCGTTTAGCTCGCCGATAAATCGATTAGCGACATCGTTAAATTCGCTAGCGGTGCGCGTTTGCTTGGCAAGTTTGTGATACTCTTTAGTAAGCGCTTTCCAATCGAGACCCTTCATGGTCGGATGGTAAAACATTTCGCCAAGAATACGTGCAGCCTCTAGAAACTTCTGGCTGGATTGTTTTTCCAGATCGATCAGCATGTTATCAGAAATGTTGACCATTTCTAGTTCGTCTCCAGTTGGTGGGACCGTTCCGCCGTGACCTTTTGAAATGACGATGACTTTATCGCCAGTCAAACTGATGTGCTGAACGGAGATTGTTCCACCGAGTCGTTTCCGATCTTTCCCGTCCCATTTGACTGAAAATAGCCCTCGCTCGCCGATGGTCGCTGAAAAAACGAAACGATCCCCCCCGGGTGTTAACTCTAGATCGAATTCGTTACCAGAGAGTTCAGTCACGCGATGCAGTCGTAGGTATGCATCATCCAATGCGAGCTTGACGGGTTCCTCTACTTTTTCATCGTCGTCGGTGTCGCCATCCTTATCGTCATCGTTAGCGTTGTCTACCTCTTTCGATGTGTCTGCATCAGAACCTTCTTCGTCGTCTTCCTTGTTGGGGTTTTCGATTTTCAGTGGTTTACGCTTCTTAGCCGCGTCCGCCGCATCTTTGTAGTATTTCGTTAATTCCTTGGGAGTATAGGCCTCTAGTGCCGCATCGAGGTACACCATCCAGATGTCGGACTCGTCATTAACCCGCTGCGAAGTAAAGGCCAAGATTTTGCCATCTGCAGACCACCGGGGACTTCCGTCGTCGTCGGGGTGCTTGGTGACATTGACCGCTACTTCACTTCCGTCCGCTGGTACAATCCAGATATCTGAGTTGAAATTGAGGTCCGACTTAGCGTAAGCGATGTGCCGACTATCAGGACTCCATCGCCATTCTAACCCCGTATCCCAACCTTGTGAAATCGTTTTCGTTTCCGCGCTTTCAAGGTCGAAAATCATGAGATCGCCACGACCTCGACGAAAAGCGAGCGACTTTCCATCTGGCGAAGGGCTTGCCCCGCGATCGTTATGCGCTGTTTGTATGAGAGGTGTGACCTTGAATCGGATGGCGTCTTGCCATCGATCAGCTTGTAAATCTTTAGGTAATTCTACTTTTTTCTTTCTCTTCTTTTTGTCTTTCTTGTCATCGCCGTCGTCACTGACTTCAGTGGATTCGTCAGTTGTAGCATTGTCCTCGGCCTCACTGTCAACTATGTCTTTCGTGTCTTCTTTAGGCGAATCAGCGGTATTTTCTTCTAGATCTTCCTCAGCTTTTTCTTTGGGAGGGTTGATCGTCTTTTCGAAATCTTTTTTCACTTCTGATCGCGTCAGTATAACCGTAGCTTCGTAAATCGAGTCTGTACCGTCGGAATCGTTGTTGAAATAGAGTTTCAAGCCGTTGGGCGACCACGCAATTTTGCTTTCGCGGGCATGCGTCGTCGTAACACGCTGCGTAGTGCTTTCTTCCTCGATGTTGCGGATATATATTTCTCCGTACGCTACATAGGCCATCGTTTTCCCATCCGGACTCAATGCGACCTCTTCACATTTGTCGCTTATAGGTAGCAGCGTAAAGCGATCCTTTTCATCTTCTCCCGCGTTAATGTTGATCGGCGACTCCCTGACGCCAGGTTGATTGAGTGCGAGCGAATAGAGTCTATTCCACACGTGCATGACGGCAGTTTGGCCATCCGACGAGACATCGAAGTGTTGAATGTCATGCCTGCTGAAATTTGTTAAACGTTTCACGCTGTGTTCACCGGTGCGCGTGTCCATACGATAAAGATTGACGCAATCGAGCTCGCGGTCGGAAAGGAAAAGTACGCTTTCATCGCCAGCCCACTTAGCTGATATGTCGTTGCCAGGATACTCGGTGAGGCGTTTGAAGGAGTCGTCACTCCGATTGAACATCCAAAGATCACGGGACGCAGTTCCCTTGTAATGTCGGCGGGATGTACGAGCGCCGCCGCGCGTGAATGCGATCAGGTTGCCGTCGGGATGAATAGCTGGTTCCGATCCAAAAGCGTCGTGTAAACGATCTATCGATCCCCCAGATACGCTTACCCTATATGGTCTTGGCGAGCGGAACAGGTCGCCCTCACGCGACGACGAAAAGGCGATAATCTCGTTCCCCGCTCTGTCGATCCCAAACGAACTTAGCCTACACGCGCGATCTGTATCTGTAACGAGGCGGATGTCAGACCCATCGGCTTGCATTTGGTATATGTTAGTAAATCCGTTTCGATCGGATGCAAATGCTATGCGCTGGCCATCCCGACTCCACGCCGATCTTGATTCCTCTGCGGCGTGGCTCGTCAACCGATTGGCGTTGCCCCCTGAAATATTCACTTTCCATAGGTCGCCGCGCCATGAAAAGACAATGTCATTACCGTCTGGACTTATAGACGGAAAACGAGGGAGCGATACGTTTCCTGCCATGTTTTCGTCAACGACACGATTCATTTTCGTCACGGTGTCCGGTGAAAGCTTGGCGAATTCGGTGACGGGGGTTAGCCTATTATCTGCCGCCGCGCAGCCAGGTGTTGCCAAAAATAGTAATGATGGGATCGCAATTAATCGTAGCATGGTTTTTCCTTACTGGTTATCCAAAAAATACTGTCGTGACGATGCCATAAATCCTGAGTGGGCAAGTTCGCGGCCCCGATTGACATGGTACGCTACAAAGTTGTCTGGTCGCAAGTGTGCGGACGAACTAGAGGTGCAAATGGTACCAAGTTTCGTGTAACAAGTTGTCCAAAGAGGTGGTTACGGCATCCAATTCCTGGAGTGGAACCGGGGCTATGCGTTGGATTAATGGGCGCTACTAGCTGGTTCGAAAATCACCGTCGCATCAATCATGCATGAGATGTTGTAAGAACCGGATCACTTTGCGGGCCACCCGTGTACCGATGGGAAGCGGGGGGCCATCCATGATGATGGCGCCCGTCGTACCGTGTCTAAAGTACTGGCGCTGTGTACTTGGCAATTCGATGGCTATTTCAAAATAGGGTTTATTGGATTCAAAGGTCGCCGGGTTGACCGCGATGTGTCCGCCTGCCAGTTGCGTGAGTGCAGGCAATTCCACATGGTGCGAACCTACGGCATCAATGCTCACGATAAAACCTTCGTGCGTTTCTCCGGGCTTGGCGTATGAGCGGAATTGGATAGTGTCGCCCACGGCTGGCTTGGCGTTAGCGATTTCTTCATCTGTTAGTAAGGCGCGTATGCGCCATTCCCCGCTGGCGACTGTCGCGATTGGTGTGCCGATTTCAATGAACTGGCCTTGATGCTCCGGATTCATGCCGGATATGACCGTTCCTGCTGCATAGCTTTGCACATGTAGGCGACCAAGCTCGAGCTTGGCCTTTTGTAATGCGCGTTGTAGTGCTGCAGCTTTGGCTTTTTCCTGCATAGATTTATTGGGTTGGTCCTGTAGGAAAGCGTCGCGACGTATTTCAGCAGCAGCAAGATTTGCATTCGCACGGGCGACTGATTCTTGCAACATGTCATTGCGCATGGTGGCTACGGGCGCGCCGACTTCAATTTTATCTCCTGGCTTTATCGCTACGTGTTCTATGAATCCAGCTATTTCAGTTCTTATGACCGATTCATTCTGTGTGGTTAACACGCCGGTTGCATGGACGCGGTTAGGCGAGGGAACCAGGCAAATCATGCTAGGCCCAATGAGTAGTACGACGACACCGATGGCGATTGCCCGTCGGCGAACATGGGCGGTTTCTTCACCGTGCCATAAGTACTGCGTTAAACTGCGAACCATTTTGACTATGGTGGACATCAAATAAATCGCTGCTAGTCCAATACCCACAAAGAATAATTTCGAGGCGAGTATCGCGGCGATAGCTATCATTAGTGTCGTGCGATACAACGTAGAAGCGATGCCGAATGTAAGTAATGTAAAACGCAGGCGGCGCGGCATATTGGCTTCTTTTATGGGGATTCTCAGTAAAGACTGCTTCAACGTCGATATCAAGTATTGACTAGCGCGTGATCGCAGATTTGGAATCTCGGTGATGTCGCTGAAGATATAGTAGCCATCGTAGCGCATGAGGGGATTGATGTTGAACAGCATCGTGACCACACTGGCCAGGAATATAATGTTATAAGCCACGTTGTGAACAGTGGATGGCCCGGTCATGGACCATACGAAAACTGCGATGGCGGCGCATATCGTTTCCACATACATACCAGCGAGGCAGACGATGATTCGATGGCTCTTGCGCGTGAAACCCCATGAGGATGTGGCGTCTACGTATGCGCAGGGTGTGAACATAATCATGTACGCGCCCATGTCGGGGACGTATCCCCCGAACCGTTTACAGGCGAAGGCATGTCCGAATTCGTGAATTACTTTTAGGACGATAAGTGTAATCCACATGCCGGCTAAGTTTTGGGCGGCTAGGAGCCCGCTTAGTGGTTCGGTGAGGTCTCCCCATCGCATGAAGACGGTATAACCGGCAGCCATGACTAAGACTAACCAAAGCGCAAAAGCCGTTCGACTAAATAGCGGTGCTACCCAGCGGATATTTCGGGTTAGGAATGCGTCTGGATTCCAAAGTGGAATTCTCAAGAACAAGATACCGAGCAGCCTTTGTTTACGCTTGGCTTTTTGCTTTTCAATGAGCCTACGATAAAGCCTTTTGTCGTCATTAATGGGTAGATGAAGAAAGCCGATCTGGTGTAACGAAAGGATGAATTTATAAAAATGCTCTTCATCCGCTTCGCGCACTTTCTTTTGAGAAGCCAATCGCTGAAAAATTTCGCCCAACGGCATGCCCTGGTTGATGGCTATAAATACAGTGTAATCAGGTGGGTCTAGCCGTTGCGTTTGGAAAGTGACCGGATCGCGCACGATGTAAGACGGGCTGCCGCGAAAAAGGTGTCGCGTGACCTCCAGGTCTTCGCGCACGTTCACGTGTACCTTGGCAAGTTGTGAGGCCATGCTCGCTGTTTTTTTATCTGGTTGTGTAGCCATGGCGAATCAATAGTAGAGACGGAAGTAATCCATAATGCGATGGAGCGAAATCCACCAGATGCGACGTGTCCCGACGTGCACACGAGCCACACCTTCCATGCCTGGTCGCACCCAATCTCCTTTGGCTTCGATAGTCGCTTCGGCGACGACCACGTTACGATTAGACCGTTGCTGCGTTTCGCCGAAGATGTTATGTATTTGGAACGTATGTGCGCTTTCCGGGCTTGCAAAGGTTGAGAATATGCCGGCTTGTTGGGTAACCAATTCTGCGGCTGCTTGCTCGGGAACTTGTAACTCTAAGGTCCATGCATCGAGTGGTGCGATAGCGAACAGGCCCTCACCTTGGGCGATCACACCGCCGATTTTTTTACGTAAATCGCCGTTGACGATCATGCCTGAAATAGGTGCGTGTATGACTGCTTGCCGTATACGGTTTTCTATAATGTCGAGCTTAGTTAGGACGAGTTTTTTCTCCGCTTGTGCAAGTTGGCTTTCTACCGGAACGCTGTCTGCCAGTGCTCGATCAATTCGATGTTCAATGACGACTAGCTCAGCCAGCAGTTCTGATTGCTGCTGGTCGAGTTCACGATGGTCGAGTTCACAAAGAATATCGCCTTTTTGGACACGCTTCCCCTCCAAAGCTAAAGCCGACATCAACACAGACTGGAAAGGGGCCGCAACGTGTCTGAGTGTCGCTGGCGTGAGTACTGCGGGTACGCGCAGCTCGTAGTTCATGGAGCCGAAGAAAAAGGTGACCGAGCTTAGTAGAGCGAGAAGAGCCAAGATTTGTGCCCCCACGCGACCAGGCTGACGTATGGCGCGAATAGATTCTTGGACATAATCGCTTGCGTGTCGAGGCAACGATCGACCCGCGCGTTGGGTCATGATTAATGAGCCGCCAAATGGTTCGATACGTGTGCGCACTTCGTCTAACTGTCCTGGCTTAAATGGGTCTGAGGGGCGTCGTCTGATACTGACGACTGCGACGGTTTTGTCACCGGCTACGAGCGGGATAGAGGCGACGGCATCACCGCCAGCGGCGACGTGCCATTGTTTGTGTAACCGATGTATGCTGCTGTCTTCTTGTTTTTCTACCCAGTCCGCGCCGGATTGGTAAATGATCATGGTTGAAGCGTCGTGGCACTCTTCCATCGCAGCCCGCATCGCTGACACGCCGGGGCTTTGGTGTTTTATTTCGTCCATCCCGGAAATGGATATCACGCGAACGCTATGATTCTTGACCATACCCAACGCGACTTGTTCTGCGCCCAATTTGTTGCATATTTCGTTGGTTAGGGCAAAGGCTAATTCTTCAGTGGATCGATATTTCGACGCTTGAGCCAGGACGCGGTCCGCACTGGTTGTGCCTGTGGTGCGATTGGCCGAGGTGAGGCTGTTGCGTTCGTGGGCTGCGCCGAGAAATTCCACCGTGACTGAGATGAATCGGGTCAGTGCTTCAAGCGTGGCTAATCGCGCTGGTAATTCTGCTTGATCGATCGGCGCGAGCACGAGGGCTACGGCGCCAATGGCAGGTCCGGAAGGATCGAAAATCGGTGTGGCTAATAAAGCTACTTTGGTATTGCCACCCTTAGACTTCAGCAGTCTAGCCTGCGGTCTTGGCTCCGCCAGGCAATCTGTTAGGTATTGTTGGACACTGGGTTTCCAGAATTTAGGATCGGTTGGCCCGGTGTGCCAATCGTGCTGCACAATCTCGGAGGAGTACCTCACATGCATAGCTGTATATGGACTAGAAAAATGCGTAGCGATTAACTTCAAGGCATCTCTCAAAAATTGGGCTTGTGAAACACCCTTACGCGCTAACGCGGCTAACTCCACATAAACGTCTTGGTTTTTCGCGTAGGTGGGAGCCGCGTTAGGTGATTGGTTCGAAAATGTATGGGCGTCCGCCATGACTGCTATATCCCGGTCCAGGTCTTTCGCCTTAGCCTAGTAACGTCGAAGCAGGTTGCTCTGCTAATGTTTCCGGCAAGCACAAGGGCTTGAAGAATGAAAATCCAGCTTCGTAAGCATCCTCTCGGATCAAACGACACCGCACGCAACGGGCAAAAGCCATGGGCAAGTCTATAGTGTTCTTATCAAACTCGATGCGGAAAATGTCGCCGACGGTTATCGGTATGGGAAATAACGCGCTGCAACCACCCTGCGAAAGGTCCCCCGTGACGCCTTTCACTTTCATCGTTAGCATTTCGCTAGCATTACCAGGACGAAGCGTGACGGCTACTTTTACGGTGAGACGAAAATGGGCACGCTGACGGCGAATATCCTCAGAGGTATTGCTACCTAAGTCCTGAAGCAATTCGAAGGCTTCGTCGTTGTTTAGTAATTCGGATGACTGATTCGTATCATCAAACATGGTTCACATCCTACAGACACAGTTTCCTTGGGCGTCATCCGGATCGGCACCGACTATCGAGGCGTTACCTGGCTCACAATTTGTGGCGTGTGCTTCAGCGTGACGGCTACTTTCAGTCCGGCGGGCCAGGCATCTTCAGTATTATCAACTTGAATTTGGACACGTATGGTTTGACTCGCAGCATCGACCACACGGCTAACAAAATTCACGACGCCAACCTTGCTAGGCCAATGGGCATCTGATGGGGTAATAATGGTTTGATCACCGGCTGCGACCAATTTCGCAATCGACAGCGGGCAGTCGAGCGTGACGCGAAGTGGATTGAGCTGGACCAGCTTCAGTACCTCGTCGTTTTCTTCCAGCGAAGCGCCGGAATCCATAAGTTGTTGAGCGATATAGCCATCATAAGGCGCACGCACGATGTACGTTGCAGCCATCGCTTGCTCACGTTCGTAGGCAAGCTTGGCTTGCTCGTGTTCGAACTTGGTTATCTCATAATCCAATCGAGCCATCTCATTTCTAGTGGCTGAATCGTTGTATTCTTTAGAAGACGTTTGGTCCTGGCCTCGTAATTGTTGGAGGCGTTGATAGTCCGCTTGCGTTTGATCCCATCGGGCCTTAGCGCGATCAATATCTAGTGTTGAGTCGGACAACGCTTTAGCTATGGCAGTGCGGGCTTGTTGGACGTGGTCATCGAGCGAGAATAACAGGTCTCCCTGTTTGACCAGATCGCCCTCGCTGACAGCGACCGACTGCAAGCTGCCGCGCTGCGTGGGGCCTAGGATGGATTCGCGCATCGGCGCGGTCATGCCGACTAGCGACATGCTCCTCGATGAGTTGGAAGAAGCTGGTTCTTGAGCTACCAATGACGACGGACTCAGGCCAATTGCCAGGATGAGGGTGTAGATGCTTAGCGACCATGATCTGTAGCCGCGCAAGATGTTCTGCTTGGTATTAATGATCATATCTACCCGCGAATATCATGCCTCGTTTGTCCCATCCCCATGGCGCGTCGTAGTGGAACTCCTCGTATTTGTCGGCACTGGAATCGGGTAATCTTAGGCGTGTGATTCGATCGTATGCTTATCGGCCTAGCCAGCAAAGGCCAACCTCTGGGATGAGTAAGGTGATGACGCTAAGGGCGGTAATAACATTCAATGAAGCTGCTTAATCTTATGATATTCGGAACATGATTATCGGGCTTGATTGGACGGTATTGTTGCGAGAAAGAAATTTTTGTCGCAGGGTCTGACACTTAGAGAAATGGCCAGCGTTTCCGCTAGCCATTTAGCGATTCACCTGTTTTTCAATATATATCGCGTCGCTCTATTTCTTGAATAAGTCGACAGGTTTATCATGATCTGCCTGGGATTGCTGCTTCTGCTCTTTCGGGCCTTGATATCCAAGGCTGCGCAAAAAGCCCCACATCATTCCGAACACGCCGACCGGCGAATCGACTACTTTTTCTTGAATGTTTTCGATCAATTCCTGCTCGTGTTGCTGTTCATCTGGCGTACGCACATCGTCGTCTTGCTGCGCGTCAACGTGGTCTGTGGTATCCGTCCTGGCGATTTCTTCAGACAGTCCCACACGACCAACTCGGCTACCCTCAGCATTCTAATGCGTAACGTAGCGATCTCACTACTTACTTACGTTTATCATCTGTTTTTTTGTCTCTCTGTCCCAACCCCCGTAGCGCACCCCACATCTGGGCAAACAAGCCAATTTCCTGCGCAGCTTCACTTCCGTCTGCTTCGATTTCTTCCCCAAGTTGAGTTGCTGCGCCATGCTCGTGGAACGAGGATACTTCGGTCGACGAATTTTCATCCTGCGTGTCAGTCTCCGGGGCTATTTCAAGCGGTTCAGTATTACGAACAACCTTTCCTGATAATTCAACATCATCCGTAGCCTCAAACGCTTGGTCGAAGGTAGCCGAAGTCATGATTGATGCCATGCTTGCGGTTGAAGTATCGAAAGATGAAGTTCGAATCGCTGGCAACTCAATCGTTTCGAGCGTTTCAAATTCCGCTTCCATTTGACTAGTTTTCGCATCAACTAGCGGAACGTCAGTTGTTGCTTCGTCCAATCTCTCCTGCTGCGAAGGTGCATATTCCACATCCTTACCGTCTTCACTATCACTATCGCTATCCGACGCGCCCTCTATTATGCCTATCGCGTCTAGGTCATCCGTAGTCCATTCAATATCCGGAGCTGTGTCACCACTCGTTTGAGTAGCACCATAACCTGTATTTCCGAAAGACGTAGGCTCACCTGTCACGAAATTCGCGGCGGTGGCCGTGTCCTGCGTCGGATTCATCTCACTCGTTGGCCCATCCAGCGTTGCGCCTGTATCAGTTGTCGGTGAGGTGTTATCTCCGGTAGGCGATGTCTCTGTCAATGAAGAGGCTTCTTCGCTCGGTGTTTTTAATACTAGTCCACCATCGTCATCGGCATCATTGGCAAGCACATCGTCGGTGGTGATGGTGTTGTCTTTCGTAGTCGAGAAACTGCCACTTGAGGCGACGGGATAATTGTTGACCGCATTAGGTTGGTTTACGAAGGGCCCCTGCACTATCGTAGCTGTACCCCCGTACGAATTGTCAACGTTCGTCACATTTCCCGTTACATAAATTGTGCCGCCATTGATGGTCGACGCTTTGGTAACCGTCAGATCGCCGTCGACATACATGTCTCCGGTGATGGTGGTAGTACCACTGGTATCGATCTCTACATTGCCGAACGTAGTAGAACCAGCGTCGATAGTGGTGTTGTACCCTTCAAACTCAACAGTCTGGCCATTGACGTCGAAGTCACCAGCTATGTTGTTGAAGTCTCCGCTGACAATCAGATCGTCGGTCAGTGTAACCGTGCCCGACGCCTTGTTGATCGTGAGGTCGGTGAGTTCACCGCCACCGCTGATGGCCTGGTCGCCGGTACCGTCCAAGACCACCGTTGCTGATCCACCCCAACTGGTGTCGTTGGTGATGACGTTGCCAGAGACATTGATGTTGCCGCCGTTGACGGTCGATGCTTTGGTAACCGTTAGATCACCATCCACATCGAGGTCACCGGTGATCGTGGTAGTACCGCTGGTGTCGATCTCTACATCGCCGAACGTAGTAGAACCGGCGTCGATAGTGGTGTTGTGCCCTTCAAATTCAACTGTTGCAGCCGACGCATCCACCGTACCAGAGATGATGTTGAAATCCCCATCAATGGTGACCGAGTTGAGAATCGTCACAGTTCCCCCCGGTTTGTTGATCGTTACATCATCTAAAGTGCCACCATCCATGTCGAGCGTTTGATCTGCAGTTCCAGAGAAGACAATCGAACCTGAATCGACATCGAGCGTACCGCCGTTGGTAAGAATATTGCCCGTGATCGTCAATTGAAACCCGTTCAAATCAAGCGTGCCATCTCCGAGACTTAAATCGCCGTCAATCGTGATATCTTGACTCAACGAGACCGTACCGGTGTAGCCGGTGTCCAATTGAAGCCCGCCAATTGTGCTGCCAAAGCTGCTATCGAGCTCCGCATTTTCTACCGAAGTAGTGTCGAAAATCAGTGTATCATCCGACTGCGGCGACGAATCCCCAGTCCAGTTCACTGCTTCCGATGCATCGTCTGTGGCACCTTCTGCGTCCCATGTCACAGTGTTTGCGTTTGGAGCGGAATTTACCGTTACGTTAATGGTCGCCGTATCCGTACCGCCATTACCGTCATCTACGGTGTAAGTGAAGGAATCGTTACCGTTGAAGTTAGCGTCCGGCGTGTAAGTGAAGGTACCATCGCCATTGTCGGCTACAGCGCCGTTGGTACCTTGAGAGAAACCAGTGATCGAAAGTGTATCCCCGTCAGTGTCTGTATCGTTGGCTAACACATTGCCGGTAGTGATTGGTGAGTCTTCGGTGGTGGTGACGGAGTCATTAACTGCGTCAGGTCCATCATTTACAGCACCAACTGTCACGTTGATTGTCGCTGTATCTGTTCCCCCTTTGCCATCGCTAATGGTGTAGGTGAACGAATCGTTTCCGTTGAAGTTGGCGTTAGGTGTATAAGTAAACGTACCATCGCCATTGTCAGCTACGGTGCCGTTTGATCCTTGCGAGAATCCGGTAATGGATAATGTGTCACCGTCGAGATCGGTGTCATTGGTTAATACGTTGCCCGTGGTTACAGCCGTATCTTCACTGGTGGAAGCGCTATCATTTATACCATCGGGTCCATCGTTAGCTGCGTCTACCGTTACGTTCATCGTAGCGGTATCCGTGCCCCCATTGCCATCGCTAATGGTGTAGGTGAACGAATCGTTACCGTTGAAGTTGGCGTCAGGTGTGTAGGTGAACGTACCATCGCCGTTGTCAGCTACAGCGCCGTTGGTCCCCTGGGTGAAACCAGTGATCGAGAGCGTATCCCCGTCAGTGTCTGTATCGTTGGCTAACACATTGCCGGTAGTGATTGGTGAGTCTTCAGTCGTTAATATGCTATCATCCACTGCATCCGGAGTAGCATTGACTACGCCGCCACCCGATCCGCCGCCACTACCTCCACCCGAACCACCACCGCTACCTCCACCTGAACCTCCACCGGACCCGCCGCCACTACCTCCACCAGAAC
>JAJDDW010000007.1 GCA_029260115.1 Phycisphaerae bacterium | reverse complement strand
GAGGTACGGACGGCACGACCGGAACCTATGGTACGACTGGCACACATGGTATCATCTGCTGGGACTTGAACGCCAACGGCGTCAAAGACCTTCCAGAAGATATTAATGGTGACAACATTGTTGACGTGCGTGATTGTCGCGGCCGAGATGGTATCGACGGTACTGATGGCCTGAACGGTTTACATTGCTGGGATCTCAACGGCGATGGCATGGGCGATCTTATGACTGAAGATATTAACCATGACCTCATGTTCACTGTGGCTGACTGCCGAGGCACCAATGGCACCAACGGTACGAACGGTACGAACGGTACGAATGGTCTGAGCTGTTGGGATCTCGACGGTAACGGTATGGGTGATCTTCTGACTGAAGATATTAACCATGACGGTTTCTTCACGGTGATCGATTGTCGCGGCGCAGATGGCACTAACGGAACGAATGGAACAAACGGTACTGATGGCCGAAACTGCTGGGACTTAAACGGTAACGGGATTGGTGATGTACCTGCTGAAGACCTAAACCATGACTTGCTAGTCAATGTCTTGGATTGTCGCGGTAAAGACGGTACAAATGGTACCGATGGTGAAGATGGCCAAAACTGTTGGGACTTGAACAACAACGGCATAGCCGATCAAATCGAAGATGTAAACCATGATCAGATTGTCGATGTACGTGATTGTCATGGAGCCAATGGCCAAGACGGCGAAGATGGTACCAATGGTTTGAATGGTATTAACTGCTGGGACTTCAACCAGAATGGTGTTGCGGATTTAGATTCTGAAGATGTCAATGGCGACCAAGTTGTAGACGTTCTTGACTGCCGTGGTAGGGACGGTCGTGATGGACAAGATGGTGCGCAGGGTGAGCAAGGGCCAGCGGGTTCATCGCTGTTCGATGTATTCGTCGAAGATTTCTTTACGATCGAAGGCGGTAATTACGGCTCCATTCCAGTCGGTGCGGCTTCGCTACCTATCGTAGATATTAGCGAACCTGCGATCGGTGAATGTGGTCCTGATGATGTCGACGTGCTTGCTTTCCGCACAGCGTTACCTGTTCGGTATAACCCAGGTAACCCTGTCACGATGCGTTTGTTCATCTGGAGAGATGGTCCGCCAACGGACGGTTGCTTTGTATTCCGACTTGATGCGTTCCGCGCTTCTCATGGAAGCACGATCGCACCTTATGGAGACGAACGTTACATTAAGCTTGATGTACCGCCCGTGTCTTCGCCATTCGGTACATTGCTCGTGGTTGACCTACCGTTGAATAATCCTGGTGATGATCCAGCTAATGGTCTATGCTTGCCTAATACTTTACGCCCAGGCGACTTGCTAGCGTTTGAAGTTAATTTGCTCGAAACGTTCCAGGACGGTGGCTGCTATACCTTCGCTGGTGCTGAGTTCTATGAGTCTGAAGTGAATGATCAGCCAGTGGTTACTCATGCAACTGTTGTCAAAGATTTGAACGATACAGAATGCTTATGTGGCCGAGTTGAACAACATTGTCCTTCGGTTGATGTTGTGTTCGTCATGGATACCGGTGATGCCATGCGATCTGTTGGCAATGCCATGTGCGATAGTGTTGCAGAAGTGGTTGCAGATTTGGAAAATCAGGGTACCACGGTCAATTACGAGATATTGTCCATCGCGCCTTTCTCCAGGGCCGATCTTCCGGACTGCTTGACTTTTGAGCGAGAAAATGTCGGTTACGTTTATGGCCGAGTTGTTCCAGGCGACCCAGACGGTTGCCCTGGTGATCTCAATGGCTTTGAAGCTGGCGTAAGCGGTCCTTCAATAGATCGTGATAAGAACTGGGGACCAGCGACGGCTATAGTTGCCCAAGAGCGAAATTGGGTGCCTGGCGCTATCCGCATCGTTGTGCCGATCAGCAACGCCGGGCCTTGTATGGGTGATCCATGTGATGATCCTGGTGCCGACCGAAGCGCTATCGATAACGCTATTGCAATCGCGCTGGCCAATGATGTTCTGATTTCACCAATCGTCGCGATGCATGCTAGCGATTGCGTGAAAACTTTGGCGGCAGATGCTGCGGCGGCTACCGGCGGTGTTATGGTTGACGCAACAGTACCTAATCATGGCCATGGTCTGGCGGCAGAGATTGCATCGATCATTGATGATGCCTGTACGTCACCTTGTGACTATGACGATAGCGATGAAAGTGACGACAGTGACGACAGTGACGACAGTGATGACAGCGACGACAGCGATGATAGTGATGATAGCGACGACAGTGATGATAGTGATGATTCTGAACACATCTCACATTCGCAGCACAGACACTAGATAGAAAGGCTTACTCAAACCGCCGGTTAGCTGGCGGAGATTTCCCTGGCCCCGAGACGTTAACGCGTCTCGGGGCTTTTTTGTATGGTCAACATCTACGTTTATACTGATAAGGTCATGGACAGCTTGGCACGCACACACCCGTCAGACATTCTATCACGTCGAAGCCAAAAGAATCAGCAGCGAAACCGCGCACCGATCGTAATATGTCGTTACCTGCGATAATCGTATTGACATCTTTCCCGTCAGTATCAACACGCGCTCGATGGGGTGGACCACCAGCGTTAGAAAACTTTTGTACAGATGCAACAATGTCGTTAGCATTTACAACGCCATCCGGCGCGGACCACTGGCCAACAGTGAAGATTCCCACGCTATCGCCAAATTGCCGTGATGTGCCGATCGCTGGGGCAGTTGTATTCAATGTAATAGCTGTTGATAAGGTTGTGCTATCAAACATGGTTTCGACGGTGTAAGCGTTTCCAGGAACAATTTCGCAGCCATGGACATGAAGAATAGGCGATGCGATCCAATTGCAAAATACAGGCGTCTGCGTTAGGCCGACTAATTGCCCTTCGCTACCGCCGTCAACGACATTGCTGCAGTCGGTGAACCACGCGTTACCGCCGGCAACTCTGGTAACACGGTAGGTCACCTCGGCTTGAGCAGAACCTGAGGCGTCAAAAGAAATATATCGATCCTTTGTCATCAAATCTTCAGCGGCACTCGGCAACGCGGGAGGGACAGGGCGAGCGTTCGTCAATTCCGCCAACGCGCCGCCCGTCATCTTGACGATGTTGAACCCAAACTCGAAATCAGCGTCGCTATACGTTGCATAGACGTCTGATGCCTGATGATAATTGGGGTTGCTCCCGTTTCCAATCTCCAATAGACGGCGATTCTCACGGACGCTAATCGCCGGGGCGAAAAGGCGAAAGGAAACGGAATCGGTACAACACATATCATTCGTTACTTCAGCGGGCATAGTCCCGTATCGCGCCATGGCGCCACCCACGAAATCCGCCAATGTGATGGCGCCACCTCCAGCCGTCGCGCCGGCGTCATATTCAATGTCAGCATCCGGCACTGCGAAGTGGTCGTATAAAATCATGTCGTGTTGAATGACGCCAATCCAGTTTGGCTCATCTGGGGTTCCTTGCAGTAAGCGGTGGTTAGCCACATATGCTTCACTACCATCTAATCCAGTCTCTTCATTGTTCCACAGCGCAAAACGAATGCTAACATCCGTTTCCATACCAGCGAAAACGCGGGCCAGTTCAAGAACCAGGGAAGTACCCGATCCATCATCGTCGGCTCCGCCGGAATCTCTAAAGTCTGAGAAATTAATACTGTCCATATGAGCGCTGATAATGTACATATCTAATGGCTGTGTGATACCAATCTTTGTGGCGTAGACATTGTGTTGCAGTTGTCCCCCAAACATGAATGGGTCTAACGTGACATTAGTATATCCGTAGGACTCCAACCGTTGCTTAATGAGGTCAACGGCCAGTGCGTTTTCCGGCTGCAGCCAATGCCTCGTTCCGAAAGCAGCCAAGTCTTGAATGTTTTGCTTGAAGTTTTCAATTTTGAGCTGGTTGACCACAAAATCCGCTGGTCCAGACGCCCAGCAAGTAGAACCAATATGAGCAATAAATAAAATGCCAACGATAGAATTGCGTACAGCGCACATACGAAGCCTCCTATTGAAAATGTACGAATCAAATGACGCGTATGTGGGAGATAGCTCTGCGCCAAGCCGACTTACTTGTCGAGACTAACAAGATAGGGCTTGAGAATCAAAGGAAATATGAAAAAAAAGGACAGCAGCATTGTGCCAGCGATTAAATTTCTAAACGCTACAGGAGATTATTAGTGGTTTACCCCCGTAACACGCTAACAAACAGCAGACTATGGGACATTAGAGTAGAAGGGTGTCGAATCCTCGACCTCCTGGCTACGGACCAGCCGGTAAGTCAGGCTATTGCCTGACATGCGTGGGATGTATGACAACCGCTGGCCGGTAGCATGGTGACATGAATCCGGAAGGGCACGGTCGTTCTTTCGCGTACAAGCGAAAGGTTGACCAGCCTAAACCATTCGCACAAACGCCAACCGGCATCCCCCCAAATCTTCCCAAGTTCCTTATATAATGCTAATGAATAACGTAGCAGTTTACATCTTCTCTTCAACGCTGCGTACTTTATCTTCAATAGAAAAAGATTTGTCCGTGCGTGTTCCGAAGCGCATGGACGAAGATATTCTAGGCACACCAGCGTCGTGCAACACTACATGGCAGCGCTTCACTACTGCAAAAACCTCGTCCCATTCACCTTCGATGTTCGTGCCATAAGCATGTAGCTGAGACTTCAGCCCCGACTCACGAATCACCTTTTCGCAGACAGTAACAAACTCAGAAACCGAAACCCCAACCCCCATCGGCACAACACAAAGATCAACGATTACATGCATAGATTTTTCCTCCATTAATGGTTTGTATCCGGTAGAGCACGGTCGTTCTTTCGCTTATCAGCGAAAGGTTGACCTGCCTAAACTATCGAGACCAAGCAACCCGCGCCACCATTTTCGGTGGTCATGCTATTGCATGACGAAACGACTAGCGACCCGTATACGAAAATTCTATCGTCGATAGCCAATCGAAACAGTTTACTTCAGAGGTTAATCGGTCACCGCTCCGTCATGCAATTGCATGACCTTCTTAACTTAGCAAACGTGAGTAGTAATAGCGTCAACACGACCAACCCCCACATTGATACTGTCGGAACGGCTTCGGCGCAGTCGGGAGTGTTGTTCTCGTTCAGGTCGATAGTATCGTTTGCCCCCGGACATTGATCTACGCAGTCCGCTACGGAGTCGCCGTCACTATCGCCAATATTGTCTTCAATTTGACCACAGCCACATTGGCCGGGGTCTATCTTGTTAGGGTCGGCGGGGCAATCGTCCAAACAATCGGGTTTACCATCGGAGTCGGTGTCGATCGTATCGTCCTGGCCTGGGCATTGATCCATGCAATTGAGGATCGTATCGCCGTCTGAGTCGATATTGTCAGCAGCAAGCGGACAGCCATAGGTGTAGGACACGATATTGGTTGTGACACCATCGGTAATAGTGAATGTGGTTGTTTTACCCAGCGGGATCGGTTGATCCAAAACGACTTCAACCATGCTCGGTTCATCGTTTTCACGCCTTCGGGTTTCCAGAACTTGAGGAATGGTAAACGCCGTAGAGGTAACAGTTATATCATCCACATATACATAGTTCGCAGAATCGAATGTTATATGAAATTGATTCAAATTGGGATACTGTAATGGACTAATGAATCCGCTGGGCGGGTCCGTGGCCACAATTTGTTCGCCAAAGGAAACCGTGCCATAGCGAATGAAATCCCATTCGTCACGTGTTGGAAAATTCTCTATATCACAACCGACTAGACCTTCAAATCTCAAGAAAAAAGATTCACTGCCGATGCCAGAGATTTCATTAACAAATATCTGCCCATCTACGGAGATTCGGTAATTCACTCCATCGGCAGTTTCAAATCTGTAGTGGTGAAAATTTTCGGGGTTTAAGTTGGTTACAAAGTTTGATCCACCTCCATCCAGTACGGTATCTGCAAAGAGAAACAATTTTTCTTTGATGAGGCGATAAAAGATTCCAAAACTTGCATCGCAAGCGAAATCATCCGGAGGTATGACTTGATTGGATCGAAAACGCCATTCTACCCACAAACTCACTGGTGGTTCAGGTTCCGTGTTGAAACGATGCCCATAAACTACCGGTAGGGTAGGCAGCGTCCGCTCAAGTATGAAGTGCCCGTCTTCCAACAATTCATTGCAATAGCCAGTACATGGTTGAAATTCAATCCACCCTCCGGCGGGATCCAGGGGCAATACATCCCCCTCATATCGAAACAGTGTCTCGTCGGCTCGTGTGCTGACGGCGAACATGGCAACTGCCCACGCGACAAATACTATTGCTTTGTATACATTTTGCACGACGAACTTCCTACATTTGACATGCATCAAGACTACCCACTAAACATCAGTCGCTAAGAACTTGAAAAGCAATTAATGCTAACATTGTACACAAATTTACGAAGATATCCAAAGTTTTTATATAGAGGAGCAAACCTTCGCCAGGCTAAGGCCGGGTGGCCCATGTCCTTCTTTTTGGACATGGGGGAGTCGATGATCGGATGCTGATAGTCATATTCGCTATTCAATCAACGCCAATCCCATAGCATTTTAGTTATAGATTCTGATCAAACTGTTCTTGTCATGTAAGTTGAAACACTCACGGCTGACAATTGTCCACAGGTTATAGTTGTGTCGATGGACATTTTCGTTGATGCGATTGATCTAATTGATTCAAATATTCACATCTCAAACAGAAGGACACGGGCTAATAAATTTCCAGCAGTTTATCCCCGTTTCTCCGCCGTTATGATCATTTTTCGTATAGCGCGCTATACCGGCTCTCCCTAGAGAGATCACCGGCGTTGTTCTTTAGATAGATGAGCAACTCATTCCCCAGGCCTTGGCTTGAATCTGAGGCGCTCGCTCTTTGACAATTGAATAACCTCACCCAGCACGGGAAAGGCTTCTCGTTAGCGTCGGGTCGTCTGGTTCTACGATGAGCGCCTCACCCGGCGATACACGGGGCCAAGCGTCTAGGGCTATTGGTTTAGTGCCGCGGTTCACTGCAATGAGGCCATATTGTAAACCGATCACATGCTCAAGCAAAGTTGTCGCGACATCCGTGCGGACAATAGAATTTGCCCTGAAGTCCATATCGCTTGATGGAATTTCGATGCGAATAATCTCGCCGTTATTAGCCAATGCCGATTGTTGTATCGGTTCGGATAAGCTGGCCTGCTCCGTCGTGACTGTAGGTTTATAAGACACATGTCGCCAATTATAGGCATCCATGTCGGTAAACGAAGCGCCCTCTGGCACTGTCCACGCTGGCCGACTGTACTGACCGAAAGTCTCAAACAGGCGTGGTATCCAGTGGGCGTATTTGCTAAACGCGGCTGAGCCTTGTTGCAAGACTATCCCTGCTTGATTGATCGGGGCAGGGACTATGTCAATGAGCGCAGCGATGGTCGAATCTTCGAATTCGATGTCAATAGGCGTGTCCGGCGAAGTGCCAGGACGTTGCCACCCATTAGCAGTGTCCCAATCGCTGAGAAGCGGCAGCCAAGCTATGCGAAATTTCGTCGCCAGCGAAGTGCCGTAGGGGCAAAAGTGAGGGGGCATGCGAACCAATTGTTTGAACCAGTTGAACGCACTGTAGGCACATTCGAAATTTCCAGTTTGCAATCCCGATCGAATAATAATCACCGGCTTAGGCTGGAGTGGCAATCCAAATGAGGCATCTTCTCGGCCAACGGTGACCATTTGGTGAGTCACCTCTTCTATAGGAATGTCTTCGTCGTGGACCACGAACTCTTCAAAACGGGGGGGCATGTCGCGTAGCATGCCACGGAAATCGGTCTCAGTCTCCTCCGGTACGCAGTATTGGCCTAGCCCTGTTTGTGGCTCACCTAGTATGGCCATAATCAAGTGGGCGGCGAGTGATGGTGCGCCAAGTGACGTGGCCTTGGCTTCGACGGGGTCTATATCTAGTACGAATAACGCACCGCCATCCGTTTCGTGGAACAAGCATATGGGCTGGTTCGTCGTGCTATCTTTATCGCACATCGATTCGAGTAAAGTATCAAAGCCATGCTTGGTACAAAAAGCTTTGAATGAAGGTGTTCGGCGAAATTGATTTTGCACATAACTGCCGGATAATTTTCCTGGCCAAGCGTAGGAGAAGGCGTCTTGTAAAGCGAAGCCGTGCGTTGCGAAATTGGCGTAGGCCACGAGCGCGTGTATCGGGTCGTCATCCTGTTCGATGCGGCGCATGCTCAAGTCTTTCCCCGCTATCGACGTGAAGGCCGGAAGCGAAATGACTACGATACGGCCATGGGCAAGTTGCTTTAGTGAACGCAAGGTACGAAGCGATGCTGGCGGTAGGGCGTCGGGTAGAAAAATCGCATCTTCGGTGAACTTGCTGGGCAGAAAATCCTTTGGCTTAATCGCGGAGACTTTTTTCTTGCCGAATTGCAACTCAAGTAAACCCGTCAATGGCCTATCCTCGGCCGAGGCCGAACAGACAGCAACTTGTTTCACGAGTCGAGGGGGAGTTAATGTGTGGCGAGGTGCAGGTATCGCTAGCGGGTGAGAGACTTCGTCTGACTCTAGTACGCGAATGAATCGAACTTCGTGGAGCGTGGCTGAGCCTGTTGCGTTTTGAATACCAACCGAAACATCGACACGGCGGACACCTTCTGGAGCATGAAAAATGGCGCAAATATCCTTAGCCTGACTACAGCGACGAATCGGAGGGGTGAATCGTGGCTCGCCAACAATCTTGTCGTCCTGGATGCTGGCCACGTATATCGTGAGTCCGCTAAGCTCGTCGTCGCATTTTAGATCGCAGGAAGCTGTGACTTCTACGCGGTAGTATTCTTCGGGTTTGCAGATTACGCGCTGGGTGACGAAAGCCGAGGCCGAGGCATTCTCGACCTGCAGCTTCGCCAGTGGACCGCCGTCGCCGTCTGATTGCGGCTCACGAATAAGCTGGGCTTGGGGCGATGTTGACGACCATTGCCAAGCCTGTGGCGATCGTTTTCCTCGGCTGAAATCAGGGTTTTTGATCTTATTGACGACGATGGGCACTGGGTACTACTCCCTTGTTATTATCGAAATCTTTTATTCAAGCGATGTTATTAAAGACCGTAGCCAATAGCCATCGCGGCGAGATCGGCTTACTAGTATTTATCACATTCCTTTAGATAGTCGTTACGAGCGTTATGAGCAACCGCGCCGTGGGGTCAGCAGCCATGCCGCGTGGCACGAATTGGGTGTGAGTAATTCGGTGTCCCAATTGGACGATGGGGCATAGTTTGGCTGTCTTGAGAGAAAATTTTGGGGTTGAGGTTCTGCCCACTCGCCAGCGGTGTGGAAATATTGTAGCATGATTCGGTGGCTAAGAAGACACCAAAATCTGAGACCCCGCCGGAGCAGGCTTTGCCGCTAGATGCCAACGATACGGAAGCCGCCGCTGTCGCAATTGCAGACATCGCGGACGTGGATGCCCCCGCCGTGGTTGAGGCTATCTTGTTTTCGACGGATGTGCCGTTGTCAGCCAGGAAGCTCTCACAGATGCTGGGGGTGGGAAGTGCTGCCGATGTGATAGCCCATATCGAATCTCTCAATGAAACGTATGATAAGAATGGTCGGTCGTTTCGTATCGAGTGCATCGCGAATGGTTACCAGATGCTCACGCGATCTGAATATGATGTGTGGGTGAAAAAATTACAGAAGTCTCGGGCCGATTCTCGCCTGTCAGCTGCGGCGTTGGAGACCCTGGCCATTGTTGCTTATAAGCAACCCATTCTGCGGGCCGATGTCGAATCCATTCGTGGCGTAGCCGCTGGCGATATGCTTGTGCGTTTGCGTGAAGTGGATTTGGTGAAAATTGTCGGCCGGGCCGAGGAAATTGGCCGACCAATGCTGTATGGCACAACGAATAAGTTTCTCACAGTTTTTGGTCTCGCTTCAGTGAAGGACTTGCCCAAACTCGAGGATGGCAGACGGCCATCTGCCGAGGGCTTGCAGGCTGTGAGCGATGCCCATGTCGACGCGATTGCCTGCGATGAATCGTCTGCCCCATCCGACGACTCATTCTAGACAGTACATTTCCCCGTACTCTTGAGCTTGCCATTCATCCAATAGCCTAGGCTCGTCGGGCAAGTTGGCGCGGTACGTCTGATCTGTAATTTTTTGTCCAAACTGCCATAATCGCGCCTAATCAATGATTAACTTCATTTTGTTTGGTAGGTGTACCGACTATAGTACAGGAAGTAGAGAGTGGCGGTATATCGGTAATGTAGCGAAATAGGGTAGCTTACGGCAATTGCGAATGACACGACGGATATACATTGGACTGTGTGCTCTGGGTGTTCTGGCTCATGCACAGGTAGGACTCGGGCAACTCTTTGATCGTCCGACCGTTTTGGAAAATGTGCGTATCCACAGAGGGGACGGGCAGATTCTTGAAGTCGCTTCTTTGATCATCAAAGGAAATCGCATAGTTGAGATGGGAAAAGATGTTAAGGCCCCGTTCTTAGCGTCACGCCATGATTTGTCGGGACGGACAATAACGCCTGGATTAATCGATGCGTGGAGCGTGCTTGGCCTGTCACGGGCATCAGGAAATAGCGATGCGCTGGGTCGCGCATGGGATGCGTTCGATCCCTATGCTAGCGATGCATTCCATGAGGCACTGCGCAACGGTGTGACGACTTTCTATCTTAGCCCGGGTCGATCGCCGGGGATCAATGGTGTTGGAGCCGTCGTAAAGTTGACGGCTAATGACGATGGCAGCATGGGGTCGCTGGTGTTAAAAGATGCCGCGCTGGCTATTAGTTTTGGGCCGGCGGATTCACCTATCTCACGACTCAAGGCTTTTGAAGAAGTACGAAAAAGTTTTCGTAGCGCTTTGGATTATCGAGAATCACTCGAAGATTATGAAGAGGAACTCAAAGCGTATCTAGAAAAACTCGAAGTGCGTCGTAAGGAAAAAGAAGGCGACGCCAAAGCAAAGGCTGACGGAGATGACAAGAAATCCCCGGCTGACACTGACAAGCCCAAAGAAGAATCAAAAGAGACTCCCAAGCCTGCGCCTAAGCCTGATGACAAACCAGGAGATGGTAAAGGTAGGCAGACATCAAATAGTGCCAACAATGTGACACATTCTGTCGTCGCCGACTATTCTTCCCGTAAGTCGCCGTTGGCCGACGAAGAAGATGATGAATCCGGGGAAGGCGATAAGAAAAAAAATGATGGCAAAGACAAAAAGGACGATAAGGACAAAGAGAAAGAGGCACTAACCAAGCCTACGAAGCCTGCGGTCGACCGGGGGAGCGAATTGTTGTTGCGAGCCATCGACCACGAACTAGACGTCCGTATTCTTGCTCAGCGTAGCGACAGTATCACAAATGCCCTAGCGCTTGCCGAGGAATTCAACCTTGATTTAACAATCGAAGGGGCGACGGAAGCGTACTTGCTTGTCCCTACGATAGCTGCGGCTGAGGTGGGTTTGGTACTTGGCCAAGTGTCGCGAAGCGGGCTTGATCGATCGAAGCAATTTAGACGCTACCGCGAAAATCAGTTGGGCGACTTGCAGCAAGCTTCTGTGGCGTGGACGGTTTCCAGCGGCGCAGAAGATGCGATGGAGGCACGATTCGTGTCTTTTAATGCTCAGCTTGCGGCTTCACAGGCTGATAATGTTGCATGGTTGTCGCTTGTAACTACGCGCGCGGCGAAGATGCTTGGAGTCTCGCGTCAAGCGGGTTTTCTTGGTGTGGGTCGCATGGCTGATCTTGTTGTGTGGTCGTCTGATCCGTCTGATCCCGGCGCAGTTGTAGAACGCGTCTACGTGTCAGGTAAGCTCGTCTATGATCGCGCTGACGACATCGTTGCCCATGCCGCCGTTAAGGGGTGGCAATAATATGAATCGCAAAGCCGCTAACTTTGTTGCCATTTGCAGCCTGTTGTTTGCGGGGGCGTCTCATGGCTATGCTGATGAAAATCGGTCGCTCATTGTGGGGCGGGTGATGAACGTGGATGGCACGTTGTCTACGTCTAAGCGGATAGCTTTCGACGGTCCGCTTATCAAATCCATACAGCCGGCAATCGTGGACGCTGATTGGCCTGACTCGGATCGCTATGAAACGGGTGTGGCTGTTCCAGGTTTATTTGATATTTATAGTGAAGTAGGTGCTGTAGGTGAAAACGCAGAAAACAGTTTTGCTGTCGACGCATCCGCTAATGCTATTGATGCTATTGATATATATCATCGTCAAATTCAACAAGCGTTGGCGCACGGTATTACATCTATGCTGGTCGCGCCGGCAGGTGTCAACGTAGTGTCAGGGGCTGCTGGTGTCGTGCGAGTTAGCGGTTGGCGAAGTGTAGAAGTATTGCGTGACGATGGCCCCTTAGTCTTTGCTTTGGGGGCGGATGTTTATCAACGTGATCGTGAGCCTACATCGCGTATGGGGGCGGCGGCGATGCTTCGCCGGGTCATGGTTGAAGCGCAAAACAATCGCGGACATCAACGGTTGCAGGCATTTGCGCGAGGTTCGTTAGATGCGATGGTTGTTTGTCAATTACCGCATGATGTTGCGGTAGCTGCGGATGCCCTTCGTGGAGATCATCGGCGTATCACTTTTGTGCATACGAGTGATGTGGCGGATTTATCTTTTGAGATGAGCGGGGCTAAGGCTGTTGTGGTTGGGCCGTTAACGTTTGATATGTCGCCCCAAACGCTGGCGGCTGCGAGGCATTGGTCTAAGGCTGGTTTGACGGTAGCGCTAGCGGGGCAGTCTCCGCGATATTCATATGATAGTTTGCGGATAAGTGCTGCGCTGGCTGTTCGTTATGGGATGTCGCCGGAAAAAGCTCGTCTGGCGATAACCTCGGTGCCTGCGGACATTGCGGGTGTAGCCGACCGGGTTGGTAGTCTCACGCCAGGTCGATTCGGAGATGTAGTGGTTTTTTCAGATGATCCTCTTCATTTAGAGTCGAAGATTTTAGCGGTCTACGTGGGTGGACGTCGCCTGTATCCTCGCAATTCTGATCTTGCCTTGGTCACGAAGGAGTCCCACTAATGCGCATGAAAATGGTTGGACATCGTTGTTGTTTGCAAGCTATTTCTATTGTTTTCATATGGTCACAGGTGCCTAGCCCGTATGTGTATGCGGGAAATGGCGGCGCTGGCGATGTGGTTGTCTATGCCGATCGCATTCATGTTGGTGATGGTCAGACCGTAGTCAACGGCGCAGTTGTCATTCGCGATGGTGTGATCGTTGCGGTTGGTACAGATATTACCGTGCCTGACGACGCGACTGTTGTTCGGATAACCGATGGTTATGTGACGCCGGGTTTGATCGATGCGAACGCGGCTATTGAGGCTACGGATGTGATGACGGCGCCTATGGGGCGTCGTACTCCGCGAGCGGTGTTGCACGATTTCTTTTGTCCGCGTCATGTGGACAAGATTGCGGAAGGGTGTTGCGGGTCACGGTGTTCTCGATCTTTGCAACATGTGACGGGGCATGTGTGTGGGGAGTGTGGCTTTCCAAACGACGCGCCGTCACTAGCGGTGGGGACACGGACGTGGTCTACGGACGTAGAAAATTCTTCGGAAATCATTCCTCATACCCGTGTGTTGGATGCCATTAATCTTCGGTCACCAGATTTCGGTCGGTTGGCGAAGGGGGGCGTGACGACGGTTTTTGCGGCTCCGGATTCATCGGCAGTAATTGGCTCGCGCGGGGCTATCTTGCGCACGGGTGGTCCGATGCGTGAGCGCGTAGTTCGCGCGGCAGATGCGGTTAAGGCGACGATGGGAACAGAGCCATCTTGGCGCGGGGGGCGAAATCGGTCGCCTTGGCGTAATCATGTATCTTTATTGACACGTCGACCTTCGACCCGCATGGGGGTCGCTTGGATTTTTAGGAAAGCATTTTATGATTCTCGGCTTCACGATCAAGGTAAGCCATTTGGCGGCGCAGATGCCCCGCCCTCAGCTTCACTGTTAGCACTTCATGGAATTCTTGCGGGCGACATACCACTGCGCATTCAAGCACGACAGCAGCATGACATATTGACCGCTTGTCGGCTGACTAAGGAATTTGGACTTTCGTTTATTCTTGAAGAGGGCACAGAGTCATATAAGTGTCTAGAAGAATTAAAATCGCAGCATGTCCCCGTGATTTTTGGGCCATTATATGTTGATGCGCCGGGCGCGCGTGCTTATAGCACTGAAGTCGCGGGGGCGCGTCTACATACTTTTCAGCGGTTACTAGCCGATGGTGTCACAACCGCACTGACGGCGAATGAATTGCGGGATGAGGATGGGTTAGCGCGTCAGGCGATGTATGCACGTCGGATGGGCGTGAGCTTTAACGATGTGTTGCGGTCTGTGACTCAAACACCGGCGCAGTTGCTTCGAATTGGTGAAGAAGTTGGCACGCTGGAAGTCGGGAAACGCGGCGATTTGATTGTTTGGGATGGGCGTCCTTTTGACGCCGACGCGCGACCGATTGTCGTGATGAGTGGCGGAATAATTATTGTCGATCGGCGACCGTCATAGCGGATATTGGTTTTACTAATGGCTATGATGTGGATATGGAATTTGAGGGAGGCGCAATGACGGCCAGGAATAGTGTTATATGGTGCGGGTTGATAGCTTTGTCGCTGTGCGGGAGTGCCGCATTGGCGACACCACCAGCCAAGTTGGCCTTGCAGGGTGGCCGTATCATTCCGGTTGTGGGTGATGAAATTGCGTCCGGAACGATTTTGATCGAGAACGGCAAAATCACTGCGATCGGTGAAAAAGTTGATATTCCATTCGATGCGATGGTGGTGGATGTTACCGGGCGGGTTCTTTTTCCTGGTATGGTCGATGCGCATTCGTCTCGGGGATTGGATGTGCCGAATGAGCAATTGCCGGTTACGCCATTCTTGGATGTGTTTGATGCCCTTGATCCTTCTAAGCTTTATTTTGAAGATGCGTTGCGTGACGGTATTACGTCTATCCATGTGATTGTGGATAACAATTGCGTGATTGGCGGGGTTAGTCGGGTGGTGCATCCGATTGGGTTGACGCCGGATGAGATGACGCAGGATGTGCAAACATCGTTGAAATTAAGCGTGGCCCCAAAGCGTCGGTCTGATCGTATGGTGCAGATGGCTACGCTGCGCGAAACTTTTTTGGAATTGTCAGACTATCTGGGGGATTTAGCTGAGACGAAATATGAAGAGTCTCTAGAAGATAAGGATGAAAAAATTGACGTTGGCCCGGAAGAGGCGCGTGCGCGAGGCCGCAAACTTATTCGCAGTGTTGATTATGATGACAAACACGCCAATTTGGTGAAGCTCACCGGTGGGCAGCTTGGTGCGTTTGTCTATTGCGAAACAGGCGGTGATGTGGGCCGGGCGATTCGGCTGGCGAAGGATAATGGTTTTTTTGATCGCATGACGTTCGTACTTGGGGCTGCGTGTTATAAGGCAGTTGAAGAAATAAAAGCGACGACAAGGCCAGTAATTCTTGGGCCGGAATTGATTCATCGAGAACGGAATGAGCTGACTGGCGAGATCATAGAGACGTTTGTACCTAAAGTTTTTGCCGATGCCCGCATAAAATTTTCGCTGCTTCCTCATCCCGACGGGTCGCTGGGTGAGAGATACCTGAATTATCAAGCGGCTCGATGCGTTCGTAACGGGGTGACTCGGAAAAAGGCGCTGGCCTCTATTACGATTAATCCTGCGAAAGCATTGGGGATGAATGATCGCATCGGATCGCTGCAAGTAGGAAAAATAGCCAATATTGTAGTGTTTTCCGGTGATCCACTGGATTTCAATAGCTGGGTAGACCAAGTTTATATCAACGGCATCCGCGCGTATACGCGGGATACAGATGTGCGCTTGAAACGATTGTTTGGCGAAGAAACTTCTGAAGTTCCGTCAGGTGATGAAAAAGAAAAAGTAGACAATGAAGTTTCAGTCAAGGATTCGGTCGATCAGAAAAAGCCTACTGTGACTACCAGTGAAAAAGCGGGTACAGAAAAAAAAGTAACTGACGAGTCGAAACAAGGATCATAGATTGATGAATCGTATCGACTCTTATTTTCGGTTTAGCAGCTTCGTATCAACCACTGGTGTTGGCGTCTTTGTGTCGCGCGCGTCTGTTCTGTGTCGATTGATAATTATGGTTGGGCTGTTGAGTCCAGCCGTAGCTAGTGCGAATGATAAAGATTCGTTTGTGCTCGTGGCTAATCGAGTCATCACGGCCAATGATCGTGGGGTGTGGTCTTATCAGCCTGGTGTCGTGATTGTTCGACAGGGTAAGATTATCGCAGTGGGCGATGCTTCGAAGCTGCCAAAGCCTAGCGATTTGCGTGTCATTCAATTTCCAGATGCGACGGTCATGCCGGGGCTGGTGTGTGCGGCTAGTGACCTGATCAATCCACATACTGGCGATGAATCGACGGCTGGAGGATACCTGGCTATTGATGGTTTCGACCCATATGGTTCTTACGATTCGGCGCTGGCGGGGGGGGTGACAACGGTCCATTTGAACCCTGGTCATCATCGTTTGCTTTCAGGTCAAGGGGCTGTTGTGAAACTCGGTGGGCCTCGTGATGAGATGGTGCTGCTGAGACAGGCCGACTTGACCGTTACTTTTTCGCAGGCCGTTACCAATCCGCCGCGTGATGTCACGTATACTTCACCTTCTTCTTCAGACCTAGCAATTCTGCCAGGTGTTCGGCAGCGTCCGGATTCTAGGATGGGCTTTGCGATTGGCTTAGACGAAGCCCTTGAACGTGCTGCGGGTGAAGCTGCGAATTTTCATGGGAAATCGCTGGGTAATTCATGGAATATGAAAACGCCGCTGCGGATTCATGCCGAGCGAGCGGCTGATCTGAGAGCGGCGAGCCGCTACATAACTCGAAATGGTCGTAGGGGCTATCTTGTCGGCGGCAGCGAAGCGGGCCTGGTGACTGAGTTGTTGGGTGATGACAGTGTGCCGGTTGTTTATCAACTGGGCCTCGCTATGCGCGGGATGTTAGATGATATCGGGTTTGACCCCGAAGCTATCGATGCCGACTTGGCTGCTTTACGCAAACTATCTTCTTCTCATTTGGCGTTAGCGGTTTCACGTGGTCTTGCGGTAAGTGACTTGCGGGTGGCTGCGGGGCTGGCGTTGCGTGCTGGGTTATCAGAGCGGCAGGTTATTGAAGCGGTGACATCCGTGCCGGCGAAGCTTCTTGGCGTTGCTGATCGCGTAGGCACGATAGCTGTTGGGCGCGATGCTGATTTAATCATCTTGTCTGGTGGGGCACTATCTACATCGAGTCATGTGCGGCGGGTTTATATTGGTGGCGAATTGGCTTTTGACGCGCCGACGACTCAGGCGATTGTGGTGCATGCTGATGTGGTTTGGGTGAGTCCTGATAAACAGATTGAACATGGGGCCGTGCTTATTGAGAATGGTAAAATAACCGCCGTTGGAAAAACCGTACCTCACCCGCCGTTCGCAAAAATTATTGATGGTGGGCCTGGTTCTTATGTGACGCCTGGATTTATTGATGCGTATGGGCATCTTGGCCTGGACGGCGATTCGAGCGCACCGGGGCCAGAGTTTTCCTTGTCGCGCATTATTGGTGTAGCAGGTGAACCAGATTTACGCGTTGCGGCCTCTGGTGTTACGTCGGTTATGCTGTCTCCGTACGCGGCTTCATCGCAGGGGTCACAAGTTTCTTTTATTAAAACTGCAGGCCAATTGCCGAAGCTGCGCACAGTGAGGGTAACCGCTGGTGTGTATTTTGACATGGTGGGCCAAGACCCTATTAAGGTCGCAGAGACGTTGAGTAAGCGATTCGAGGCCGGAAAAAAATACCTGGAAAAATGGAAAAAATACGAAAAAGAATTGACTGAGTGGAAAGAGAAGCGTGCCAAGGGCGAGACCATAATTAGTAAGCCCAAGAGTGAAGAGACGACAGAGGCCTCGTCTGATGCTGATCCTATCACGGGGACATGGTCGGTTAGTATCAGTGGTGGTCCGCTCCCTGAACCTCAAACGGCTAACTTAAGATTGAAATTGGATGGCGATAGTGTGGAAGGCCGTATTTCCGTGCCCGGTGCGCCGGAAGATGTGAAAGTGTCGGGTACGTTTGATGGCAGTCATCTTTCTGCTGAAATCGTTTTAGATATCGATGGTATGGCCAATCCTACGATCGAAGCTGACCTTGTTGGTGAAGATCATTTAGTCGGAAAAGTCAGCGTGCAAGGCATGGAGATTGACTTTGATGCTGCGCGTACCGATAAGAAAGATGTTCAATTTAAGGTAGTCAAACTGAAGACCCGCGGTAAGGATGGCCGTCCATTGCCACCTAAAGTTGAAGCCGCTTTAGAGCCTCTGCGCCAGGCGTTGGGAAAGAAAATTCCCATCATTGTGTCGGTTACTAGTGCTGCGGAAATCGCTTCGGTATTGAAAGCGACGCATGATTTTGAACTTGATGTCGTTCTGATTGGGGCGGAGAGTGCGGAGGTTCATGCTTCTGCATTAGTAGAAAAGAATGTTGGCGTGATCGTTCCTAAGCAGATGGTGCGATGGCGTAATAATAAACGATATCATCAGGCTGATGTATTAAGCCGGCAGGGCGTGATGGTTGCCTTCCAGAGCGACGGGGAGGATAGTGCCAGGTCGTTGCCACTGGTTGGTTTATACGCTGTTGAAAGAGGCATGTCTGCAGATGCTGCGTTAGCTGCGTTTACTTCTAACCCGGCGAAAATGTTTCATCTAGAGAATCGGGTTGGGGCGTTAAAAGTTGGGCTTGACGGGGACTTGGTCATATTTAGTGGCCATCCATTCGAGCTTGAGAGCCGGGTGATCCGCGTGATGGTTAACGGAGAAGAAGTGAAATGATTCCACATCACTATTTAAAATCGCAGGCATTTACAAGAGGTTTCCGTATGCTGTTGGCGATTGCTATATTCGTTGGAGTTACTCTTGGTGGGGTGGTTCAGGTTTCCGCTGGCGATTCGCCGGACGCAGCACGTATCGCTGTTCGTGCTGGAAAAGTCCTTACGATGGACAAGGCCGATGTTGTTTATAACAATGCCGTGATTCTGATTAACAACGGTAAAATCGAACGGGTGGGCGCAGCTTCTAAAATAAGAATCCCTCACGGATACCGCGTGATCGATGCCTTGGATCGATGGGTTGTACCCGGCTTGGTAGATTGCCATAATCATACCGCGGGTTCGCTCATGGACCTAAATGACATGGTGTATTTGACCAATCCTGGGCTGCGGACACTGGAAACGGTGATGCCCGAAAGTGAAAATGTGAAACAAGGCCGTGCCGGTGGGGTGACATCTGTACTACTCATTCCTGGTAGCGGCACGAACATGAGCGGTTTTGGTACGATAACCAAAATGGGTGGCGATACAGTGGACGATATGGTGATGCGTTCTCCTGGTTCGCTAAAAATCGCTCAGGCAGGTAATCCGGAGCGGTATTGGTTTGGCGTCGGGCGTAGTTACATGAATTATAATACGCGGCAGACGTTAATGAAGGCCAAGACTTACCACGAATCATGGAAGGCTTTTGAGTCTGGCGATAGCAGCCATGAACCGGACTACAATCCGATTTACGACGGCTTTCGAGGCCTGTTTTCTCGAGATTATCCGGTGTCGGTACATACGCAGATGTATCAGGTGTTGATGACTACGGTCGACATGTTGACCAAAAAATTGAAACTTCGCACGGTATTGGATCACTGTACCTTCGATGCGTTCAAGGTGGCGCCGCAAGTCCTTAAGACTGACGCCTACACCATCAATGGGCCTAGGCAGTATTGGTTTGATCGAAGTCAACGGAAGATGAACGGTAATGCGGCGCGGTGGTGGCAGGGCGGCGTACATAAGCTTGGGATCAACACGGACGCGCCGGTTATTCCGCAAGAAGAGCTTCCCTTTCAGGCTGCGATGGCTTGTTGGTATGGCTGGCAGACGTATCCCGCGCTGCGTGGGTTAACGCGCATTCCGGCGGAAGCGTTAATGGTTGATAAGCGTGTTGGCACGATCGAAGTTGGCAAAGATGCCGATCTGGGCATTTGGACGGGAAATCCTATCGATCCACGTTCTTCCTGTGAGCTTACGATTATCGATGGTCGTATAGTCTACGATGCTGCTGTCAGGAGGCGTTTCTAGATGAGGCCCTTTGTCAAGATGATTTGTAGTGACGTGAAGTTGTCTCTGTCGAGACGAGGGGCACGCCAGTTAATGCTTCTGGCATGGCTAGCGTGCGTCGCTGTTATGCCGACCGCTTTTGCTGCCGGTGATGGCGAGTCAACCTATGTGGTGGTGAAGGCCGCACATGTGATTACGGTTTCGGGTGAGGAATTTTCTCCGGGTATTATTGTTATTGAGGACGGGCGCATCTCGGCTGTGGGTAGCGGTTTGGAGTATCCAGCTTCTGCGAAAGTCATTCATGCAGTGCGAGAAACTGTGACGCCGGGATTGATACTCCCACGAGCACGCAATGGCTTGCCTACTTATCGACGCACTGGGGTGCATGGCGATCAACAAGCAGCCTCTGAAGTGTATCTAGATGAAAGAGATTTCGAGGACTACTTAAAAGCTGGATACACGTCCGTCGGCATTGTTCCGGATGGGGAGGGCATTGTCGGGCTGGCCAGTGCCTATAGAACGGCAGGCGATGATGATGCACGATTACTTAAAGCCGATGCCTACGTTTACGCGATTCCAGATTGGGGCAGCCAGGGTAAGGCCAATTTGCGCGGGGCTTTTAAGAAAGCGCGCGAGGAAATTGAAAAGGTAGAAAAAGCCCGCAAGGAATGGGACGAAAAGAAGAAAAAGGAAGCCGAGGAAGCAAAGAAGAAAGTAGAAGCCGAAACATCTGAGGATAAACCTAAGGAAGGCGACGAAGATAAAGTCGCTCTGTCGGTAGTGGATTCTCTTGAGCCATTAAATGGCGAAGAAGAAAAAAAGATTGACACAGACTCGCCTAAGCCGGAGGAAGTGGCCAAAGAGAAAGAGGCGCAGTTCGTGCCTCCTAAGATCGATCCAAAATATCAACCGTTGGTTGACATGATTCAGCACAAAGACGGCGCACGCATGTTGGTTCGCTTAGAAAGGGCGTCAGATTTGCTGCATATGTTCGACGCGCTCGAAGGCTTTGATGATCTCGATGTCGATATCGAATTCAGTAATAGACGGCGTAGCAGCGACTTGCATCAGGTCATCGAAAAAATTGGCGAGAAAAAACTTCGCATCCTTCTTACGCCGAGTATCAACTATCAACCTCATACAACATTTAGATATAACGCCGCGGCTCAGCTAGCCCAAGCGGGTGCGAAACTTGCTTTCACAGTATCGCGAGATATTCCACGAGAGCTTCGTCGCGGCACACAACACATAGCCGAACTTGTGCGTGCAGGACTGCCTATCGCGGATGCGTTACGAGCGGTGACGTTGGAGCCAGCGATGATGATGGGGGTGGATAAAGAGGTGGGTTCGATTGAAAAAGATAAATCGGCTGACCTTGTTTTTTGGGATAGTGATCCGCTTGACCCTCATGGTAAAGTTAATCGCGTCATGATCTTAGGTGAAATTGTTTGGGAGTCGGATAAATCGCAATGAGCAGAGTTGCTATGAAAATCAAGAACTATTTTTTACTGCTCACATTGATCGCGTTAGTCGCTACGCCGGCTTGGGGACTCGGCAACGAAAAAGGTAAGGAAGCTGCCAAGACGAAGGCATCAATAGATACCTCGGCTGATGTTGAGAAAGAAAAGAAGCCTAAAAAAGAGGATGTCTATTTCAATCTTACCGGCGGGACCGTCCACACCGTCACTGGCGGTGTGTTGCGTGATGTCTCGATTCTGTGCAAAAATGGAAAAATTGTCGAGATGGGGCAAGGTGTTGCGGTCCCGGAAAACGCTAAGTCGTTAGATGCAACTGGGTATCATATATATCCCGGGTTAGTAGCTGCAGATAGTGGCGGTATCTTTGGCGCTTCGGCGGAAAACTCTACGAACGTGTTTTCTCTGCAAATGACATTAGCCCTCGCCGGGGGAATTACGACGGCGGCTACTGGCAATACGGCTGCAAAAATGACTTTTGGATCAACAGAAGGCTTGGTCATTAAGCGAGATTTGTTCAAAACCTTGCGATACTCGACTATAGAGCCGAATGCCCGCTACGAACTTCGCGAGAAGTTTGAAAAAGTTCGTCAATACTTACGCGACTATGAAGCGTATGAGGAAGAAAAGAAACGCGATGACGAAGCAGAAGAGCCTGACAAAGAATGGCTAAAGGGCCAGTACCAGGTATGTTTGTCGCTTTTCAAGAAAAACGCAGTTGCGAAGTTTACGGCTAATAATGCACATGAACTTCTCGACGTTTGCGACTTGGTTTCAACGTTTGATATTGACGCAGTCATCTTTGGTGCGGTCGAGGGTTGGACCGTGGCCCCTCAGCTTGCCCGGGCCAAGGTATCTGTGGTGGTGACACCAAGGCGACGCGATAATCTGGATGAGCGACTTAATCGTGCAAGCGGTTCGAGTATTGAAAATGCGTCGATCCTCTATGACCACGGCGTATCTTTAGCGATTATTCCTGCCAATACATCTGTCACGCTATGGGGATTAGCCGGGCGTGATTTGCTTCATCTTAATATGGAGGCCGCGTTTGCTGTGAGGGGCGGGCTGTCGGAAGCTGCGGCTTTGAGGGCAATCACGATTGATGCGGCTAAGCTGCTTGGCGTGGACCATCGTGTTGGGTCCATTGAAATTGGCAAGGATGCAGATTTTGCCATCACCGATGGCGACATATTGCATTACATGACGCATACCCGTTGGACAGTTGTTAATGGTGAAGTGGTTTATGATAAATTAAAAGATACGCTCTTCGATCACATTCGTCCTAACGGGGAATTAGAATCACCGCCTCCCGACGATTATTGGCCCAGAAGTTTGGGCGCTGATCAGTAATCTATAAGCAAGTTCAACAGCGCCGCCGGTGAATAAACTTTTGTCGTCTACCTGCCACAATTGGGTGTAGCTGATATATCAGCTCCGCTATAGCACGCACTTAGTCGTGCGAAGTCTGCAAGGTCTACGTCTTCATCACCGTCGGCGTCGACGTGCATACATTCTGGGCTGGCCTGCTGCGTGCCGGAGTCTGTCATGCACGCGAAGAAAGTACGCGCGTCTGCCCCATCAACGTCAAAGTCTACATCGAAATCTGCATAGGCGAATGGAATTGGGGCGGACACATGGAAGAAGCCGCTACCGCCAAGGTTGGGTTCGAATATGACGTTTCGATTCCAAAAGAAATTCATACCGAGAATGCCATCGAGTGATGTTCCGTCTCCCAGTGTTAAATCGAGCACGATGAATGGGGCTTGAGAGTATTGTAATGCGCCGCCTCGCGCGTCCATTTTTACGCTGTCGACGTAAAAGCCTTCAATGCCTGTAGATAGACCACCGACACCGCACACATCAACTGTGAAGTCAGGGGCAAATGGCAGGCTCAGGCTAGCTGCGACGCCAGGGCTAATGACTGAGCCTTGAGCGCCAGTATCCATGAGCATGATGGCGGTGTCAGTAGATGGCACGCCTGATGCATCAAGTTCTGTGAGTTCGACTTCTACATAGAATAGGCCTCCAGTGGGAATGGCGGCAGGAAATAACGCTAGCGCGGTAGGTGACAAAAGATCTGTACCTCCACCGAATATGTCAGCGAACGCGTAATAGCCAGCTGTGGTTGCTGGGGTGTCGCGTGTCAGTTGGATTTTGTGCGCAAAGGTAGGTAGCGATTGAAACTCGTCTTGAATGGTGACGTCTGGACTAGTAAATGTTTTCCCAAGTACGCTCACTGTGCGCGGGGTATCCACTTTGATAATGCTGTTATAGAAGCTAATG
>JAJDDW010000060.1 GCA_029260115.1 Phycisphaerae bacterium | reverse complement strand
ACGCCAGCGGCGGACCAGTACGATCACAATGCCCAGCACAGAAAGAATGATAATGGGCCAGGTAATAATTTGCGTGGCGCGTACGAAGTAAAAAATCCACTGCATATAATTGAAACGATCAAACACATGTTGTTTGGTGAAGCCGATGGAATGGCCAACCGCGTCGCCACCTATGAACTTGAGCATGACCGCCACTTGGCCAGCGGATGCCAATACGATGATCAAGATCGATACAAGGATGGCTGGGTGTTTAAGTTTGCCCCACTGCCAGGTGGTAAGCGTAGTGAAAAAATAGATGGGTAGGAGCACTAAGGCATGTTGCTTGGTCCAAATCGCTAGCGAGGTGAGCACTGCCCACCATAGGCATATGCCCCAGCGAGGTTTTTTCGACTGGAGTAACGATTCGAATAGCCACATCGCGCCGGTCACAAAGGCCAGCACTGGAATTTCGATCATGATGTCCTGGCCCCAATAGACCAGAAACGGTGTAGATATGACCAGTAGCGTGCCAGAGGCCGCCCACCATGGCGAAAACCTGAGGAGTAGCCATGAGAAAGTAAAATAGGTGAGTAGCACGGCGAATAAGAGGACGGTGATCTGCGCGGATACGCTAGACACGCCGCACACCATCATGACAGCCGCTTCGCACACGTGAAAAACTGGCGGGTAATAGCCCAGATTAACGGCGGGGTAATGGCTATAATACTTTTCAGCATAGGCCATGGGATCGGCTAAGGCTTCGTTTCGTGATTGGAAGGCGTCGACTAGGAATACGCCGTTGGCTACGTGGTGGGAGGCATCAGAGAAATCGCCTAGGCTGTAGGTGATACGATGCCCATAAAGCAGGACTGTGACCATTATCAACAGGGCTAATAGTCGGCACCACAGCGTGGATGCGCCGTCGCTGCCAAGCGGCCGGTTTACAGGGTCGTTTATGTGATCGGTCGTATTACTCAAGAGTCGCCGCCATTACTATCGCAAAAAAATGGGTATTTCGGCGAACCTCAAGTTAACATAAATCCACCGTAACCATATCCAGTTATATCGTCATCGGGTTTTCTAGCATAGGTTTGTGGCTCAACTATGCTAATTTTTTGCTCCTATAACCTGTGGTGATGGATTCAGGGCTAGTTTGCTTCACCTTGCCATGATGAGAGTAAAAAAGTGCGTGGTTACAAGAGTTTCTTGGGCGGAAATAAGGCTGCGTCAACGTAAATCTAGAATGTCAAGCTATGGGCGAATAATAGCCAAACTATCCGGACCTTGGCTAGTGATGGTCTTGTTATTTTTCTTGCCAGATTTAGTCGATTAAGCGTATACTCCGCGGCAGTTTTATGCGGTGCACGATCGCGTCGATTCGGTTGTGGTATATAGGTGGCGCGACAATTATGATAGAAGTGTCTAATCTCCTTTCCACGAGGATGGCTGAGGGTTCAAATGGGTATCTGGTCTAACCGTTGGGGGCTGGGCCAGACGGCGGTGGAAAGTTGCAGAGATTGGTGCACGTCACGGGGACGGAGTCTGCGCTAAAATGGCGCTTGATAAGGACGATTCGCTCTTGAGCAACGAAACAAAAAACGCCGTAGTCATCGGAGCAGGCCCTGCAGGGCTTACCGCGGCTTATGAGCTTGCTAAAAATGGCATTCGCTCAACCGTATTGGAAGCGGACCAGCTCGTGGGCGGCATATCTCGCACGGTGAACTATAAAGGATACCGTTTCGATATTGGCGGACACCGATTTTTCTCCAAGGTTCCGCTTATCAACGAGGTTTGGGACGACATTCTCGACGAAAAGATGCTGATACGTCCTCGACTTTCGCGTATTCATTATCGAGACCATTTCTTTGATTATCCGTTGCAAGCAGGAAACGCGCTGTCAGGTTTGGGTCTGATGGAAGCGGTCATGATTGGCTTGAGTTATGCGCGAACCAAGGTGTTTCCTTCACGTCAGGAGCGCAATTTTGAAGAGTGGGTAGCCAACCGTTTCGGATATCGCCTCTACAACATATTCTTCAAAACTTACACTGAGAAAGTGTGGGGTATTCCTTGTACTGAGATTTCAGCTGACTGGGCTGCGCAGCGGATAAAGAATCTGTCACTGGTCGAAGCGGTGCGTAATGCGCTACTTGGTGGCGGTGGGAAGACTAAAGACGGCAAGATAATCACCACGCTGATTGACGAATTTAAGTATCCGCGTTTAGGACCTGGGATGATGTGGGAGTGCTGCGAGACTCGGCTTGAAGGGCAAGGCAGTCGCACATTGCGGGGCCGGCGCGTGGAACGTGTTCGCCATACCCACGGTAAGGTCGAATGTGTCTATGCACGAACAGATGATGGCGAGCTGGAAGAATTTTCAGGAGACCAGTTTTTCTCGACCATGCCCCTACGGGAGCTCATTGGTGCGTTGGACCCTGCGCCGCCGGACGATGTGATTAAGGCAGCGAATAGTCTGGCCTATCGCGATTACTTGACGGTCGTATTGATGGTCAAACGGGATAAAGTTTTTCCGGATAACTGGATATACATTCACTCGCCCGAAGTGAAAATGGGGCGTATTCAAAATTATAAGAACTGGAGTCCTGAGATGGTGCCCGATGCGTCGCGCACTTCGTTAGGGCTTGAATATTTTCTTTGGGATGTGGACGATGAGTGGACGTGGTCGAATGACCGGCTCATTGATCTTGGCCTGAAGGAGACCGTGGCACTCAAGCTTATCGAAGCTGATGAGGTTGAGGACGGTACGGTCGTGCGGATGAAGAAGGCGTATCCTATCTACGACCAATTTTATCAAGGACATCTTGATGTGATTCGTCGCTATCTGGATACCATCACCAATTTGCAGACAATAGGCCGAAATGGTCAGCATCGATACAACAACCAAGATCACTCGATGCTCACCGGGATTTACGCCGCTCGCAATGTGGTCGGCGCGAATTATGACATCTGGTCGGTTAATGTTGAAAAAGAGTATCACGAAGAAACGGTCCGCGACGAGAAAGCTACGGGCGACCGTATGATTCCGCGAAGGCTCGAGCCTAGCGATGATGCCGAATCTTTGGCACCGGATGCTGTTATTCGAGCGGCCTTCGCCAAGTTAGACCCCGTCGCGATGGGGTCGGCGGTGGGGTTGGTCTTCGCCGTAAGTCTGTTCCTGGCGACTGTCGCGCTGATTATCAAAGGCGGCGAGGTCGTTGGTCCACACTTATCGCTGCTGGGCCATTATCTTATTGGTTATAAAGTTACCTGGTCTGGCGCTTTCCTGGGGCTGATCGAATCGGGCATTAGCGGGTTTTTACTGGGGTATACTGGTGCCAGTCTTAGAAATTGGACGATGTCAACGTATTCTAATTTGCTGAAGCGACGGGCTGATATAGATCAAAGTAAAGATTTGTTAGACAAAGTCTGATTCACGGAGGAAGTTGTCATGTCAACAAGAAGTGCAGATCAAGAAGTTAGCCGTGCGATTGCCCGCATGAAGGCTGGTGTCCTTGCTATCATATTCGCCATGCTCGGCGGCGGTGGTCTGTTTGTTATGACCGCTTGGCTAATCATTAAAGGCGGGCCTCAAGTGGGCAAGACGTTGAACCTGTTAGGGCATTTTTTCATCGGATATTCCGTCAGTTGGCCCGGCGCGTTTGTGGGTCTTCTGTACGGCGCAGTGACTGGCGGCATCGTCGGATGGTGTATTGGTATGGTGTACAACCGCATTGTCGGTATACCTTCTGCATCCGCATAATTTTTAGTCGCCAGTCAGCCATTTGATTCTCATCGTTGCGCCCACCGTGCTATACGCTTGTGTGTTTTCCTGTGTGCAGTTACACGCCCTGGCCGTGGTCTCACGGCTTCGATCAGTTTTTTCCTCTTTAATTGCTCGTCATGCACATCGGACTTGATGCTACTTGTGCCGCGAATCGACGCGGATTCGGGCGATTTGCTCGCGAACTTTTCCACGCGCTGGCAGCTCTAGGTACTAGCGATGAGTATACGCTTTTTTGTGATGGTCAATGCGCGGTCAGCGACGCGCTTCCTAAAAATTGGCGAAGAGTAGTTGCCAAGACGCGGGTGGCTGCGGTCGATGCGGCTGCGGCGGATGGTCGGAGATCGATCGGCGATATGTTAGCCATGCGCACAGCGGTTAGGGGAGAGCGCATCGATTTGATGTTTTTCCCGGCGGTGTATACCTACTTTCCGGTCGGAGGAAAGTTTCCGTGTTTGGTTACTTTTCATGATGTCATCGCAGAGACACTGCCGCATTTAATATTCCACAATAAGCGTAGCCAATTCTTTTGGAACATGAAGAGCCGACTCGCGATCAAAAGGTCATCGAAAATCGTCACGGTTTCAGAGGCGTCAAAAGAAGGACTGATGGCCCATTTCAAGTTGGCTGAGGATTGCGTACGGGTAATTTCTGAAGCGCCGAGCGATGTATTTAACGCTGTTGATGTTGAATCCGACGCCCACAAGCAAGCGATAAAGCGATACGACGTATCCGCCCAAGATCGATACTTGCTGTATGTGGGCGGTATTAGTCCGCACAAGAATTTGCACACGCTAATCAAAGGATTTTCTTTGGTTGGCGATTGTGCTCATGATGTGCAATTGCTATTGGTGGGTGATTATCAAGGTGATGTGTTTCGCACTTGCTACGATGAGTTAATGGCTATCGTGCTCAAGCACAAGCTTGAGTCACGCGTGCGATTTCTTGGCTATGTGCCCGACGATGAACTTGTACATTTGTATGCAGGCTCAACTGCTTTCGTGTTTCCTTCCTATTTAGAGGGATTTGGCCTACCTGCGGTCGAGGCGATGAAATGTGGGACCGCTGTCATAGCCAGTGATCGAGGTTCCCTGCCGGAAGTGTTAGGCGGTGCGGGTATCTTGTTTGATCCCGATAGTCCGCCATCATTGGCTGAGGCGCTCACGAAATTTCTATCCAACGCGTCTTACCGTAATCAAATAACCGCGCAATGTGTAAATCGTGGAAAGGAATTTTCCTGGGAGACAGCCGCGCGCCAGCTTGTGAAAGTGTTTCACGAGTTTAAGCCTGCTGCATCGTCGGACTAACTCGTGCGATTTTGTATCGTTTCGACATTTTACCCGCCATACAATTTCGGCGGTGATGGAATCTATGCGTATCGCCTCGCCAACGGTTTAGCTCGGTTGGGGCATGATGTTACGGTGCTGCATAGTCCGACCGCGTATGAACAGTTGGCCAAGCGCGAGCCGACGGCTGGTTATGACGATCACGAAAATGTCCGCGTTCACGCCATTCGCACACCGCTCGGCAAGTTAGGTTTGCTTGCGGTGCAGCAGTTTGGAAGCCCGTGTTTTCAAGGGCGAGCGCTGCGTCGTTATCTCGATAAAGGTGATTTCGATGTGATACATTATAATAATGTGTCTCTCCTCGGCGGTCCTCACGTTTTTCGTTATGGTCGGGCGTTAAAACTTTGCACGTTGATCGAACATTGGTTGGTATGTCCGATGCATGTATTGTGGAAATTTGACCGTGAGGTGTGCCAAAAGCCAAGCTGCTTAGCCTGTACGCTGCATGGCAAACGTCCGCCGCAATTGTGGCGATATACCGGGCTTATGCAGCGGGCAACGAAAAATATTGATGCGTTCATCGGGCCTAGTTTGTTCACGATGGGCATGCACCGAGAGCGCGGGCTTAAAGGCACTATGATTCAACTACCGTTGTTTCATCCGCAGCCAGCTTCGCCAAACGACAATGCGCCTTTACCTAACGCTGGTCGGCCGTATTTCTTTTTTGTGGGTCGCCTCGAAAAAATCAAGGGCGTGCAGAGTTTGATTCCGGTATTTCGTGAATCGCCAGGTGTTGATTTGCTCATCGCGGGTGATGGTAACTACGGTGAGACGTTGCGAAAACAGGCTGAGGGCGCTGCGAATATAAAGTTCATCGGTAGGCTCGGTGCTGATCAGCTTCACACGTATTATCAACACGCTCAAGCAACGCTTGTGCCGTCTCTATGTTATGAAACATTTGGAATCATCGTCGCGGAATCGTTTTGCGCTTCTACGCCGGTGATTGTTTATGCGCAAAGCTCGCTAAAGGAGCTGGTCGAAACACATGGCGGCGGGCTTACCTATGACAATCCGCGAGATTTGAAGGTGGCTATCCACCGACTCACGACCGATGCAGGATTGCGAAGTTCACTTGGCAAACAAGGTCGGCGGGCATATGAAACGGAATTTGCGGAAGATTCGTTTCTCGCTCATTACCTGGAAGTGGTTAATGAATTGCTGGAGAGCAAGCGAGCCGGGCGAGTCTTGCCAGCAGATGGTCATGGTCAAAGTGATTTGTTCGCGGGCCGTCCCGTATTTTATTGAATCGTTCAGGGGCAATAGAAGATACGATCTTAACGATGACGCAATCTACTAGTCAAAACGAAATACAAACAGGCCCCTATCTCTCGGTCGTCGTGCCGGTGTACAACTCAAGCGCCGACCTTCGACAATGCTTAGCCGGGTTAGCTTCGTCGAGTTATCGGGATTTTGATGTGTTGGTGGTCGATGATGGCTCGACAGAGACGATAGAGCCGATTGTCAAGCAGCATGAATATACTTATATGCGCATAGATGGTCCCAGTGGGCCCGCGCGGGCGCGCAATCTTGGTGTCGCCGAAGTCCACGGAAAGTACGTCGTGTTTATCGATGCGGATGTCGTGGTTCATCAAGATACACTATCGCGATTCGCTGAAGTGTTTTCCGGGGATGATTCTATTGACGCAGCGATTGGCACTTATGACGATGCGCCAGCTGATCCGGGTTTTATTTCGCAGTATAAAAATATCTTTCATCACTATGTGCATCAGGCGGCTCACGGGGATGTTGGCACTTTTTGGAGCGGATGTGGGGCGATGCGTCGAGATTTGTTTCTGCGGTTTGGCGGTTTCGATGAAGTGCGCTATCGTCGACCTGCGATTGAAGACATCGAGCTTGGCACTTGGCTCAGCGCAGCCGGGCATCGTATCGTGTTAGATAGTCGCGTGAAGTGTAAGCATCTCAAGCGCTGGACCTTCAAAAATCTTCTCAAAACAGATATTTTCGATCGAGCGATTCCATGGACCAGGCTCATGATGCGCGTTGGGGCTATTGATAACGCACTCAACGTGAAAGTATCACAGCGCATTAGTGTAGTACTGGCATTGATGGCTCTGTTGTTATTGCCGGTAGCCTTGTGGAATGCCTGGGGTTTTCTCGCGCTGGGTTTGAATGTCGCGATCCTTACGCTAATTAATAGCGATTTCTATGCCTATTACCTAAGAAAACAAGGGCTGTGGTTTACACTGCGTGTTGTGCCGATGCACTGGCTCTATTTTTGGTATTGCGGATTTGGCGCGTTTGTTGGCGCGATACAATATCATCTAAATGGCGATAAGCATTGCTCACCGCCGCTAGTTGAGCGGGCTTCCTCTTAATCGTATGGATTGCAACTATTCGAATTCCGCATGAGCACGTTAGCTATACCGATTTTAATGTATCATTCGCTAGACGATAGCGGTTCTGTCGTGTCCGTGACACCGGATGTTTTTGCTGGGCAGATGCAGCGATTGGCTGAGCGGGGTTGGCGAGGTATCACGCTCAAGGAGGCGGGGGAATTTCACGAAGCGCAGGGTCAATGGCCTAAAAAGTCGGTGGTGATTACCTTTGATGACGGATTCGCCAATGTGTATAGTCAGGGCTTGCCTGTCCTCAAGCCGTTGGGTTTTTCCGCGACCGTGTTTCTTGTGACTGACCATATTGATGGATGTAATGATTGGGCACCTCCGCCACCACCGCTGGGACATTTGCCCATGCTTTCCTGGTCACAGATCGATCAGCTTCATGAAATGGGTCATGAACTCGCGCCGCATACTGTTACGCATCCCAATTTATTAACGTTGTCGATTGATGAAGTATCGCGCGAGTTGCAGATGTCTAGCGATGCGCTTACCCAGCGATTTGGTCGGACGCCGAAAAGTTTCGCTTATCCTTTTGGCCATTATGACCAAGTGATTGAGCAAGCTACCAAGAAATTATTTCCATACGTCTGCACAACTATTTTGCGGCGGGCGCAGCACGAAGCGCTTTACGCCTTGCCGCGCGTTGATATGTTTTACATACGAACACTACGCATGTTTGATAAGCTAATCGATGGTTCGCTGGATCGCTATCTATCCATGAGGCGATGGGCGAGAGGATTGCGTAGCTCATTGACCTCATCATGCTAGTCGGGCAACAGCAAGTTGTGCCGCAGTTACCCTCGGCTGATAACGCAAGCGACGAGCAAGCTAGCGTGTCGGTTGTTATCGCTTGGGTCAATGATTATGGTTTGCTCGAACCGGTTCTTAATGCGCTAACGCGCGAGCAGACAAGTCCGCCCCACGAGGTGATTGTTGCGACGCGCCTGCAAGGCCCGATGGTTGAGCGGTTGCGCGCACAATACCCGTCGGTCCAAATAATTGAGGGCGGCCCTCGTGACACAATCCCGGCATTACGTGCAGCGGCTATTGAACAATCAAGTGGCCTGTATGTTGCGGTTACGGAAGATCATTGCGTGCCATGCAAAGATTGGATCACCAGCATTCAACGATCGATGTCCGGCGAGGTGGTTGCCGTCGGCGGGCCAGTTGAGCAAGGGACGTTTCAACGCTTACGAGATTGGGCTGCCTTTCTGACGGAATACGCTTTTGCCATAGGGCCATGTGACGCAGGCCCCATCGGCGGACTGCCAGGAAATAACGTAGCCTATCGTCGTGAACTTTGCGACGGCTTGGTGGAAACCTTAAAGGACCAGCGCTGGGAATCGTTCCACCATAGTCAAGTGATCGAAGGTGAAAAAGTTTTCTGGCTTGATCCGAATATGATCGTCGGGCACAATCGACCTTTTGATTTTTTCTACTTTCTGATGCAGCGTTATTATTTCTGTCGATCTTACGCTGGCATGCGATGGTCAAATCCATCTATGAAACAGCGCATGATATATGGCTTGGGGAGCGCGATTCTGCCGCCTATGCTTTGGCTGCGAAGCCTGCGTGTGTTATTGAAGAAAAGAAGATACGTCGGGAGATATTTGTGCCTTTCACCGTTAATTGCTCTCTATTTTGTTGCTGGCGCGCTTGGGGAGATGGCTGGGTATTTTTTCGGTAGTCAGCAAAGTTTGGAACGTGTTGAATGATTCGATTTGGTCTATTAGGATTTGGAGCGATCGGACAACTCAGGGCGGAGTCGCTTCAGCAGACACCCGGGGCAACGCTGTCGATGATTTGCGAAAGAGATGAAAAACTCCTCGCGCTGGCCACCTCGAAATATTCAGCTAAGACTACTAGAAACTATGATGAGATGTTAGCTTGTGACGATGTGGATGTTGTCATCGTATCAACCCCGCCCAATCTCCACCGCGACCATTGCGAAGCGGCCTTCGCACACAACAAACACGTACTGTGCGAAAAGCCGTTAGCTACGACCAATCAAGATGCCAAGGCTATTGTGGAAGCGTCTGAGAAAGCGAACTGCGTGTTAGGTACGGGATTTAATTATCGTTTCTACCCGGCCATCGCCAAAATTAGAGAACTCATTAACGCTGGTGAAATTGGCGACATCGATCACGTCCGCAGCTTTGCCGGTCATCCCGGTGGTCCAGAATTTACACATCCCTGGGTACATAAGCCGGAAATCATGGGTGGCGGGGCGCTGATGGACAATGGCATCCATGTCATCGACTTGACGCTCCACTTTTTGGGCAAACCAACCGACAGCATGGGCATGGCCACCGATCATACTTGGGCGTTTGGTCAGAGTGAAGACAACGGTTTCCTACTCATGCGCAACGAGCTAGGCAACGTCGCTTCTGTGCAAGCATCTTGGACTGAATGGCGCGGCTATCAGTTTAACGTTGAAGTCTACGGGACAGAAGGTTGCGTACGCGCGTCCTATCCACCGATGTTATGTAGCGTTAGAAAAAAACCGGTAGGCAACGCCAAGCGCGGGCGTAAGAAGAGCTACTGGTTCCCAACGTTCCAAATAAAAGAGCGTTTAAAATCTTACCGTTGGACCATTGTAGAGAGTTTCATCGCTGAGCAGCGGGACTTTATGCTACGCGTCGGCGGAGGTGTTGGCGTTGGCGCTACGGGCATAGATGGCCTATATGCCGTAGAGGCTGCCCGATCAGCCGCTCATCTTGAATGTATAAAAACTCCCTAAATCGCAAGCACTAGCCCGCGCGCACACGTATTTCCAGCCAAAACTGCCCATAGATAACGGATTATCCATTTGAAACTAGTCGGCAATTTCCTTTCTCTAGCCAGCGCTGAGGTTCTCAGCAAAATAGCAACTTTTGCAGCGTTTGCGTTCATTGCCCGCAAGACCGGCGCGGTGGGGCTTGGCTATGTCGAGTTTGCTTACGCGATCATTATGATAGGCTCCTTGGTCATTGATCAAGGTTTCGATTCGCTCGGCGCGCGTGAAATCGCCAAAACGCCGTCAGCCGTGCCGCAGTTAGTTTCGCAAATTGTGTTCATTCGATTTTTGTTGGCGACTGTGGCCTTCGTTGCCATCTTGGCGATAGCGTGGGCGCTACAGCGATCAGCCGTCCAAACGAAATTGTTGATCATATTATCATTAAGCCTAGTCGGCATGCCCCTGATTTTGAAGTGGGTATTCCAAGGTTTAGAAAAAATGCCTATCGCTGCGGGCATTCAGGTCGTTAGACAATTCGGCTTTGCGATTATTGTATTCCTCGGCTTACGAGGCATCGATTCGATTTGGATCATTGGCCTGGCGGAGGTCGGCGGCGTCGTCGCGGCCGCAGTCTTTGGCTGGTGGGTGTATGTGCGGGTGTTGGGATATCCCTTGCGACTAAAACTGGGAGCGTCAAAAGAACTTCTTAAGGATGGCTTGGTCATTGGCCTATCGCAAATGCTCTGGTCCGCGAAAATGTTTGGTGTAACGATCGTATTCGGTCTGATCGCAAGCAGCGAAGAGATGGGCTATTTCGGCGGGGCGATGCGAATTTTAGTCGCGCTACATATGTTTGTCTTCCTTTATTACATCAACTTACTTCCATCAATGTCAAGAACCTGGCAGCAAGAGCCGGCGGCATTTCGTGAACTTGTTAATCGATCCATGCGGGTAGTCGGTTGGCTAGCCATTGGCGGCGGATTGCTATGGGTGGTCTTGGCTGATTTCGTCATCCACGCGTGTTATGGCGACGGCTTTTTCCCGGCGGTCACGGTGTTACGAATTTTAGCTGGTGTTGGCGTCTTAGCCGCGCTCAGTGGACATTTTAGATTCGGCCTCATTGGAACGGGTTTTCAAAAAGCGGAAATGTGGACTCAGGCTATTGGTGCCATCGTTGCATTAACGATGCTTCCGGTGGGCTATCATTACAGCGGAATCCAAGGGGCGGCGTGATCGTTGGTCTTTGCAGAAGCAACCGTTTGGATAGCGTCTTGGATCGCCGCGCGTAAACTACTCCGGGTAGATGGTCATTGGCTCTCGTTACTAAAGCCAGGCCTCGCAGTTGCTATTATCTCCGCATTGCTCGTTGCCTATGGTTCGACGGGACACATACTAATGGTAGCCATCGCGGCGGTGAGCATCTGTGGTATCGCCTATATCAGCGAAGTCAGTATCAGATGCTGGGTGAAAAACGTAATTTCCGGATAGTTCGACCGAGCCGCGGGCTTCAGCCCGCGCGGTGCTAGGCATGTATTTTTCCGGCGGAGCCGTAATAGATAACGCGGATGTATTTTTTTGAAACCGTTTGATACACGATACCTGACGGTTCCTATTGAAAGTAATTCCGGCAGCCAGTCGTAATCCTGAGTCCGCGCGGGCTAAAGCCCGCGGCTCGTTACTGATTTTACCAGGCTCATATGCTGAATTATCTTTTTCATCGTTTTACTAAGTAATTTCTTGTTGAAAACATCAATGTCCATCCGATTGTTTTTAACTTGCTGGCTAGTCTACGGCTGTCACTTCGCCACAAACACGGTGCGCGAAATCTATCCGGCATTAAGCCTCGCCGACAACGGCAGCTTCGACGTTTCGGAATATCAGGGCTTGCATCCAGATATTTTTGAAGTGCCAGGTCGAGGCTTTTTTATCAACAATAACCCCGGCGCGTCTATCCTAGGTGCGGTTCCATATCTAATCGCGAGGCCAATAACCGATCAACTTATTGACCGCGTACTAAAAAAACGTGAGCAAGCGAAACTCGCGGGCGTCAAGCCGCCGACGTTGGACTCTCCCTGGCCCATGGCGCGGGAATTTTTTCGTAAATCATACGAGCGAGGTTTGGACATCAAATTCGGCATCGGCGCAGGGCTCATGCAAGCGGCACTCATGGCTCCGTTGTCTGCATTATGTGTTGTTGTCATGTTTCGCGTTTTGTGGTCGCTAACCCAATGTCGGCGATCTGCATTGTGGCTATCGATACTGTACGCTTTTGCGACGCCAATTTTATATCGCGCCGCCCAACTAAACCAAAATTTGTTAGTCATGCATTGTGCTTTTTTTGCTTGGGTTTTGTTATGGCAGCCAGTCGCTAATGCTAATCGGCCAACCAAGCCGTGGTATTTTCTTGCGGGTTTGCTAAGCGGATGGGCGGTCGTTTGTGATTATAGCGGCCTTATCGTTCCCATGGTCATCGGCGTTTATGGCTTATTACATAGAAAAAAATTGTCAGAAAGTGCGCGAGCAACATCAGACGCATTTCGGTTCGTCGCCGGTGTGACGATAAGCGGCCTGGTACTCATGGCCTACCAGTGGTCATGCTTTGGCCATCCGCTATTTCCCGCTCAACATTACATGCCCACTGCAAATTTCACGGAACAAGGCTATCAAGGTATGAGTGCCCCGCAGTGGGATTTGCTCTGGGCCACCGCTTTCAACCCACGCTACGGCTTATTCGTCGCAGCGCCGCTTTTGATTCTGGCTATGTTTATTCCATCCTGGTCGGCCAAGCGGCGACTCGTAGGCCGATTAGAGTTTCAAATGATTATCGCATTTTGCTTGGCCTTTTTATTGTTTTGTAGTGCCAATCAGTACGGGCGTATGCAGTTTAATACCGGCGTGAGACATATCATTCCGGTGACGCCGTTTCTATTTCTCTTAGTCGCTGGCACGCTTAGGCACTGGCCAAGAGGGTTGGCGATTACCGTCGGGGCAAGCGCTACTATGTGGTCGTGGTGTTTAGCTATGTATCGCGACGTAGAACTCGGTCCATATGGCGTGCTTGATTCTATCATTGCGACATTCACCAACGGCGTTCAATTTCCCTGGTTGGCAACGATTCATCGCATGTCGATTTCTTTACCCGGGTCTTTGCAATTTGCCTTATCCCCTTGGTTCATACTAGGTGTGCTTGTTGGTGCGATTACGCTTGTATGGACGGTCGGACGCAGCGATCGTAAGACGATCGAATCGACAGAGGAAAATAATCGGATACCCATCGAAGTATGAGTAAAAAGATCAAAACGCCATTGACCACGCATCCGGCCCTCGCGCAAAAACCATTGTCGTCGTGGACGCGTGTAGGCCTGCTAATAGTGCTATTATCGTTAGCCTTCGCTGGTCCGATGTTGTGGTTTCATCATGATAGCCTTCGTAACCTTATTTCCTTCCATGGTACACTGCATGTGGCGATCGCCAATCAGATTTCCCATGGTGAGTTGGCGCCAGAAAATCCTTTTTATGCAGGCGAACCTGTCGGTTACTATTGGTTTTTTCACTACGCAAGTTATCATCTAGCTAGCGCATTACACACCGATGTTCTACATGCAATAGAACTCTTGAGTCTCATAGCGATAGTGGGTTTAGCTGCCATCGCTGTGGCGTTAGGTCGAAAGTTGTGGGGATCAGCTTTTGCGGGTGCGTGCATAGGATTTCTAGTACTCGTTGGTGCTAACGGATTAGGCTGGCTTATCTTAGTAGCAAAAATTATCCGCGATGGCCCATACATTATGAGTGCTCCCGCTTCCGCAGTGGTCCTACCCTTGCTCATGCAGGTACAATTCGGAGATCACAGGTTTGGACCCAATTTTACTTACTACTTTCACATGACCTCTCGACCCATATCCCTTACGCTCGCCCTGGCTATGGTCGCCTGTGTCTACTGGTTGATTCACAAACGTTCCCTGGTCGTAGGTTTTTTGCTTGCGATAGCCACCACGCTATGCGTAGCTGTTAATCCACTGATCGGACTCGCAGCGAGTGGGGCGTTGATTGGTGGATTGATGATCAATAGAGTGATTCAACAATATGTTACAACTCCGAATTTACTTGACCATGATGCTGCGGACACCACGCTATTATCATGCGGGGCGATGATCCTCGGCTCAGGATGTGCCTGGCCTACTTTTTCTCATCTTTTCACTGTGGGAAATGGTGCAGGCATCCACTTCGACCCCTTCCGCTTGAAATTGTATGGCATAATCTTGGCCAACATATCAGTGCTGGTTCCGTTTGTTTGGATGGGATATCGTCGCTTAGATGCCCGATCTGTAGGGTTTGGACGTTCAGTAATTATCGGCGGCGTACTACTTTTAGTAGGAACGCTACTATTCGCGATGCCGGGTACATTAAGCGAAACCGGCCGTACAGGGAATGAGCACAATTTGTTCAATACCGCGATCGTGCTACTAGCAGTCCCCGCTTCTGGAGCTGTTATGCGATTGAGATCATCTGATAAATCCGACAATCGCTCACCGCTGGTAACTTGGCGGGCTGTTGCGCTGATATTGATTTTCCTTCCCACCACGGTACTCATTATGTTGTCGTATCGTGGTCGAGCGCCTGTCCGCGTGACGTTGGATCGTAATGGCATGACATGGCAGGATAAGACTTTGCCTATGGCTCAGTTTTATAGTTGGGTATCTGCAAATACTGCCCCGGATGCCGTATTCGTCGTATCACCGGATCAAGCGCCTAAACGTTTGTGTAACGTGTCCGATTTCCCTGCATTCACACAGCGATGCTTGTTCACCGATCAGTCTTCCTACATGACGGACGTGTATGCTGATGCACAGTATCGAGCAGATCTTTCAACGAATATGGCATCTGGTCTGGCCATGACTGCAGAGGATCGCGCATATCTCAAGAGATTAGCGCGACCGATCTATGTTACGTCGTATAATGCCCATGATACGAAGCTGATTGCGGAACTTCGTCGTGCTTACGGTGAGCCTTTGTTTATAGTCGAAAATATAGCCGTGTTTCAATTTGCGCCATAATTGTAATGAGTATAAAAAAACAATTTGCTGAATCTGCTGTACCAGTGACATTTGGGTCAACCGTATTGGTCGGGCTCATGTTAGGCGCAACCTATGGCTTCATAGCAGGTGCTTACGACGTTATTTTTAGGTCTTCGCACATAACGGTAGATTTTGTTGTAGTGGTTATTTTGTTCTATAAAGCCATCGGCAGCTGCCTGGGGCTTTTCCTCGCAATTTTATCACTGGGAGTGCTGTTTATAACGCGTAGTAACGCGACGCTACGAAATATAGCGGCCTTGATAACGGGCTTGGCATTGTGCATTTTGGTGCTGGTTGTTAACGGCCGAATAATGACGCTGATGGTTTTGCCCGTTTCAATCTCAATCGCATTGTATATCGCGCGAAGTTGGCCCAGGGTTACCTGGGGAACCTCGATTGCTTGGTGGTTGCTGGCGATGTGCATAGCTATCGTGTTAAGTATGGCCCGGGCGTCTGGGTATATGCTTGATGGTAAATGGCTGTTATGGTTTATATCGCCAGTTGTGTTAGGCTTGGTTTTTATGTTAGGTCGGCGGGCGTGTGAACGAGTATCATCGCCAATTATCATAATCGCTACGATAGGCATTCCTCTTTGCTGCGACATTGTCAATCTATGCATTCAATCGAAGTACTCAAGAGTATTGGATACATCGGCGACTAGTCCAGACTCGTGATTGTTGTGTCAAATGAGACTTTGCTATCACTAGTGCAACGCGGGAAGCAAGATTAAAAACTGAGGTTTAATTTGACTCTTACGGTTCAATAAATCCTATTATGTAGACAATTATGAATAATCAATCATCCGTTTCTGTTACACCGGCGTCTATCAGGGCGACTGTATTAGCTGGCCTGATGCTAGGCGTGGTCATGGGCATCGTAGCGGGTGCCTATGATGTCATTTTTCATGCGCCGCTGCTCGAAATCGATTTTGCCGTCATTGCTTTGATGTACTATCTGGCTATAGGGGGTGGGTTCGGAATCGTGATTGCTTTGGGGTCATGGTGCATCCAGCGCCTCGCGCGCTGGCCTGTGACTATGCGGCAGATGATCGCCCTGATGACGGGGATGGGGATATGCTTTTTTGCCCTGATTGTTTGTGGGCGCAAAGGGACGATCATGGCTGTCCCGACTTCTGTCTTGATCGCGTTGTTTATTGCTCGAGGTTGGCTACGCATCAGTTGGCGGACATCAATCGCTTGGTGGTTCCTCTTAGTCTGCGTGGCATCTGCGCTCAGTATCTCTCGGGTGGCTGGTGTGTTGCCTCAGAGCCAGTTACTTCTGGGTGTCATATCGTTAGCTTCAGTTAGTGTCGTGCTCACGTTAGGCAGGCGTGCATGTGAACGGTTGGCGGTACCGATAGCTGTGGTTTGTGCCGTAAGTTTTCTAGCTTTGACTGTTTGGTCGGTTCGAGTCTTCAATCAACCACTGCGAAATACGCCTGAATCGCCGCATCATCGTGGAAGTGGATTTCCTAATGTCGTGCTTTTGGTCATAGACACACTGCGTATGGACTATCTTGGCGCTTACGGCCATCAAGGCGGGTTGACGCCGAATTTGGATCGATTTGCCACCGATAGCACTTTGTATGAAGAGACATTCTCGACAGCGCCTTGGACGGTGCCCTCACATGGTTCGATGTTTACGGGGTATTATCCAAAAACACACGGCGCTTCATCTGAAGATCATTTGTGGTTGGATGACGCATTGCTGACACTTCCAGAAATGTTGCAAGCGCAAGGATTTCAAACGGTCTCCATTACGGCTAATGTGACCATTGAAACTGCAAATTTTGATCAAGGATTTGATCATCACCGATATTTGCGTCGTCCGAAGTCGAATGGTTCGCTCATGCTTACGCCGTTGTTGCAGCAGCTTGGTTTCCCTTCTCGTTGGATGGACAAGGGGTCGGCGGCATCGGTGGTTGAACTAGGGGATTGGTTTCAAAATAAGTATAATCCCAGCAAGCCGTTTTTTCTGTTTGTGAACGTCATGGAGCCTCATCAACGCCATCAACCCCCGTTTAAGTATCGTGACGCACATCTACCGCCGGGTCGAAGTCATCTCGAAGCCGTACGTTTGGGTGCGAGCGAATACCATGGGCTTGCATGGCATGCACGTCAGGAGGATAACCCCCGGCGCATCGAGCTTGTTCGTGCTATGTACGCTGCAGAGGTGGCGTATCAGGATGAGCGGATTGGCCAAATGCTTGAAATGCTGGGCCGGCAAGTTGATCTCAATGAGACGATGGTCATTATCACGTCTGACCACGGCGATAATCTTGGAGAGGCTAAACGCTGGGGCCATCTATTTGCCGTCAATGATCACTTATTGCACGTGCCATTGATGATTCGATATCCCGATCAATTCCCTGCGGCCAAGCGCGTGCCGGGCATGTGTCAGTTAACTGATTTAGTGCCTACGATTTTTGATGTATTGGATGTGGATTGCCCGATCAAAAACTTGCCAGGTAGATCGATCGTTCCTACATCATTCAAACCGGCTAAGGCTGTTTACGCGCAATGGTGGCCAAACCATTGGGGACTTCGCACTTCGATGGGGTCACTGGGGCGTCAGTCACCACTTGCTTCGTGGACCGCGCATCTGCGGGTGATAAGAAACCAGGACTACAAATACATCTGGTCTTCGGATGGCCATCATAGTTTATTCGATATCAAACATGATCGGGATGAAGCGTTTAATGTCATCATGCAGGAGCCCGAAATTGCGAAGCAGCTTGACGAAAGATTGTGGGAATGGTGGCACGCGCAGCCGGACTATCAGCACTCAGAAAACTCAGATAATCAGCCATTAGACCCGCAATCAATAGAAATGCTGAAGAGCATTGGATACATCGGCGACTAGTGCAACCAGTTTTGTGGTGGTGTTGATTGTTGAACTACGTTACACATTTTGTCCACATGGCAAGTAAAGTTACTAAGTAAATTAAAATGGATCGCGACGTAGTTATTCTTGATAATAAGCGTGCTGCCAGTGATCCTACGTTAAGGCGTAAGTGGGCTTTTCGAATTACTGCCTGCTGTCTGTCGATCTTGTTATTGATTACGTTCTTGGAAGCATTAGCCCTCGCAAATCTTGTAGATTACCGCCTCGTACTTTCTACGCCTAGTGGTCGAGCGTGGGGGAATCCACGAAATCGACTTGACACAGAATTGATTCATTTGCATCAGCCTTATGGGTCGTTTGAAGGTGAGGTGAGAGGAGATCTTGCCACTTGGTATGGATTGGACACCGGGAGACGATATCCTGTATCCATCAAATTCGATTGGAACGGCTTTCGCAATGAAAACGATTTGACATCCGCAGACATGGTGGTAGTTGGCGATTCATTTGTTGAAGCACCGATTCTTTTGAAGGAAAATATTGCGAGCGAATTGTTAGCTTCAGCATTTAACTGGCAGGTGCTTAATCTGGGACAATCTGGTTATGGGCCACAGCAGGAGTTGGTCGCATTGCAGCGATATGGTTTTGCGGTGAATCCGAAAGTTGTGGTTTGGATGATATTCGAGGGCAATGATTTAACAACCGACTTTCTCCGGTACGAACGTTCTACACAGGACTGGGATCAATTCATAGCAAAAATGCACGGCTTTCGTAAGCGTAGTTTATTGAGTAATGTTTACATTCGACTGTCTACTATAGTTAATCCCACCAGGCGCGATCAAAAGTACGGGTTAGAGCGGTCAGGGGTACTTGCCAGTGCTAACCCATCAGATCGTGATCGGATATACTTTGGCTATAATGCTAATAAACTTAGTCATAAAGACTTGACATCAATAGATAGAGGATTGGATGTAGTAGCCAAGGCCTCGCAGGAATGTCGTAAACGTGGCATTAAATTTCTTGTCGCATTCGTGCCGATCAAGTATCGTGTATACCACGATCTTTGTACGTTTGAGCCAAATTCAAAGGCTTCGACGTGGCGCATATCCTCCATGAATGATCGCGTGGCAGCATGGGCACGGAATAATCAGATTGCTTTCCTTGATCTCACCGATGCCCTTCGTGCCAGGGCAAAAACAGGGCAGTTAGTTTATTTCATTGACGATGGCCATTGGAACGCTGAGGGACACGCCGTTGCGGCTAAAGAAATTGAACAATTTCTGCGTAATACCGATTGGTTGATAGAATCGCAATGATTCATCGTTCATCATTAGCGGATAATAAAACCCCCAAGCCAACTATTCTTATTGCGCTGGGTTTAATCGTTATCATTGCGCTATATCTGTGGCATGCGATAAGCGTGGGCTACGTGGTGGATGATGCTTATATCTCTTTGCGTTATGCGCACAACTTTGCCCAGGGGCATGGGCTAGTTTACAACGTCGGAGTTCGTGTCGAAGGATATACCAATTTCCTATGGGTCTTATCTTTGGGAATTATCTCGTGGATTTGTCCCCATGTAGATATGCTCGTCGTTGCTCAAGGCATTTCGCTGGCGTTTGGTGTTGCAACGCTGGTGTTAATGTTTGTTCTTGCGCGGCGCAGCATTGAGGCGTCGCCGTGGATGTGGTTGGCTGGTCCATTGATGTTAGCCGGTAATTCATCCTTTTGCGCTTGGTCGACGGGCGGTTTAGCCAGCACGGCCTATGCATTTTTAATTCTCCTCGCATTGGTTATGCACGATAGAGAATTCCGCACTGGGAAGGGGGCGTTAGGTTCGGTCATACCAATTGCCTTATTGTCACTGGTACGCGGTGACGGATTTGTGTGGTTTGCCCTGTTCAGTGTTGTTCGAATTGTAGAACATATGCGACGTGGCGAATCGCCATTTAACCGACGGTTAGTAATTTGGGGCACGGTATTTTTTGCTGTGCTCGTACCCTATATTATTTGGCGCACGTGGTACTATGGCTATCCGTTACCCAACACCTATTATGCCAAGGTCGGCGGTAGCTTTGATTTGTACATGCGTGGCATACGGCATACGAAACATTTTCTGGAACAATACGGCGGGGCGTTGTGGCTGACACTCATCGCATTATCATGGGTTAAACGCGACGCTGCACCCTGGGTACAAGGCGGGCGGTGGATCGCACTTGGTTGGTTCGCGTACATCATTCAAGTCGGTGGCGACGGGTTGGCCTTCTATAGATTCTTTAGCTACATCACGCCAGTGCTCTACATGTTAACCGCGGTAGGATTGTATGAAATCATGTCCTGGGCAAAGACGCATTCTCCGCAGGTATCAAGTCCAAGGCTTCGTGTGGCATTCAGCGCGATCGTCTTGTTGATAGCCGGCTTGGGTTCGCAACAGTCAATCCAAGTGTTGAGACACGCTGATCCAGCGATTGCGCCATATCATCATTTTGATAACTATTTTATTGCTCGATGCGCGGCTGCGGGTACTTGGTTGGCGGAAAATTCTCAAGAGGATGACGTCATCGCCTCGACGCCGGCTGGGGCTATTTCGTACTTTTCCAACCGATCGGTGATCGATATGTTGGGATTGACCGATTCCCACATTGCTCGTGTCCCGACTAAAAATCCTGGTCGAGGTCGAGCCGGGCATGAAAAGGGTGACGGGGCGTATGTTTTATTGCAAAAGCCAGAATTTATTTTGTTGGGCAATGTCGCTGTGGGACGTGAGCCGATGAATGCAGAGGGCATCGAGCGTAATCTTTGTAACCGCTCTGAACATGAGATTTGGGCGACCCCAGCGTTTCATGAGACATACGAATTGCAAACGGTTCGACTCAACGAAAGTGGACCGTTTCAATATTTTACATTTTATCGGAAAAAAACATGACTCCGTCGGCTAACGCAAAAAGTAGTTCCTCATACGAGCATGCGCAGGCTGTTAGCGCTGTTGATGTGGTCGCGACTGGTGCCGGCGTAGGCGCTGTGTACGGGGCGTTTTTCTTGTGCGTAGACATGCTCGTTCATCACAACGCGATGCCAGCCTCGGAAGCTTCGCAGTTGGTCTTGTGGTTTGCCGGATTTGGCGCGCTGCTTGGCATGCCCATGATGGCGGGCCTTGTTTTCTTGGCTCGATTGATCAACCCAAGGCCCGGGTTGTCTGCCTTGGTCGCGGTGGCGTGCGGCTTGGCTGCTCAAATCGTTTTTCTAAAGACCATGACAGGTAGACAATTATTGGCGACCGTGCCCGTACCCTGGCTGCTGGCGTGGACCATGTACAGATTCAATGATACGCGCGGCGCGAACGTGCTAAAACGAGGTCTGGCAGTAGTGGCTGCTGCGGCATGGTTGGTTCCGCTTATTGTCGCATTTGGGCTAACCTCGCAAGGCGCGATGGTGCGCATGGGGGCCATCGCGGTTGCGCTGGCGATCGTGTACTTAGCCCAGCGACAATCGTTGGCAAGGTGTTTCGCTGTGCTGGGCGTTCAAGTGATAATGCTAATCGGCATACAATTTCTTGGTACCGCCTCACCGGCTTGGTCTAGTTATGCCAAAACTGAAGATGCTAAAATTGCAAATGCTAAGACTGTGGGGCAACAGGGCGGAGAAAGGTTGTCGCCCAATATCGTCATGATTGTGCTAGATACCACGCGACGCGATCACTTTGGCTGTTATGGGGATGATCGAGGCTTAACGCCCGTTGTCGACAAAATCGCAAGCGAAGGCGTGGTGTATGAAGATATGATTAGCACTTCGCCGTGGACCGTGCCGTCGCATGCTTCGCTTTTTACCGGCTTATTTCCCCAAACGCATGGCTGTAGTTTCGAGCATCATCGCTGGTTGGATGGCGGTTTTCTGACGCTGGCTGAAATGCTTGGTGCGTCGGGTTATCAAACCGTTTCTCTAGTAGGCAACGTGTACCTGAAAAATAGTAATCAATTGCAGGGGTTTGCAGATCATTTAGAAACTTGGGATCGGGTCCGTGGCTCGGCGTTTCATGATATGTTGATGAAGTTAGGCGGACCGGCGAAATGGGCTGATCATGGCGTGATCGAAACGGGGCAGGTTCTTCGAGAATGGTTTGACAACAAATACGATGCGAAAAAACCCTTCTTTTTGTTCATTAATTTGATGGAGGCGCACTGGCCTTTGTATCCTCCGATGGCCTGGCGTCAGAAACATTTGCCGTCGTGCGCGGGGTATGTCTCAGCCACGCGGGCATCTGGGCGATTTTACGGTCCTCATTGGCTGGCTGGAGAATCGCATTCCAAGTGCGATGCAGATTGTATTCGGGCGATGTATACGGGGAGCGTGGCTTATCAAGACCATGAGCTTCAGCATGTTATAGATTTGATATCAAATCGTGTTGATCTCGATGATACATTGCTGATTGTGACAGCGGATCATGGCGAAAATCTTGGCGAAGCTGATCGTTGGGATCATGTGTTTGCAGTGAACGACCATCTAATCCACGTGCCGTTTATAGTTCGATATCCTAAACAATTCCCGGCTGGGACACGCGTGAAGGGGATGTGTCAAACAGTTGACGTTGTCCCGACCATTTTCGACGTGCTAGGTCATGGTCGAACTATGGAAGGCTTGCCAGGGCGGTCTATGCTTCCCGCGCAGTTCGAGCCACGTAACCATGCCTTTGCGCAAGTGCATCCGTATTATGGCCATCTTGAGCGCATGGCTGGCGTGGTGGGGTTGCGAAAAGACACGGGCGGTTTTACTTCACACTTGCGATGTGTGCGGTCGGATCAATATAAGTTTGTTTGGTCGTCCGATGGTAAACATCAGCTTTACGATTTGCCGTTTGATCCGGATGAGGCCACGAATATATTGGATAAGGAACCTGAGATTGGCGAGAAGCTTCTAGCAGTACTTGTGAAGCAGTGGACGTTGCAGCCGGACTATGTGTCGCGCGGTAACGATGATGCTGCGTCGTTCAGTGCCGAAGAATTGCGTAAACTTCGCTCGCTAGGCTATCTGGGTGATTAGATAATCGTATGTCGTTAGTCAATCAACCTACAAGACGATATCAACCGGCACTCATTGTGGTGGGGCTGCTGCTAGCATTGGGCGGCGTGTTGCTTTCTAGTGCTTCTATAGAGCGATTTTTATTGGGTAGCTCAGAAGGTCAACTTGTTTGGGGGCCTGCGCTGTTTCGCGCGCTGTTGGTGTTTCATGGGCTGGTACTAGTAGCATTCGGTTGGATTGGTCGAGAGGGTGATGGCGAAGCGATGCTACCTATCGGGAAGAAGAACGCAGACGTTAACTCATCTGGTTGCTGTAGTGTGATGTTGACGATGTTGGGTTTGCTTGTTGTCGGGACTGCGCTTCGGTTATACCGATTGAATACGTGTCTGTGGTTTGATGAAGTGATGACGGTTGTGGAAATTTTACGATTGCCGTTAGCTGAGGTGGTGGCGACATTTTCTTCTCAGAATCAGCACATGTTATTTTCCGTACTGGGCAGTTTGTCCTTTAGTTTGTTCGGCGAAAGTGCCGCTGCGGCCAGGGTTCCAGCCGTGATGTTCGGCGTGGCTGGCATTGCGGCGCTGTTTTTGCTGGGGCGAAAAATCGTGGGGACGCGGGAGTCGTTGTTGGCTTCTGGTCTGATGACTTTTTCGTATCACCATATTTGGTTTTCGCAAAACGCGCGCGGATATTCTGGGCTGCTATTTTTTTCTATGCTGTCGACATGGTTATTTCTTGAAGCTATAGACAAAAGTGGCCGGCGATGGTGGGTATGGTATGGGGTTAGCTTGAGCCTGGGATTGTGGATTC
>JAJDDW010000059.1 GCA_029260115.1 Phycisphaerae bacterium | reverse complement strand
CTTCCGCTTACCCTTGCTCTTCGATCCTATTCGTACGACACTACTCATGACACGGCTCCTTGTTTGATGGAATTGTCGAAAATCCACCGTCAAATATGGGGCCGTTCGTCTAAAATTTCAACTAAAAATAGCACACAACCTTCCGCTGGGGATGGCCGTGTGGATGTGGTTACTTGGAGTATGGGGCTTCGGTATTGGTCAACTAACTGGCACTATCGATGACGCCCTGCTGAATAGAATCGATGTATCACTCTTTGCGTCAGTGGGATGCTGGTGCTTGATGACACTTGTTGGCTGCGCGGTCTTACTCAGACGCGACCGGCCCGGGATCGTAGTGGGGAATCGATTCGTTCTGTGGACTATCGTAGCCACCTTGAATATCGGGGGGCCTGTGGCTGTTGGCTGGGGCTTAATTCAGGCGTTCTAGCGGAAAAATACGATGCACTATCTTTCCTGGCGAAGTCACGATTGAACTGACCGCTGGTAGCTATTCGTCCTTCTTATTTCTTGCGAGGATTTATCTTGACGATGTCTAAATCAATGCCACCAATCTTAGCAATTAGCGGCAGGCTAATGTCTGCCCCGCCGGCTGTTTTTAGGGATGAAGTGGCGAAGGTGATGCGGGTGGGGCTGCATTCGGTTTCGCGCAGGGCTGCGTCGAAGTCAATCCACCTACCGTCGAGATAAAACTGCGTCCACATGTGATAGCCAAAGATGTCGTTTTGACGGCCAAAGAGCGGGACATAAGCCAGGCCAACGGCGACGCGGGAGGGGATGTTGTGGACCCGGCCCAGCGCGGCCAGAAGAACGGCGTGCTCGCTGCAGTCACCTTCCTTGGTGCGACATACTTCGCTGGCGGTCGCAAAGCCGACGCTGAGATTTTTCTCCTCAATGTAATCCGTCACAAACTTTCGCAACTTATCGCCCAGAACGAATGGATTTGATTCACCGGCGGCCGCTTTGGTTGCTAGCTTAATAATTTGTGGGTCTCGGCTATTAATCATTAAGTTGCTATCGAGGAATTCGGCTAGCTGAGCCTTTTCGAGCTTGGTATGCGCGGCAGATTGCGGGGTGTGAGCTTGTCGTGTAACCGTAAGCACAATGGCGTCGGGTGTCGTGCTGATGACACGCTGCATACCCGTTGAGGGGAAATCACCCAAATCAATGTCCTTATTTTTTCGCTTAACACGATAAGTGATCTGTTCTGCGGCGTCGGCATCGATGCGCTGGCCAGCTTTGATGCTTGAGGTCATGAAAATTTCTGGTGGAATGAAATCGGCTAACGCGACAGCGGCGCTGCACATGACGATGTCCATGTTTCCCATGCCAGGGGCGGGAACGGAGGCTTTGAGCACCTGCCCGTCTGGATTTACCCACGAGAGCATGGTCATTGAGCCTAAGGGTGTAATCATCTCAACCGTGACGCGCTGGCCCTCGGTCTTGACGTTGTGAATCTCAATAGTTTCGATGTCACCGATGAGAGTCTTGGCTTTGATGATACCGTCGACGCGCATGGCTGGTTCGTAGAGTTTGTTTTCATACGTGGTGCCAGGTTTGAACCCGCGCAAAAGCCCTTCGCGAAACATGGCCCATGATTTCAGGGAAGCGCCTTCGGGGAAATCGTATTCGTTTTTTAGATCGACACCAAATTGGCTATTGGTAATGTTTACCTTGCCGTTGTGGATGACGCCTTTGACGGTGGATTGGTGCGTCGATAAATCTTGAATAGATTCGAAGGAAATCGCCTGGCCTGCCAAAGTTTCCGTAGCTTTTTCTACGAGCTTAATTTTGATGGGTTGATCTACCCGGCCCAGGCGCATGACGGTTGTTGAATCAGTCAGAATATTGTCGCCTGCGCGAGTCATCGTGGAATGCATGTAACCAACTTTTTGACCGGCTAGATAAATCACGCCCCAATCGTCTGCGAATCGACCGTCGGGAGGATTGTTGGGGTCGATCGGGCTGGCTATCGTAGACGTAGCTAGTACAACAAGACAGATGATCGAAGAACACAAGTTGAATAATCGAATGCGCATAAGAACCTCTTTTGATTATAGCACTGCACTTATTGACATATGGTCAATTAGCTTTTTGAATACACTACATAATTTCTGAGCCATTAGCGTCCAGCGTCCGCGCGGGCTGAAGCCCGCGGCTCGTTATACAAAAGACCTGGCTCTTGCATACACTCAGCCCTGCGCAATATATCGACGCTATTAGGCTACTACAGAAATGATATAGCGATTACCGGCCAAAGAATTGGCGTAACTTGTATAAAGTCGTGTCTCGGCCAGCTTTAGCGAGGGAATCAGTCAGCGGAATTTCCTTGGGGCAGACTTTGACGCAATTTTGGCTGTTGCCACAGTCTGCGATACCGCCGCGGCTGGCTAATACTTCCAGCCTCGCCTCGCTATCAATTTTTCCGGTGGGATTCGCGTTAAACAAAATCGCCTGAGACACCGCAGCCGGGCCAATGAACGGAGACTTATCGTTAAACTGCGGGCACGCTTCCACGCAGCAGCCACAGGTCATACATTTCGACAATGGATATGCATCTTCCTGCTCATGCGGTGATACGCGCGGGCCAGAACCTAAATCGTGATACCCGTCTACACGAACCCAAGCCTTCACCCGTTTGAGAGACTCGAACATCGCCTTGCGGTTTACCACCAAATCTCGCACGACAGGAAACTTAGACATGGGCTTAACATCAATAGGCCCAGTCGTCTCTTTTAGCACGTTATCAATTAGCGCAGAACAAGCCTGCCGCACGTGACCGTTAATCACCATCGTACATGCACCGCAAATCTCTTCTAGGCAGCAAGCGTCATAGGCTACAGGGGTGGAGTCTTTATTGTCTGATGTTACGGGATTAGCTGCGATGCGCTGCAACACCGTTGTCATATTCAAGCCAGGCTCGTAAGGAATCTCGAAAGATTCGCTGTACTTGGGGCCATGTGGGTCGTCCTGACGTTGGATGTTTACGGTAAAAGACTTTGACATAGTAATCATTGCGGCGCAGGCCGCCTCCACTTCTTGTACACCATACTGCCGTCTAAACCCACTGCATTACACGCCCAAGCTACTACTTGAGACCATCCGTCATTTATTTCTTTAGCCTTTGCAACTGATCAGTCATTCCTACGTGCCGACCTTCGCCTTCTTATCTTTGTCGGCGGCGGCGAGCATCTCCCGCCAAACTTCCTCGATAATCTCCGCACCCTTTAGGCCATAAGTCCTAGGTCGGGGAGGGATAAGGCTCGTATCGACGGCTTCGTAACTGAAATCTACGCCGCCGGGTTTATACTTAGCCACGGTGGACTTTAGCCATTGATCGTTTTTCTTCTTGAACGACTGACACCAAGCTGTGGCCTGTTTTCGTAGCTCACCTGGATCATCAGCATCAGGTGCAGTAATCTGAAAATCAGGCTTATAATGAGCGCCGCGACATTCATCACGCTGCAACGCCCCTTGCGCGATCACCTTAGCCATTAACAGCATATCACCCAGGGCACGCGTGAAGCTGAAATTTTGGTTGGTCCAGTTACCCTTATCCGACAGTGAGACGTTTTTGTAGCGTTCAGTCAGTTCGGCAATTTTGATAATCGTCGTTTCGATGTCTTTATTCCTGCGAACCACGGTGACGTTTCGCGTCATCGAGTCGCCGAGTTCCTGATGAAGCTGATAAGGATTCTCATCACCTCGATTGCCAACCAGATCCGCCATGTGCTGCTTATGCTCGCTGACCGCCCCTTCATACAGGGAAGATGGCGCATCTGATGCGGAGCCGTCCTTTAGGCACGATAGTTGGTTTTGGATCGACGGCGCGACGAACAAGCCAGAGAAAATGCAACTGAGTAACGAGTTAGCACCAAGACGATTACCGCCGTGGTATTGATAGTCGGCTTCGCCAATGACATACATACCCGGCACAGTACTTAGCTGATTACGCAGCGAGCCTGAAACAAGGCCCCCGGTCTGATCATTACGCTCAAAGTCAGCCCACAAACCGCCCATGGAATAATGGACCGCTGGGAATATTTTCATGGGGATTTTGCGTGGGTTATCACCTTGAAATTTCTCATAGATCTCAAGAATGCCATCGAGTTTTTTCTGTGTTTCTGGCGCTAGCTCAGTGACATCGAGATAGACACACAAACGACCTTGTTCAACGCTTAAATTATGGTTGACGCAAACGTCGAAAATTTCTCGCGTAGCTATATCGCGTGGTACCAGATTACCATATTTCGGATAGCGCTCTTCAAGGAAGTAGTACCGCTCGGACGCGGGAATGGTCATGGGGTCTCGGCCATCCTGCGGCTTCTTGGGAACCCAAACTCGGCCACCTTCCCCACGAGCACTTTCACTCATGAGACGAAGCTTATCCGTACCGGGAATAGCCGTGGGGTGAACCTGAATGAATTCGCCGTTGGCATAATTCGCCCCAGATTTGAACGCACGAGCCGCAGCACCGCCGGTGCAAATCATCGACATCGTAGACCGACCAAACACCAGCCCGCAACCACCCGTAGCCAATACAACCGCATCAGCCGGGAAGCTGCGAATCTCCATGCTGAACATATCTTGAGCGACAACGCCGCGGCATTGGCCCTTATCATCAAGAATGGGCCCTAGAAATTCCCAATATTCGTACTTGTCGACTTTGCCCTCGGCCTCCCAGCGTCGCACTTGTTCATCCAACGCATAGATTAACTGCTGACCTGTAGTCGCACCGGCAAAGGCTGTCCGTTCATACATGGTGCCGCCGAAACGTCGATGATCGCGTAGACCTTCGGGCGTACGGTTAAAAGTTACGCCCAGGCGGTCCAGCAGGTCTATCACCCGAGGTGCCCAGTCGCACATTTCCTTAACGGGAGGCTGATGCTGCAAAAAGTCGCCACCGTAGACCGTGTCGTCTACGTGAAGCCATTCGTTATCGCCCTGCTGGCGTGTGTAATCGTTGACCGAGTTGATGCCGCCTTGGGCGCAGACACTGTGGGAACGTTTGACGGGGACCATACTGATGAGGTCCACATGTATACCGGCTTCTGCCAGTCTCATAGACGCGGCTAATCCCGCTAACCCGCCTCCGACAACGACAACATTTTGTTTACCCATTGGTTGATTCCGCTATCTACTGCTGTATACGAAGTAAGTTGCTATCCCATGAGCCGCGGGTTTCAACACCCGCAATGTTGGCATGTAATTACATGCCAGACTCTTATTTTGTCTATCGCCATGGCTCATTCATCATCCCGGCTGAGATAGAGCTTTCTAAAGTCACACTAAGTGCGAAGCTCCGCGCGGGCTAAAGCCCACGGCTCGTTAAGACGTCTTTTACAATCCCTGGCTCGTCGCGCTGGCGTGACCATCACCCACCACCGGTGGCGGTGATTTTACGTCATAGTTATAAAACCCTGTTAAAGCACCCATGCCCGCAATCGCAAGTATGATTCCAAAAGCCGCACAAACATATCCCGCGGTTCGTTGCGACGACGGACGAATCGTAATGCCCCAAGTAATCAGGGACGTCCATAGGCCATTAGCTAGATGGAATACGCAGGACAAGACACCAATTGCATAAACCGGCGCAATCCACCATGCTTGCTGAATGGCCACCGCAGTCGTCATAGCGCCGGTCGCAGCGCCCGCTGCATCGTGCAACTCAAACGCCCCACCGCCTAGCGGCTTACCGAACCAATGCATCTGCCAAATGTGATAGAAAATAAACACAAAGGCTAGGATGCCGGTCGTGCGTTGTAGCATATACCTGATGTTACCGCCGTAGCGATATTGCTGGGCGTTTGATTCGCTATTGAACACAATCTGAAAACCAAGCAGCGAGTGAAACAGCAAGGGCAGGAAGATAAACACTATTTCCACGGGGACCAGCAATGGGCCGAGCGCGTGAATGCGTTCGACCGATTTTTGGAATTCCCCGCCAGCTACGCCCGGAGCGAGAACCGTCGAGTTGGTTAATAGATGCACACACAGGAACGCGCCGACTGGGACCAAGCCCAGCAACGAATGTAAGCGTCGCATCAAAAAGTAGTTTTTGTCTTGTAAGGAAACCGATTCCGTCGGATGCGCCACAGCCGACTCCTTCCACATAGCATGGAGATAGTAATACGCTCAACGCGCAACCGCGAAGAGCCAATCCGTTCCAGCCTAACAAGCTTGGACACCTAAACGCCCAAACGTCAAACGGGGTGGATTATAGTACTCTGTCGCCATCTGGCAACCAGCAAACCGGGAATGATTTCCCAGCCCCACAAGAAATTTCCGAATCGTAGGGCACGGTCGTTCTTCCGCTTACTGGCGGAAGGTTGACCTGCCTGTACTATTTGAACGCACAAAGATTGATCGCACAAAGACCACTCAAACGCCAATTGATATCGAAAGCCATAGTTAAGGCAGGTCTACGACGCTGCCCTACAAGAATTTGCCCATATAAACTATGATAAAAGAAGAGTGGATTATTCACAGATCAATCTGGGGGGACAGACCCAATGGCCATGAAAAAGGAATATGTTGTCTTCATCGCTATGCTGCTATGCCTAGCCGGTGGATGCCCGACCGCTTCGCCGGGTGGCGAGAGTGACATTCCTTGTTTCACGCCCACAGCATGGACAGGAGCCGTGAATGATTTTGTCATTAAAAAGTTTAGTAGAGAATCCGGAGGACTACTGCTGCGAGTGGAAATGGCTGATGGGAGTATCCCTCCCGATTATTTGTTCAATCTGCAAGACGGCAGCTTTAGTGAAGTGGATCGTGAAGAATGGGACAAGGAACCTAGTGAGCCAGAAGGTTGCGTCTTAAGCAATGTACGCCAGTCACCAATAGTAGTAACCGGTCTTTTTGGTCGTAATTTACGGTTTCAAGGCAAAGTAATACCTGTTAGAGGTGGTAATGTAGTTCGATGCTTTATACCAATTTCCGATGGATTTATTGCAGTTATTTCTACGGACGGTCAGAATTTATCAGCGTTTGGATCAGGCGCCACAGGGCAAAAGTATTATCAGGTATTTTCTGAAATTGATGGCAGTGCCTTGAATTCAGCTCAGCGTGTAGGCTTAAATGAAAAACCAATTGGCGGTTGTATCGACTCGAATGATGAGTATTTGATTTTAGAACAAAGACTTTTTGATCCCAATGTTGAAACAGTTATTTGTATCGGGGAGCTGCCATAGCCGCTGCACTCAATGGCTCAACTCATGTCGCCCATAAATCACTCAGCCCCAACCGAACCTCAACCCCTTACCGGTCACCCGCTGGGGCCGATGTTTATCCGTCTCGACAATAAAGCCACGGCCCGCACTCGTTGGCGAGCAATAATCGTTGGGCTTGCCTGCTTCGGTCTTCTTTTCACTGCCTGGACGCTGAGTCCGGACGCACGCGGACTAGGCACGCACCGCCAGCTTGGGCTCGCGCCTTGTAGTTTGGTGATGATGACCGGGTACCCCTGCCCGACGTGTGGGATGACGACGGCTTTTTCTCATGCCGTTCGGGGCCAATTACTCTCGGCGCTCAATGTCCAGCCAGCCGGACTGTTCGCGGCTACGATGGTGCTTCTGGTGGGTTTGATAGCTATAACGACTGCGCTGACCGGACGAGCCTGGCGGATCAACTGGTTTCGCGTTTCCCCTTTTCAGATTGGGATAGCCTGCGTGGTGATCCTGCTAGCTGGGTGGGGATACAAAGTCGTCGTGATGGTGTTGCTGCCGCAATAACAAGCCCACCCGTCATTCTCGCGCAGGCGGGAATGACTGTAGAACTTCACCTTAAAACAATCGCCGGATGGTATTATGCTATAGCTTGCCCATGCCGCCCGGTATTAGCAATACAAATGCGATTTCTCGTCTTTTGAGGGGAAGTGGTGTATGCTGGCAAAGTTGGTAGATGAGATGTGATCTATGATCGCGACAAGGACGCACAAACGATGAAGCACGCATATTGGAAATGGGTTGGTGTAATCACCCTGGCCGCCGCGGGCGGTTGTAATTTGCTTACGCCTCTGATCTTCGTAGGTGAGCATAAGAAGATGGTCGCGCCGGAGTTCGATAAGCTTTCAGGCCATCGCGTCGCGGTTCACATCTGGACTGACCCAGCGACCCTGTTTGATTATCCATTCGCGCGGTTTGAGCTAGCCACCTATGTTTCGGAAAAGCTCGGTTCACAGTCGGGGCAGCGAAACTTGGAAGTTGAGATTGTGGATTCCCGCGATGTGGAAGATTTTGTGCAGCGCGATTTAAGCGCTCAGGTCGATCCGAAAATTGTGGGTAAGCATGTAAATGCAGACTACGTTATTTTTCTGGAGATTTTGGATTTTCAAATTCGTGATCCCCTACAGCCGCAGTTTTTGCAAGGGCGCATTCATGCTTCAGTCTCGGTACATGATTTGCGGGCGGGGGCAGATGCTGTCGATCGTTATGAATTGACGTCTGTAGATTGCACCTATCCAGAAGCCGCGCCCGTACTGTTTAGCGCGACGAATTCTCCGATGGTTCGCGAAGGCGTGTATCGCATGTTTGCCGATCGCGTGGCGAGAAAATTCTATGAGCACACGTTGGATATGTGACGGATCGATGGTCAACACTAATTTTTCTAATTATATCCGCCGGCTCGCTATGGGTTGTTTGGCCAGCCTATCGTTGATGATGGCTATGGGTTGCGGCTTCTCTGGCGGGGAATTTTTGTACATGATGGGCGTTGGCAAGTCTATCATGGTTGAACCACAATATAAGCTAAGCGAAGAGCCGGTTCTTGTGCTCGTCGACGATCCAGGTCAGGTGATAGACTGGCCCGAGGCTTGGAATTATCTTACCGATGACCTGAGTCAGGCACTAGTTAAGCACGAGGCGGCTACGCATGTAGTGCCTAGAAGTACGATTGAGAATCTTCGCCGCACGCACCTGGATTTTGACAAGCGAGGCTGTCGAGAGATTGGCCAATTGGCCGGCGCTTCGCAGGTGTTGTGGGTCGAGGTCGAAGACTTTCTCGCTCAAGAAGATATTCACGACGCCGGCAATGCAGCTTATGCCATAGCCTCCGTAAAGGTAATTGATGTCAACGGTGAACAGCGGTCGCGGGTGCGGGTTTGGCCTACGAGTCCGACGGGGCATGTGGTGAGCGTCCGATTGTCCGGTAGCGATGTCGCTCGACTGCGCACGAAGGATGCGATTTGCAAAGAGCTGTCGGAACTCCTGACTGATAAAATTTCTAAACTTTTTTATAGCTATGAAGCTGACGACTTCGACGGTCCCAAATGATGCGCGTGTTGCATGTTTTAGATGATAGTATCGGTTGGTGAGAAAGTATGATGAACACGAGCTGGATTGGCAAATCCCAGATGACAATATCTCACCATTCCTATTATGCCCGACGGCTTATACTTGGTTGCGTATCGTGCCTAGCAATTCTCAATGCATCTGGGTGCACACTTTCCAGCAGTCAAATAGAATACAAGACGGCTTTTGGGAAATCCAAAACATTTAAGGTTCTATATAAGTTAAGTGATGAACCAATTCTTGTGCTAGTGGACGATTCATACCTATCGCCAAATTGGCCAACGGCTTGGAAAGATCTCACTGAAGATTTAAATTCCGAACTGATTAAACATGGCGCAGCCAAGCAGGTGATCCCACTGGCAGCAATTGAGAACCTACGTCGCACGCATCCGGATTTGACTAAGCCAGACTGGCGAGGAATCGGTCAGCTAGCTGGAGCCTCTCAGGTGATCTGGGTTGAATTAAAAGAGCTCCAGTTATCTGAAAAAATTCACGATGCCGACAACAACCCTAGCCTTTCCGTAACTTTTAGTGTGATGGATGTCAATTATCAGAAACTTTCGCAAGCCCAACTTTGGCCTGTAAATTCTGGGGGTTTATCGCTGGTTACCCTACTCTCGACAGACTATGCTGCTCAACTCAAAACGAATGAGGCGATCTACATACAACTGTTGTCACCAGTGGCAAATGTTGTTTCTAAATATTTCTATGACGCTGAAGCAAGCATTACAGACGGTCCCTCATGATGCGCGTGTTGCATGTTTTAGATGATAGCATCGGTTGGCAGGACCATGTCGCGTTGCGGCAGCTTGTCGATCGATGGGCTACAGATCAATATCAGCAGTTCATAGCCTCTCCGCCCGGTCTGATCGATCAGCACGTTGGTGAAGCGACAACGATTCCGCTACCGCGTGTGCCGTTTGCGGGTTTGCTAACCATGCCGATCATTCGTCGCATGGTGAATGAACACCGCGTCGACGTGATTCATGCGTGGGGTTTGCGGGCGGCGCTTTCCACGCGTGCGCCCATAGCCGCGGATATACCACTGGTCTTGCATATCTCAGACCCTGCGATGTCGGCTTCTCAATTAAAATGGCTTCGTACCATCTCTCGAAATAATCGCTTTGCGGTGGCCTGCTCGTCGGAGACGGTGCGGCGACATGTCATCGAAGGCGGGCTGCTACCAGCGTTGAGCGTGGTCATTCGGCCTGGAGTAGATTTTTCGCAGATAAGCCAGTGGCAAAAAAGTGACACGCGGACGTCGCTGGGACTGACGCGCGAAGATTTGCTTCTGGTAACGGACAATTCATTGGTGCGGGCGGGCAGTCCGTTTGAGTCGGTGTTAGCCGCTAATCTCGCGGGGTATCAACTTGGCACATTAGGACTATATATCGACGGCGTATCGTCGCAGTCGCTTGGTTGGCCACAGATGCAGGCAATGCTTCCTCGGCCGGGCTGCTTGATTTCTCCTCCACATAAAATGCCGATCGAGCAGATGATTTCCGTGGCTGATATTTACATAGCCTCGGACCGCGACGATTCAGATACAACGGCCCTGGCGTGGGCGATGGCTGCCAATACATCTGTGATTGCCACAGCCACCCGCGCTCATGCGGAATTGATCGCCAATAAACTAAATGGCCTATTGGTAAAACCAGAGCCATACAAGTCTCTTTCGGTAGCATTAGCCCGATGTTTGGTGGATCGAACGTCGCAACTAAAAGCCCGCGAGGTAGCGCGAGGTCATGCCTACGAATGTTTTTCCGTACGAAGATACGCCAGCCAAGTGGCAAAGCTGAGTGAAAACATAGCACAAGGTGTGACAGCTGGTGACGGCATCATAGACGCAGCGATGGCTGGGTGATGTCAGTTGACGTGGCTACATCGTCATACCCATGCCACACAGAATCTTAGCAAGGTTTTTTAATGGAAGCCCGCAAGAGTTTTTTATACGTCTTTTCAAGATCGTTTATTTGCTTCGATAATTGCTGGTCGCTTCCCGTATACAGATACGGCGCTCGGGCTAACGATACGAACCATTTCACTACATTGTCAAAATCTTTAAGGTGAACATATTCCGGACCTAGCTTACCGCGTTTGGCGTTGACATTATGGTAATTGCCCAACGCGATACACAGGCCAGTCGCTTCATAGCCTAATGAGCAGTAAGCCGAAGATTCGCATGTCCCGCCGTCCATGAGTTTTCGTTGATATTGAAACGTGCTGTCGTCGCGGGCTAATTCCCTCGCCACCCGAAAACAATGCGAAGTCGCAGCCGGTGTGAAGGTACTGGTTCTATCGCCTACCCGCAGGATAGGTCCATCACCCATTTGGGCGCTGGGCAACTCTGAGCTGGTTTCCATGGCGACGACAAAACATTTTTTGGGAATGGTTTTCAATCTACAGGCCGCAATCGCGCCAACAAAGCCAACCTCTTCCGCACGGGTGAACAAGAAGTACGCATCACACGCCTGCTTTTTTCTGGCTAACTCATCAATCGCACAAAGCATCGCTGACGCCCCGGCGATGTCATCGCAACCTCGCGCATAGATTTTTGAGCCGCGAACCGTCGCGTCGGGAAAATCCCACATGCCAATCACGCCACCAGACACGCTTTCCTTGACATTTATCGTAGCAGACTCCACCCGCTTTTTGCCATTTTGCGTAATCGATTTAGTCGCATGAACCGTGCCTTTAATTACACGATCGCCATCATAAAAACGAACCTTACTACCCACGAAGTATTGTTGCGGTACGCCGCCTCGCCAGTGCGCGCGAAGGCGCGTTTTTGAAATCATTTTTTCCGCGATAAAACCCGGATGATCCAGATGGGCCGTGATGCAGACAGGTCTGGCTACTTTTCTATTACGAAATCGAACATGAATTAAAAGATTGCCGACTTGGTCTTGCGTGAGGCTTACGCCAGCTCGACGCTTACAAAACGCTTTGATGTAATCGATCACGCAATGCTCGGCGAAGGGGGCCGTGGGGATGGAAAGCATTTGTGAGAGGATGGTTCGGTTCATATGAAACATTCCTTATTGACTATCGCAAGATATTTTGAAGCGGTGATAGCTATACCATTATCCTTGTTTAAGACGCAGCATCCAGAAGGCTAGTAGGATAACAAAGTTTAGGGTGAGCACGCCAGCACCGAGAAAAAAACCAATCCAGGATTTGGTAGGCGTCTCGTTACGGCGCTGCCCTGCACTACTCCAGCCTAACACGAACCCAGCAAAACTTGGTAGCGATGAAGCACCGACGCATCCCAACAGCAGCATAATAAAGGAGCCACCAGCCCCGTATACAATTTGTCCAAGCTGGTGATTGTAATTTCGCCACACGAGATACATAGCCGCTAGAAGAGGAATGATCGAAACGATAGCCAAGATAGCTGCGTACTTAGCTTGAACGTCAAATCGCCGAAGGTTGGAAAGGCCCACGAACTTCTCCTATTTGGTAACACGTAATTCAGTCGCCGTCGCGCGCTAAGCACTTACGCAACAACTATTCTCCGCGCCAGTACCTCGGCGTAAATAGTACGATGATCGTAAATATTTCGAGTCGGCCTAGGATCATGAGCATGCACATAACAATTTTGCTCGGCGCGGAAAACCATGCGTAGTTGCGCGTAGCGCCCACAAGGGCCAGGCCTGGGCCTATGTTATTAAGCGTAGAGGCAGAGGCGGTGGCTGCCGTCGTAATATCGATACCTTGGTCAGCGTCGAAATACATTAATCCGCCCGTCCCCATAGCGAACAGTAGCATAATACCTAGCACATACACCAGGATGCCACGTTTTAAGTCTGCGTCGATGGCCATTTTTCCGATTTTCACGGTGCGTACCACCTTCGGGCGATAAACTTGTTCGATCTCCGCAGCCATCACCTTAGCCGCGATCATGATACGAATGACTTTAATGCCGCCGCCGGTAGACCCAGCGCATCCGCCGACAAACATCAATGACATCAATATGGCCTTAGGAACATAAGACCACGTGTCAAAGTCGGTACTGCAAAATCCGGTGGTGGTTTGAATGGATACTACTTGGAACAGGCTATGTTGAATGGTCTCAGCTACGCTAGCGGGAGGGCTTACCTCGGAAGGTGATAACGAGTTATGTCGATATACAGACACGGTTATGGTGATGGTAGCTATGGCAATTAATGCTAGATAGCAACGTAGTTCATGGTCCTTAATAACCTTGCGCCATTCGCCGCGTTGGATCATATGGTATAAGCCGAAGTTGACCCCGGCTAATACCATGAACAATATTAGGATGTATTGGATGGATGGCGACGGAAAGCCTGCGGCGCTAGCATCTAACGTGCTGAATCCACCAGTTGCTAAGGTAGTAAGCGTATGGCACGTCGCGTCGAACCAACCCATGCCCGCAATGCGTAGGGCGACAATTTCCAGAACGGTTAGCCCCAGATAAATATACCAAAGCGCGCGAGCGGCTTCTGCGATGCGCGGCCTAACGCCCTCTGGTGAAGGGCCTGGCGCTTCGATGCGGTAGATGCGCCGACCACCCACACCGAGCATAGGCAATACAGCCACGAACAATACGACAATACCCAACCCGCCCAGCCATTGTATAAGCGAACGCCAAAGCAAAATACTTCGCGGCAGTTCGCTAATCGCCTGAACAATCGTTGAGCCAGTCGTGGTTAATCCGCTGATGGATTCAAAGTAGCAGTTGACCAAAGAGTCGAAATCGTTCGCGACTTGTCCAGCATCCGACCGCAGAGATGCCCAAAACCAAAAAGGTAACGCAGCAATTAAGCCTCCGACGATCCAACTCAAAGCGACGAGCAATAGCGCTTCTCGATGACCAATGATGGAGGCAGAACGTTTTCCGACACCAACAAGCGCCGCAGCCAAGGCGATCCCCACAGCCGCACTAATGAGCATAGCCAGGGCATCGGGACTGCGCCACAATGCGCTAAAACCTTGTTCCACAACCGCGAATCCCGTCATGCTAAGGATGAGCGCGCTCATTACAAGCAGAAGCAAGCCAAGTTGTCTGGCGATAACGCGAAAATCGATGGTCATGATGTTGTGAACAGCTTGAGAAGTTTCTCGTTGATACCATGAGGCCCGATGACCAGCACGGTATCCCCCGAAACAATTTGGTCTTCCGCGCCCGGAACATAAACCCGGTCGCCACGACGAATCGCTGCGATCATAGATCGTGATGGCAACTTAATGGTGCGTAGGTCTTTCTCTATTATGGATGCACGGTCGGACGGATGTACTTCGTAAACTTCTGCTACGCTATCGTCGAACATAGCCACGGATCGAACGGGGCCTACGTCGATGAGATGCTCGATGGCACTGACAGCAACCTGTCGTGGACTAAATGCGTGATCGATACCAACGTTTTTAAACAAATGTAAATACTTCGTGCGCTGCACGACGACGATACTTTTCCCCACGCCTAACGTCTTCGCCTGCGCACAACCTAAAATATTATGTTCATCGTCTTCGGTGACCGCGATAAATACATCCACGGCTTCTAGGTGCTCTTCGGCAAAGACAGCCGTGTCTGTTGGGTCGCCTTCGATAATCGTGACGTGCGGCAATTTTTCTGCAAGTTCCTCGGCTCGCTCACGGTCTTCCACGAATATACGCACGGAAAACAGTCGGCTCTTGAGCGCCCGACCTAGCCAAACAGCCGTGGACGATTGCCCCATGATGGCTATGGTGATGCGTTTTTCTTTATCATTGTTAAACAGCTTACGGGCAGAATCAAAAGTTTTCACTTCGCCGATGAGCGTGACGACGTCTCCTTCCGTAACCTGAGTTTTTGCGGTAGCCAGCGATACAACGTCCCCGCATTCCGCTATAGCGAGGCGGGTGTTGTGCGGCAGTTGTACATCGCATAAATCTTTTCCAATAGCTGACGCACCATTGGAAACCGGAAATCGCTGCATGAAAATTTGACCTTTGCCGAACTCTTCCAGCGCGATCGTGCCGGGATTTCGTAATTGTCGAGCGATAGCCATCGCAGTAGCGTGCTCTGGGCAAATGAGATCGTCGATTCCAAGCTTGGTCGATATAGCCGTGCGGTTTAATGAGAAGTTAGCCGTGTGATGAACCCGCGAGATTGTCTTTTTCGCCCCAGCCGCTTTCGCAAGGAACGAAGACAGCATATTAATCTCATCCGACTGCGTCGCAGCGATGAACAAATCGCATGCGGACACACCCGCTTCTTCGAGCACACCATAATGCGCACAGTGACCGGTCAGAGTTCGCAGGTCTAATGAATCGTTGAGCAATTGAAGACGGTCGGCATCCAGATCGATCACCGTTACGTTATGCCCAGCCATGGACAACACATCCGCTGCATGCCCACCCACTTCGCCAGTGCCCGCGATGATAATTTCCATAGTTACGCGCCATGCTTCGACATATTCAAATCAATTTTCGCTGATCCTGCCGATGACCAACGCTGAGTAGTTTATCGTCGACCCGCTCAGCGGTCGAGCTTTAGATCGCTTAGCCAAGTTTTCCAGTTCGACTTAAATGTGCTTTGTGTGTCCAAAAATGTCGTCTGAAAACACGTCGCCGTCTGATCGTTTGTTGATCCAGGCGCAGGCGCTGCTTGACAAACAAGATAAGTCGTGAACTGTGTTGGGTGATGGTTTTGCAAATAATACACCAAAGCCCAGGCCTGCGCATACGCCCAAGAACTGTCACGCGATGATTGGGCTGTAAATGTCGTTTCGCTTACAAATGCCAAAAGCTCGGCTAAGCCTGGTTGCTCATCGCTGACCAGCGCATTTTTCAAATCGCCCATACGCAATGAATTAGAGCCAAGGCTTTCGTTTTTTGAGTAAGGGATTTCAAATTGACAGGCCAGACCTTCCGAGAGCCAATCGGGTTGGCTAACGCCTGGATTCAATATATGCAGGCCATTAATAATCATGTGGGCTGCTTCGTGACGGATGACGAGTTGTTGATATAGCCTGTGAACATCTTTTTTCTTTTTTTGAAGCGACTGTAATTGATCGCGCATACGTCGAAGTTGATCGCCGTTGCCCCGGTCCGATTGATCACTTTTCGTGCGGATAGCTAGTTGCAATTGGGCGATGTGCTGATTAACCGCCTGCCACGGCTCAAGGTTGGCTATGTCTTGAAAAATAGCGACGTGTTGCACGGGCACATACAGCCCGGGTCCAAATACTGCCGAAACGCCCATATGCTCGCATGCAAGTTGGTAATCTTTTTGATGTGCGAAATAGACAACAGGCCAAGATTCGTGCGCGTCTATTACTGAAAGATGAAGCGAATCAGCCCAGCGCCTGACATGCTGATAAGTATCTTCCAGCTCATGTAGCGTCACCGTAGCCGTAGCTTGGTCGGCATCGGCTGCCAGGAGAAAATGCTCGCTCTGATAATTAGTGAAGTCTGACCGCTGCGAACCAAGGACGTCTTGCAACGCCGTAAGGGCCTTCCGTGAGGGGCTTGGCTGAGCGATGGCGACAGGTGTGTGTAGGGCCAAAATCAATACCGTGATAATTAGGCGTGAAGCCACAGAGACGCATAAGCTAAAACGCGGTGGCATGCTGGGGGTTTTCCGGTGCCGATGTTGAGGAGGATCATTCAGTATCTCTATTGTGAGTGCCATAACGGTGACGCGCGTCCTGAAATCAGCATTTGGTAGCATGGATAAACTTATTTGCCCACGTGCAGTGAAGTCCGAGAAACACGGGTAAGCCCAAAAATCGGGGCTTACCCATGCCACTCATGCAAACGATATTTTATAACATGGCCGTCAATGTCAGCGCTTAGTACCGATAGAGTTCCGGCTTGTATGGCCCGTCCACACTCACGCCGATGTACGCGGCCTGGTCTGGACGCAGCTTGGTCAACTTCACATCTAGCTTGTCCAAATGCAACCGAGCAACTTTTTCGTCCAGGCGCTTAGGCAGCACATATACTTTCTTTTCGTAATTCGCAGAGTTGGTATACAGCTCGATTTGTGCGATGACCTGATTCGTAAAGCTGTTACTCATTACAAAGCTCGGATGACCTGTCGCACAGCCAAGGTTTACCAAACGCCCTTCAGCCAACACGATAATGCAATGTCCGTCGGCGAAGGTCCACTTGTCTACCTGTGGTTTAATTTCCATTTTGGAAATGCCAGGCGTGCCTTTAAGACCAGCCATGTCGATTTCATTATCGAAGTGGCCAATGTTACAAACGATAGCTTGGTCTCTCATCTTGCCCATATGCGCAGCCATAATGATGTCCTTGTTACCCGTCGTAGTTACGAAAACATGGGCATCGCCAACGACATCGTCCAAGGTGCGCACTTCGAAGCCTTCCATCGCGGCTTGCAGTGCGCAAATTGGATCAATCTCAGTGACTATGACGCGACTGCCTTGAGCGCGAAGGCTTTGTGCGCAACCTTTACCGACGTCGCCATAGCCACAAACGACGGAAAGTTTACCGGCGAGCATCACATCCGTGGCTCGCATGATGCCGTCGACCAATGAGTGACGACAGCCATAGAGATTGTCGAATTTACTCTTGGTGACACTATCATTGACATTGATCGCAGGAAACAAAAGACTGCCATCTTGCTGACGCTGATACAAACGATGCACGCCCGTCGTGGTTTCTTCGCTAACACCAATAAGGTCTTTAGCTACTTTGTGCCATCGTTGCGGATCTTTTTGAAGTTCGTCACGAATGAGCGTGAGAATGACAGCCATCTCCTCTACATCGGTAGATGATGGATCAGGAAGCGTGCCATCTTTAGCGAATGCATCCTCGGCTTCAACGCCCATATGGATAAGCATGGTCGCGTCACCGCCATCATCGACGATCAGCGTGGGGCCGCCTTCTGGGAAGCTAAGCGCCTGATTCGTACACCACCAGTATTCTTCCAGCGTTTCACCTTTCCAGGCAAAAACCGGAACGTCTGTTTTGGCGATAGCGGCGGCGGCGTGGTCTTGGGTACTGAAAATGTTGCAGCTACACCAGCGAATATCTGCACCTAATTTCGCCAGCGTCTCAATCAGCACAGCCGTCTGGATAGTCATGTGTAGCGAACCCATAATGCGGGCGCCGGCCAGCGGCTTTTTACCGCCGTACTCAGCAATGGTAGACATCATGCCGGGCATTTCGTGCTCGGCGATTTCAATTTCTTTTCGGCCAAAGTCAGCCAGACTCATGTCTGCTACCTTAAAATCCTGAACTGCAGTCGTCATCATCGTCTCCTAAATAGTTCAGCGCGTATCAACCAAGATGCATTACGCTGTGTTTTCTCTAATCAACTCTATTTATCAAAGCGACCATGAGTCACGAAGTGACCCTTTCGTCGCGGTAATCACAAATAATTCCGGCGCGTCTTGCGCGCGATCGACCGTGGTCAACGCATGGGCCGTGACCGCTTCAAAGCCGACCTGACTCAATTGCTGACATAGCATGTCACTCTCGAAGCCCCACCAATGATCTTGCATCCGTTCATAAAACGACGACTCCTGATGTGGGCCTTGCTCGATTATCAGTACGCGGCCACCCGCGCGCGCGACGCGATATAACTGCGCGATGGCATCTTGCGGCGATGGCACGTGATGCAATACGAGCGCGGCGACGAGCAGGTCTATGGTGTCGCTAGGTAGCGGAAGCTCGGACAAATCGCCTTGATGCAGCTCGACGTTTTGACAGCCTGCAACGTTAATGCGACGTCGGGCGATGTCGAGCATGGCTTCAACGGGATCAACACCAATTACATGTTGAAAGTGACGCGACAGTGTCGGTAATAATGAGCCTGTGCCCGTACCCACATCAGCCACCGTCCACTGCCTGGGCAGGAGTGCCATGAAGGCCTCAAGATGGAATTGACAGCCGAAGCTTTGCTCGCGTAATTCGTCCCATGCTCGGCCTACCCGCCCAAAGAATTTGTCGCTTAATTCCTTCCGCCGCTGGAGAACCGATTCGAGGCGCGAAGTCAAAACGGAGGCCATCGGCTGACGAGCGACCCAACTCAGTAAGTCGTCCGATAAGGTGCCTGGCGCCCCGTTGGTGGATGAGCCGTTAGTGGGCAGTGAATACAGCACCATATTCCCATCGCGGCGATCGTGAATCAGCCCGGCCTCACGTAGTACGCGAAGATGTCGCGACACGGTCGATTGCGGCTGACGAAGGATTTCCACCAGTTCAGAAACGCTCAATTCATGCTGCGCTAGCACGGTCAGGGTCCGCTGCCGCGTGCCATCAGCCATGGCTTTGAATACGATTTCCGGTTCAGTTGTTAATTGCATGACCATATCCTACAATTCCATATATCCGGATAATAGGATATATCGAATCCCCGTCAAGTGTACATGAGCTTTTCTGGCATTTATGTAGCAGAATGGCTGATTCTCCTTGTTGAAGGGCCATGATTCTAAGGGCGCCGAGGAAATGGCCCTGAAACAACCAATATGGCCCTGGCCTATAGGCGCAAGAATCGACCGTCCAGACCCTTCTACTCTCAAAAAGGTTCTGCACGGCGCAATACAATCTATTGCCAAACGGCTACTCGGCAGTTGCTCTACGAGCCGTTTGGCGTTCTTGAACGCTGTGCTGCTCGGATGATTCCATCCGCAAGCGAGCCTCAACCCATTCAAAATCTATGGCCGAGACTGTAATTCTACAGCCTTCGGATATTTCCAATCTCTTTCGTGCGCGTCGGACAGCGTTACGGAGTAGTGTTTTGCAACGTCGCAATGAGCCGTGACCAACCTGATTGGCTACGTCTTGCAGATACTTCGCAGCATCGGGTGCTAGCCTGATCGGTGTTCGCTCATAGAGCTTGCGAATCTCATCGATACTAAACAAGGGCTTGCCACCCGAATAGATGTCCTTGCCTTGCGTTAGGTGATGTACAACATCGAATCTGCTATACATCTGCCCGTGATCCGGGCCTACTGATCGCATGATTCGATCGTGAAGATCGGTCGTAGCAAACATGAGAATCGGTACGCCAGCGCAGTCGTGAACATCACGTACCATTTCCAAGGCGTCGTCAGTCAGCTTATGAGCTTCATCTATGATTACCATCCGGTCGCTTTCTCGTAATCGTTCGATGATGCGTTCAAGTAAACTATGGTGCATCATATGAGTCATGGATCTATGATCGAGTACCCCTATTGGTGCAGCGATGGCGTGTGCTAAACCCCTGGGATGATGCAAGCCGTTGATAATACGCATGTAAATCGAACCGACATAGGTTTGAGCCAACGCCTCAGCACACCGCGTCTTGCCTATGCCAGTCGGACCTATCACCATACCCATTGTCTTATTTTCGTGTACAAGACGTGCAGTTGTTAGAATAGCCCTGGCTGTCCGTGTCTCCACGTAATCGTCATTCACCTGTGCTGCTTTAGTCCTGGCGTGCTGTTCCACCCACATATTCAACGTGCGGATATGATCGTCGGCATGACTTCGGTATTTTCCAATTGTCAATTCGTGAATGGTTGTTTCACGGGGCGAGCCTAATTTCTTAGCTACTTCCCGTTTAGTGATACCATTTTTTTCAATATACGTTTTGAAGTTCATCATCGCTTGTCGGCGATGGGCATCTGATAGCGTGCCTTCGTTGGGTAGCGTCCATGCTGCCATGAGTATTTGATCCTGTCCCTGTAAGATATCCGCTAAATCATCTGTTGGGTTCATAGCAATGATTCCAAATCATCATCGCCATCCGTGACTGCCAAATGTTCCTCATCTACGAACAGGTCATCCATGCCCTGATCGTCGTCGTCCTCATCTTGAGCAAGCAATTCTTGCTCATCCATGTACAAATCTTCGATATCGTCTAGTGAATCAAAAGTGGTCGGATCGAAGGTCGTTCGATCGCCCTTCGAGACGCCCTCGAATCCGGTTTGAAACGGGACAATCGATGTAATAGTTACGTCGTCCGTACCCGTCTTGCGTAATTCCGCGTGTGTAGCCTGGCTGTGTTCAACGATTCGTTGTGCAGCCGTCCTAGTGCGTTTAGCCGAAGATCGTGCAGCCTGGTGCATCACACGGCGTTCTTTCAGCTGCTCTGCGATGGCTTCGCGGGCATCGTCGGCACAAGTAAATGGCGGTATGCGTGTGTTGGCTTGCAAATCACCGATCGGCTTGCGATTGTTCGCATCGAATGCCCAGCATCGTGAGATATCATCCGGATCGAGCGATATCAACACTTTACGCCCAACGTATCGCTTTAGCCCTGCACACATCTTCCCGTAATTGATTTTGACTGGACCGATGGTTACGCCCACGCCATTGGCATGGACCTTGAATAGCCCGCGTGTTTCCAATAGGCAAACCAGATCATCGTTGATCGCTCGTTTCAACGACGTAGCCGTATGCCAGATAGCCATCGGCGTCTGACCTGATAAACCGCGATGCGGTAGGTTGTGATACGATTCCATCCAATCCGCGACGCGCTGCTTCACGTCTGCAAGCGATGGAATATCCGATTCATCGCAGAGCTTTAGCACTGCATGGCGTTTCCAGGAATTTCCATGTTTTTTCTTGAGGTAGCGTCGCTGCGAATCGGTGTAGCCGCGTTTGATTTGCTCCAAACATTCAGGCTTGTTTAATGCACTGTTACCGCAATAGGTGGCATAGGTCTTATCGTGCTGATCGTGCAATCGCCCGAAAAATCTCTCTATGGTTCCCTTCGACCATGGCGCGTACGGAATCGCGTAGATAAGTTCTATGTCTAATTCACCGCAGATACCAAGCCAACGCGAATCGATCGGTGCGTCCTGCCCAGCATTACGTTTAAGCCACGTTTGCCATTCTGGACCGATCGAGCGGCGCAATGAATCGCGTTGCGACTTGGTGACGCCTGTGATGATCTTACTGGTATAGTCCTTACCGTTGTCGATTCTCATACGCTCCGGTATCGCCCAATCTCGGCAAGCCATGCGAATGGTTGAGATGATGGCGTCGGAGTGTGGATTCGGTCCCAAATGCCATCCGACAATACAACGGCTCGCACAGTCCTGAATCGCTGTCAGCCAAGGCCGTATCTGCTTACCCTTGTACTCGCACCACATATCCAATTGCGTATGGTCGGCCACGTACAAATCAGCCGGACTAATCAGACCGTAATCTATTTCCAGATGGGATAAGAATTTATGCGACCATCGGTCTTTACCATATCGCATTAAGTACGTCAGCGATTTATCGTCCGTATCGCGTAGCCACTTCGTCGTAGACGCATAGCTAACCGGCCAACGCCATCGATTCTTGCGAGCTGCTCGCAGTGTCGCGTCATGGCACATACGCGCTGTTAGCTTGTTCTCACTTCGATAAACGCTGTAGAAGTATTCAACCGCAGCCTGATCGCGTGTCGTGCCTTCGCTACCGCCACCATCACCATCCGTAGGCAGTCCACGTCGATCGATCAATCCCTCTACGCCTACGATATGACCGTTAGAACCGATCGCGTTATATGCAGATTTCCATCGCTTCAAAGTCCGCTCACTGATTCTAAATGATGGGCCTTCAATTCGCGTAGCTTCGGACACGATTTGATGCGCGACTTGCAATTCAGTCAGATTGTCACGCCCCATTGTTAGGCTGCGCTTTTCCCACTGGTTCAGATAGTGGGCCTTGCGGTACGCCAGATCGACGGTGTCTTGTGCATACTTCGTATACAACGCTACTTGGTCGCGTTGGTTGCGTTTAGCATTGGACGGGTGTTTCGTGAGGCGACGATCGATAGTCCGTTTTATCCACCAAACTGGCTTACCTTTCCCGCCTGGTGGCGCAGCCAATACCGCCATCGATTCACGCTTACACTGATCGCTTCGCTGTTGCTCCCATGCCGCCTTGCGTTGCCACGTTCGCAACGACTCTTTGCACAACACCGCAGCCTGCTCGACCGTTAGCCAGTCGTTGCTGGACGATGTTACAGATTGGCGTTGTGCATTGGACATTACTCAATCAGCGTATTTTCTTGTGTAAGTGAAGAATCGTCATCGTTGATGTTTGTTGCTATATCGGTCGAAGCCTCTTTTTCGATCGACGTGGCAACAACGTCGTCCATTGTGTCACAGCATTGGTGTGTGTCCGGTTTTACATTGCCAGACATCCACCCGCATAACTTGCATCTAAATTGAGTTACATACTGTGTTTTTCCGTCAACGTGTTGGTAAGGCACATTCACGCTGTCAAATCGCAGCATGAACGATTTGTGTTTTTCGCAGTTACGATCGTTATGGTTCATTGGTTCAGCTCTCTATCAAACAATTGCAGTGACAACATATATGCTGTCTTTGTAATCAGCAGACGCATCTAAGGCTGTATTCCATGAACCAGACGGTGACCAAAGCGAATCGAAAAAATTCACAAAGCCCGTTGTGGATGAATTACTTAGCGTCTTGTTATCGAGTCCAGCGCCCATTTCAGTCTGAAGCGCTTCGAGTATGTTCTTTGCATCAGAACTACTCGGCAAGGTTGTCAAATCCTTCGCAAGTGCTATTTTCAGGTATGCCTCGGCCATAGCCTTGGCAGTTGTTCTAATCTTGTTCTCACCAATACTAAGCGCATTGTTTAGGCCGATGGAGAACTGGTTTAATGCTAATGTTCCGTCGTAAGAGTCTACTTCACCAGTCGCAACCTGATCGTACAGGCGCGACACCAGCAACTTGAGCGCCGTGGTATCGATACCACTGTCATCCCAGAGTCGAGTGATTTTTCCTAACGCTTTTAAGTGCAGTTGGTATTGTGGATCGGTCATGGTTTATCCTTTATCTAAGGGTTGTATTTCTGCGACTTTACGCTACCGCAATCGAAAACGCCCGACGATCTTCGTCCGTCATACGCTCCAACCCCGCTTCAGTGAGTTGCATATTGACGAACGCGCCCAGCGTTGTGGTTTTCTTGAGTTGCTCATTTTGGTTGAACGTATTCATAGCTTCTCGCACGACGCGACCGCGCTGTACACTTTCTTGACGCGGTGGCGTTGTTGCCCCTTGTGGTACAATAGGCGCAGCCGCCTCCATGATGGTCGTGAATGTTTCCGGATCAGTTTTCGCAAGTTTTCGAGCAGAACACATCTGAGCTTCGTGATTGGGATTCAACTTGCCTTGATCGATGTACGTTTGTACACGCTCATCGGTAATACGCTGGGATTCCGCAGCCCTCATGGCCATGAGTTCTTTTGATGATGAACCATTGGTAGCCACCGACATAGAAAGCCTCACAGCGTCCACGCCTGCATCTTTGGGCAGCCCTAGCGAATTGCGCACTTCTTCCGCAACTTGACTATCTGATGGCTTGGAAGCTATACCATTAGCCTTCTTAGCCGCTTCAATGGCTGCTGTTAGAAGTTGATTATTCGTGTAGCCCTCTGGAAGATTGAGCGCCTTGGCTAACTCTGTCACGAGTCCTTGGTTTTCCATATTTTCAAGATTTGATTCTTCGGGCATCGTATTAAATTCCTCAATTAAAAGTGTATTGGCCGACGCTGCAAGCCGTTCCATCCTTGGAATAGCCGGTTTAGTTGTTAGCGCAGCCGAGTGTAAACCGCGTACATGTTTGGTGTCTCTATCGAGCAAAACAACGGGCGATAGATAGCGGAATTCATCAGAACGTATTGAATCACGCCCCTTATTATTCCAACGCACTAAGCCCATGAGACCGCGATTTTCATTGAAATATAAATCATCTACCCAGCCAGCGGCGGGTGCGCCGTGAGGTAGCGTTTCGGATCGCAATGTACTGTGTTCGTAGTCGATTGGAATTGACACGGCATGATGCTTGAATGATTCGATAATGAAGCGAGCATCATCGGCAGAAAGTATCATTTTGCCTTTGACCGTATCAGACTCTCCGATAGGCACAATTAAAACTTCACGGAGTCCATCACCCAACGAATTGAGTATCGTACATTCCAGCGAGTCTTGCGGTTGATCTTGAATCATATGGCTCATATTTATTCCTTTCAGCTAACTCTTTCATCGCTGCCTAAGCCGCCGGAAAGGAGACAGCAAACCGACGACTTAGACAAAACGATGAAAGGAATCATCCAAGATTCCGGCTGAAGTAGGCAACGTGAAACTGGGCAGAATACGCGCCTACTCCGAACCGGAATCAGTGGACCATGCACACTTTTTTTCTGCTACCTAGACCGAGTAACACGTAGTCTAGACGCACCTTGAATATCGTTGATAGTGCCAACATAACGTCACGACTTGGCAATCTTTCTCCAGATTCGATCTTTGTGATTACTGTATTATCAACGCCGGCCATATCGGCAACTTGCACCTGATACCAATTCCTTCTCATACGTAACACACGCAAGCGTTGCCCGATGGCTTTCGCGTCCAGTTTCGGTAACGGAATCGGCTTGTATTTACGTGGTTTTCTACGCATCAGTCCAAGTCCTTTGGTGGCGAAAACCCTGGAAACATCTTGCGCCGTCCGTTTAGGGTGCCAGCGCAATGTGATAAAGTGCCCAATATTTCCACAAGAAAGTGAGTTGGTATGCGATACAATTGCTGGCCGATGGATTCGATCAATGCCATGCGTACCTCACTGCCATGATCTTCTTGGATACGATCGGTTTCATCCGCTTGGCCAACCAGCCGAAAAGGGGTTACATCGTTTTCCGATTTAGTCCGCCTTTTGGCTCGCGGCTTCGTTTTGGCTCCTTTGGGCATCGCTCATTCTCCTTTTCTTCTTCGATGACGACGTTGGGACTCATCCCCAACGCTTTCAACCTGGCTTTGAGCAGGTCGTTTTCCCGCGTGAGGCGGGTGTTTTTAGCCGTTAAAGAGCCGTTTTCGGCTTCTAAATCAGCGATTCGAGATTTTTGGGTTGTCTTTGCCATGTCTTTACTTCTGAGCGTATCATACGTGCTTGACGTAGCATGTCAAGCATGTATGATACGAATGACGTAACTATTTGCGTAACATGGTGAAACGGTTAAATTGCACGAAGGGAATAAAATGGCTACTAACGCGGAGCTTTCAATGGCGAAAGTGAACAAAAGCATGCTGCTAAACGAGGGATTGATCCGATTGATCGATTCTATTCAACAGAAAACAGGCGTCAGCTTCACGCGTGTAATGACGGCATCGGTACTGCAATATCTATTCCACGACACATATGGTCCAGAACGCAGATGGATGGAAGCAGCCGTAGCCGTCGAACGCGGCGAGATAAACGTCGGTGAAGCAGGTAAATGGTTAGCACAGCGTCACCTTAAAGAATTGGAACAGCAAAGGCAATTAGCGAAAGAAGATGCGGAAATCGGTTGCCCAGCATCGCCAGAAGAAATCAAGGAACTCGGCGAGGGTATGTCAATAGCCACCAACGAAATCATCGGCTGGGAAAAAATACTTAGCCTAGCCGACGATCCCATTGACGCCGTGTTGACATTTTGGAAGCGTGTTGAATCTGGCACACAACCTTACGAGATTACTAACGCTATACCTGAATCGCTCGACAAATTCAAAATGAAACCGGGCGAAGACGTACAACCATCCAACTAGCAACAACGCTAGATCGATAAACATTCAACGCCAATAGGAAAGGACTCCAACATGGCACCACTAACACAATCAATTGAAGTTGACCACTATGTAGACCAAGAGCTGCGCACCTACGCCATTAGAGCAACCACGAAAATTTTCAAGGGTGCGATGGTGGGTATCGATAGCAACGGCTACGCCCGTGGTCTTGTAGCAGGTGATCGCTTTGTAGGCATGGCTTACGAAGAAAAAGACAACCTTGCTGGCGCTAACGGTGCATTAAAACTACGCATCCAAACGCTTGGCGATTTTGAATTGCCGATGGGCACAGCTACCCAAGCGAATCTAGGCCGTCCGGTTTTCGCGAGTGACGATGCCACGCTAACCTTCACGGCTAGCGGTAACACGTACATCGGTGTACTTGTTGACGTACCCGCTACCGGACGCGCACTGCTACGCATCGATTCCAACCGCAAGATGGTTAAAACCATCGTTCACGCGGTTGAAAATTTAGCCGCTGGAGCCGACATTGCGGCAAGGGCAATTCACGCTTTCAATCAGGAAGGCTGGATTGTAGCGGCTCGCGTGGTCAATCAAGCAACCGCTGCATCGGGTGTCGATGGATCGAACACCAGCACAATTGCATTAGCCATTGACGCCGGTGCAGTTGTTACCGAAGTATTCGACAACGTAACCACATTTCCCCTGGCCAACGCTGCCCAAAACCTGGGAGCCGTCGGCAATACCCACGCCAATGCAGGCGACGTACTTACCTTAGCCGTCACCAACGGTGCCACTGCGGACCTTGGCTCGTTTCTCGTCGAAGTAGATTACATTTAATCCAGTCGTGCGCAAGGAAGCGTACATATAAAGCAACGGAGTCGCATAATCATGACAGTGTTATCAACAGGTCTTTTATCTCCCGGTTTGAAGTCGGAATTTTTCGACCAACTTTCCAAGGTGCCAACGGTCTATCAGGACTTGGCCACCACTATCAAATCCAACAAGGACAAGGAAACATATGGATTCCTTGGGACCGTCCCACCCATGCGAGAATGGGGCACGGGTCGCAAGGCTCGTGGTTTGTTCACTGAGAAGTACGACATCGAAAACCTCAAATACGAGATCACCTTGGAAGTGGATCGTGATGAAATTTCGGACGATCAAACTTCTCAAATTTCAATTCGTACACGTCAACTGGCCGATCGAGCAGCTACACACAAGGATTTGATAATTGCCGAGTTGTTGGCCAATGGAGACCAGGCTGGCTTCAATGCTTACGATGGAAAGCGATTTTTCGCAGACGATCACGAATCCGGAAATAGTGGCGTACAAAGCAATAAGCTAGCCGGCAGCGCCGTTGATCCGGACGATCCAACCGTTCAGGAATGTCGCACAGCGCTAAAGGGTGCGCTGCAGCAATTGCTCACGCTTAAAGACGATCAGGGCGAGCCGGTGCATATAACAGCATCCGGACTCAATGTCGTCTGCCCACCGGCGCAGTACATGGCCTGGCTGGAAGCTGTGAACGCGACGGTACTCGATTCATCATCGAATACGTTGCAAGGCGCAGCCCGGATTATTCCCATGCCGCGTCTGACTGACCTATCCAAGTTTTTCCTACTCAAAACCGACCAATCGCTTCGACCGTTCATTCTCCAAGATCGAGAGCCGATCGAATGGCGTGCATTGGAAGGCGAGACCGAGCAGGGCTTCATGCGAGAGAAGTATTCGTATGGCGTTCGTGCTCGATATCGTATGGCGTTTGGGCTGTGGTTCCACGCCCTTCAAGTTGACTTCGCGTAGGGGATATGGACAAGGCCCGTGCCATTTCGGCACGGGCCTTCGCTTTTACGGTCTGGGTTACATGTTAATGTCGGCCAAGCTGCAATTCTATGATTTTACACCAATTCCATCCAGTCGGTTTTTTCCTCGATTGTCCCAATATCGGACACGAAGTCTGTCGTTTACCCTGTCGTTTGTCGTTTGGTCCTGTCGTTTTCTTTTTCATGGAAAGCCCTCTGACGACACCGTAGGCCCGATTACCCCGTAATCCCAGGGCCAACTACAGGTTGCTTTCCTATCCGATTCAATCGTCGCCGCGTCATTAGGACATACCCCCAAAATCGTCGTAAGTCCTTTATTTACAACGACTTAAAGAAAACGTTAATTGGCGTCAAACCCCTTTTCTTTTAGAATGATGGCGATTCGCTCCAATGAGCGGCGGAACGAGCACGCTCTACCTAAAGAAAGTGACCGGTGATCACGCGCCAATCGCCATTGCTAATTCAGATGGAACCATTGCTCATCGTTTGTAGACAAATGAGGAACACCGTGGGGTATGTGCAGACTGGCGATACTCGGTAACCGAGGCAATAATATTTTATGACTGCGGCAGAATATGGCAGCTACATGCCCTAGAATTGGGGATTATATTGCACTCCCCGAGGAGCGTCTAGTTTCCGCGGGTCGCCCGCGAAGGTAAAAACCTTGCCCCAATATAGCCGAAGCAGTGCCCTAAGAGGGGAATGTAGATTTGTATTCTTCATATAATAATGCACAGGGCGTTAGGAACTAGGTTCGTCAAACCGCTTGACTTCTTCCAAGGCCTGTTTGGCTTTGACCAGACTGCCGCCCGTCAATCCATCATCCCACCACTTTGCTAGTTGGGGTCGACTAGGGTGCCTAGCCCAGCGATGAAACGCCCAACATCCCAGTAGGCCCGCCACACCGACACCGGTTGACCAAAAAAACGCAGGCGGGACGACTACAAAGTCGAGTCCCAGCACAACAAAGAAGGGAATCCATAATAGCCACCAAGCCATTCCGGCGAACAGTCCGCATCGAACGTAAAAACAACGGAGCCCTGTAAGTTGTTTTTGAATCGTGGCAACAGGTGCTGCGTAGTCGATGCCTTTGATTTTGAATACCGTGACGCTGGCCAGCGTAATCGCCAAGACGCCGTAAACATGAATGACCAATCCGGCGATGAGGCGATGCCAAATCGAGTAGTTTTCCACCCAGCACGATACACCCAACACTACCAATGCGATACCAAATACAATCTGTACCGCCTGCCCCCAGAACAGCGGGCGTAGGCCATCGCGTGCTCGTCCCATTTGCCCATCTCGTATCAGACGTCGACTGAAAGATTCCTGTTGCTCCAGTCGTTGGTTTAGATGTTGCCAGGTGGCTTTCATTTCTTCGGGGTTCATTATAGTTCTCTACGGTGGTTTAATCGTTCAGTCACTTTTTGAGTCATCCGCTGGATTCAGTTCAATCGACATTCGCCGTTTTAAGCGGCTGATTTTTGTAGCGACGTTGGTTTCGGTGATGCCAAGGATTTCCGCGATTTCGCTGTAGCTGTGGTCTTCAAGATACAGCAGAAGTAACCCGCGGCTCAGCCCATCCAGACCGTCAATGAACGAGTACATCTCACGCACACGTTCCTCGTACTCGAGGTCACTTTGCGACTGATCCGCGATGTCATGAATTCGTTCGTCCAACGATATAGCCCGACGTCGACGCTTGCGACGCAGGAACGAAATCGCGACGTTCAGTGCCACACGGTACATCCAGGTCGAGAAGAGCCGCGATGAATCGTACGACTGCCAAGAGCGCCAGAGCTGTCCCAAAGTTTCTTGCGTCAAGTCTTCACGATCTTGCAACCCATGACAGTAGGTGTTTGCGACCTTGAATACAATGTTTCTGTGTTCCTCAACAAGTTCGAGGAATTGCGTCTGCTGCTCTGTTTTTGACTTCATTACCAAAATCGTGAGCTCCGTCGTCGAACGTCTTGCCAATAACTCTTCTGCCTGAAACGTGATTCGCAGTCAGCAACGAAAAATCACAGATGTCGATATAGTTTTTGCGGCGGATACCCAATACTTGGCCTACGGCCGAGTATGTCGCTCTTGGTTGCCGCAGCCCAGCGACCCGCTAAGCAGCCACAAGCCGTCCTGTTCATCGGAGCCGAGCCAGCCCAAAAGGGGTTGTATAGCCCCTCGAAAAGTGCTATTTCCTCTACGTTATAAACGCGGTTATCACATAGAGGCAATACGCCATTCATATCGGGCTCTCGCGGGATTAACCTGCCCATTTAATGCGTGCTACGTGCATGACTACGGCCCTGAGAAACGGGGCCAAATTCGAGGATGATCAGGATGCTGCAGGCCACGCTATATGACAAGTGAGGAAACGACGTTTCGTTCCTGGGGGCAAGCCTCAAGCCAAACTGAGCTATACAAATGTGACAACGTTATTCATGCGATCAAGAATTCCATCCGTTCAAGCGATGCCCTTTATAACCGGTCCATCGACCGCTCAAGTCCTACCGAAACAGGCCAAACATCAACCGCAAGGATGGCCACACGTCGGCATTCTCGATACAACTTCGAAGCCCTGGAGTTGCACGTCCACACTGCTCAACGCCGCGACGTGCGGAGGCGAACGAATTGTCGTACCGTTGGGGTGATGTCAGCAAGAGTAACGGTGTTGAGATACTTCAGTTGCAGGTGCTCCGCTTCAGCCAACACACGCTTGAGTTTGCAAAAAGATTGAATCGAGCACACGTCCTGAGTGTTGACACAGTCGAGCAGATGCATATTGCCCTCCAACGCCTCGATCACTTCGCCAAGGACGATGTCTTCAGGTTGCCTTGCCAGCTCGATGCCGCCTCCGATGCCGCGAATGCTGCGCACATAGCCCAGACGCGCAAGTTGATTGGCCGCTTTCGCCACGTGATGGACCGAAATACCATACACGTCTGCGATTTGAGTGGCTGTGGCACGTTTCGAGGTCGTCGCCAGATACATCAGCCAGCGTAGGCAATAATCCGTATGCGTAGTCAGACGCATTGTTGCTCCAGAGAAGGCCCAGATCGTTAATACCCGCTATTTGCGCCCACAGGCACGGGCTGCGTGTCGGCATAGTGTCGATTGATAAGATCGTTCTGCAGCCACAGTAGCTTGCTAAACGCGCGCAGCGTTCGAGCGGTTGCCTCAGCGCCTAAGTCCAGCCCTAGTATCGCAGCCATCAGCGCGTCGGACAAGAACCCCATCAGCGCGTTCATCTGCACGAGCGGAACTTGTAGCGCGGTACTGCCGGCCTTGGGGGTGTGCATTTTTCCAACGAAATCGAGAAATTGAATCATCCTGCTGTCGTAGGATTGCGTGACCAGTTTAGTCACATATCGCCCCAGATGTTGCTTTCGGAACTCGATCATTTCATGGTCCATCGTCATTGACTCGATGTCGGTCGGCACATCACCTTCGTAGCCGAACTGCCGTGGAACAAAGTGCCGCATGGTCGCATCGTAGCCAAAGAGCTTGTCGTAAATAGCATCGACCAGCCCGGACACTAACGGGGCCAGATGCGGCGCGGCGCCATGAATGGCGTCGATGTCTTCTTGATCGAATCCTGTAAATTCTGCGAGGTATTCGAAGCGGTAGTCGATATCTGTTTCTAAGCGTGCTTCGTCGATGAACTTCACTGTTATATTCTCCAAACGTGCCATAATCGAGTGCGCGATACTGTGGCCCAAAGTACATGAGACCGTAAATACGTTAAATACGCACGTATTATACTGCTTTATAGTTAACTGTCAAACTCAAAGGCCTAGCGGCGATAGCCCATAGCGACAGCCTGGGAACCAGCCCGCATATTGCAGGATTTTCACGGCGGGGTCGCAAATGGCTATGGTTGGTGATTGTCGATCTCACGCAAAAAAAAATCCACCAATCCTGCCACGGGGTTCTTTATGTCCTCGCGCTTTCTGAACATTTATTTACTATTGATAAAATATATTATCTATGCTTCGGCACACCGTTTGTTAGGCGTATGGGTGTGATTGAGCAGCTTCCAGATTGATGATTTCAGACACCTAATATCACCCTCCATCAAAACATCCCCAAGTTGCGCCGTTTTTTATTCTAGGAAATGGCCTAACGGCAATGTGAAGGCAGATTTAGCCAAAACCCCCAAGGCTATTGTCTGATTGTATCTATGACTGATCCTGATGTCGCAGCGTAATTACGATCGCAGAAAAAATAATCGTACGCCAGTGTGTGTGCCAATAGTTCAGGCAGGTCAACCTTCCGCCAGTAGGCGAAAGAACGACCGTGCATTACCGGAATGATGCCGGACGACCGTATTTGGGCCAGGATTGATAATAAAGGCAGGTCGATGACCCTACTTTACCGAACTATCAGGCTTCTTCTTCATTGACGTGGTATTGTAACGTGGGAAGATAGGTTATCGGGAGTGATTTGTAGGTCTTTGATCGGTGTTTATCTGACGAATTGTGGGAACTCTGGCTGTGGTTGAGCGTCCAAAAGAATGGAACGAGACGGCTGAGGCTAAGCCTGCGCAGGCGGGTAAGTTGGAGGATGTCGATCTGATCAAGGGCGCAAAAGCTGGGAAATCCGAGGCGTTTGGCGCACTTATCGTCAAATATCAGGACCGGGTCTACAACGCGGTCTGGCGCATTTCCGGTAATGCTGAAGATGCCCGTGACCTGACGCAAGAGGCTTTTCTTAAGGCTTTGCAGCGTATCACGTCCTTCCGAGAAGATAGCGGTTTCTACACCTGGATATTTCGGATTGCCGTGAACCTGGCGCTAACGGCCCGTCGGTCTCAAAAAGTGCGCCGCACGGTTGAGCTGGACGAGACGCTGGACATGGCCTCAACGCAAGCGGTTGGCCTGATGCAGTATGCGGGCAATGCGTCTGATGACCAACACTTGCAAAAGCATCTGGTTGAAGCGATGCAATCGCTGGATGACGACCAACGGGCGGTGGTGGTGTTGCGGGATATCGAAGATATGGATTATCAAACGATTAGCGAGATTCTTGAAGTGCCGGTTGGGACAGTGAAATCTCGCCTACATCGGGGGCGCATGGCGCTGCGCGAGGCGCTGGGGCCTATGCTGCGAGATAAGCATCGACAGGAGGGTGACTAACCAATGAGTCACGACAAACTAGCTGAACTCATAAACGCGTATTTGGATGGCGAGGCGGATGCCCGCGAACGTGAATATGTGGAGCGCGAAATAGCCAGGGATGAGACGGCGCGAGCCATGCTAGAAGATTTGCGCCGCGTGCGCGAGATGACTGCGACGCTACCTCGCCAATCTGCGCCTGATGCGCTGGCTGGGGATGTGCTACGACTGCTCGAACGGCAGGCGCTGCTGGGTGTCGTGGACGAGGCACCTTACGTGGCGCAAAGTTCATGGCGACCAATACGCGCGATGTTGTCAATAGCTGCAGCGATGGTGATTCTGGTGACTGGGGGCTGGTGGTATATGCGCCCGGCTAACCTGGGTGGCGACCATAACGATAATAAGTTGGCCATGGTAACTACGGAGAAAGATGCGTCATCCGTTGAAAAGGAAACCTCTAGGCCAGGCGATGCGCGATCGACTAGGTCTAGAGCGTCGCGTAGTTTGAAGCGTGCGACTGAGCCTGCTGATTCTGCTGCTCCTATGACTGTCGGCGGAAGTGATAAGCTAGCTATTGAGCGCAAGGATAATCCGAAGCTGGAGGAATCTGTTGCGCGTTTGGTGGTGAAAACACATACGGAGCAGCGTTTAGCGGCGGGTGAGAAGTTAGATTTTTTGCCAACTCATGCTTTTGAGAATGAACCAATTCGACTGCGGTTAGCCTTGCATGATGCGGCGCAAGCGGCTAGCGCACGTGAAGCTTTCAAGCTGCAGTTGGCGTCACAGGGGTTGGTGGATGCAGATGCGATGACCGTGCGTACTCAGGCAACGAAGCTGCGTGGCCAATCGTTTTATTATCAGGGTAAAGCCGGAACAAACTTCCAGGCTGACAATCAGAGCCAGATGCTGGTGCGCATTCCTGTTGGCCAGATGAAGACACTATTGAACAACATATCTATTGAAGGGGTGGTAGACAAGGATGTGGCACTGTCTGCGGGACCAATAGTTGTTCAGGGGCTAGCACGGGCTCAATCTAGCGTTTCGTATTTTGGTCAAACGACACCTCATACCGCGAAGTTCGATACGGATCTGGGAGTTTCATCATCGGCTCACGATACAAAGAAAACTATAACATCGGATCAGGCTTCAGAAGCACAGGTCGATATATTTGCGGAAATGATGAAAGCGGTGGGGTTATCTGAGGATATGCTGTCGTTTAACAAATCAGCACCTCTGGAGAATGCTCAGCCAACGATGCCTTCGCCCGGCAAGGGGCGAAGAGAGGTTAGTGGCGTTGCGAAAAATGTTGGTGATGATTCCCTTGATGCGAAAACTTCTACCAGTGGCGATCGTGATGAAGACGACAATTCGATGGCGCATCGATCAACTCCATTGGTTGAACGGCGTGAAGCTGCATTGGAAAAATCTCGTGTGCGTAGGTCACCGACAGTTGGTCGCGATGCGATGGCTGACAAGGTCAACCCCGCGTCGAAAGCAGCAGTGACTCATGGCAAAGGGGCCGAGCAGCAATATATTACGCTCGTGGTAGAGTTTGTGGCCCCGCCCAAGCATAGCCCTCCCCGTACGAAGCCGTCCGCTAGTGCGAAGTCCAGCCCCGCGAAACCAGTTGATGCTCAGCCGAAAAAAAGTGATCATCCTCAACAATAGGAGTGCGTTCTCACGCATGGTCAGTTTGTAACGAATCACAGCATACAATCCCACACTGATTATGTCCGGTTGCACTGGGCTGGTCATTACGTCAAGATACGATTGATCGTGTCGTAGATAGATTTTCGTTGTTGGATTTTGGGAGGAGACTTCCGTTGGCGCATGTGTTGTTCGTGGGATTGGGTGGCGCAGTTGGCAGCATGTTGCGGTATGTGATCGGTGTATTTGTACAGCGTCATGCGGCTACGTTTCCGCTGGGAACATTTACCGTCAACGTCACAGGTTGTTTAGCCATTGGTTTTCTCAGCGTCATGATGGAAGGCGCCACATGGGATACGCGGGTGCGGGCTGCTGTTTTAGTTGGTCTGCTCGGGGGATTTACGACTTTCAGCACCTTTTCATTAGAAACGCTCATACTGATAGAGTCGCGGGCCTACAGCTTGGCTATGTTGAATATGCTTGGTAGTGTAGTGACATGTATCTTAGCCGTGTGGGTTGGACGGCGCATCGCGGAGTGGTAGGTTAGCTTGAGGTATCGATTACTCAGGCCATCTGATGGGCATAGATGTAACGGAGCACCAGACGATGAGTGCGACAAACACAGAAACTAAACACGATGCTTCAACGGGCTTGGCTAGTGATGCGCACGAAGCGGGTTGCCCCAGCGAACGCGAAGATCAGGATTGTGCGGCTGACACCAGCGCCTCGCATAAAGGGACATCGCGTGGGCACGGTAGCGGGCTGCAATTTATGCTAGCTACCGTTGTTGGGATGTTGGTGTCGGTGCCGCTGGGTTGGTTGCTGTCTTACGCCGCGCAGCTTCCATTTTATCTAGGCTTATTTTTCTTTCCGCTTTTTGGTTTGATGATTGGGGCCGCGATGCACCGGGCAGCGCACCGAGCGCGGCCTTATCATACAACGCCCTTGCTGGTTGGCACAACGATGGCCGTCATGTTCTGCTGGATGTTTTCGTTGACCGTAGAGGCCAATGACATGCCAGTGTGGGTTGCGACTCATGCCTCTCGTAATCCGAGATTAAAGCTGCACAATCAAACGATTGAAGCGTATCGGGCTACGGTAGCTGACAACATGACGGCGTACTTGAAAGAAACATATCCGCCGGGCGGGCTAATCGGCTATGCGCGTTGGGCATCTACCAATGGCGAGATCACGCAACAAGTTGCGCCTGGTCTGCTTAAGTCTATTCACGCACCGCAACGGGGTATATGGTGGCTGATTCGTGTGATGCTTTCTGTTGGGTTATTGGCTTTTGGCATTGGCTCACAGACGCTCATCTTACGAGAAGAGGAAGCACCCTCAGCGGTCGCAACGTAATTTATATAGCATGCTCGCAACAAGAAGTGAGTTTATTGGCAGGCAGAAAAACGCATGAGTCAACGTAAGGGTCGTCCGATGGTCGTGGCTGGCATTATCGAGCGCTGCGATAATCATTTGCTTATCTCGCGCGTGACGAATAATGCGCAAGATTCAGATGACGTTACGTGTTGGCAATTTCCACGCGGATTTGCGACACATGACGAGTCGCCAGAGCAGTCGATGCGCCGATTCACTAGCGAGAAACTTGGCTTAGTCGTAGAGATCGTGACTGGCCAGCCGACGTTGATTGAAGATATTGATGGTCAACGCACGGAGGTTCGCTATTTCTTTTGCGGCGTGATTAGTGGCGAAATAACAGAAACCACGGAAAACCATTTGCGCTGGATTCCCAAAACTCACTTACGCGAATACGACTTCGACCTAGCGTCTCAACCGGTGGTCAGATGGTTGTTGGAGGGGTGAGAGGTCGTCATCGCTTACACGCACTTATCATCGACTTCCCCATGTCCAAAAAAAGGTCATGGGCAGGGCGGCCTGGCACTATGAAGCTGGCCAAGCGTCATTGAATTCATCTTAGTCGCCTAGTACGCACCCATTCGATTTGCGCTGTATGATGACGACCATGCCAGGCGTAGTATGGTAACGCGAGTGATAGGTGGACAAGCTCACCAGTTTCCGGGTGAGTAAAAGTTCGTTCAAAATCAAGATCAGTCATGGTTCGTAACAGAACAGACCATCGCTGATGTAAACCCTCTAGGAGGTGCAGTGACAACGCTATGTCGGCCGTGCGAGCGTCCGGCAGCTCAGACCATGCAGTCTCATCATATGACTTTATCAAAGGCGCATCTTCGGTAAGCGCCCACTTGAAGCGGATGTAGCTATTCATATGACTATCTGCGACGTGGTGAATGATCTGACGAATCGTCCAGTTGCAATAAGGCGTATCGATCTGGTTGTCAGTTAGGCCTTCCACTGAGCGACGAAGCGATTGCGGTGCGGCTTCAATCGTCTCGATCGATCGCTCTTTATGCGCGTCATCCATGATGGCGACTTGGTCAAACGCTCCTATCGGAAATGTTGGTGGTACGGGCATGACATTGTCTTTCTTTGCTTTGATAAAACCCAGTATTGAGGGCTATTGTCTGCTACTAGCAATAACCAATCACTCGGCCAACCGTATAGATTGAACTAGTCAAAATACTGGATCCCTATCTAGGTCGCTATAAGGATAGTGTCCCAACTCTTTCAGTTTTTCTAGTACGATGGCGCTGCCATGCTCCCGTGCGTAGTTCACTTCGCTTTGAAAGACTTCAAGGCATAGTAGTAGGCAATGCGTTTTACCTTCAATTTCGAATGGAATGTCGTTGGGGGCGTAGTTATCGAAGATCATATAGTGTTCTGTCTCTCCATCTTCACCATACAACTCGTTGGTATCGCCGGGATTGAGTACTGCCTCAGAAGAGAAGTTGCCTATTTGCGTTAACATGCCGCGGAACAGTACTTCCATTCTGTTCCAAGGATGGCCGTCTGAGTTCTCTAGTGAGGGTGGCATGTGATGTTTAGTAAAAGCTATTAATTCGTATGTTCCGATACTGTTGGGTTTAGGCCCACTTCCATCAGGTTCGATTAGTTCCATGGTTACAAAACCAGTGCCGGGAATGCCTTCTAGAAAATAATTAAGGCTATAGCTAACTGGAATGAGTTCAAAAAGGCTGAAGTTATGCATAGTGCCGAGGATTTTCTCCATGGCCTTCTGCTTGGCTTGGTTGTACCTGTCGTATTCACTGCTAGAGAATTTTGAGGTGTAATTATCTTCGGAGATGGTTCTGCTCCTTTGTATTAAGATCACAATCACAGCCATAGCGACTATGACAAGCCCGGCAATTGTTATTTTCATGATACCTCGCATCGTATAGAACGTAACTTGCATTAACCTGCTGGGCATACGTTACGAGCGCGATCATCGACTTCCCCATGACCAAAAGGAAGGTCATGGGCCACCCGGCCATTTGCCTGGCTGGGATCACTTCGGCGGCGGTCGTACCAGTGTCTAGGTCGTTGTATAATCGGGATTTACAATGACTTCGCCTGTAGAGCGTAGACGATATTCACCGGGCGCAGCTTCAGCAAAATTTCTAAAATCTGGAGGAAGCTTAAACTCCTTGCCGGAAATGGGAATTCGCAAAACGATTCCTTCAACTTCACCCACACGAATTACTTCACCATAAAATTGTTTTTGCTCGACGAAATTGTCATCGCTATCTCTGTATGTAATCCCAACAAGAACTCGTTTGCCAATAATTTGGCCTGCGAATAGATGATCGTATTTGGGGCGTTTGCTCATGTTTCCTTGCTCACTGTTGCGATGAAAACCCGTATCTATATCGTGTTTTTTATTCTGGGAACAGCAATTAGTAAGTATGAATATGGCAATCGCCATAGCGCTAATCGCAATTTGAATTAGTCGTTTCATGTTATGACAGCCAATACACTACGCCATTACCTACGAATCAACCAACACTGCTTTCACCAGCGAAATCGAAATCGTTTGGCCATCCAGCTTCACCTCCACCTTCCCCGTTGGGGAATCTATTGGTGTGGTTTGGATGTTGGTAGCTAATGTTTCACTGGCTATGTAATCGTTAAAGGCGGCAATCGCTTCGCCGAGTTGGGCGTTTTCGCTACATAAACTCAGCGTGATGCGGTCGGCTATATCCAGCCCGGCGTCTTTTCGCAGGTTTTGTACATTGCGAATAATGTCGCGGGCGATGCCTTCGTGCTTTAACTCGGGTGTCAGGCGTTTGTCAATCATGACAATCGTCGCCCCGTCGCACGCCCCGGCCCAGTCATCTCCGTAGGATTTTGTGATGACCACGTCCTGGGCTTCTAACTCGATCGTGCCTTCCTCGGAACTGGCGTCGATGGTTAGCGAAATCGTTCCCCCGCCTCTTAGCGATACCTCAACCTCTGCTGGATTAAGATCAGCTACCATCTTCCTCCCGGCTGCGGCGTGTCGGCCTAGCTTTGCGCCTAGCGTTTTCATATTGGGTTTGAGCGTAGTGGTCACGGTATCAGCCGCGCCATCGCGGGTGCTAACTTTCTTGACATTTAACTCTTCCAAAAAATGATCCTCAAAACGCGCCACAGCTTGGCCTTCTACATCATTAGCTGGAACCACAACTAGCTCGGCTAGAGGCTGCCTGACTTTTAGTTTTGAATCCTTTCTCGCTGATCGAGCCAAGGATACCAAACGAAGCGTAGCTGCTACCTGAGACGATAGCTCGTCGTCGATGAGCGCAGCGTTGGACTGCGGGAACGACGTATGATGAACGCTTGCCGCCGCATCCTCAGCCTGGTTAGCCACGAGGTTTTGATATATCGACTCTGACATGAAGGGCACGATCGGCGCGATGATGCGGTTGAATGTGGTAAGCACTTCGTAAAGCGTGCTATACGCAGACCGTTTATCAGCCGTCCATTCAGGCCCATAGAAACGGCGGCGCGAACGTCTCACGTACCAAGTGCTGAGCACTTCGATGAATCGACGAGACTCGTTACACAGCTTAGCCACATCAAACTTACTATAGGCCTCGTGGGCGATGGCTATGAGTTTGTTCAGGTCAGAGAGAATCCAATTGTCGAGCAGACTTCGCTCGTCGTCGGTCGTCGTCTGTTCTTTTGGGTCGAAATTATCCACGCGGGCTAAGTTGCAAAAGAACGAGTAGATATTCCACCAGGGAAGAATCATCTCGCGGCGGACCTCGTCGCAGTGGTGCGGACCAAACAAGACGTTTCGCTCGGGTGAGGTTTTGGCGTATAGCCAACGCATGGCATCGACGCCGATCTCCTCGGCCGCCTCGTCAAACCAAATGGCGTTGCCCTCGGATTTGTGCATGGGCTTACCGGTGTCATCGAGGACCAGCCCATGACCCTTTAACACTTTGAACGGCGGCTTTTCGACCATCATGGTGCTAACGGTTAGCAAGGCGTAGAACCAGTTGCGGAATTGGCCGGGCAATGCTTCTACAACAAAATCTGCGGGGAACCACTCTTTCCAATATTCGGGGTCAGAGAAATAGCCCATCGTCGAAAACGGCACGATGCTGGCATCTAGCCAGGGGTTGCCGACCTCTTTGACGCGCGACACATTCTTATCGCCGCATTTGGTGCAGCAAATTTTGACTTCGTCTACCCAGGGGCGATGAGGCGAGTTGCCTTCGAATTCTTCCCAGCCAGATTCCGCGCGGGCTTCGAGTTCGTCTTTTCCGCCGAGGACTTCAAAGTGCCCACAAGCGCCACACTCCCAGATAGGTAGCGCGAGACCCCAGTAGCGCTTCTTTGAGATCATCCAGTCGCCCATGTTGTGCAGCCAATCCAGCTCTCGGTCTAGGCCCCATTCCGGAATCCACTGGGCTTTTTTGGCTGAGTTCATGATTTCGTCGCGCCAGTCCATTTTGATGAACCATTCGTCGACCAAGCGATAGACGAGCTCGTCCTTACATCGCCAGCAGTGTGGATAGCGGTGGATGTATTGTTCCTTGGCGAAAAGGAAGCCGCGATTTTTCAAATCAGCGACGACTTCATCGGCTACCTGATCAAAACGTTTACCGGCTAGGTATCCAAACTCTGGGCGAAAGCAGCCATCTTCAAATAGCGGGGCGATGTTCGGTAGGCCTAGTTCTTTACCCAGGCGATAGTCGTCGCTACCACAGCCGGGGGCGATGTGGACGATGCCTGCACCCTCTGTTGCGGTGACATCTTCCCAAGCGATGACGCGATGGGCGCCAACGGCTTCGCTTGCGCCCTCCAGCATGTCGAATGGACCATCATAGGTTAAGCCGACGAGGGTTTCGCCGAGTAGTTCTTCGACAATTTCAAATTCGCCATTGTTTTTGAACATCGCCGTAATAGCCATCAAACTGGGATGATTGGATTTGTTCGCACCTTCGACCGGCTGAGATCGGGCGTTTTCAAAATTTTCTTTTCCGACGTAGAAAAATTCGTCGCCCTGCTTAACCTTAACGTAAGTCATGCCGGGTTTGACAGCCGCGGCTACGTTGGAAGAAAGCGTCCAAGGTGTTGTGGTCCAGACGAGGAGATTTTCGCCGGGTCGATCGCGCAGCGGGAACTTCACAAAAACCGAAGTATGTCCAACTTCTCGATAGCCTTCGTTCATCTCCATTTGAGAGATGCCAGTGCCACAACGCGGGCACCAAGGCATGACATCTTTGCCTTTGTAGATGAGTCCTTTCTCGAAACACTTTTTGAGAAAAGCCCAGATGCCGTAGTTGTTTTCGTCGGACATGGTGAAGTACGAGTTATCCCAGTCCATCCAATAGCCTAGCCGTTTGGATTGCTCCGTTTGGATAGCCGCGTAGTGGTTCGCTCGGTCTTTGCACTCTTGCACAAATTTTCCGATACCGAATTTTTCAATGTCCTTTTTGGTAGCAAAGCCGTGGGCTTTTTCGACTTCGACCTCAACCCAAAGACCCTGGCAGTCGAAGCCGTTTTGATAGCGCAGCTCTTGGCCTAGGGAGGCGTGATATCGCTGGTAGAGGTCTTTGTAAGTTCGTCCCCAGGCGTGGTGGACGCCCATGGGGTTATTCGCCGTGATGGGGCCGTCCAGGAACGACCACTTGGGGTTGCCCTGGTTTAGCTCTCGTAGTTTGTCAAAAGCCTGCGTTTTTTCCCAATAAGCGAGCATTTCGCGTTCTAGGGCGGGGAAATCAACTTTTGGTTCAACCTTTTCAAAGGCCATGAATGTCTCCAGCGTACAAATAGTGCGGTTTCTTTAGCGATACAAGCGGCCTAACTATAGCAGGCGAATGAGTTGGCGTGAATTGCTAAGCTCTTAGGACGAGAACAGATGACATTCGAGGCGTTTATAATTCACTTGGTTTGCAGATTTGTCCGTGAGTTTCGTCGTAATATAGAGACAACATGCGTCATTCCCGTCCCGTCATGCTCGCGCAGGCGGGAATCCAGTCTTTTTACGCCGACGTGCCGTACTATGTAGTCTCTGGATACCCGCCTGCGCGGGTATGACGCAGGCCGGTCGGCGTGTTTTCGATGGGGGTTATCCAAGCTCCGTTGGTTCGCTATCGCACGGCGGGGCCATTGATTCCACTGTTACTTCAGTCGCGCCCATCGCCCGTCGATAGGGCTGATAGGTTGTAGGTCTCCACCCGAAAGGGTGTACAGCCCGAAAAGGGAGTCCGGGTTTCGGCGAACTCGGACTTCCTTTTGTTTTTTATACCAGCTGATTTCTTTTCTGATTATTCAAGTTGTGCTAGTCTCCATTAGGTCGGGTGGCCCACCTAGTTTCGAGGTGGGAGAGTCGATGATCGAATGCAAAATGCAGCATCAATCAATTGGACAGCTTCTCCCATTATTCATTTTTTAATTCCCCAAAATTTCTCTATGTCATTTACCTGGCGATACCGAGATCATCGACTCCCCCATGTCCAAAAGGAAGGACATGGGACACCCGACTCTATTATACAGGGATTTACGGCTAAATGAAAGATATTGCCTTGATAGTGCGGGCTACACCTATATGAAAGATTTTATGGTCCAGGTAGGTGATGAATACTGGACCAGTAGGAACGCTATTTTTTTTATGGATTGAAAATGGAGCAACTACTGCTGAAGCTTGCGAATAACTTTAGAATTCAACTCAGATTTGCCTCTCCCTCCCTATTCGAGTATAAGCAGCCATGAGCCTATCCATACAGTTAAGTTTTTTATTCACAGTTTGCTTCTTTCCCTACTTAGGAATTGCCTCAGACCCTGTAAAAATCATCCTGACTTTCGATGATGGCCCTTCAAACGAAAAACTCCTATTCAGCCACGAAACACCCACTCAAAAAATATTAAAAACATTAAGAGAAAATAAAATTAAGGCAGCTTTTTTTGTGCTCACATACCCAGACAGATTTTTATTTAAAACCTACCCTAAGGCTGAAACACCACTCGGATTTCAAACCCTAAAAGACACAATCGCTCAAGGCCATATCATTGGTCTTCATTGGGGAGGCTCCTATGTCAGCCAATTTGCCCTACATACATCTCGGCTGGCGCTTCCCGCCTATGATTCAACCGATGACGGGAAAATAGACAAGGTCACTAGTGATGGCAATGCGCTTGAATCTGATCTTCTCCAGTCTCTGGAGCTCATTGGAAGAGCCAAAGAAGAAATTGGTGTTTCGCGTAAAACGATATTCGTTCGTCCACCACTTTGGGTTTATAAAGATAATAAGGGAGATGCCCGCCCTACTTATAATGCCCTCGGTTTGAGAATGATTTTAAGCGACGCCAAGTTTTTAGATGCGGGGTATGCAACCCATGTTTTTTCAAATCATTTTATAATTTTACACGGAATTTTAGCGGCACTAAAAAAGGGAAAGAAAGACATTATTGTTACCTTCCATGACTCAAACACAATCACAGCGACTCTTCTGCCCACAATCCTCCCCCTATTAAAATATAATATGGAGTTCTTGGGACATAAGTACGGAAAAGATTGGACGTTCGCTGAAACGACTGATGAAGTTTACCAAGGTCTGATGAATCGTAAGTTTTAAAGTGAAAAACAATTGAAAGGTAAAAGTCGTAGTAAAAAAGTATTGTATCCATGAAGAGGCTGTACGTTGTCAATAATAATTTCGCATATTTTGTACTCTCCTTCTGGCGTCAGCCCCTTTCCGGGGGGGATTGAAGCCGAGGGGATTGGGGCGAGTAGCCCCTATTCGATCGGAGATGGCGCAC
>JAJDDW010000058.1 GCA_029260115.1 Phycisphaerae bacterium | reverse complement strand
AGATAATGAGCCTGATCCAGAGGATGCCCGTATACTTGATGTATGCCTAATTCTCCACGCCGACCACACCATGAACGCCTCGACGTTTGCAGGCCGAGTGGTCTGCTCAACCCTGGCCGACCCTTATACGGTGGTGAGTTCTGCCCTCGGCGCACTTTCTGGACCTCTCCACGGCGGCGCGAACGAAGATGCGATGGCACTCTTCGAAACCATCGGTACGCCCAAAAACGCCCGGCCTTATATTGAAAACATGATCAAGAATAAGACAAAGATTCCCGGTTTCGGGCATCGCGTGTACAAAACCATCGACCCTCGTGCGAAAATTCTCAAAAAACACGCCGAATCATTGGCAAAAAAAAGCGGAAACCCGATTTACCAAATCGCGGTCGAAGCTGAAAAGGTTGTATCCGAACATTACGCCGAAAAGGGAATCTGGCCCAACGTAGACTTCTTCTCCGGTATCGTCTATTCAGAGCTTGGCATTCCGCGCGACTGCTTCACGCCGATCTTCGCTATCGCCCGCGTCGCTGGTTGGCTAGCCCATTTGTTAGAACAACTAGAAGGCAACCGCATCTTTAGACCGACGCAAATATACACCGGACAACACGAGCAACATTACGTACCTATGAATGAGCGATAAAAAGAACTACATACAGAGTCATCCAATGTAATTATGCGCGGGCTTGAAGCCCGCGCGGTGTTACGGAAATAGTGTAACATTCAAAGAGCAGCAACCTCACGTCAGTCGGAATCTAGTCCCTCATCGTATGAACAATGTCGATGCATTGTCCCCACCCGTACGAGCAAAACGAAAGACAGCGCAACGCGAAATAGCAAACACAAACCGACAATTCTTCTCACTTCTTTTACTAACCCCGCTCCCTGCATCTTGTCTAAACAAACACATCGGTATTGAGTAGCCACGCTGGCTACACCGATGATGAACCGGGCATTGGGCTACCCCAAAAAAAAGCGCCGGCTAGCCATGAAGGAGCAACACGATGCGTAGATTAGTAGTACTTGGAGCCGCCATCGCCATAACCCTCATCAACACCGGATGCCTAGCTGTCGTGGCCAAGGGAGATATTACTTCTCAGCGACGTCAAGCAGTAGTGTTGGACGGCGAAGTGTACATTGTTGACTTATCGGGCAAACGCGTGGTGAAGGTCGATCCAGAAACCGTGGCCAATGCCGAAGTTGTCAGTCAGAAAGTCATCATCAGTGAAAACGATTAACGCCCTGCGCAATGGCCACGGGCCGCATGCTTGAGCTTGCGCGGTGTTACGAAAAGCATGTGCATTCAAATTAATTGTGAGGCAACATCTGGTCATAAAACGCTTTTTGCAACAAAAACGGGCTAGCAAAGCAATGAATGTTAATTAAATTGCAAGTAAGGAAATAACCCCTCGTAGAATCCGAATACCGCGTATTGATTGTATCGGGCGAACTGTTAGGAACGGAAAAAACAATGCACCAATCGTTAAGCATCATACTCATTCTTTTTGCCATGGGAGGTGATCCAAAATCTCCTTCTGTAGAATTACCCAAGGCCTTCGTGTTTGGCGAAAGCCAAGAAAAAGTTCTCGCAGCCATCGAGCCGCTTTGCAAGAAGGTGAATGTTAGAGAGATCGAGCCCATCGATCTGCCTACAGCCAAGAAATCTCAAACACAAATTGACTGTGAAGAATTCATGTATGCGGGAAAGAAAAGGCACGTCGAATTAGTGTTTGCGGATGGAAAATTAGACCTGATTTGGATTTTCACGATGAAGTATGAGGAAAAGTCTTTTATCGAAAAATTCAGCAAACTCTACGGAGAGCCAACGCATCATGTTGGGATAATGACATTTTTCTTAGACCACGGGGTAGCGGTTAGAAACCAACCGCACGAAGTAATGTTTATCTCAGACAGGATGAAGAAGCCTTACGCGGAGTTTATAAAGCAGCATACTGAAGATTAGCGTCTGTTGGTTCAGAGGAGGCAATGGGTAGCATGCCCAAGCTACAATCGCGGGCATGGAATTTACGTCGACGAGTAACATGATAATGTCACTGTGCAGGGCCATCTTCGTTCCAACATGCCCGCGCCTAAGGGCATGGACATGCCACCCGTCGCGCGGTGGTCGATGATCCGCTGATTGGCGGCTACAAAAGTCCGAGCGCGACGACCGGTACGCCAGGAAAAGCAACGGACGAATCGGAGTGTCCCAGCACGACCGCCCGTTGCGCCGAAACTACAGTTTCAAGGAGTTTCCCGAAAGCATTGTAGATTTTGGCTACCGGCTGATCGGCATCAATTACGTCGCCTGGCTTAACCAGGAAGCGTATGATGCCGCTGGTAGAGCTTAGCGTGCCATCCGAGTACGACAGAAAGCGCCTCCGAAAATCGCGATGCATTTCAAACTCAAACGGTTTCTCTTGCGTAGCCACCATGCTCAATTCGCTAAGCAGGTTCCAGATCACTTGAACTCCGTAGGCAACATTCGTTTCGTTGACTACGTACGCTTCGCCGAGTTCGAGGGTTAGCGCGGGTATATCGCGAAGGAGCAGACTACCTGTGAGTGTTCTATGAGACACTAGTGACTCAGGAGACTTGCTCGATTCCTCCACAAGCAGCAGACCGGTGCAACGGGCGAATCGCCTAGTACGAGCGTAGGCCTCGCGATTCGCGGACTTTCGCCTTGGGTCGATGACGGTATACGGGATCGAATTGCGCCAATCGTTGTGTAGGTCCAACACCAATGCGGGGCCGGTTTGCAGGATTTCCTGAAAGATTGTCGCGGCGATGCGACCCGCTAGAGATCCATGTTGGTTGCCCGGAAAGCTACGGTTAAGATCCTCGCCACCCATCGTAATATGCCGTGAGCCAACCTCAAATCCCAATGGGTTCATGAGCGGGAAGGCGCGTACTTCACCGCAGAGCAACGGTTTGCGTTTGAGCTGACGAAAGATCTCTTGAATGATCACCACCCCGCCCACTTCGTCACCGTGCGCACATGCGGTGAGCCAAACGGTCGGCCCAGTTCTAGCCGCTTCGGCGGTCATCACTGCCAACCGTCGGCGGGATAGGTCTGAGCCGGTGAGTATGTTCCGAAAGGAGTATCGGACGCGCTGTCGCGGTCGACTTGCTGATCGATCATTCATGTATAGACCCATTAAGTTTCACAGCAATCAACTCCTATCGTCGGAATTACTTACAATCCCGTCATTTCCGATATCCCCAGTGGACTACTTCCGCCTCTTTGCCGTTAGCCTTGCATGTACACCTTTCTGCATAGCGCTAAACGTCTTCTCTACCTTGGTCACACCCACAAGGGCGACGACACTCAGGATCGAAAGCTTAATCCCTGTCATGTGATACCCGGAGCCGATCGTCGCGCCGATAGCTGCAAGTATCCATATCGCAGCTGCCGATGTGACACCGATGACAAGACCGTCTCGAGACATCATCACGCCAGCACCGAGGAACCCGACTCCAGTAATGATCTGCCCAATAACACGCGTCGGGTCAGTCGATCCGGTAGCTACTGCGTTTGAAATACTGACAAAGATGTAGGTGCTCAAGCAAACCAACATACCGGTTCGGATGCCGACCGGTTTACCGAGGATCTGTCTCTCGATGCCCATGATGGCGCCGCATGACATCGCACTCAGTATGCCCAGCCAACTAAATGGGGTGATATTTATTAAATCATCAAACACAGAGACTATTCCTCTCCCGATTCTTTACGTCACTTTGGCGGTTAACACCATGATAGGTCACGGCCTTGCCGTCCAGTGAGGCTATAGTCAAGCGGTCAACCAGGGTTTCCCTTTTATCATGCCTGGGGCATCATCTTACCCGGACGGGCTAACTGACGCTGGACAGCACTGACTTACCCATCTGCGGCTTGGCTGAATCGCTGAATACGCGATCTTGTGCGGCTTCGATAATAAGTCGAAGGAGATCTGAGTACCGCAACCCGGCGTAACCAGCCATCATGTTAAATTTGCCGTCCCAGCACCACCCGGGGTTCGGATTCACTTCCATGAGCTTGATAACACCGTTCGTATCGGCCCGGAAATCAAAACGGGCGTAGTCGCGACACCCCAGTCGCTCGAACAGGGTGTTCGAGTGGTCGTAAAGCGTCCGCCGTTGGTCGTCGCTGATGTCGGCCTCCGAGTACTTGACCCGATCCCAATAAGGTGAGTCTGGTAGCCATTTGGACTCGTAACACAAGATAGGCGGTAGGCCCTCAGGTAGTTCGGAGTAGTCCACTTGCAGAGCCGGTAGCACGCGATATGAGAGTCCTGGGTTTCCCACAACGCCAACCGAATACTCCGTTCCCGCCAGGAACTCCTGAATGAGAATCGCGCATCGCCCGAACGTACTACGAAGCCACTCGATGTATGCCATCAACTCGGTTGAGTTGTGTACTACAGCGTCCTTTGTAATGCCCACACTACTATCACCAAAGTTCGGCTTCACGAATGCCGGGAAAGTGGCGGGCAGCGTGGCGACAGTGTCATCCGGACCGATGTACGATTCCATGGGCGTCGGAATGTCAATTGATTCGGCGAACCCACGCACAAGATTCTTATTGTAGCACAGTCCCAGGGACGCGGCTCCCGCGCCGCTGTGCGGGATTCCATGCATGTCCAGCAGTGCGGGTATGTGCAACTCCATGGTCGCACGGTTCCAAAACCCTTCGTCGCAAAGGTTGAAGACGAACGCAGGCGGCTCAGCGCGCAGCGTTCGCGCAAGCGATTGATGGTCGTCGATGTACGAGAACTTATAGTCGCTCAATTCTGCGAGTGCCAGCTTTAGCCGTTCGATGGTGTCGATGTCGATCGGATTGAATTTCCCGTCCACCTTGACGGTATCCGGCAGAGAAGGATCACCCAATAGGACCGTAACCTGCGGGATGCGGCGCAGCGTTTGGGCCTGTGGTACTGCCGGTTGTCTGGTTGCACGGGCCGTTAAAACAAGACGATGAGCCATCATACCCAGGTCTTGCCCTCTGTCGGAACTAGCCTCCAAAGAACCGTGACATCGGATCGCCTCGAAGCCGACGTGCGCTAGCAGGTCGGTCAGTTGCGCTTGTGAGTAGAGCCGTTCGGCATAGAACTGGTCGGCGATGACGCCACGCTCGGCATGCGTGATGACTTCACGAGAGACGATACGTTCGCCGTCCTTCGCTAACGCACGCTCACGACACACAAAGTGGTGTTGGTCAATCCACTCCCAGGTGCGCGGCTCGAAATTCGTACGCATCCAGTCACCGTCGACAACATCAAGAAACAAGACACCACCCGGCACCAGCGCACGCGATACAGTCTCAAGAACCGCTTCGTCATCACGCTTTTGCTCGAAATAACCGAAGGAGTTCCCCATGAGCATGATACAGTGAAACGAGTTATCCGACCTGCGCAACTTGCGGGCGTCGCCTTCATGAAACGCGATCGATAAATTCTCCGAGGCCGCGCGTTTTCGTGCGAGTCGTATAAGATAGCGAGAGCGATCTAATCCTGTTACCTCCCGAAATCCTCGCCGAGCGAGCTCGAGGGAATGCCTTCCCTGTCCGCAGCAAAGATCGAGGATGCGATCATTGGGGTCCAGACCGGCCGCTTGCACGACGAGGTCCACCTCACGTCGGGTGTTGTCAGGGTTTTCGACAACATCGCCATCGGTCTTCAAATACGCCGCGTTGAAGAGGGTTCGCCACCAATCGGAAGGAAGGTGCCGTTCCAAGTCCGATACGGGACCAAAGGTCCGCGGCGCGGCGGTTGCACGCTGCGCAGCCGTACGATTCTGTTTGTCACCATTCGCCATGCTTGTTCTCCGTTTGCGCTGTAGGAATGCTCACACCGACGGCACACGTGGGCATTTCGTCATTGATCAGTCTATTGTGTGGCTGTATAAGACATCGTCTGCATAGCCTGCCTTGCTGAGTTTGCCGGTGGTCCCTACCTTGCTTCCACTCCACTATTGTAGAGTGTCGGAAATTTAGCACCATGCATTCGGATGTCAATCGGCAGTTTTACCGAGCCACCCGCTCAACATCGCGGGACATCGACTTGGGCCACACCCTGATTGCCACCAGACGATCCAGCTTGGCATCCTTCGCTCGATATACCTCCCCATGCCTCCCGCCCCGAGGGGGTGAGAAAATTTCGTATGGGCCAAGTTTGGTTTCAACGTTGAGGCTTTCTAACCGCCTCCAGTTGCCAACTTGGATTTGAGTTCTTCGAACCAATTCTGAACTACCCTCACTTCGCTTGGTCCAGACGGGTCACCATGCTTGATCATTAAAAATTGATTCCCATCGAGTGAAACATCATAGTGTTGGTGGCCAACGGGCGCTGAATCGTACTCCGCGGTAAAAAGCGTTGAAGGTGTGCTCGTAAGAAACTCAGGCTCGTATGCCACCAGCACGAAGAGCATCTCGTTTCCCTTGCGGAAGAACAACTTAGTCCCATCCCGTGACCAAACGGGCTCGCCGCCGCCGTTAATTGAGACTCTATGTTTCGGGCCAAGTGCAGGGTAGGACTGCACGAACACTTCCCGTCGATCCGATTCATCCGCAACATAAGCGATCCACTTCCCGTCCGAAGACAATACCGGGAAGCGTTCGTTCGCCGAACTTCTCAAGAGGAGTAGTGTTTTTTTGCCCTCGTTGGGTGACAACGTCCAAATTCCGCCTTCCACAAGTTCGTAGTACAGTAGGGAGTGTCCGTCCGGAGTCCAGCTCATAGGAATTGCGTGGCTGCTTGGATAGAGCGCATCGGCTGAGTCAGCTTTGAAATTTGTTCGCGCCCACCAGATGCCCCATCCTGCGGACGGGTGACCTGACATGTACGCAATATAATCCCCATCGGGTCGCCAGACGGATTCCCAAGTTGTGCCACCGTGCGTGAATTGACGGCGTTGGCCACGTTCGAATTCATATAAGTATATATCTCGCATACCATCAGGTGAATGAATATCAAACGAAACATGACCGCCGTCCGGTGACAGCCGGGGATGTACCCACGTGCCAGGCCCACTAGTTATCACCGTCTCTTCGCCATCCTGTCCGACCCAAAGAAGTTGATCGACCGCCGCCTCCTCGCCTTGAGGGAGATAGACAAGCGTGCCAGTGCCGGAAACATCAAATTGTGTGACGACAACTCCGCCGAGACCGGGCGTTGTTTGTACACCTTCAAGTAGCGACTCCGGAGTGCCAACGATCTCACCTTTCTCAACATCAAACCGAGCGCCCATTAGTTCTCCGAACCGCGCAAACACTAACGTATCAGGAGCCGTGAACTGTCCCTGAGATGCATCACGAAGTATGGTCTTCCATTCCAACGTATCGATGGATAGCAAAGCTAGGTTCTCGTCTGGTGTCCTGGATACGGTAAATAAAATATGTTTACCGTCCGGTGATATTTCCGGAAAGTGGTGGCCAACCTCACCTTCCGCCAATTGAGGCGTGGTCAGGCGTTCGGCGACTCCCCCAGACGCAACTACACGCCAGAGTCCGTCGTCCGTAGCAAAGACAATTGTTTCGCCGTCCGAAGCCCACGCCGCATCGAAACTCGCGGAGTCAACTTTGCTAATCTTCTGTGGCGAACCACCACTTAGAGCCACTTTCATGATGTTACGATCTGCAAGAAAGCCCACCCAATGCCCATCGGGAGAAAAGAACGGAGCCCGTGCGTTTGCTGTACCGGGCAGCGGTCGCGATACGTATTCATCAGCGAGCTTTACATGCAAGTCTACCTTGCCCGACTCGTCCCGTACGGTGAACGCTAAATGTAGACCGTCTGGCGACACGGCTAACAGTGTTGAGTACTCGTATTTGCCGCCGGTACCCCATGTATCCACACGAGAATGCCGAGGGATCGCTATGCTACTTCGTGAAACGCCGACACGTTGAGAGATCTGATGAGTGCCACGTCCCCATTGCGTATAAATAAACGCAATCACAAGCACAGCCACGGCTACCCAGGCGTACGTCGATGTCGATTTAACACGACCGTGCGCGTCTAGTGACGATGTCACTGCACGATTCGTGGCAGGGACTGCCTGGTATTGCTCCAACTGAACGCGAACCTCACCTGCGTCACGAAGGCGCTGTCTGGAATCCTTATCCAGGCAGCGTCGTAAGAGTGGTTCAGCCATCACGGGTAGACCAGTTGGCAACAAGTCGAAGTCAGGTTCGCTCGTAATGATTTTGGACAACACATCGGTAGTCGTACCTGCGTCAAATGCACGTCTTCCGGTCAAACATTCGTAGAGCACGCAACCCAGTGACCAAATATCTGAGCGTTTATCTAGCGGCTTTCCTCGTGCCTGCTCCGGACTCATGTATGGCGCAGTACCGAGGATAGCGCCTGGATTAGTGCGGGGGACCGATATCGTAGCTGAGTCTGGCCCTGAAGTGTGCGAACCCTCAGTCATCGCTCTTGCTAAGCCAAAGTCCAACACTTTGACTGTTCCATCAAGGCGGATCATGACGTTGGCTGGTTTGAGATCTCGATGAATAATGCCTTTTTCATGGGCCGCTTCTAGCGCCTCAGCGATTTGCTTGGCAACATCCAGCGCTTCCTCAACAGCGAAAGCCCCGGCCTTTAGTCGTTGGGCCAATGTCTCCCCATCGACATATTCCATAATAAGGAAGTGAGTCCCATTTGCATCGTCGAATCCATGGATCGCAGCGATGTTGGGGTGGTTGAGCGACGCCGAGAGCTTGGCCTCCCGCTCAAAGCGAGCGATCCGCTCCTTGTCTCGTATCAACGTCTCGGGGAGCACTTTTATCGCGACTTTTCGATCCAGCTTGGAATCATTCGCAAGATAGACCTCACCCATGCCCCCCGCACCGAGTGGCGAGAGAATTTCGTAGGGGCCCAGTTTAGTACCCGTCTTCAGCGTCATCGATTATCTCAATCCTAAATAGGTGGCCGAACCTGCCCTATTATGCGGTAAGACTTGAACGTAGCAAATAGTCTATGCCTGCATCGCCACTGAAGTAACGAGTATCGCATTATCGTGCACAAAAACTCTTGAACTGCCGGGAGCGCGATTGGTTTAGTTTTACTTTCCGGCGATGATTATTTGACATTACGCACTTATATCTCGTCATGAGACTAGTTCAAAATTATTGCGCGTTGATGACCGACATGAGTGGCACATCAATCGACAGCACGCCATTTCAACTATAAATGTTTTATAACCAAATGAGTATCTGGCTAGGACTAGCGCAGATTAGGAGAAATGGCCGAATCTTATATGCGTTGATATGGTGCGAGCATCCCATCATCGTATCCCCCATGTCCAGGAAAATGGACATGGGGGCAATCGGCAAATTTTTCGTGGTTAGGGCTCATCGTGCTCTGATGGTTGGTTATCGGTCGCACCCGTAGATATTTTTTCTGATGACAACAGGCCTTGCAATATCGCTCGCGTCGCTTGGATATTGTGCATGGGGCCTGACTTACGCAGCGCTTGCAACACATCGAACTTCTCTGTGTCGTTGCCGAATTTATTTTGGGCTTGTGATAGCAATTGCTCGGCCTCCTTCGACCAAGACGCTAGCATACCCTCGAATGCTTCGTCGTCGTGACAATCCATACACATCGCGTCGATGGTTTCGATGGTTGTTGGCTCGGATAAATTATGGCAGGCCTCGCAATCTAAATCACGCATGGGGTCTGGCTCGTATTTTATCTGCTCAAACCCCAGTAGCAATCCACCGCGAAATTCAGTGACCGAATCGTGACACCCATCACATGACGTAGGCGGAGATTGCCCACCGGTATGACACTGGTCGCAACGAAGCGAGGCATGGCTACCTTGTAATTCATATGGATGAATAAACTCTCCCTCCTGGGTTAAATTGTGCCCATTTTTTTCAATGGGATTCAGGAAGGTGTGGCAGGAGTTACACGCATGACTAAGTCGTTCGCCTCGCTGGTCAACATGCTGGCCATCATGACATCGGAAGCATCCGGCCGAAATTTTATGGCCTATATTGTCAGGGTAGGTGCGCCAATCGACGCGCATGTCCGGGAAGAAATTCTTACTATAGGCTAATCTCGTAATATCAATCGCCTGTTTTACCGAGGCTTTTCTGGCCTCCCAAATTTTTGGGTATTGCGATTCATAAAAATCGATTAGGCGACTCCCAATTTCTCGCTCCGCAGTTTCTCGGTCTGGGTAGGGCACGACCAAGGCGGCTAACGCTTCTCTCTTGATGAACGGTAAGGTAGTGTCGATGCGGCCAACTTCGAGGAAAATGTCAATCGCGTTACTTGGTGATTGGAATTTGTGTGCAGGACGATTGTGGCAGTCCATGCAATCTAATTTTCTTATGGCGCCGCTAGGCTGTGGGCCTGAGCTTGGCATCCCGTCGTTTCGATAGATTGATTCAACGCCCGTCTTATCGACAAAACGAACCCAAGGAATATCCTGCAATAATGCGTCGCTGGCGATATATTCGATTTGCCCCTCCAGGGCCATGTGTAGGTGTATACCTTCGGCGCGTCCCATTGATTCATCGCCGCCACCGGTTTTGAGTAGCATGTCGAATTCGAGTCGCGTGTTTTTTTCGTCAGAACGAAAATGCACAATGCGGCGGAGTTGTTGCCCAAAAAACTTTTTAGGCCAGTGACATTTTTCACACGTCTCTCGTGCCGGGCGCAGCTCATGGATAGCCGGTGGAATGGGCCTGGAAAAGGAATTCCGCCACATGGCTAAGACCTGTCGGGTGCCGGAAAGTTTTGATTTAACGAACCAGCTCGCACCAGACCCGATGTGGCATTCCGCGCAGGAAACACGGGCGTGTGCGGAATGTTCATAGGTAGTTGCTTGCGGCTCCATAGGCACATGACAGGCTTTGGCGCAAAAGTCCGCAGAATCGGCGTAGTGATAACCATGGTAAGAGCTGACGCCAACCACAGGGAGCAAGACAAATATACTCACGAGGACTACTTTCGCGGCCCTGCGTTGAATCGGGTCGTTGAAGTCGATGCGCGGAAAGCGCATGACCAACTTCTGGGTAGGGTCTTTACGTTTGATGCGCCAGCTTTTGATAAATATGCCTGCGGGTACGAGCGTCACCCCGACGAACAAAACGCCTGGGAGCACGAGATAGCCGATGATGTCTACATAAGGATTCGTGTGGGACGAAATCATGCTGAACAGACCGAATGTCAGCATCAGCATAACACCCATTAGCGATATGAAAAAACCGGTGTAAGTAATAAAATTGTTCCACAAAGGTGGAAACTGTGGCCGATATGACTCGCGTCGGCCGAGAGATTCCTCGCCTTCGTCCATACCAGGTGTTTGATTCGACAGATTTTCCGACGCAGGCGAACTTTCTGGTGTCGGCCCGCTGTCATGGTCCGAGTTCGCCTGTAACAATTCAGTTGGCATTGTAAAGGCTGATGACGCGATGCGACGGGACCGCAGCAGGCCGTCAAGACCTAGCCGCCAATGACTCATGGATAAGCCCTGTTTTCGGGCGATAAGGGCACTGCCAAACATGCCCGCTAGTCCCACGAGAAGTAAGACGGCAAGCTTCAGCAAGTCAGTCGCGACTTGGTCTAGCCGTACGGACTGCGCTAGCAAAGCCGGAGAGGCGGAGATTATCATGGCTAATAGCGACACCATGGCTAGGATAGCCCCTATCCCCGTCAGTAGTTTTCTTAATCGATGAACCGTCATTAGCAGCATCTCCAACTGAGTAAATCCAATACGCCTTTAGCCATGAATCTAAGGCCGGCGTCCGTAATACTCACACGCAATTTCTGTGCCGTATGATCATATTTATCCCCATATTTACGATTCATCAACCGATTAATCTACGATATGCCCTATGTGCACAAATAACGAAAAACCCCGACGCTGCTGCAGCGCCGGGGCTAGGAAAAGCTTCTAGATGTCACGTGCAAAATCATAACAAATACACGTTGCACGCAATCGCCTTAGCGATTATGGCGCAGTTAGCGGCGTTTGCGTATTCACACCTCCGCGCTGTAGAACCAACGATTCCATTGATCCACCGTTAAAACCACCAGTCTCTGCTGGGGCGAAGGTTTCTACATCGGTAACCGTATGACACGCTCGGCAACTCAGACCTTGCGTCATCAGGGCAGTTGCCCCTGCGTGGTTCTGGTCGATGGCTGCACTGGTAGCTGGATCAATATACTCCAGTCCAGCAGTAGCGTTGTCGCCATTAAGGAACTCATAGCTGGTGATGCCTGGCAAGAAGGTATCTAAGTTGGTGATTGGGTAAGTCGCGGTATCCGAGAAGTCCGGTAATGTACCGCTGCCACTGCCCGCGATCTTTACGGCCTGGATGTCTGCCTCGCCGCCACTGAGCGACAACGTGTAGGCGAAGGATACATAGTGATCCCGCACAGTGACCATGCCTGTATGTACGGCGAAGGCGATGTTATAGATCTGGCCATCTGCCAGTGCGGTGTCATCGTCGTTGCCTGTGTTCATCAATCGCTGAATGTTAGAATTCCATTGGCCAAAGAGTGGATCGTTGGCTGACGCTGTAAAGGTTGTTCCTGTGGCTGTGATGTCTCCTCGGCTACCTTCAGTCTGACGTAGTCTACGACGAGGAACGGTATCACCTTCGCTTGGGACATATCCCATCGCAACAGCATCCGCGTAATCGATACCGACAGGATTCGGGGCGTTCATTCCTAGATTTTCAGCCGTGCCATCCGTGAAGTTGCGAAGAGGGCTGGTGAAAAGGTCTCCAAATGGAAAAGCGAAAAGGCCGCCGGTTGTGCCTGGGTCAAACGCCCATTGTGGATTGCCATCGGCATCGGTAGTTGCTGTGGCGTATGGCCCTGTGCCTGCATCACCATGACGCGAACCACCACCGCCATCACCTTCGGTTCCCGTTCGCTGACCTACCCACTGATCGTCAGACAGGCCAATAGGATTCGCTCGTGCAAGTCTATGATGCCAAAGGTCCAAGCGTCCGGGCACATCGTCTGGAAGATATTTATGTACTTCGCCATCGTCATTATGCCATGCGGGCATGGCTCGACTATTATCGTGGCAAGTCAACATGCAACCATACTGCGCGAAACCTTCAACAGCATTTGGGCCTGTGGGATCGTCGAGCATGAATGTGACTCGGGATTCGTAAATTGTCGAGTTGATGCTGGTTGAACCTCGAGCCGCGTCATTGTCGATGGTGGCTTGAGCATCACGTCGTACGCCACCTTCGCGTTGCCATGCACCGTTGGTGTATTGGAAATAATCGTGGGTGTCGCCGCGATCACCTTCCCAGCTCATGTGGAAAAACATGGTATCATCGTTATAGGCAGCCTGGACGGTGAATGGTAGCACTAACGCCTTGTTAGCTTCCAATCCCTGCAGGGTTGGGGCGTTGCTTGTAACCGTATCGGTCTCACAAACGCCATTGACGCAGGTTTCACCAGCTGCGCAAGTCACACCGGCGCAGGCGTCGACTGGAGGCGTAGTGACACTAGGGCAACCCACCATAAATATTGTCACAGCCATCATAGGGAGCGTCATCCCTATAGCAATTCGTGGTTTCCAACTCACAGCCTGTTTTCTTAACATGTTTTATCTCCTAATTTTTTTAGCCTGTTACAATAATCTAATTCATACCCGCATGGTGGTGCTTGGCACCTCATCACGGCCCTATTAATTTCCAACGTCGATCGGTTCCAGCTATGCCCGACACCAAACATGCCCAGCATATTTCATGCCATGATCGACATATGCCCATACCCGTCAATGGACCGAGGGATAACGTGTAATTATTGCGGTACTAGATAATTGTTCGCTTGAGGCCTAGAAGTAATAAAAAGACAGCTAGGCGGTCACTTCTGACCGCCTAGCTGGTGGGTGTCTCAACTCAATAGGTTGTTAGCTATCTTACGGCGTAGCTAAGTCGTTCAATATGGTCTCGGCGATGCCCAATAGTGCCCCGGCGTAGAAAGAATTATGCACACCCTGGCTGCCGTCGGCACCGACGAACTTAAAATTGAAATCAGCCGTGTCGTAGCGCACTTGATCCGCTGCACTGAGCGTATCCTTATCGATGAAGGACGCACTATCGGCATCGAAGAACGGACTCAACGTCGCGAGCTTAGCTGCTATGTCCGCTTGCACGCGATCAAATCTTTCTTGAGCGGCATCAGCCGTATGGCAATTCAAACAACCACCGAACTTTTCGGCCTGATGCTCAGGTGAAAGTGTCGTGATGTCTTCATCGAAGGGATTGAACGTATGACCCGTGACATTGGGATTACCGTCGTTGGGTTCGTCTACGTCGTGCTTTACAACATGGCATTGGGCGCAGGCCTCGCCGCCGCTAGCAAATAAGCCCGTATGCGGACCGGCTTGAACAAGGCTTGTACCATCGGAAGCGAAACCTCCGGTACCAGTGACCATCTCAAATTGCGGATGATGCGGTGAGCTGCCCAACGTGGCCTCTTCTTGCGTATGGCATTGACCACAAAGATCAGCTACAGGCAAACGGAGTTGGTGCTCTTGCGCTGAGCCGCCATGCGGCGAATGGCACGTAACGCACTCGATCGAAAATTCAGCTGAATCTATGGTCGGAATTTTGCTTGAATCACCCGATTCGGCGGCTAGTTCTGTTTGATAACGGAAATCCTGGGAGTGACACTCAAGGCAAGCATCACTGGCGAAGGCGTTGGTCCTAAGGCCTGCAAGAGCAGTGGCGTGTTTGGACAGTTGCCATTCGTCGAAGGTTGGATGATGCGCATCTGTATGACAGGTACCACACACTTGTGCGGATAAATTAATTACAGGCTCTAGGCTTTCGTCAAAAGTTCCGCCCGAATCACGGGCTGCGATGGCATTGTCCACATGGTCGCGGCCGCTGCCATGGCAGTTTTCGCATTGAACTCCGACAAGCGCGTTTGTGGTCGCACGATCTACGAATCCGCCTGCTTCGCCAAAGCCGACCGTATGACAAGGTAGGCAGGCGGCATTTGTTCCTTGGCCTATAGCTTCAAGGGTCTCAATGGCTGTGGCGTGCCTGGTTCCCGACCAGTCGGTGTGATTACCACTATGGCAGGCCATGCACGTCGCGGCCCCGACAAATTTGCCCGTGACGCCGCTGTCGCCGTTGGTCGTACCACCGCCACCATCACCACCGCCAACGGTAGGACAACCAGCGACTAGCACCAGTAAACCACCGGATAGCGACACAACCGCCATGACCAGGCCTGTGGATGAGCTATAGTTCGATCGTGTTTTCATGATTCGCAGTCTCCCGTTTTCTATTGAGGTACTTCTCAACAACTCGCAATCGGTATTCTTGTGTCAACTGTAACCATCGTCACAGATTATTTGGTATTTTATTATAACACCTTGGCTTTATAAACCAAGTGACTGCTTCATATCCAGCCACAGCCAGCGTATAATGATCATCCACTACATATGCTTCGGCTGGCCGTTGTCACATTATTTACTTTCACTTGAACAATCTTAATGTAGAGAAATTGATAAAAGATGGGCTGACCCCAATCACAGAGATCTATCGTCGAATTAAGATGTGGTTATTTCTCGTTTCTGAGAAAATATACTTCATCACTAGGTTTGGCCAAGACAAAAAGCTGATAACTGCTGGTAAATGAGTCGCGTAAGCTATTGCTTCCTATTTCCTCTCCCCAACGGCATACAGACTCAACCGATGAGAGCCTAGCGTATTTGAGACGAATAGGAAGTATTTCGCGTTGAATGATTGGGGGATTTGCGATCTTATGGCAGACGGTAATTCTGTGGCGATGGCTAGGCCTACTGGCATGGGGGTGCCACCCGGTAGATCTGCCGGTCCTCCTAGTAGCATGAGCAATTGGCCTTCGCTGTTGAACATATGTACATGTGCGAATTCCGTGTCTGCCACGAAGATGACACCATCTGGGCCTACGACAAGATGCCGAGGTCTGCCCATGTCGCCATAGCGATCGCCCAGGCTACCGATGGCGGATTGGGGGCTGAACTTATCGTCGAAGCGTTGGACTCGGCCATTCATTGAATCGGTCACCAATAGCTGGCCATCGTTGGTGATGGCTACGCCCAAGGGGAAGTAAAACTCACCAAGTTCGTTTCCTGTGCGGCCGATACTCGTGTCTAAATTACCTGTCGTGGCATCAAATATGAGGATTCGATGGGTGACGATGTCAGCTACGTATACTTTTCCTGCCCGAACGGCTAGGGCGGTTGGTTTCATCGACAAACCGTCACCGGGTTTTAGACGATTGGCTATCTCTCCCGATTGGTTGAAGATGACAACCTCGCCTCGGCTAGTATCAGCTATGTAGACTTTGTTGCTTATGTCAATGGCAACGGCGACGGGAGACTCTAGGGTGGCGGGTCCGCTATCCCCAAAGCGAGAGGCTTTCCCCGTATTTAGATTCCAATCATGTACACAACCTTGGCCTGTATCGCAGATGTATAGGTGTTGGTCGTGATAGGCGATTCCAGCTGGGGCGGCTACGAAAGGGCTTGCTAACCCGCCACGAATTTTTTCGACCCAAGATAATTGTGGCGCGATTAGATCATGAAGATGGTTAAACGATTTCAAGTGTACTACGTGCGGCGCAGCTGGTGGCACGGGGAAGTATACGGGCTTCATTGTGGGTGATTGCGAGGCGCAGCCGACGCACATGCTACATAGCACAATTCCTAACATCATTGCATTTAGTGTTGGCTTCTCGTACGTGGATAGCTTATTGAGACTCGTTAACATTCGAGCGTCCGCACGGGCTGAAGCCCGCGGCTCGGGGAAGAATTGAGAATGGCGTTCGTTGGTAAATACCGAATTGATGATTACTTTTTGTGGCATGTTAGACACAGTGCGCTGCGGGCGTTGCTTTGGACGAGCATGTAAGGGGCGTCGGATTGATTATGCGGATCGTGGCAGGATGTACACTCAACTCGTCCGTGGGGTAGTAAAACGGTTCCTTTAGATAGCACCGTAGTGGTCGGATGGAATTTGTCGCTGAATGCCGGATAGATGACACCTACCGGATGGTCGCTTCGTCCATGACCCGTGGTGAATGTTTGTGGGTGTTTAGTGTGTACAAATCGCGTAGTCTTGACACCCGGAACGATGGGTTTAGCTATCGTGCCGTCGTGACATTGTAGGCAAATGCGTGTGCCGTCACCTGATCGGCTTACTTGATTGTCCTGATGATTGAATCGTTTTTTTAAGTCCGCCTTAGGATTCCACAGCGGCGCATTGCTGGGGGCGTCCTCTTTTTTCGTTACGTGACATGCGGCGCACTTATCGCCCCCCGACCAATCTTGACTACTAAAGTCGTGCTTGGACCCTTCGATACCTGATGATGCGAGGCCCGTGAGCGCTAAGCACATCACAGCAGCACTGACCAGAAGAACTTTCGCACCGATCATCGTCGTCCTCCTCGTGAAATTTTACCCGATTTCAACGCTGTTTTTCGTGGCCCGGCGTTTGAATAAGGTAGCGACACATGGGTAAATCCGTGACAGGTGAGCGTGCAATTTCCCGCTAGTCTGCCGGTGTCTTCATAGGCAATGCGTCTTCCGGCTGGTGAATCTGCGGATTGCACGATTGACATATCAAAGTTAATCAAACTGCCGTGATTGACGCTATTTCCTTGCCCGCGGTATATACCATGGGCGTCATGACAAGCACTGCACGGCGTGCGTATGTCGACGATGTGACGACGATGCCTGGAGAAACTGTCGTCCCCTAAAATACTGTCTCGATTGTGACAGCCATAACATAGTGCGTAGGCCTGGGCGCTTTCCGTGGTGAAGTCGTCGGTGCTGTAATTTCGTGCTAGCAGCGGCTCAAAAATAGAACCGTGGGGGCCGTTTGGTCCAGACCCGCCAAAGGCTCGAGCAGTGTCGCTGTTGTGGCAGTCGGTACAGGTGATGACACTGCCTACGCGTAGCGGCGATAGCAAACTTACCACGTCAGCATTACGTCGAGGTCCGGCTATGGGATGAAACGACGGATTGGACGTTTGGAATTCGAGTCGTGTGTTGGTTTGACTGACCTGGCGCGTAGTGGTCAATCGTGGCCTGGCGACGCCGTCCGCGTGACACTTTAGGCACATCTCATAGGTAAAGTTACTGTGATCGATTTCTCGTCCGCTGATGGTAATGCCGGACACGCGTAGGTTTGGTCCTTTGACGAGCGGGCCGAGCGTGCCGCGGACCAGGCCAATGGGGTTGGGAGCAGCGGCGTGGGGATTGTGGCAGTCGGCACATTCGCTATGGCGACGCATGGTCAACGCATTTTCGACTGGATCATGCACTTTAGTGCGTCTTGTGGGATCATGGCTAGAACGCTTGCGAATGTCGGATGCGATGTTGAAACTGGCCACGGTGCCGCTATGGCAGTTCAGACAGCCATCTTCCTCGCGGCGAAATCGAAGCAACCGCTCACGTTCATTAGCAGAATGAATTTTGTGGCAATTGATACAGCCATTGTCTGCGACGGTGGCGTATTTTAATCGTTCAGTCGGATCAACTGTTCGTCCGGTGGTGCGTTTTCCGCTGTTGGCATGAGAGGCGTGAGACCAGCCTTTGAGATCGTGGCAGGTGATACACATGGTAGACATTTGATCTGAGATGCGCAGAAAATCGCCACGTTCATTGTTATGCGGGTCGTGGCATGTGGTGCAGTGCATTTCTTGGTGCACGCCGAGAGGTAGCGTAGCACTGATTACCTCGGGCGGCCGAATCTGCGGATCGGCATTTGATAACGCGCGATCGTAGCGAAATCCGATGGGATGATCGTCAGAAAGATCGTTGCTCAGGTCAGCGGTGCCTGGGGGGATGGTGCGGGCGGTCATCATGATCGGGTGCGTTAAAGGGCGAGAGAGTACGTTGCCAAGTGCCATCGAACCGTCATGACAACTAAGACACATCTTGGATGGTCCGGTTGGCTGATCGATGCGGGCGTCGACGGTGGAGCTACGATAGATGCGATAATGCGTGCGTGGATTTTCGCGATTCCATAGTGGTGTTTGCGGCGCTCCGTTATGCGGCGTATGACAAAAAATACAGATTTCGTTTTCGTGAATCGCGCGGACCGGTCCGGGCCCGCGAGCGGATAAGTCGTGCGGAGAGTTCACAACGGATTCGTCGGCTCGTGAACGCGGTGGCATCGTCAATAAGCTGAGGATGGTTAAGCCGCATATTGTAATTATTTGTCGCCTCATGATTTAGCCTTCATATATTGAAAGACCTGAATGCGGCGGTTGCCGGCATCGGCGATCCATATGCGATCTAAGCTATCGATCGCAATCCCTGCTGGCAAGATAAACTCGCCGACATTACGGCCTTCTTCGCCCCAGGCTAATAGCAATTGACCCTGATCGTTGAAAATTTGCACATTTTCAAAGTGTGCATCGACAACGTAAATGTGACCATCGCTATCGACCGCTACTCCCTTAGGCAAAGAAAGATCGCCCGCGCCGTCACCCTTTTGCCCAATCACCTGCTGGCAGTGCCCGTCAAAATCAAGCCACTGCGCGCGAAAGTTTCCGCTATCGGCGACCAATATCCTATCGAGAGTGGAGGTGATATGCGAAGGGTAGTTAAACTCACCCGGCGCACTGCCGCGTTGGCCGATGAATTTTTCCAATTGACCTTCGACGGTGAACACGGCTAACCGATGTGCGTTGCCGTCTACTACATATAATCGCTGATTGGTTTGAGAATAAGTGATGCCTACCGGACGCCGTAAATCGTCGATGCCAAAGTGACGATTCACAATGCCCATGGTATTCATTTCGATGACTTCATGTCGCCCGGCGTCCGTCACGAAAAGTCGCTGACCGACCCAAGCGGTACCTACGGGTGCGGCAAAACGCTGATCCTCCCAGCCGGCGATGATGCGATGAGAGCGGGTGTTGATATTTATCAGATGAACCGCAGCGGCTGAGACATCTGCGACGGCGAGCCATCCATCTTGGCCTATTGCTAATCCGTGCGGGCCTGATAATCGAATCGGAGGTCTAGGTCCGCGCAAACCTGATTGGAAAGCTTCCCAGCCACTTTGTGACGCTTGTAAATCGTCGCTGTCAGCGATGGCGCCGACGTATTGTATGCGCGATTGCTGTGGGGGTGTGGGCCAAGACTTCGGTGATTCGATCGCGGGGAAGACGATGCCGGCAGGGCGTGCGCAGCCACTAGCTATAGTGCCAAACATAAGGCACCCAAATAGTGATACTGTCATAATTCGCTTATCGAAGCAAGGCATCTGGAAACTCTCTTCTCACTCTGAAAAACACACCGTAATCATCTTCTTCAGATTCAGGCAGGCCTAGCCGGTCGTATTCGAGTACGAGTTCGCCGGACAATTGGCCAATCTCAAAATCTAAACCGGCTGACACATCCCAAGCCTGGGTAATGCCTCGGCTGGAATCTCTTTCGTAGCGATAGCCTAGTCGCTTAACTAGGGAAACGGCGTCGCTAAGACGAAGATGGTGGTCGAGCTGAACGTCGACCAAAGTCACGTTGCGATTGTCGAAGCCACCTTCAAACAACAGCCTGGAGAATCGACTCGATATATCGATTGATCGAGCGGATGATTGCACTATGTGGTATAGACCATTGACGTGAAAAGCGTCGTATGGCTCGATCGTATCGTCAAAAATTTCGTACTCGACATCTAAGGAATATTTCTTTTTTTCGTATCTAACACCCAGGCGGTGGTGATTGGTGCGATCAGCGCGCCGCGCAAAACCAAAGGAAACATCATCCTCTTGGTTTCGATAAGAAAGACGATAGTACGGTGTCATGCCATTGGCGAATTTTTGTTCTATGCTGAAATCTACGCGGACGGTGTCGAGCTGCCCGTGGGCCGGGGTGCGGAAGAGATAATCAACCCATACAGTGTCACCGTCAGCAATTAAGCCGGTCCGAACGCGAGCGATGCGTGTCACATTTCCTTGATGAAAAACGACGTAGTCTACGCCCGCTATAAAGATACGACGATTGCCCGTATCGGTGACCACCACACTCGCTAGGTCGACATTGCGATTTCGCAACGTGATGGGGATAGGGTCGCGAAAGGTGCCTGACTCATCGAGCACCAACCTACGTCCCTCGTCACTGTCTACTTCCTCGGTGTCATAAGCGAGGGCAAGATTTGCCCGAAGTTGGCCAAAGCGATTATTGCGGTTGTATTGCCAGTCGACCGAAGCGCCGTATTGTGTCGTGTTAATGTCATCTTCCACGTCTTCATAAAGCGCGAATGCATCAATCGTCGTCGTCAAATTGCTATATAACTGATGCACCGCTTGGAAATCTACCCGCTGCGTTTCCACGTCCAGCCCGGCATATCGCTCTCGGTTAAACTGGTATTTATAGCTAGTTTGAAACGTGTCGGAATGCGAAAGGGACAATTGCGGGCCAATCTCGAAAATATCTCTTGCGAAATCGCCGCTTTCTTCCTGCCATCGAAATCGGGTGCGTAGTGTGTGTTGATCTTGCTCGCCAAAGGCTAGCTCGTGGTCTGCGATGATCAGGTCGCGTGTCGTTTCAAACCGCAAGCTGGTCCCCTGAAACCGCTGCTGGCTATCGGAATGATCGTAAGAAAGTTTGAAAACGCGATGCTCATCAATGTGCCAATCCAAGTTGTAATGTAGTGTGCTATCGGTAAACTCTTCATCGTCTCGACGTTCGCGATTTCCCCGGCGGTCGGTGTGGGTGAAATCGTAAGTCAACTCCATCGGGATGGTATCGTGCGCAAAAACCCAACTGGTTCCAAAACCGGTGCGATTTTCGGTTAAGGTCGGCTGAAATCGGCGGTTGATACGGTCGTCGCGGCGCAGGCCATAGACTGAACCTGAGAAAGCGCCGCCTGGGAAAATATTTACGCGCGCGTCATATTCAAGCAAATAGCCTCGATCAGTTTCCGATTGGTGATCGAAATTGGTACTCTCTTCGAAATGATCCTGGGCTAGTCCAAAACTCAGGTCCGCACGATAAGTGAGAAATTTGGCGTCTACCACCGTGCCGCCAAGGGTTAAGCCGAATCGCTCTTCGAAGCGCCATTCGCGATTGGTCTGACTTCGTTTGAATGGGAAACGCTGGCTGCGGGATTGGACGTCGGTATAGGAAAACTCGGATTCTAATTCGAGATAGATGTCGCCATAATCGAGGGTAAGTAAACCGCCAGATTCCTCTTGCTTGGCTTTGTCTGGATCGGCGATGGCGCTGCCCAAAGTCCCCGCCAGCACGAAGGCTGCGGAGATGAACAGGGGGGGCACTCGTGTGATGGCTGCGCCTATCATCGCACGTCTCTCATGGCTTCCACGCCTTTGCCAAAATAAACCAGATGTTCTATAAACGATTGCACCCATGGTAGCAAGATTAAAAAAAGCAACTATTTTATTTAGTCGGCCAAGGGGTCGCTTACGTGACAGTAAAAAAAATATGTTAAATCCTAGAATGAGGCACGTTAGCCTCTTGAAGTTTGATGGCGCGTGGATATTGTGTAATTCGCGTCGAGATGTGACTGGCACGCAGCGACGAACGAGAGGTGGGATCAACTATGCGCAAGGTTACATGGGCTTGCGGGATGGGTGTATTGGTATTGTGGGGCTGTTCTACGAGCACCCGCGATAAACTTTCGCACTGGTTCTTTGAAATTCCTGACGAATCCGCGCCTATATTAGTTACAGCCGATGGCTTACCCGCAACCATGCCCGCCAAAGGCCTAGCGGTAGCCAATAGTGATTATATATCTACCCACCCGCCGTTTATCAAGCACCAATGTCTGGTCTGTCATGCCCAAGAAGACCAAATGAAGCCGCGTGAAGACGAAGCCCTGCTAAATGTCTGTCGCGATTGTCATGCGAAATATTTTTCAGAAAATGTTGGCCATGCACCGGTTATGGAAGGTGCTTGCATCACATGCCACGATATGCACCGTAGCATGCACCCCACGCTGCTAAAACTAACAGTTTTTGAAACGTGCATCGGATGTCACGATGAACCGGAAGATTTGAGCGAAGAGGCACACAGTGGTGACAACGTACAAAACTGCACCCGTTGCCATGACCCTCATTTTGGCGAAGGTATGCTGCTGCGAACACAACTAACTGGCGATGATTAACTTTATGCGTGGAGTGAATGGCTGATGCGAAACTTACCAATGAAACCAACATGTATGTGCGTAGGGCTCTTGTGTCTTCCGCTGGGGTTTGTAGCCCTGCCTGGCTGCGGCACGAATTACGAAGACGTTTTGTTTCAGGTAGCTTCAGCTGCGGGTCGAACGGCGGTCGATTTATTTGTGACAGATGTCGTCAATACGGTCGCGGGCGTTGAGGATGTCGACAACTCGGTAGATGAGGATGCAACTGATGATACCGATGGTGCAGACAATGGGGGGGGCGTTGTCGATCTTGATAGCCTCGTCGGCGATGCTGTTGCCGGTCAAGACATTTTTACGGTTAACAATTGCGGCGCGTGCCACTGTGCGGACGGTATTGGCGGCTGCGCACTCGACGCACCTACGGTAATCGGTGTTGCAACGTCGGTCACTGATGAAGTATTGCGAGGCGGCGACCCTCACGCTGGGGGAAAGTTTAGCCTTTCGGATCAGGAACTCGTCGATCTAGCAGCGTTCATGGCCTCACTGTAACCAAAAGATTGTCACAGTCGATTTGCGGATAGTAATTTCTGAACAACCAATTTCGTCAAGATCTATTCCGGAGCCAGTGTGTTCGACTTCGCAGGTTTTGTGTAAGATACTTTGATTCTATTGCCACGATTATAGTCCGAAGTGGTACACCTACCGGACAATGATGCTAGAGCAATCAATTATTGAGAGTATGGTCTCTAGTACATTTGTTCGTACATTACTTCTAAACACCGCGCAAGCTCAAGCATGCGGCTCGCTGAATATGCTTGTCACATGCGCTAATGTGTCGGCGGCGCGGCATCCGTAGAATCGTCTATCGGCTCTGGCCAACCTTTTAGCGTAATATGATATCGCTTGCCAAAAAATGACTGGTCGGTCTCGGATATATGCCCGAGATATCCGAGGAACATCGCGCCGAGCAAACCGAATAATCCAAAGACCACTGCGATGGGACGCTTCTTAGGATGCCTTTCCTTGCCTCGGTCGAGAAATGGCCAAAGTAGTAATAGTACGAACGGGACTGAGCATCCAATGATGCCCATGAGTGCGCCATAGGGGCCTTCGAAGTATTTCAGTAGCTGATAAGACGGTAAGAAATACCATTCTGGTTTAATGTGCGGCGGAGTCTCTAGCGCGTTAGCAGGCTCGCCAATTTCCCACGGTGATACCACAGACAATGTCACCAACACCGCAAGCATCATCATCACGACGACGCCTTCCTTAGCAACATGTACGGGGAAGAACGGGATGCCGTGTTCGGGTTTTAGCGGCGCCTCTTCGCCAACACGTTCTAACGTAGCTAAGTTACTCATGCGCATCAGAAAAAGATGGACAACGATAACGCCCGTTAACGCCCAAGGTAGAATAATAACGTGTACGACGAAAAATCGTGATAGCGTCTCGCCAGTGACAGCATCGCCACCGCGAAGAAAATACTGTAACCAATCGCCGATCACGGGAACCTTATTGGCTGACTCCGTGCCAACCGTCGTCGCCCAAAACGCAATCTGGTTCCACGGTAACAAATAACCCGTGAAGCCAAACGTGATCGTGAGGATAAAAAGAATGACCCCTGTAACCCAAGTAAGCTCTCTTGGTTTCTTGTACGCGCCCATAAAATAGGTGCGCGTCATGTGTAAGATAACCGCGAGAATCATTATCGACGCACCCCAGGCGTGAATCTGACGATACAACCAGCCAAACTGAACCTCTGCTGTGATGAATTGAATGGACTTATGCGCCGCCTCTGGAGTTGGCCTATAATAAATGAGCAGCATAATGCCGGTAATTGTTTGACTGATAAACAGCAGCAACGACAAACTACCTAATACGTGTAGCCAACCGGTATGAGGCGGCAGGCGTTTGAATGCCTGCTTGGAGATTAGTTCCCCGGCTAATTTAGTATCATACCGATCATCGAAGAATTGCTTGACTGTCTTACCCAAACCCATCGTATATTCACTTTGTACGGATCAGCCAATGTCACTGCACACATCGTCCGCTTATATCACGAAGCGTACCATTTACGTAGCAGACACAAATATCTTGTCGCCGATTTCCTTAACCACAAACTCCGGCAGCGGGGCTGGAGGTGGCCCGGAAACAACTTTACCATTTTCATCGAAGATTGCTGCGTGACACGGACAAAGGAACGCCTTGGCGGATTGATCCCACTTGACCAAGCACCCCAAGTGCGTACATACCGCTGAAAACGCTTTGAATCCACTGCGATGGCGCACCACAACTACGGCTTGGCTACCTACTTGAATAGTCTTGCCCTGGCCAGTTGCCATCTTGCTGGCACCTTCTACTTCGACATTTTCATCGCCACCACCCTTGGCAGCGGGCCAAAGGTACATCAAGCCCGGTATCGATACCGCGACGGTCGTGATCATGGTGCCGAGGGCGACAATCCAATCCAGAAAGCCACGTCGTGAAGGTGGTTTGTTCATATTACTTGGCATCAGACAACCTTGGATAATATCTACTTTAGCGGCTTTACCCACTGACCTTTAAGCTGTTTATATTTTGCATAAATCGCGATCGAAAATAGGACCGCGAAAATCCATATGGGGGCAAGAAGCTTGTATCTCATCGTGAGACCAGCTTCTAACTCGTCAAGCTGCCCGTTCACTTGCGCACATACATCATTCATAGCTGCCACTTTTTCAGCCACTTTTTCGTTATTCAGGGTATGTTGTGTAGGGGCTAGCGCGATCAAGTGCGTCTTGGCGGCCTCAAAAAGAAAACGCTGATTCTCCACCAGTAGCACGCCCTGACCCACATGCTCTAATCGATTGGCCGTTTCCACATACTGCAACTCTGCAGCAGCGATATCATCCAATAGCTTGAACAGCTTGGGCAGACTCTCGTCGTCTTCTAACTCCTCATGGCAATCCATGCATGTCGCTAGCGCATGATTAATGATCTGCTTCGGGCTTGGATTAATCGCCTCCGCGACTTGCGCTGCCGTGGGATCAGGCTTTGATTCTAGTAGATGAGCGTACCGTTCAATAAGAATGCCCGGCGGTTTCGTAATGCGCTCTATATGATGAAAATGGCGATCCGCCCCGCCGCCATGGCACTGCACGCAACCCTTGTGCCCATCCAGCGTGGCATGAATGCTCGTGGCAAACATACTGGATTCATGCTGATGACATTGCCCACAAACTGCACCGATGGTTGAGAAACCCGGGGGAATCGCAGAGTGATTACCGTGGCAAGTCGCACATGTCGGTGCGCCAGTATCACCCTGCTCATACAACAACTTGCCGTGCACGCTGTCGCGATATTCGGATACAACCTCTACCGGTAAGCCAGCCTCAGCCATCAAGTCCTTGTCGGCATGGCAGGATGAACAAGTATCGGGCACGTTCAACGGATAGGTCTTACTCTCCGGATCATGTCCGGTTTTAATATTGTGCGATCCATGGCAATCTATACATACCGCGACCTTCTCATTCCCTTCATCCCTAAGCGCCTTACCATGGCCACTGGTCCAATAGCGGGCCAATTGATCCGTGTGCAATCCGTAAGGATTCATTCTCGCTACATCCGCATGGCACGTTCCACATCGCTCCGGGACTTCTTTACGAGAAGGTTTACCTAAAAAGCTCTTACCATGATCGAAGATAAGCTGGCTATCGGCTGAGCGAGAGAGAAATTTCGCTAAGTCGTTTTTCGCCATCATGAAAGCGTCTTCGCCGCTATGACATTCTTGGCAAGCTAAGCTGTGATGCACTGAAGTGCCCAATTCGCCTCCTTGCTTAGTGTGACAAGTCTGACAGGAGACCTTGCTTTCCTGAGCGAATGAAACGCTCGAGGCCCCGACTATGACCATCGAGGCCGTGAATTTGCCTATCAGCCCAGCGATAGGTCGACCGTTGCGCACTAAGCGGGCGCCACCCACCAAACTCCGTGAAGCGAAAGCGACTTTTCCGAGCATGTTATTTAATAGGTTCATAGTGGTCAGTTCACGCCCATGTACTGCCAACACTCTAACCCGGCATCGTCGCCTAGCAACAGTTATATCCAAGAAATTCTCTAACTTAAGAAAACCCACTCGATTGTGCAAGCTGAAACGATAGAGTTAACTATTATAGGTAAAATTCAACATCATCTGCGATCCTTCGCCCACTGCCCCCAATCTCTCCACCTCAACTGCAGCCCTTGTTTCGTAATCCTGAGCTACGCCGAGTCGTTTTCGATACAGCTCGAACAGATCGCGGACGCGATCCCAATAAGGACCGGCCCCTTTCATCCGCTCTCCCATATGCGAATCACTAAGCTAGGCTACCGCGTATATCGCGAAGCCGACTCGTATTTTCTTAACCCGACCAAGCATCACCTCAGCCAGCCTGTTCAAAACAACGGATTCGACGCCGCCGGGCAAACGTAATGCGGTTTGCGTTGCAAGTCGCGCGCCAGCATGGGCGGATCTCTCTAAAATTTCAGGAATTTAGTAATCCGTCAAGCCGGGAATCATGGGCGAGACTATCACCCCGACAGGAACGCCAGCTGCTCTAAGCTCTCGAATGGCCTCATAGCGCCGCTGAAGTGGCGGAGCCTGAGGCTCGATAAGCTTGGCCTGCGCGGCGTCGGCAAATGGAATACTAATATTCACCAGGCCCCCCGCACGATCATTTCATTTCGCAAGAAGGTCCGCATCCCGCACCACCAAAAACCCCTTGGTGACCACCATCGCAGGATTGTTCACCACCAAGCAAACTTCCAGACATCGTCGCGTGATCTTATAACAAGCTTCCATGCGTACTCATCTGTTTTAACAATGACGTTGAGACTTGCAGGACGCCGGACGATCCTAGCGACGAGGGCCACTACACAAGAATCAAGCCCTCGTCACTTTTTCGCCGGGATGCGCAGGGTAATACGCGTCCCTTGCCCTAGTACGCTTTGCAAGTCGATACGAGCGTTCA